>CBIHNZ010000019.1:0-85571 GCA_966211615.1 uncultured Sphingomonas sp.
GTTGCGCGCCTCGACCTTCTTCTGCGCGGTCTCGATCGCCTTGGACAGCCACTTGCTGCCGATCGCCTCGCCGTCCTCGATGTTCGAACGCATCATGCGCGCGAACAGCGTGTTCGAGCCGAAGATGCGCAGCAGATCGTCGTCGAGCGACAGATAGAAGCGGCTGAGGCCCGGATCGCCCTGACGGCCCGAACGGCCGCGGAGCTGGTTGTCGATGCGCCGGCTCTCGTGGCGCTCGGTGCCGAGCACGAACAGGCCGCCCGCGGCGATCACCTTGTCCTTCTCTTCCTGGACCTCGCGCTTGATCTTCTCGATCGCCGCATCGCGCTCCGGCCCCTCGGGCATCTCGGAGAGCTCGTCGTTGACGCGAAACTCGATATTGCCGCCCAGCTGAATGTCGGTGCCGCGGCCTGCCATGTTGGTCGAGACGGTGACGACGCCGAGCCGGCCCGCCTGCGCCACGATATGCGCCTCGCTCTCGTGGAAGCGGGCGTTCAGCACCTCGTGCGGCACCTTTTCCTTCTTGAGGAACTCGGAAAGCAGCTCGGACTT
Organism: uncultured Sphingomonas sp.; assembly: GCA_966211615.1. Taxonomy (GTDB): domain Bacteria; phylum Pseudomonadota; class Alphaproteobacteria; order Sphingomonadales; family Sphingomonadaceae; genus Sphingomonas. Next base: position 553 of record CBIHNZ010000019.1, read on the forward strand.
TTCGATCGAGACCGTGCCGACCAGCACCGGCTGGCCCTTGGCGGAATGCTCCTTGATCTTCTTGGCGATCGCCGCGAACTTTTCCTCGGTCGTCTTGTAGAACTCGTCCTCCTCGTCGACGCGCTGCACCGGCAGGTTGGTCGGGATGGTGACGACGTTCATCTTGTAGATGTCGTAGAACTCCGCCGCCTCGGTCGCCGCGGTGCCCGTCATGCCGCCCAGCTTGGGGTACATGCGGAAATAGTTCTGGAAGGTAATCGACGCGAGCGTCTGGTTCTCCGGCTCGATCTGCACACCTTCCTTGGCTTCCACCGCCTGGTGGAGGCCCTCGGACCAGCGGCGGCCGTCCATCATGCGGCCGGTGAACTCGTCGATGATGACGATCTTGCCGTCCTTGACGATGTAGTCGGTGTCGAGCTTGAACATCACGTTCGCGCGCAGCGCCTGGTTCAGGTGGTGGACCACCTGCGTGTTCTCGAAGTCGTACAAATTGGCGCCGACCAGCAGCCCCGCATCCTCGAGCATCCGCTCGACCTTCTCGGTGCCGTCTTCGGTCAGCACGATCGTGCGCTGCTTCTCGTCCTTCTCATAGGTCGAGGGATCGAGCTGCTTCACCACCGCGTCGACGCCCATATAAAGCTCGCTGCGGTCGTCGGTGGGGCCCGAGATGATCAGCGGCGTGCGCGCCTCGTCGATGAGGATCGAGTCCACCTCGTCGACGATCGCGAAGTTGAAGGGCCGCTGCGTCATCGAGGCCCGGTCATACTTCATGTTGTCGCGCAGATAGTCGAAGCCGAACTCGTTGTTCGTGCCGTAGGTGATGTCCGAGCCATAGGCGTCGCGGCGCTGCTGGTCGGTCAGGTTCGGAATGATCACGCCCACGGTGAGGCCCAGGAAGCGGTAGACCCGGCCCATCCACTCGGCGTCGCGCGAGGCGAGATAGTCGTTGACCGTGACGACATGGACGCCGTCGCCCGGAAGCGCGTTCAGATAGGTGGCGAGCGTCGCGACCAGCGTCTTGCCCTCGCCCGTCCGCATCTCGGCGATCTCGCCGCGATGGAGGACGATGCCGCCGATCATCTGCACGTCGTAGTGGCGCTGGCCGAGCACGCGCTTGGCCGCCTCGCGCACCGTGGCGAAGGCCTCGGGCAGCAGATTGTCGAGCTTCTCGCCGTTGGCGAGCTGCTCGCGGAACTTGGCCGTCTGGCCCTGAAGCTCCGCATCGCTCATCGCCGAGATGGTGGGTTCGAAGCCGTTGATCTTGGCAACAATGCTGCCGAGCGACTTCACATAGCGTTCGTTTGAAGAACCGAAGAGGGTCTTGGCAATGCCGCCGAACATGGGATTTCCTGTCGTACTGGATGTGGTCGGGCGGGCGCGACACGCGTTGCCGGCGCCCAATGGCGGTGCCGCCCCGGGCGGCACGCGATAATGGAAAGGGCCCGCTATCCGCGGGCCGCGCGCGTCACTCGCGCCGCTGCTCGAAGGCGAGGCGGAGGGAGGAGATCGGTGCAGCCGCGACGAGCGGGTGGACGATCCGCGAAACATGGATGGCGGCGGCGGGCATTGCCACGCCGATCACGCGCCGCGCCGGCTGCACTGCCGCCTGCGCGGCCTGGGCCGCCTGCACCACCGCCACGCCCTGCACAGGCCGGCTGGCACGGTCGCTCGAGGCGCCGGTCAGGCTGGCAAACAGCGCAGTGAGGAGAAGCAGCAGTTCCAAGCGAATCTCTATGCGTAACAGATCAGCGCCGCCGGCAAGACGGTCGCTGCGAGCGACATAGTGATTGCCATGCCGTTCGTCTAATCAAAAGCTTGGTTACTGCGCGGGAGCGGGAGTCGGCGCAGCTACGAACGCGACGGACATGTCCAGCGGAGACAGCTTCTGGTTCTTCTTCACCGGATATTTCACCTGAGCCTGCGCCTGCTGGCACGCGACCTTGTCGATCGCCGGATTGCCGCTGGACTGCTTCACGGAACAGGTCTCCACGGCACCCTTGGCGGTGAATTCGAGATGGACGACCGGCGCCTGGGTATAGGTCGCGGGCAGCTTCTGGACGTTGATCGTCAGCCCGGCCGGCGGGGTCTGCGCAGTCAGCAGGGCGGAGAGGAGAAGCGCGGAAAACATGGTCTTGACCTTCTTACCTGTTGAAGCGAGCGCACCCTAACGGCCGACTTACCAATGTCCACCGTTGTTGCGACGTGCCGACGCAATCCCGGGCGATCTTGCCCGACTATCCCATCGAGGCTCGTCCAATCAAAATGGCTAGCTGGCGCATCGTGAATCTATCGCAGTTACCGTCCTATAGGCTCCAGCTGAATTTATTGTTCCATGTCGCCGGGATCGGATGCCCGTGCTCGTTGAGCGCGGGTTTGAAACGCGCACGGACCAGCATCAGCATGCAGGTACGCTGATCGAGAATCTTGTGCCCCGACGAACCGGTCACGGTGCAGGCTGCGGGGCAACCCGTTTCGGCGATTTCGAGTCGGAAATGAACCGTGCCTTTGAATCCTTGCCTGAGCGCCTCGCTCGGATAGTCGGAATTGGAAACCCAAGACCCTTTGACTTGCTTGCTGCATGCCGCCTTCGCGGCCTCGGGTGACAACCGATACGTCGTGCCGACGACGCTGTCAGAAGCCGGGGCGCTTGCCTGCAGCGCCAAAAGAATCAGCCACTCGCGCATATATCCTCCGAAATCTGCCTTCCCTGCTATCAAAGTGCATCACATGTCGAATAGCTGGGCTTTATCCTTCGCGCTCGGATCGCTAATCGCGACTGCATGGAACGCTCCCCCCTAGCCCCGGCCACCTTCCCCATTCTCCCTGCGATCCCCGGCGTCACGCTCCGCGTCGCCCGCGCTCGCTACAAGAATTGGGACCGCTGCGACCTGACCTTCGCGACTCTGGATCCCGGCACGACCGTCGCGGGTGTGCTCACCACCAGCAAATGTCCATCGCCCGAAGTCGAATGGTGCCGCAAGGCGCTGGTGCTCGGCCAGGCGCGCGCGCTGGTGGTCAATGCCGGCAATTCGAACGCTTTCACCGGCAATCGCGGCCGCGCCGCGGTCGAGGCGATCGCCGCGCGCGCTGCCGGCCATCTCGGCTGCGAGCCCTCGGACGTCTTCGTCGCCTCCACCGGCGTGATCGGTGTACCGCTGCCGATCGACAAGGCCGAGGCCGGCCTCGACGCCGCCTTCACCGCCAAACCCTGCAGCTGGGAAGACGCCGCGGCGACGATCATGACCACCGATACCTTCGCCAAGGGAGCGGTGACCCAGGCGATCGTCGACGGCCGCACGGTCAATCTGGTCGGCTTCATCAAGGGATCCGGCATGATCGCCCCGGATATGGCGACGATGCTCGGCTTCATCTTCACCGATGCCGCAGTTGCGCCCGAATTTCTGCAATCGGCGCTAAGCGATGCCAACGGCAAGACTTTCTCTTGCATCACCGTCGATGGCGACACCTCGACCAGCGACACGATCCTCTCCTTCGCCACCGGCAAGGCAGGCAATGCGCCGCTCGCGAGCGAGGACGATGCCGGTGCCGACGCGTTCCGTGCGGCACTGGCCGATCTCTGCCATCAGCTCGCCTTGCTCGTGGTCCGCGACGGCGAGGGCGCGCAGAAGCTGATCGAGATCCAGGTCGAGGGCGCCGAAAGCGACCGCAGCGCGCACCGCATCGCGATGTCGATCGCCAATTCGCCGCTGGTGAAGACCGCGATCGCCGGCGAGGACGCCAATTGGGGCCGCGTCGTCATGGCTGTCGGCAAGGCCGGCGAGCCCGCCGAGCGCGACAGGCTCGCGATCCGCTTCGGCACCACCCAGGTGGCGCGCGATGGTCTCGCGGTGGAAGGCTATGAGGAAGCGCCCGTGGCCGCGCATCTGAAGAGCCGCGAGATCGAGATCGGCGTCGATCTGGGCCTGGGCACGGGTCGCGCCACCGTGTGGACCTGCGATCTGACCCACGGCTATATTTCGATCAATGCCGATTATCGGAGCTGAGCCGCGATGCTGACGATCTGGGGCCGGCTCAATTCGCACAATGTGAAGAAGGTCGCGTGGTTCGCGCACGAGCTCGGCATCGAGCATGTCCGCCACGATGTCGGTGGGCAGTTCGGCATGGACGACACCTATCTGGCGAAGAACCCCAACGCGCTGATCCCGACGATCGAGGATGGCGATCTGGTGCTGTGGGAGTCGAACGCGATCCTGCGCTATCTGGCCGCGCGCTACGGCGGCGAGGCCTTCTGGCCGGAGGATCCGGCGAGACGCGCGCTCGCCGATCGCTGGATGGACTGGCAGTTCGGTTATGCCGACGCGCAGCGGGGGGCCTTCGTCAACCTAGTCCGCCGGAAGCCGGAGGACCGCGACAGCGCTGCGGTCGAGCGTTCGGCTCAGGCCAGCGCGAAGCAGATGGCGATCCTCGATCGCTATCTGGCGGAAACGCCCTGGCTGTCGGGCGCCTCATTCGGGATCGGCGACGTTCCGATGGGGGTCTATGCGAACACCTGGTTCAACCTCGCGATCGAGCGCCCGAATCTCCCGCATGTCGCAAACTGGTATGCGCGGCTCTGCGAGAGGCCGGGCTATGCCAGCCAGGTGATGATCCCGCTGAGCTGAGCGTGAAGGAGCCGGCAATGGAAGGCGGATGTTTGTGCGGGGCGGTCCGCTACCGCCTGCTTTCCGAGCCGGTCGATGCCGGCTGGTGCCATTGCCGCACCTGCCAGCTCAATTCAGGCAGCCCCGCCATGGCCTTCGCCACCGTGCCGACTGGGGATTTCATATTCGAGAAGGGCAGCGAACTCGTCGGCAGCGTCGCGTCGAGCGACACCGGCGAGCGCCGTTTCTGTACGCGCTGCGGCACGCCGTTCCTGATGCAGGAAAAGGACCAGCCCGAGACCGTCGATTTCAGTCTGGCGACGCTGGACGAACCCGACCGCATCGTCCCTGGCTTTCATATCTTCTACGCCAGCCGGATCGCCTGGGCGGAAGCGGGCGACGATAGGCCGCGCCACGACGCCTCCCGATCAGCTTCCAAGGGGCTTTGACAAACAGCGAAGCGATCGCCATTGCGCTCGCGCCGCCGCTTGGGGCGGCCAACGACAGGAGGCCGACATGGCATACCGCATCGATCGCGATGACCTCCCCTGCTTTCGAGGTCACGAGTAAGCGCCGCAGGGGCTATCCCTCGGAGACCAACGTCAAACGTGGCCTGCGCTTCATCCATGGTGAAGAGATAGAGCTGGTCGAGAAGCTCGGCCGCAACGATCCCTGTCCATGCGGGTCGGGGCTCAGCTTTTAAGCGCTGTTGTCTGCGTTCGGGCCGGTTTCGACGGCGCCGAACGACATGACTATTGGCGAGAATGACCAAGAAAAGCCGGTCCCGAACATTCCGGGCCGGCCATCCGGATCAGAGCTCGCGCTCGATCCACTGCTTGATCGCGCTCTTGGGCATCGCGCCCACCTGGGTTGCGGCCTGCTGGCCGTTCTTGAACAGGATCATCGTCGGGATGCCGCGCACGCCATATTTGGTCGGCGCATCGGGATTCTCGTCGATGTCGAGCTTCACGATCTGGACCTGTTCGCCCAGCTCCTCGGCCAGCTCTTCGAGCGCCGGTGCGATCATGCGGCACGGCCCGCACCATTCCGCCCAGAAGTCGACTAGCACGGGCTTGTCGGCCTGGAGGACATCGGTGTCGAAGCTGGCGTCTGTGGTAGCCTTGGTGGCCATTTGGAAATCTCCTGAACGTGTCGGGCGTTAACTTATGTACGGAGCACGCCCTACTCAAGCGCGCAGTGGCAAGCTTTGCTCCGAGGGGACGAAGCCCGGCTTGTGCGCGGCAAGCAGTTCGGCAGGCAATGGGTGCAGCACCGGGCCCGCCGCATAGAGCAACGCCGCCTCCACATGACGGCCCGGAAAGATCACCTGCAGTGCAGCGACATAGGCGGCCATCTGGCGCAGGTGATAGGCGGGAATATCGTCCAGCGTCGCGGGCGCGCGCCGCCCCGTCTTGAAATCGACGACGCGGACGCGGTCCGGCAGCACGACGAGCCGGTCGACTGTGCCGGACACGACCAGCCCGCCCTCCACCACCGCCGCGATCGGCGCTTCGGCCAGCGAATCCGCGCCGAACAGCTCGGCGAAGCGCGCATCTCCGGTAACCGCCAGCGCCGCGCGCACCAGCCCGACACGCATCGCCGCGTCCTCGACGCCGCCTGCCCCGGCCAACCATCGCTCCGCCGCCTCGGCACGCTGCCGCGGCGGCACGCTCGGCAGCCGCTCGAACAGGGCATGGAGCAGCCGCCCGCGCTCGGCCGATGCCCTGAGCGCCGGCGTCGGCGGCGGATCGGCGACAAGATCCTCGCCCAGCGACGAAGGCGCCAGCGGCCGCGGCGGCCGTGCCTCTTCCGGGGCCGGCGCCGAGACCCAGTCGGGCAAGGGCACGGCTTGCGCAGCGGCTATAGCGCTCCGCTCCACCGCTGCCACGGGCCGCTCGGATCGCGTGCCGCGGAACTCCCGCTCGCCCTCGCCTTCTGGCACTTCCAAGGCATTGAAGGCGGAGACGCACGCCGCGTACCAGCTCGCCTTGGGCGGCTCACCCTTGGCCATCGGTCCCAGCGCGCCGGTCACCACAAGCCGTTCCTCCGCTCGCGTCGCCGCGACATAGAAGAGCCGCCAATGCTCCTGCAGCTCGCGCGCGTCGGCTTCGGCGACGACATCGTCGAGCGGCCCGCCCCGTTCCCCCGATCTCGGCCGGAAAATCGGGAATTTCTCGCCCGCATGCCCCTCGGGACCCCAGAGCAGCAGGTCGCGCGGGCTCCGCGTCGGATCGACGGTGGCATCGGCCAGAATCACCAAGGGCGCCTGCAGGCCCTTGGCGCCATGCGCGGTCATCACCCGCACCGCGCCTTGCGGCTGCGCGGCATCACGGACGATCTCGACATCGCCCCGATCGAACCAGTCGAGGAAGCGCTGGAGCGACGGCGTCGCCACCTTCTCGAAATTGAGCGCAGCGTTGAGCAGTTCCTCGATCGGGTCGCGTGCCTCCTCGCCCAGCCGCAACAGCAATTTCCGTCGCCCCTGCATCGGTCCCGACAGGATTTCCTCGAGGAAGCGATAGGGCGTAGCGATGTCCGCTCGCCGCAGCAGCTCGTAGAGCGGCGCCAGCTTTTCCTCCGGCTGGGTCGCGCGCAGATGCCGCCACAGCCCGCCCTTCTCGCGCACCGCCGCCGCCATCAGCGCATCCTGGCTCCAGCCGATCAGCGGCGACACCAACAGTGAGGCCAGCGACAGGTCGTCCTCTGGCTGGAGCGCGAAGCGGATCGCCGCGAGCAGGTCCTGCACCGCCAGCGGCGCGTTGAGCCGCAACCGGTCGACGCCGGCCACCGGCACGCCCTCGGCGTATAGCCGCGCGACGATCAACGAGGCGAGCTCGCCGCGCCGCTTGACCAGGATCATCACGTCCTGGGGCTGGAGCGGCCGCCCCTTGCTCTCCAGCATCAGCCCCTGGTCGAGCCAGGCCTTGATCGCCCGCGCGATCCGCTTGGCATGCTCGCGGGTGGCATCGCGCACCCATTCCTCTTCGTCGGCCTCGCTGCCGCCCTCGATCGTCGCGGGCCAGAGCGTCACCGTGCCCGGTCCGGGCACCTCGCTCGCGTGCGGTTCCATGTCGCTCAGGTCGCCCATGCCCGGTGCCGGCAGGGCCCCTATCGCAGCGTCGACGAATTCCAGCACTGGCCGGGTCGAGCGAAAGCTGTGGGTCAGCGAGAGCGATTCCAGCTCGCCGGCATCGACCTCGTAATCCGCCCGGATCCGCGACATCGTCAGGAAACGCTCGAACGCCGCCCGGAAGAAGATCGGATCGGTCCCCTGAAAGCCGAAGATCGCCTGCTTATAGTCGCCGACGGTGAACAGCGTCCGCACCGTCTCGCCGCGTGCGCCCAGCCCTGCGAAGAACTCGTCGGCTACCGCGCTGACGATCGCCCATTGCTTGGGGTTGGTGTCCTGCGCCTCGTCGATCAGTACATGCTCGGTCACCTGATCAAGCTTGAAGCGCACCCACTCGCCCATGCCCGGCTGGCCCAGCAGCGTCACCGTCGCGCGGATCAGGTCGTCGAAATCGACCGCGCCCACGCGGCGCTTCGCAGCGGCATAGGTCCGCGCATAGTCACGGCCCGCCTCCAGCGCGCGCGCGAGCAGATCGGCATAGTCCGCCCGCACCTTCATCTGGAGCAGCGCGCCACAGCTTGTGTGCAGCCGCATCGCCAGATCGGCATAGGCGGGATCCTGCGGTGCCTGGCCCTTGCCGAACGAGCGCGGTTCGCCTTTCGCGGTCGCCCAGACCGAATGGAGGTCCGCCAGCCCGGCCGCGCGCGCCTCGGCGGGCTTGCGCAGCCATGCTGCGATCGTGTCGGCGCGCTCCAGCCCCTTGCCGGTGCCCCAGTCGGCATTGAGCACCGCGATCGTCCGCAGCGAGGCAAGATCGAACGCGTCGTCGCTGCAGCCGCGCACCAGTTCCTCGTCGATATCCCCGCTCGGCAGGTCGAGCGCGCGCCGCAGGAACGGCTGGATGCCCATCGGCAGATCCTCCATCGCCTCCGCCGCGCCCGCGCATGCCTTCAGGAATGCCTCAGCCTTGCCCTCGCCCAGCCTCAGGCTGAGAGCGCCCACCGCGTCGATCAGCCCGGTGCGGCCCTCGCGCTCGGCATCGACCAGCATTTCGGCCAGCGCCTCGCGCGCCAGCACGGCCTCCTCGCGCTGGTCGAGCGGGCGGAAGCCCGGCACCAGCCCGGCCTCGAGCGGAAAGCCCGCCAGCAAGCTCTGGCAGAAGCTGTGGATCGTCTGGATGCGGATGCCTCCACCCGGCGCATCGAGCACCTTGGCGAACAGAGTCCGCGCCCGCGCCACCGCCGCGATCGACGAATCCTCACCCAGTCCGTCGAGATCGCGCGATACGTCCTCGCGCTTGGCCCGCACCCAGTAAGCCAGCCGTCCGGTGATCCGCTCGGACATCTCGGCCGCCCCGGCCTTGGTGAAGGTAAGGCACAGGATCGCGCCGGGATCGACACCTGCGAGCAGCAGCCGCCAGACGCGCGCCGCGAGCACCTGCGTCTTGCCGGTTCCCGCCGAAGCGGACAGCCAGATATGCTTCGAAGGGTCGCTCGCAGTGCGCTGGTTGCCCTTCAATTTGTGGAGGGGGCGGACCTCAGTCACGGCCGTACCATTCATCGCGCCGCATCAGCTGGTCATATTCGGCATAGGGTGCGTAATCGGGATGCAGTTTGGCGGTGAATGGCGCGTCGCCGGTCAGCCATTCGCGCACCGCGCCCTGGAATTGCGCCACCGCCCGATCGACGAACTCGTCCGCCGGCAGATAGTCGCGGCGCTTCGGATCGCACGGGCTTTCGACATAGCCGAACCCGCCGAAGCGATTGCGCGACAGCGACCAATATTCGAACCCCGTCGCCCGCCCCGCGATCCCGTCAAACCCGCCGCGCTCGGCGATCAGCCCGAGCAGCCCCAGCTGCAGGCTGAACCCCTCGCGCACCGCCGCCAGGCTCGGCGGCTTGCCGGTCTTGTAGTCGACCACCACCAGCCCGCCATCGGCGAGCCGATCGATCCGGTCGAACGTCCCGCTCAGCTCGACCCCCTCGAACACGATCACGCCGCGCTTCTCCACCGCGAGCACCTTGCGGGCCGGATCGGCGGCGATTTGCCCAGCGATCCAGTCGATCGCCTCCAGAAGCCGCGGCTGCCACAGCGCACGCATCATCGGGTGGGTACGCTCATCGGCGAGCATCGCCTCGGCCCGCGCGCGCAGCTTCTCCGGCGCGCAGCCGTCCAGTTCGAACCAGTTCTCGAGAACCGCGTGTACCGCCGTGCCGCGCCACGCCGCGCTGGGATCGGCATCGACCGGATCGAGCGGCATCAGCCGCAGCATCCGCCGCGCGTAGAAGGCATAGGGGTCCGCCTTCAGCCGATCGACCTCGGTCACCGAGATCGCCTTGGGCCGCGCTGAGACCGCGGGCTGAGGCGCGGGCCGCTCGGCGGGCGCATGCGTTCCGGGATCGTCGATGCCCTTCAGCCACACCGTGAGGTCGCCCGCGCGTTCCAGCCCGCCCGACAATGCTTCCAGCCGCAGCCAGAACCGGGATGCAATGGTCGGCGCCGAGGCATCGCGCCGCGCCCGCGTCAGCAGCACCTCCGGCGCGCCCAACCCGCTCGCCAGGTCATGCGCCGCCAGCCCGATCCGCCGCTCCAGCCCGGGCAGGCCGAGTTCGGCGCGGATGCGCGGCGCCAGCCAGGGATCGGGCGCGGGCAGGCCCGGCCACACGCCCTCGTTCAGCCCGCCCAGGATCATCAGATCGGCAGTCTGCAGCCGCGCCTCGATTACGCCCAGGATAGCCAGTCGCGGATGTCCGCCCTGCGGCGGCCGAACCGCTGTCTCGTCCATCAGCGTGCGCAGCATCGGTGCAAGCGCACCGGGCTCGGCCAGCGCGGGGCCATGCGCCGCCTCGCGCTCCAGAGCGTCGAGGAGGTCGGCCGCCGCGCGCCCATCCGCACGACCCCACAGGCCATCGCCGCCCAGCGCCTGCGCCGCTTCGCGCAATGTCGCGATCAGCGCCCGCAACGGCTGGGGCCCGGCGCCGAACAACAATTCCAGCGGCGCGAGGAGCGCGCGCGCCTCGGGCCACCATTGCTCTGCCGCACGCCGCAGATGCCCGTCACGGCCATCCTGCTCGGCGAGATGCCGGTCGATCCCCGCCAGTCCCGGTGCCGGGCGCGGTCCTCTCAGCGCCCGGTCGAGCGACCGCGCGCCCTCCAGCCAATCGAGCCGCGTGTCGGGCATCACCAGCGGATGCTTGAGCAGAGTCAGCAACGCCATCGGCGCGAAGCCCTGGCTCGCCGCGTCGGCCAGCGCGAGCAGCAGCGTCCCTGGTGGCAGCACCGAGAGCGGCTGACCCGCCGAATCGTCGATCGCCAACCCCCAGCGCGCGCAATGCGCCGCCACGCGCCGCGCGAGCGCACGGTCGGGCGTCACCAGCGCCGCGGTGCGTCCAGGGGTCTCCAGCGTCTCCCGCAGCGCCAACGCGATCGCCTGCGCTTCCTCTGCCGGGGTTGCGACCTCCAGCACCCGCACCCCGTCCAGCCGCCGTTCGGCGCGGGGCAGATCGGTCCAGCCATGCGTCAGCTCGGGCGGCTGCATCGCGGAGGCGATCGCCTTGCTCCGCGCGGGCGGTGCATCGAGTTCGCTCGCCGCGCGCCACGGATCGAACTCGCTGCGGTGCACGCCCATCCGCTCGAGCAGCAGCTTCAGATGATATTGCGGGTGCGTCTCGATGGCCCGCCGCCGGCGTCCGGTAACGGGATCGGGCGCGAACGGGCCCAGCGAATCCCATTCGGCGTCGCTGATGCCGGTCGCGAGGCCGGGCAGGACAACCATTCCCTGCGGCATTCCGGCCACCACGCGCAGCAATCGCGCAAAGGCCGGCGCCGAAGCCGTGATGCCGGCGGCGCACGCAAACCCCAGCGGCGGCGCATCGCGCCAGCGCTTCGTCACCTTGTCGAGCAGCCGCCGGCGCCGCTCGGCCAGGTCGATCCGCCCGAGCTTCGCCAATTCCTCGGGCCAGCGCGTCAGCACCGTCTCGAACAGAGCGAGCGAGCGTTCCCAATGCGCCGAAAGCTCGGGCCCCAGCTCCAGCTCGCGCAGCCTTCTGGGGTGCACTTCCTCGATCAGCAGCTGGTCGAGCGTCGCCGCCAGTTCGCCTGCCAGCCGCACTGCCTCGGCGGCGTCGACCGGCGATCCGCCCGCCTGGATCAGCCGCGCCAGGATCATCCGCCGCTGGAGCGGCTCCACCGCCGGCGGCACCGGATCCGTATCGGCAACCGCGTCGAACACCGCCTCGTCGAGTTCGGGGTCACCCACCGCCACCAGCCGCGGCAGCAACAGCCCGCCTTCGCTCGCGCGCACGAACGCGTCCTGGATCGCCCGCTTGGCGCGGTTGTTGGGCAGCAGCACCGTCCCCCGTGCCAGCCGCATCGGATCATTGCCAAAGCGCCGGATCAGCCCGATCGCGAGCGCATCGGCAAATGCGCGGTGCGGAGGGATGGTGTAGAGATGGAGGCGTTCGGCCAATCGGTTCTCACTCCCCTCCCTGGAAGGGAGGGGTCGGGGGGTGGGTGGCGAGCGTAGCGAGCCTTCCGGTCTCGGAGCAAGAGCGCCGCTGATCGCGGCGCACCCACCCCTAGCCCTTCCCTTGCAGGGAGGGGAATAATACTCACATCTCCGCCAGCACCGTCTCCGCCGCGCCGATCGCCTGGGGTGACCCGATGTCGAACCATAGTCCCTGGTGCACCACGCCCCAGAGCCGCCCTTCTTCCAGCGCGCGGTTCCAGAACAAATTGGTCGAGAACGGCCCCTCGGGCCAGTCACGGATCACGCGCGGCGAGAGGATCTGCACGCCGGTATAGACGAATGGCGCCAGCCGCCCGGGCTTCCGCCGCCCGACGATCCGGCCGAACGGATCGAGGTGGAAATCGCCCTGCCCCTTGTGGCTGTTGGCGCGCGCCAGCGGCACCAGCAGCAGCAGCGCGTCCATCTTCTCGTCGTTCCAGGCTGCCGCGAGCTGGCGGATCGCGTCGGTCGGTCCGTCGACCCACAGATTGTCGCTGTTGACGCAGACGAACGGCTTGTCGCCGATCAGGCCGCGCGCCTGTACCAGGCCGCCGCCGGTCTCCATCAGCTGCTTGCGCTCGTCGGAAATGACGAGCTCGATATCCTTCACCCGCGCCTTCAGATGCGCTTCGAGCTGATCGGCCAGATAATGGACGTTGACGATCGCACGCTTGATCCCCGCCGAACGCAGCCGGGCGAAGACATGGTCGATCAGCGCCCTGCCGCCGACTTCGACCAGCGGCTTGGGCCGGGTCGCGGTCAGCGGGCGCATGCGCTTGCCCAGCCCGGCCGCCATCACCATCGCCGTCTCCGGCACTTCGGCTACAGGTTGGGGACGGAGCGAATAGGTCGCGGAAGCCGTCATCGCGCAGCGATCGTCATCGGGTCACCGCGCATCTCCGCCGGCACGTTCGCATCGAACCAGTCGGCCACCGGCTTCAGCGCCGGATGCTTCAGATCGCGCTCGACATAGCGCCACACGCGCGGACACAGCCCCGGATAGCGCGGCTTGCCGTCACGCTTCCACAACCGGGTGAAGATACCGATGATCTTGGCGTTCCGCTGCGCCCCGAGCACATGATAGGCCACGTCGAAATCGTCGCCGGCGCCCGTGATCCGCTTGTAGCGATCGATCATCGCGGTCTCCAACGCCGCGTCCACGTCGCGCCGCGCGTCCTGCAGCAGCGAGACGAGGTCATATGCCGGATGCCCGGCCAGCGCGTCCTGGAAATCCAGCAGTCCCAAGCTCTCGCTGCCTTCGATCAGCATGATGTTCTCGGCATGGTAGTCGCGCAGCACCGTGACGGGCGTGTGACCGTTCAGCACCGGCGCGAGTACCTTTTCCCACGCGCTTACATAGCCCTGCATATCCGGCTCGAGGCCGATCGCGGGGCAATACCATTCGGGCAGCAGCGCCGCCTCACGCTGGTATTCGGGCAGGTCATAGGCCCGCGCCACCCCCGCCTCATGCCCGTGCAGCCGCACCAGCAGGTCGACCGCGGCTTCGTAGAAGCGCAGTTCGCTTTCGGGCGCGGCGTCGACGGTCTCGCGCAGCCGCGCATCACCGAAATCCTGGAGCAGCACGAGACCCTCGTTCAGGTCTTCGTGCAGAATCGCCGGCGCCGCGAAGCCGCGCTCGTTCAGCCAGCGCGCCACCGCGATGAACGGGCGCGGATCCTCCTGCGGCGGCGGCGCGTCCATCAGGATCGCACTGCGGTCATGGTCCACGACCCGAAAATAGCGGCGGAACGAGGCATCGCCGGCAAGCGGCAGGATATGGGCTTCTCCCCAGCCGGCGGCGTCCAGAAAGGCGGGCGCGGCGGCGGGCGGATTCATGTCAGCTATCGGGATATTTGGGGCCATCGGTCCCTCCATGCCGCCGGGACCCGGGCTGTCAAGGATCGCGCGCCGTCCGGCGCAACTTCCAGGCTGAGCCACAGCGCGTCGTGCCAGGCATCCACCCCAAGCCGCTCGGGCCATTCGACGATCAGCAGCGAATCGTCACGCGCCTCGTCGAGACCCAGTTCCTCGGCCTCGTCGGGATGCTCGATGCGGTAGAGATCGACATGCAGCACCGGAATCCGCACTTCGGGCGGTTCATAAGGCTGGACGATCGCGAAGCTCGGGCTCGGCGCCTCGCCCTCCAGCCCCAGCGCCGCGAGCAGCCCGCGCGCGATACTGGTCTTGCCCGCACCCAGCTCGCCGGACAGCGCAATCACGTCGCCCGCCTGCGCGACGGCCGCCAGCATCGCGCCGAGCGCATGCGAATCCGCAAGGGTAGCGAGCCGCATCACCCGCGCGGCAATTCCACGGTCACCAGCGTCCCCTCGCCCTGCTCCGAGATCATCTCGATCCGTCCGCCATGCGCCTCGACGAACTGCTTCGCCAGCGGCAGCCCGAGCCCCAGCGCGCGTTCGCCGCTGCGCGAGATGCCGTGCTGGGCGAAGCGGTCGAACGCGCGCGCAACCATCTCGCGGCTCATCCCCGGCCCGTCGTCGGACACGATCACCCGCGCCACCTTGGTGTTGCCGTCGAGATGCAGCAGCACGCGCCCGCCCTCGGGCGTGCCCGCCACGGCGTGGCGCAGCAGATGCTCGATCACCTGGCGCAGCCGCCTGGGATCGCCGGTCACGGTGCCTGCGGTGCCGGTATCCTCCACCACCAGGTCGATCGACTTGGCCTTGGCCAGCGGCGCGACGACTTCGGCCGCGCTGTTCGCCGCGAGCTCGATATCGACGGTCTTCTTCTCAAGCGGCCCGCCCTCGCTCTGCGTGAGGTCGAGCACATCGTCGATCAGCGTTCCCAGCCGGTCGACCGAGTAGAGGATAGCCTCGGCATATTCGATGCCGTCCTTGCTCAGCTTGCCCGCGAAGCCGCCATGCAACATCTCGGCAAAGCCCTTGATCGAGGTCAGCGGCGTGCGCAGCTCATAGCTCATATTGGCGACGAACGCGGTCTTCACGCGGTCGGCCGCCTCCAGCGCCTCGTTGCGATCGCGCAGCGCGCGCTCGATCCGCTGGCGGTCGCTGGTATCGAGCATCGTCACCATCGCATTGCCGTCGGGCAGCGGCACCGCGGCGATGTCGAAATGCCGCCCGTCGGCGAAGACGATGCTGCTCCCGCGCTGCTGCCGATCCTTCGCCGCCAGGCGGATCAGGTCGCCCAGAATCTCCGCTCGTGCCGGATTGGTGAGTTTTGGGCCAGCCGCTTTAACCAGTGTGGCAATCTGCGGATGCCCGTCCAGGAAGCTGTCCTCGAAGTCCCAGACCTGGCGGAACTTGCGGTTCCACAGCTGCAGCCGCCCCTTGCCGAACACGCCGACCGCTTCGGCCAGGCTGTCCAGCGTCGCGGTGCGTACCTGCTGCATCTCGCCATGCTCGCGCTGCAGCTCGAATTGCTGGGTCTGGTCCTCGAACAGCAGCAGCAGCCCGCCATCGGGCAGCGGCTGCGCGACGACGCGCAGATGGGTGCCGGCGACGCTCCATGTCTCCTCGACGGCGTCCGCCGCCAGGAACCATTCGCGCCGCTCCGCCTTCCATGCCGGGAAATCGCGCACGTCGGGCAGCTTGCGCGCCTCGCGCATCCGCTCGAGCACCCGGTCGAATTCGGGCCGGTCGGCCAGCCATTCGTTGCGCATCGCGAACATCCGCCGGAACGGCTGGTTGCAGAATGCAAGGCTGCGGTCCGACGCGAACTGCGCCACGCCGGCGGACATGCGGTCGAGCATCGCGCGTTGCGCGTCGCGAAAGGCCCGCAGACCGCCGCGCGCCTGCTCGAGATCCTCGATATCGACCGCGAAGCCGGCCACGCCGCCGGTGGGCAGCGGCATGTCGTGGAGCCGCAGCATCCGCCGCGCCCCGTCGATCGTCGCGGGCATCGCCACGGTCTGCGGCTCCTGCGTATCGCGCGCGATCGCGGCGTTGGCGAGCGGGCCGCCCAGCCCCTCGCCCTCGACCAGCTCGAGCCCGCGCGCCACGACATCCTCGCTGTCCTTGCCCTCGACGGCGCGGACATAGGCCGAATTGACCATCAGCAGCCTGAGATCGGGGCCGCGATACCACATCGGCATCGGCGCCGCCTCGATCAGCGCGGTGAGCGCATCGAAGGCCGCGCGCAGCCGCGTCGCCTCGCGCTGCAGGCGGTTGATCTCGTCCTGGCTCTCGGTCGCATCGAGGAACCACAGCACGACGCCGCCCGGCACGCCCGCGATGTCGATCGCGCGCTCGCCGATCACCAGCAGCGCCCGCTCGGATCCGCGCGGCCGCACCGACATGCTGAAGGGCCGGCCCGCCTTCTGCGCGGCGGTCACCTGGTCCGCCAGTGCAGTCGAATCCTCGGGCATCAGCCCGGTGTCCGGGCCGGAAAGGTCGCTCAGTTCGCGCGGCATCCTGTCGAGCCCGAGCCAGTCGCTCAGCCGCCGCGACAGATCGATCCGGCCGTCGCTGCGCACCACCATCGCCTGCGCCGGCGATGCGCCGGCCAGCGCCATCAGCCGCGCATTCTCCTCGAGGATCTCACGCGCCTCGGCGCGCGCGCGCAGCCCGGCATAGAGCACCCAGGTCGCGACGACCACGAACAGCGCCACCACGGCCCCGGCAAGCACTGCCGCCGATTGCGGTATAGCTATCAAGGCCACCCTCCGCGGCCAGTCTTTGCGATCATCCGGATCTCTTAGGCAAAGCGCCGGCCGGCGGAAAGCAGATTGCGAGGGTGCGCCAGGCGTCGCGTACCCGCGCAAAAGAAAAGGGGCCCGGCGCGAGCCGGACCCCTTTCTTCATTCTTGATAGTTGGGATCAGAACTTCACATTGGCGGCAACGCGGAAGTAGCGACCCAGAATGCCCGACGAATAGGTCTGGAAGGCCGCGGCCGATCCCGCCGGTGCCGGATAGGGCGGCGCGGAATCGAACACGTTGTCGACGATCAGCTTCAACCCGAACTGCTCGTTCACCTTGACCCCGACCGTGGCGTTGAACAGCCACCAGTCGCCCACGCCCATGATGTTGCGGGCATCGGGCGCCTCGTCGATGTCGTACTGGCCCTTGCCATAATATTGCGCCTGGAACAGCGCGTTGAAGCCGTTGCTCTCATAGGTCAGGTTGGCCGTGCCCGAATGGTGCGGATAACCGATCTCGCCGGCGAGGTGATTGATGTCGCCGGTGCCGACCTGCTGCTCGAGCTTGTGGCGATAGAAATAGTTCGCCGACAGCCCCAGCACGCCGGCATTGCCGATCCCGATGCGCTCGAGCGGCAGCTTGTAGGCGGCCGTCACGGTCAGGCCCGACGTCTCGTACGAAGCGGCGTTGTAATAGCCCTCGCGGATCATCGTGATCTGGCCCGTCGCGTCGCGGTCGACCAGACCGCAGAAGCTGTTGGGATAGCCGGGCGAATCGTAGCATGCGTTGAGGATGTCGTCGCCACCGAGCGAGGTGATCGCACCCTTCAGCTTGATGTCGATCCAGTCGACCGCCAGCGTAAAGCTGCGCGCAAAGCGCGGCTGGATCACGGCGCCGATCGTCCAGCTGTTCGCCTTCTCGTTCTCCAGGTTCGGATTGCCCGAGACCGTGATGGGAACGGTGAAGTCGCTATAGTTCGACGTGAAGTTGCTGGTGTCGATGCCCGCCGCAGCACAGTTGGCCGCACGCACCGCCGGGTTCGGGCCGCTGCCGACATAGCGCGTATCGCACGGGTCGCTGCCGAAATCGAATGCGCGCGACGTCGGGTTGAACGCCTCGGTGATCGCCGGCGATCGGATCGAGCGCGTATAGTTACCGCGGAAGGTGATGTCCGGGATGAAGCCGATGCGGCCGCCCGCGGTCCAGGTCAGGTCGCCGCCCGAAAGCGAGTTGTCGACATAGCGCGCCGCGCCGTCGAACTCGACCGTGTGCAGCCAGCTCAGGCCGTTGCTCGGGCTCACGAACGGGATGACCAGTTCCCCGAACACCTCGTCGGTGTTGAACGAGCCCGAGATCGGGTCGATCGGGATGCTGCGGCCATATTGGTTGCGCGTGCCCGTGCCGGTGCCGTCATCCTCGCCATAGTAGAAGGCGCCCGGATCGAAGCGGGTGGACTCGCGACGATGCTCATAGCCCGCCGAGACCTTCACGTCGTTGCCGAACAGGTCGAAGATCGAGCCGGTGACATTGGCGTTGAACACCAGCTGCTCGTTGACCGAGACCGGGCGGGCGATCGCGAAGATATAGTCCCGCGCGGCCTGGCTGGCCTGGCCGACGCCGAAGATGTTCAGCGGGGCGCAGGTGCTGCTGATCGTCTGGGCGGTCGAGTTGGTGTAGCCGGGGCGGCAGACGATGTTGCCGCTCGCGTCCAGCACCGAGTCCAGCGCGTTGAAGAAGTTCTGGTTGTCGAGCTCGTAGTTCCGGCCCTCGGCACGCGAGCGACCGTAATTGGCCGACACTTCCCAGTTGAAGTTCCGACCGCCGATCGAGAAGTCGCCGTTGAACCCGCCGACGAAGCGATAGGTCTCGACCGTGCCTTCCGAACGACCGGTGGTGAGGTCGGCAAGCGCGCGGCCCATGTAGAACTGTGTCGCGCCCGCGGGCAGGTTCGCCGCGATCGTCGCGCGGTCCGCCGCGCTCAGATAGGGATTGTCGAGCGAGATGAGCAGGTTGCCGTCGGGCGTCCCGGCATCGTCGAACAGCGCCGTGTTGTAGTTGGGCTGGTCGATCAGGTTCACGCCCTTGCTGTGCGTGTACCACGCCTCGCCGAAAAACTTGATGTGATCGGTCAGCTCGTAGTTGAGCTGCGCATTGGCGAGGTAGCGTTCCGAGCTGGTCAGCAGGTTCTGCTGCGCCGGCAGGTCATAGCCGTTGCCACCGCTGCTGATATAGCCCTGGCGCATCACGTTGCCGAGATCGAGCGGGACGAGCGTGCCGTTCGCGCCGAACTGGAGCAGCTGGCCGTTGGCGTCGCGGATGCCCGAGCGCGAGGCGAGATAGTCGTCGTCGCTGAACGGCATGCCGCCGATGGTGAAGGCCGTGTAGCGCTGCGACGGATAGAGCACGCGCTGGAACGGCGAGTTGGCAGACGCCGGCGGCGTTCCGAAGAAGTTGCCGGCTGCGGTGATCGCGCGGTCGCTCGCGGTGAGGCCCGTCGACTTGTTGTACTCGCCCGAGATCGTGATGTTGCCGCGACCGCCAGCGAAGTTCTTGCCAGCCAGCACGCTCAGCCGATAGTCGGGCGCATCGCCGCGCTCAGCGATGCCATATTGGCCGTTGAGCTCGAGGCCCTCAAAATCCTTCTTCAGGATGATGTTCACCGTGCCGGCGATCGCGTCCGAACCATAGATCGGCGCACCGCCGATTGCGACGGTCTCGATGCGCTGCACCAGCGTCGTCGGGATGTTGTTGAGGTCGACCTGGCTGCCGGCATCGACCGGGCCGAAGATGCTCGCCGTATTCGACGAGACGAAACGGCGACCGTTGACCAGCACCAGCGTACGCTGCGAGCCGAGGCCGAAGAAGTCGACAAAGGTCTGGGCGGGGCCGAAGGCCGACTGCGCGCCCGCATTGTTGTTGCCCGGGGGGCCGAAGGCCGGGATCTCGGTCAGCGCCTGGCCGACATTGGTGTAGCCGCGAGATTCGATCTGGGCAGCGCCAACCACCTGGGTCGGCTGCACCGTGTCGAACTCGGGACGCGCGATGCGCGAACCGGTGACGACGATGTCGGCCTGATCGCCAGCCTGGGCGTCGTCGGCCTGAGCATCGGTGCTCTGGGCTGCCTGGGGGGTCGCATCCTGGGCATAGGCCGGAGCGGCGGCGGCGATCGCCAAGACGGCGAAGGAAGCGGTAAGAGACAGGCCGAAGCGGCCTTGAGAAGCGCGGAGAAGCATACCTATACCCTTTTACTGAATTCCGACTGCAGTCCTGCTGGCACTTTGCCTGGATGTTTCCGGAACGCGGCTGTGACGCGCACGCAGGGCTTTGGTTGCGCTTCAGAATCGCATTTCCATGCAGGCGTGGCATAACTGCAACACACGTGTAACAATTGAGCCCAGATGCAAGAAGGCCGCGCTCTCCGTGGGAGAACGCGGCCTTTTTCGTGCCGTTGATTTCGCCAGGAAATCAGTAGCGGTAATGATCCGGCTTGAACGGACCTTCGACCGGCACGCCGATATAGTCAGCCTGCTTCTTGGTCAGCTTGGTCAGCTTCACGCCCAACTTCTCAAGGTGCAGCTCGGCAACCTTCTCGTCGAGATGCTTCGGCAGGACGAACACTTCGTTGCCGTAGCTTTCGCCCTTGGTCCAAAGCTCGATCTGCGCCAGCACCTGGTTGGTGAACGACGAAGACATCACGAACGACGGGTGGCCGGTCGCGTTGCCCAGGTTCACCAGGCGACCCTTCGAGAGCACGATGATCTGCTTGCCGTCCGGGAACTCGACCAGGTCGACCTGCGGCTTCACCTCGGTCCACTTGTAGTTCGACAGGGCGGCGATCTGGATCTCGCTGTCGAAGTGGCCGATGTTGCACACGATGGCCATGTTCTTCATGCCCTTCATGTGCTCCGCGGTGATCACATCGGCATTGCCTGTCGCGGTGCAGAAGATGTCGGCGCGGGTCACCGCCTCTTCCATCGTCACGACCTCGAAGCCTTCCATCGCCGCCTGCAGCGCGCAGATCGGATCGACTTCGGTCACGAGCACGCGCGCACCGCCGTTGCGGAGCGACTGGGCCGAGCCCTTGCCGACGTCACCGAAGCCGGCGACGCAGGCGACCTTGCCGGCGAGCATCACGTCGGTGCCGCGACGGATTGCGTCGACCAGCGATTCCTTGCAGCCATAGAGATTGTCGAACTTCGACTTGGTGACGCTGTCGTTGACGTTGATCGCCGGGAACGGCAGCTCACCCTTCTTGGCGATCGAATAGAGACGATGCACGCCGGTGGTGGTCTCTTCCGAGACACCCTTGATCGCCTTGACGGTGGCGGTCAGGTAGCCCGGGCGCTTGGCGATGAACGCCTTGAGCGCGCGCTGCATCTCGATCTCTTCCTCATTCTCGGGCTCAGGCATCGTCTGGCCGGCCTCGAGCTTGGCGCCCCACAGCGCGAACATCGTCGCGTCGCCGCCGTCGTCGAGGATCATGTTGCAGGTCTGATCGGGGTTCTCGTCGGTGCCCCAGTCGAAGATCGAGCCGACATAGTCCCAATATTCGGCCAGGCTCTCGCCCTTGATCGCGAACACCGGCACGCCCGTCGCGGCGATCGCGGCGGCGGCATGGTCCTGGGTCGAGAAGATGTTGCACGTCGCCCAGCGGACCTGCGCGCCGAGCGCGGTCAGCGTCTCGATCAGCACGGCGGTCTGGATCGTCATGTGGAGCGAACCGGTGATGCGCGCGCCCTTCAGCGGCTGCGTCGGGCCGAACTCGCTGCGAAGCGACATCAGGCCGGGCATCTCGGTCTCGGCGATGTTCATTTCCTTGCGGCCGAAATCGGCCAGGCCGATATCGGCGATCACATAGTCGTTCTTGTCGAGCACGGTAGCCACGAGCGGGTCTCCATCAAGCAAATCTGCGGGGCCGGGAATCCGCCCAGCCGCCATGCGGCGCGCCCTAGCCGGTTAGGCCTCGAAGCGCAATCCTAATATAAAGATATCTTTATATGATCCTTTCAGACCGATCCAAACCGATCGCGGAAAATTGCGCGGTCCGGCTTGTCGGCGCCCCGGCCGCCTAGTAGAAATAGCGGGATACCAAGTATTTGGGGGTAACAATGCTGAAACACATGGCCCCAGCCCTGTTAGTGATGCTTGCCGCACCCCATTATAGCTTGGCGCAGAGCCTGAGCGAGGATCAGATGTCCGATCCGAACGGTTCGGGCAAGATCACCAGCATCGGCAGCCCGCACGATACGATCGCGAGCATGCTGGTCGAAATGAATGTCGAGAAGCGCACGCGCGACAATTGCTGGAATCTCGGCTGCCTAGTCATCGTCAATGAAACCCGCGGCTATGACGTGATCGGCTTCTACATTGACATAGGCAAGCCCGGGGCCCAGCCCAAATGGGGGCCCAACCAGTTTCCGCTCGCGCTCAATCCCAGCCGCATGACGCTCAAGTTCAAGACGGGCGGGCCCGCTACGTGCAACCTGCCGGTGCGCTTCGTCCTGCAGCATCAGAAGACCAGGGAAAAGGTCGAGATCGGCGGCACAGCCAGCCTGTGCACCACGCCGCACCAGGATGCGATCATGCACGTCAAGGTGCTCGAGCCGAGTGTCATCATCGAGAACGGCACGGCGGACCCGAGCGGAGGCTAGCGCACCAGTCGATAGCTCACGAACGCGATCGACTTGGAATCGGGCGACCAGCTCGGCACGTTGATCGTCCCCTGCCCGCCGAACAGCCGCGTCAGCACCTGAGGCGGCGCGCTGCCATCGGCCGGCATGATCCGGAGCGTCACGTCGCGATTGGGCGGATGGTCGCCCAGCGCCACGTCGAGCCCGAACGAGACGAACACGATCCATTTCCCGTCGGGCGAGACATGCGGGAACCAGTCGCGGAAATTGGGATCCCTGGTGAGCTGCTCCGGGTTCGATCCGTCGGCACCCGCCCGCCAGATCTGCATCGCGCCGCTGCGGGTCGAGTTGAAGTAGAGCCATTTCCCGTCAGGCGAATATTCGGGTCCGTCGTCCACGCCCGGCCCGACGATCAGCGGCGTTTCCGGGCCACCCGCCAGCGTGCGCGTCCAGATGTCGTAGCTGCCGTCGGTAGCGCCGACATGGACATAGGCGATCGTCTTCCCGTCGGGCGACCAGCCATGCCAGTAGGAGCGCGCCGCCGGGTTGCTCACCAGCACGCGCGGCCGCGCCGATCCCGCCAGCGGCAGCATATGGATGCGCGAGAGATTGTCCGGCTCGCTCTGGTCCGAGATGACGAGCTGCGTCCCGTCCGGCGAAATCCCGTGATCATTGTTGTTCTTGATGTTCGGCCCGGTATCGATCGCCTTGGGCTCGCCGCCCTCGACCGGCAGCCGCCAGATCCTGCCATCGGCATTGTAGACCAGCGCCTTGCCGTCCCGGGTCCAGTTGGGTGCCTCGATCTTGCCGTCGAAGGTCCGCACGATCCGGCGGCTCTGGATGCCGCCCACCTCCATCACCTCGAGCGCGCTCTCGACCTTCGCCGGATATCCGGTGTCGGGGACGTAAGCGAGCTCGGGCACCTTCAGCTCGACGTTCGAGAAACGCGCCGCCTCGGTCACCGCGTCATTGTGGGCGGAGACCGCCAGCCCGACCAGATACGGCGCCTGGAAGGCGATCCGGTAACTGCCGCCGGCATGGCGCAGCACGCCGTCGGCGCCCGCGACCGAAAACCAGACATAATCGCCCTCACGCTCAAGGCGCACCCGATTCGGATGCCAGGTTGCCGCGATGATCTGATGCGTCGGCCCGTCCTGCACTTCGCGATATTGCAGCGAGACCATGCCGTCGCCGTGCACCATCACATCGGCATAGGGTGATCCGGCCGTGGTGTTCTGGCGGATCATCAGCCCGGCCTTGCGGTGCGGATCGGCGCCCTTCCCCTCCCAGGCGATGTCGGCCGCGATGTGCAGGTCGCCCGAGCGCCGCGTCCAAGCATAGTGGAACGCGTCCGTCGTTCCCCAGATATTCGCTCCGCTCGCGGTGACGCGATAACTGCCGGCGTTCAGCGCCACCTGCCCCGGCGTCGATGTCGACCCGATATCGGCATGGTTCTCGAACGCGCCGATCGTCTGTGCGGCGGCAGGCGTGGTCAGCAATGCCAGCGCGACAAGGAGATGCTTCATGTCCGGGCCCCTCTCCGCCCGGATCATCGTCCGGGTCCGACCCGATGGTAGCGCTAACGAAACGGCTTGGCTATGCCCGTCCGGTGCTGTTCGCCAGCAGCCGCGGATCGATCCCGGCACCCGCGAAACCGCTCGCCCAGCGATCCTCGGCGTCGATGTCGTAGAGCAGCCCAGTATCGCCCTCGGTGTTGAACCAGCCGTGCCGCGTCATCTCGGCGTCCAGCTGCCCCTCGCCCCAGCCGGCATAGCCCAGCGCGACCAGCCAGTGCGCCGGTCCCTTTCCTTCGGCGATCGCCTTGAGCACGTCGATCGTGCCCGAAAGCGACCAGCGCCCGCCCACGTCGATCGTGTCCTGCCCGCCCCAATCGGGCGAGTGGATCACGAAGCCGCGCCGGGGCTCCACCGGTCCGCCGAAATGCACCGCCGCGTCGGGCGCCTCGCCCGGCTCGATCTCGAACTGTTCGAGCAGGTCGTGCAGCCCCAGCCCGTCGATCGTCTCGCCGATCCCGATGCCCAGGGCACCTTCCTCGTCATGCGCGCACATCGCGATCACCGCGCGCTCGAAGCGCGGATCGCCGATCCCCGGCATCGCGAGGAGGAACTGTCCGGTGAGGAAAGGTGCCGACTCCATATCCGATCAACTTACCTGCGCTATTTCGGCTCCGCCACGCTTGAAAATGTAACGTTTGGCGCCGATTGGGAAGCGAGACCCCATAAGGAGAGTAACATGACCATCGAGGTTGGCGACCGCATTCCCCAGACCCAGTTCGTCAAGGTGACCGAGCAAGGCCCCGAACAGGTCGATTCGGAAAGCTATTTCGCCGGCCGCCGCGTCGCGCTCTTCTCGGTGCCGGGGGCCTTCACCCCCACCTGCTCGGCCAAGCACCTGCCGGGCTTTGTCGAGAAGGCCGACGAGATCAAGGCCAAGGGCGTGGACGAGATCGCCTGCACCGCCGTCAACGACGCGTTCGTGATGGGCGCCTGGGGCAAGTCCGCCGGCGTCGAGGGCAAGGTGACGATGCTCGCCGACGGCAATGGCGCGTTTGCAAAGGCTCTGGGCCTCGAGATGGACGGCACCGGATTCGGCATGGGCATGCGCGGCAAGCGCTTCTCGATGGTCGTCAACGACGGCACCGTCGAGCAGCTCCATGTAGAGGCACCCGGCCAGTTCGAGGTCAGCTCGGCCGAATATCTGCTCGGCCAGCTCTAAGGCTCGAGCGCTGACTCCTTTCGTCACTCCGGCCGCAGTGCCGGGGTGACGGCTAGGCGAACGGTTCCCATTCGGAGGTGGTTGCCGCCCCCGTAACGGAACCCCGGCTGCGCCATGGAGTTGAGTCAGGGCAATTCATTTCGAAGGGAATAGTCATGGCCACCGAAACCACTCCCGGCGACAACGCGACCACCGCCCAGGCGACCGCCGAAGCCAAGTCGTTCATTGCCCAGGCCCAGGAAAAGGTCAGCGGCGCGGTCGACGCCACCGTGACCGCCGTCAAGGAACATCCGGTTGCCGCCGCAGCGATCGCCGCGGGCGCGGCCGCCGCCGTCGGCGGTGCGGCCTATGCCGCCACCCAGTATCGCAGCAGCGACAAGCAGGCGCCGGCGAAGAGCAAGAAGTAATCCGCCTTCGGGAACCCCTCCTCCGAAGAGGAGGGGTTTCACTGCCCCAGTCTTGCCAGAGTCATTTTTGCGGCTTAGCCGTCAAAGATGACTCAAGCCTCCGATATCGTCGCCGATCTCGACCGCCTCTATCGCGCGTCGGTCGATCGTCTCCAGACCGCCCTCAACCGTTATCTCACCGACGGCACGCCGCCCGATCCCGAGGACCGCAAGGACGGCTCCTTCGCCTATCCCGAGCTGCGCGTCACCTATCGCGGCGGCCCCGATCGCCCCACCCCGCGGCGCTCGTTCGGCCGCCTGGTCGATGCCGGCGACTATCGCATCTCGGTCACCAAGCCGGCGATGTTCTCGGACTATCTCACCGAGCAGCTCACCTTCCTGATCGAGGATTACGATGTCGAGGTCCATGCGGTCACCGGCCGTCAGGAAATCCCCTTTCCCTATGTGCTCGATCCCAGCCAGGTCCTGAGCCTCGACGATGTCTCGGCGAGCGAACTCGCCCGCCATTTCCCCGCGACCGAGCTCGCGCATATCGGCGACGAGATCGCCGACGGCCTGTGGATCTCGCCTGACGAGACGCGCCCGCTGGCCTTCTTCGACGCGCTGCGCACCGATTTCTCGCTCGCCCGCCTGCGCCACTATACCGGCACACCGACCGAGCATTTCCAGCGCTACATCCTGTTCACCAACTATCACCGCTATGTCGACGAGTTCGTCCGCTGGGCGGGCAGCCAGCTCGGCGAGGGCAGCCGCTACACCGGCGTCTCGGGCGCAGGCGGCATCGTGATCGAGACCGCCGAGGATCTCGACCGGCTGGTGTCGGACAGCGCCTGGCGGCGGCACCAGATGCCCGCCTATCACCTGATGGCCCCCGGCGGCGCCGGCATCACGCTGGTCAATATCGGCGTCGGGCCGTCCAACGCCAAGACGATCACCGACCACCTTGCCGTGCTCAGGCCCGAGGCATGGCTGATGATCGGCCATTGCGGAGGTCTCCGCCCGAGCCAGCGGATCGGCGACTATGTGCTCGCCCACGCCTATCTGCGCGACGATCACATCATGGACGAGGTGCTCCCGCCCGAGATCCCCATCCCCGCCATCGCCGAAGTCCAGCTCGCGCTCGCCCGCGCGGCCGAGACGGTCTCGGGCCAGTCCGGCGACGAGCTCAAGCAGCGGCTGCGCACCGGCACGATCGTCACCACCGACGATCGCAACTGGGAGCTGCGCTATTCGCAGTCGGCGCTGCGGTTCTCGCTGAGCCGCGCGGTCGGCGTCGACATGGAATCGGCCACGCTCGCGGCACAAGGCTATCGCTTCCGCGTGCCCTACGGCACCCTGCTCTGCGTCTCGGACAAGCCGCTCCACGGTGAGCTAAAGCTCCCCGGCCAGGCCAACCGCTTCTACGAGCGCGCGATCGAGGAGCATCTCAAGATCGGTATCGAGACGGTGGAAGAGCTCCGCCGCGAAGGTGCCAAGCTCCATTCGCGGAAACTGCGCGCGTTCAACGAGCCGCCGTTCCGGTAGGCCCTTCAGCCGTCATCCCGGCGAAGGCCGGGATCCAGAGTTGCGGATGATGGTCTTTGGCTCTGGACCCCGGCTTTCGCCGGGGTGACGAAAAAGCTGGATCGCGACGATAAGATTGCGCCTGAAATCCACCCGACTCGGGACACGAAATCGGCTATCCTGCTTGTGCCCCCGCATCGCGAAGGAGCGTTGCAATGACCGATCCCGAACCCCAGGCCGAAGACGAAGCCCCCCACCCGACCGCGCATCAGCCCGACGGCACCGACAGCTCGGCCGAATGGGAAGCGCAGATCGCCGACGAGAACATGATCCCCGACGATCTGCCCGAATGACCGCCTTACGGGGCGAGCACGAACTCAACGACGATGCTCGCCTCGACATGGATCGTGCCTGGCTTGCTGGTGAACATGCCTAGCAGCCCGGCCGGTCCCTTGGACATCGCCTGCTCGAACTTGTTCTGCAGGCCCGGCAGCAACAGGTTGTTGCCGACTTCGCTGATTCGCGAGACGCGCTGTACGCGCAGATTCATCTCGCGGGCATAGGCCTCCGCATCCTCGCGGGCGTCACGCAGCGCCTTGGCCTTGGCCTGGCGGCGGGCAGCGAGCGTCCCCGCGTCGTCGAGCTCGGCAGCCGGCTCGCCCACCGTAACCTCGATCTTCTCCAGCGCGCTCTTCGCCGCCAGCGCCTGCGCCATCGAGGTGACCGTCACGGTCTTGCCTTCGGTCGCCGAATACTCATCAGGCGTGGGCTCGGCAGATGCCTCCTTGTCGGAGGCTTCGTCCGTGCTCTCGGTCGAGGTTGTCGCCGCGGCGCTCAGCATGACCTTGCTCATCTCCGCCTCGGACAGGTCGGTGACGGCACTTGCCGGAATGCCGTCCTTCTTGAGCGTGTCGAGAACCTCGGCGAACTTGGCGACCTTGGCCTTGTCCGCAGCGTTCTGGGTGGTGCCGTGGGTGGTGAAGTTGATCGCCAGCGTGATCTTGGTCGCCGCAGCGTCGATCGATCCGGTCGATACGATCTCGAGATTCACCGGCTGCGTGGCCTTGCCACCCTGCGCCAGCGCCGCGCCCGGCATCACCAGCGCGAACGCCGTCAAAAGCTTTGCGAAATGCATGTAATCCCTCCCTGTTCGCGGCGGTTTGTAGCGCGAACAGGGAGGCGTGTCTTGGATGCTTTCGCCGGGCTCACCAGCCCTGCGGCTGGCCCTTGTTCTGCTTGTCGAGCCAGGCCTTCAGCGGCGCGAAATATTCAGCCATCGCCTTGCCCGAGATCTCGCGGCTGCCGGTGAAGGCCTGCAGCGCGTCGGGCCAGGGCTTGGACGCACCCATCTCGAGCATCTTGTTCAGCCGCGCGCCGACTTCCTTGTTGCCGAAGAAGGAGCAACGATGGAGCGGTCCCTTCCATCCGGCCTGGTCGCACGCCGCCTTGTAGAACTGGAACTGGAGCAGGCGGGCGAGGAAGTAGCGGGTATAGGGCACGCTACCGGCGACATGGTATTTGCCGCCGGCGTCGAAGCGGGTCTCGTCGCGGGCGACAGGCGGGACGATGCCCTGATACTGGAGCCGGAGCTTGTCCCAGCCGGCCTGATAGCCGCTCGCCGGAATCTCCCCCGAAAAGACCTGCCAGCGCCATTTGTCGATCAGCAGGCCGAACGGCAGGAACGCGACCTTGTCCATCGCCTGGCGCAGCAGCAGGCCGATGTCCTTGTCGGCGCTCGGCACCTTCGACTGGTCGAGCAGTCCGATCTGGACGAGATAATTGGGCGTGATCGAAAGCGCGACGAAATCGCCGATCGCCTCGTGGAAGCCGTCGTTCGCGCCGTTGCGATAGAGCGCCGGCAGCGCCTTGTAGGCGCGCTGGTAGTAATTGTGGCCCAGCTCGTGGTGGATCGTGACGAAGTCGTCCGAGTTGACCTTGATGCACATCTTGATGCGCAGATCGTCCTTCTCGTCCACGTCCCAGGCCGAGGCGTGGCACAGCACCTCGCGGTCCGCCGGCTTCACGAACAGCGAATGCTGCCAGAAGCTCTCGGGCAAGGGCGTGAAGCCGAGCGAGGAATAGAAGCCCTCGCCGGTCTGGACCATCTTCTTCCAGTCATATTGCTTGGCCTGGAGCAGGTCGCCGACATCATAGCCAAGGTCGCCTGCGCCAGGCGGTGCGACGACGTCGTAGATATTGCCCCATTCCTGCGCCCACATATTGCCGAGCAGGTCGGCGCGGATCGGCCCGGTCTTGGACTGGACCGAATCGCCATATTTCTCGTTGAGCTTGCGGCGGACATAGGTGTGGAGCGCCACGTAGAGCGGCTTCACGTCGTTCCAGAGCTTGTCGGTGAGCTTGGCGAACTCCTCGGGCGGCATGTCATAGCCCGAGCGCCACATCGCGCCGGTATCGGTAAAGCCCAGATCCTTCGCGCCCTGATTGGCGATGCCGGTCATCTTGGCATAGTCGCCGCGCATCGGCGCGCCGACATTGTCGTTCCAGCTCGTCCACATCTCCTTGAGCTCGGCCGGATTGCGGCTGGTGCCCATCGCCGCCTCGATGTCGCTGCCGTTGATCGGCTTGCCGTTCAGTGTGCCCTTGCCCTTGGCGTACATCGATCCGAGGCGGGTCGAGATGTCGTTCAATTGCTGCGCCGCACCGGGCGTGGTTGGGGCCGGGAGGGTGATCGCGGTGCGCAGGATGGTGAGCTGGCGCTGCTGCTCCGCCGAGAGCCCCGGCGCCTTTTGCAGGCGCGCGGCCTCGATCGCGAAGCGGACCGACATCTCGGTACCCTTGGCGCCATATTCGGAGGCCAGCGCATCGGTGTCGTCGGTGATATAGGTCGCGTTCACCCAGGCCACGCGCTGCGCGGTCAGGTTGAACTCGGTGATTTCCTTCTGCGCCTGGTCAATGAACGCCTGGGCGTCGGCGGCGGTGGGCGCGGAGGCGGTCTGCGAGACCGCCGGCGCCGCCAGGATCGAGGCGAGCGCGAGCAGCGAGATGCCGGTACGGATCATGTGTGAGAACCCCGTTTGAACTTCTGGATGGCGGGACAGTGCTGCCCGCCCTCCGGACCGTCAAGCGGCGAGGAAATCCGCGATCGCTTCGCCCAGCTGGTGATGGACGACCGCGCTCATATGGGTACCCGGGATCTCGACGAACCGGCCGTGCGGAAGCAGCTCGGCGACGTCGTGCGCCGATCCGTTGTCATAGTCCTCGGCGCCCGAGACGACGAGCACCGGCTGCTGGATCGCTTCCACGGCTTCGCGCGGCGTGTTCACGAAGGTCTGGAGGATCAGCAGCAGCGCCTCGGGATCACCCTTGGTGGTCTTGAGGAATGCCTCGGTCAGCCACTCTGAGCTGCCCCGCTCGAAGCTGCCCAGATTGGTCAGGACATTGTGGAAATAGCCGCCCCGCCCCTCCGTCTTGACCAGCCCGGTAAGCCCCATGCCGGACAGGATCACGCGGCGCGGGCTCGCGCCGTTCGCCAGCATCCGCACCGTCGTGCGCGCGCCCAGCGAATAGCCGCCCAGATCATAGTCGCTCAGCCCGAGATGCGCGATCAGCGCGAGCCCGTCGCGCATCAGCACATCGGGCGGATAGGCGGCGGGATTGTGCGGCTTGTCGCTCTGCCCGTGCGCACGCAGGTCCGGCATGATCACCCGGAAGCCGCGCGCTGCAATCTTCGCGGCATGGCCGTATTTGATCCAGTTCACCTCGGCATTCGAGAAATAGCCGTGGATCAGCACCACGGGCCGTCCCCCACCCATCTCGGTCCAGGCCAGCTCGACTCCGTCGAAGCTTTTGAAGCGGTGCGTTTCAGTCGGGGAGCTTGCCAACGGTTTTCATCCAGCGATCGACGACGTTCGAATTCTCTTCAGTCCGGTATCTGGGGAGCGCGGTCGTGTCGAGCCACTGCTCGTGCAGGCTCTCGACGCCGAAATGGTGCCGCGGCCGGAATCTGCCGGGCTCGTCGAAGCTGCCGACGGTCAGGTCCATATTCTTGCTGTCGGGAAATTCGAAGGTCAGCGGCGTCCCGCATATCGTGCAGAAGCCGCGCCGTGCGATCGGCGAGGAGGCATAGCGGTCGGGCTCCTGTTCCCAGGTCACCGCTGCCTTTTTGACGTTCTTGAAGGCGATCGAGACGCCGCCCGTCGCCCGCTGGCACATCCGGCAATGGCAGAGATAGGCGTCGTCGTCCTCGATCGTCGCGGTGTAGCGCACCCGCCCGCACTGGCACCCGCCGGTCATTTTCTCGACCATGTTTCCCTCCTTGCAATTGCTGCATCGCACAATGCAACTGCGTTGTAAGTTGAAATTAATAAGCACTGTTATTATGTGCAGCGTATGACCGAGTCTGTAGGATTCCTTTTAAGCGATGTCTCGCGCCTGATGCGCCGCCGTTTCGACGAGCGTGCGCGCAGCAGCGGCGCGAGCGTAACGCAGTGGCGCGTGCTCAAGATCCTCGAGCGCAAACCGGGCCTCAACCAGGGCCAGATCGCCGAATTGCTCGAGGTCGAGCCGATCACTTCGTGCCGGATGATCGATCGGCTCGAGGAAGCAGGCTTTGTCGAACGGCGCCGCGATCCGGCCGACCGCCGCGCCTGGCGCATTCACCTGACCGACAATGCCCAGCCGGTGCTCGAAGAGCTGCACGAGCTCGCCGGCGAGATGATCGAGGACGCGCTCGAGGGGCTGAGCCAGCCCCAGCGTGACGCGCTGATCGCCTCGCTCGAGACCATCCGATCCAATCTCATCCAGACGCCGGAAAACAAGCCGGAAAACAAAGGGGCCGCAAATGGCTGACGCCGATCCCAAGATCCAGAAGGCGCCCGAAGAGGCGGTCACCATCGCACCGGCCGGGCAGCCTGGCGTCGCGGAAGCGCCCGCACCGCGCGCGAAGCGCAGCTGGGTGCGCCCGCTGCTGATGTTCGGCGTGCCGCTGATCATCCTCGGCATCGCCGCGTTTTTCTGGCTGACCTCGGGCAAGAGCGTCTCGACCGACAATGCCTATGTCCAGCAGGACAAGGTGTCGGTGTCGACCGATGTCGCCGGACGCATCGTCGCCGTTGCGGTCAAGGAGAACCAGCTGGTCAAGGCGGGCGACCTGCTCTTCCGCATCGATCCGGAGCCCTATCGCATCGCGGTGGGCCAGGCCAATGCGGCGATCGCCGCCGCGCAGGTGGACCTGCAGACCGACCAGGTGACCTACCAGGGCAAGGGTGCCGATATCCAGGCCGCGCAGGACCGCATCCTGCAGGCCCAGCAGGACTATGACCGCCAGGCGGCGCTGATGAAGCAGGGTTTCACCACCCGCGCCAACTTCCAAGCGGCCGAGCACGCGCTGGAACAGGCCCGCGCCCAGCTGCAGAATGCCCAGGCCAGCGCCAACGAGGCGCGCGCCAAACTCGCCACCGGCCAGGCCGTCCCCGGCGAAAATCCCGCGATCGCCGCCGCCCGCGTCCAGCTTGCCAAGGCACAGCTCGACCTGTCGCGCACCGATGTGCGCGCGCCGATCAGCGGCATCGTCAGCCAGACCAAGAGCCTGCAGGTCGGCCAGCAGATGATCACCGGCCTGCCCGCCGTGACCGTGGTTTCGGACAAGCCGGCCTGGGTCGAGGCGAACTTCAAGGAAACCGACCTCAACAGGATGCAGGTCGGCCAGTGCGCGATCGTGACGTTCGACGCCTATCCGGGCCTGCGCCTGAAGGGGCATGTCGAATCTCTCGGCGCAGGCACCGGCTCGATGTTCTCGGTGCTCCCGCCGCAGAATGCCAACGGCAACTGGGTCAAGGTCACGCAACGCGTGCCCGTCCGCATCGCGATCGACGGCAAGAGCCCGCGCGAGATGATCGCCGGCCTTTCGGCGGACGTGAAGGTCGTCTTCCAGGGAAGCTGCAACTGATATGGCGACGGCAGCCCTCGGCCGCGCCGGCGGGGCGGGCAAGGCATCCCCCGTGCCTGCCCGCCCCCAACAGGGCGTCGCCGCCCTACCGGTGAAGAATCGCGGGCTGCTGACTCTCGGCGTGATGATGGCGACGATCATGCAGATCCTCGACACCACGATCGCCAATGTCGCGCTGCCGCACATGCAGACCGCGCTCGGCGCCACCGCCGATACGGTCACCTGGGTCCTCACCAGCTATATCGTCGCCTCGGCGATCGCGATCCCGATCACCGGCTGGCTCGCCGACCGGGTAGGCTCGCGCAACCTTTTCCTCGTCGCCACGGTCGGCTTCATCGCCGCCTCCGCGCTGTGCGGCGCGGCGCAGAGCCTCGAGGAGATGGTGGCGTTCCGCATCCTCCAAGGCATTTCCGCCGCCTTCCTCAATCCGCTCAGCCAGACGGTGATGCTCGACATCAACCCGCCCGAGCGCCAGGCCAAGGCGATGTCGATCTGGGGCATGGGCATCATGGTCGGCCCGATCATGGGCCCGCTGATCGGCGGCTATCTCACCGATAATTTCGACTGGCGCTGGGTGTTCTACGTCAACCTTCCGGTCGGCGTTGTCTGCTTTGCGATCCTGTGGTTCCTCCTGCCCTCGCGCCCCATCCGCAAGCGGCCGTTCGACCTGTTCGGCTTCTCGCTGCTGTCGCTCTTCATCGCCGGGTTGCAGCTCATGCTCGATCGCGGCCAGAACCAGGACTGGTTTTCCTCGACCGAGATCTGGATCGAGATGCTCATCGCGGTGATCGCGCTGTGGATGTTCCTCGTCCACCTGGCCACCGGCAAGAACCCGATGTTCGAGCGCGAGCTGTGGAAGCATGGCAACCTCGTCACCGGCATCTTCTTCATGCTGGTCATCGGCCTGGTGATGATGGCGACGATGGCGCTGCTGCCGCCGATGCTCCAGTCACTCTACGGCTATTCGGTGTACGATACCGGCCTGCTGCTGATGCCGCGCGGCGTCGGCGTCGTGATCACGATGATGATATCGGCCCAGCTCACCCAGCGCGGCTTCGATCCGCGCATCCTGGTCGGCGTCGGGCTGGCGATCGCGGCCTTCTCGCTGTGGCAGATGTCGCAATGGACGCTGGTGATGGGCTCGACGCCCTTCATCATCTCGGGCGTGGTGCAGGGCCTGGGCCTGGGCTTCGTGTTCATGCCGCTCCAGGGACTCGCCTTTGCCGGCCTGCCCCCGCGCTTCCGCACCGAGGCGTCGAGCCTGATGAACCTGACCCGCAACATCGGCGCGTCGGTGGGCATCTCGATCGTGACCGCGGTCCTGGCGCGCAACATCCAGACCAGCCACGAATATCTAAGCGCCCATGTCACGGCGAGCGCGATGAACGGGCTCGACCCCAACCTGCTCCGCGCGCTGGGCGGCATGGGCACCACCGTCATGGCGATGATCGATGGCGAGGTGAACCGCCAGGCGGCGATGATCGCCTATCTCAACGATTATTGGGCGATGACGATCGTCACCGCGCTCAGCGTGCCACTCGTGCTCATCCTGCGGCGCCCGGCCGGGCCTGCCGAGAAGCCCGATCCTGCCGCGGCGGGGCACTGACCCCGCGCACAAAGTCTCGACCGGCGCCGCGCCGGCACCTGGGATGCTTCCTATAAGGAAAGCATTCGGCCCGTGGCTTTCCGTCCCGGGCGGCGCGGTGCGTCGCAAGGCGCGCCGCCGGTAACGAGGCTCTCAATGTTCGCGCACCTCGGCAGGCTTTCGCTCGCCACCAAGACCACCGTCATCACCGTTTTCGCGCTGCTCCTGCTCGCCATCTCGACCTATCTGGTCAGCGACCGCGTGCTCACCGCCGACGCCGAACGCGTCGCCGCCGAGCGCCAGGAAACCAATATGCGGATCGCCTGGCACGTCCTGCGCCAATATGGCGACGGCTTCCGCGCCGATGGCAGCGATCTCTATGTCGGCGACCGGCTGCTCAACAACTGGACCGCGCCCGTGGACGAGGTGAAGGCGCTCGTCGGCGGCACCGCGACGGTGTTCAGCGGCGACATGCGCGTCACCACCAACGTCACCAAGCCCGACGGCAGCCGCGCGATCGGCACGCCGCTCGCCGCCGGCCCGGCCTATGACGCGGTGCTGAAACAGGGCAAACCCTATCGCGGCGAGGCGGAGATCCTCGGCAAGTCCTTCTTCACCGCCTATGATCCGATCAAGGACAGCTCCGGCCAGGTGATCGGCGTGCTCTATGTCGGCATCCCCAAGGCCGATGTGCTTGCCTCGCTCGCCACCTTGCGCAGCTCGATGGCGGTCGCGTCGTTCGTCATCGCGCTGATCGTCACCGCCGCCTGCTTCCTCGCCTGCCGCGCCATGTTCCGCCCGCTCGCGGCGATGAATGGCGCGATGCAGCGGCTCGCCGCGGGGGAGACCCAGGTCGACGTGCCCGCGCGCGGCCGCCAGGACGAGATCGGCCGCATGGCCGCCGCGCTCGAGACCTTCCGCGAGGCGGCGATCGCCAGGCAGGCCGCGGAAGCGCGCAATCGCCAGGCCGAGATCGAGCGCGAAAAGGCGATGGTCGCGCTCGGCACCTCGCTCGAGCGCGTCGCCGCGGGCGATCTCACCGCCGATGTCGGCGCCGATTTCCCGCGCGACTATTCGGTGCTCGGCGGCCATTTCAACAAGGCGCTGGCGAGCCTCCGCACGCTGATCGGCACGGTGATGGAAAGCACCGCCTCGATCCGCACCGGATCGAGCGAGATCGCCGACGCCTCCGAGGACCTGGCGCGCCGTACCGAGAGCAACGCCGCCAGCCTCGAGCAGACCTCCGCCGCTGCCGCGCAGATGAACGAGCGGATCACCGCGACCGCCGCCGCCGCGGGCTCCACCGTCGAGCGCGCCGACCAGGCGATCACTGCCGTCGGCTCGGGCCGCAGCACCGCCGACAAGGCCGTTCAGGCGATGGGCCGGGTCGCGGACAGCGCCAAGGGCATCGACAGCGTGATCGAAGGGCTCGACAAGATCGCCTTCCAGACCCGCGTCCTTGCGATGAACGCCGCGGTCGAGGCCGGCCGCGCCGGCGAGGCGGGCCGCGGCTTCGCCGTCGTCGCCGATCTGGTCTCGGCGCTCGCCATGCGCGCCGAGGAAGAAGCGGGTCTTGCGCGCGACCAGCTCGCCGTCACCCAGCACGAGGTGCGTACCGCGGTCGAAGCGGTCGAGCAGGTCGACGCCGCGCTCTCGCAGATCGTCGGCGCGGTGGGCGAGGTTCATGCGCTGCTCGGCGGCATCGCCAGCGACAATGTCGCCCAGGCGGGCGCGATCAAGGAGATCAGCGTCGCGATCGGATCGATGGATCATGCCACCCAGCAGAACGCCGCGATGGTCGAGCAGACCTCGGCCGCGGCCCGCGCGCTGATGGAGCAGGTCGCGAGCCTCGACACCCAGGCTGCGACCTTCCGGATCGGCGCGGGCACGGCCACGCCTGCGGTCCGGCGCCCCCCGGCCCGGACCAAGCCGGTCGCCGTCGAGGCCTGGGCCAGCTTCTAGGCCGAGGGGGCCAGCACGCCGGCCGCTTCCGCCTCGGAAGCGGCCGGTGGCCGCCGCAGCGGCTGCCATTTCAGATAGGCCAGGCTGCGCCACAGCCATTCGAGCGGGCCGCTGGTGAAGCGCCGCATCCAGACATGTGCGAACAATATCAGCAGCGCGACCCCCATCGTCGAGATCGCCGCCATCTGCGCCCAGCCGTAGCGCCCCCACAGGTTGAACCCGAACGGCGCGAACAGGATGTATTTCCCGACGAACTGCTGGAGGAAATAGAGCGAGAACGCCATCCGCCCCGGCGCCTTGAACACCGACAGCAGCGCATTGCCGGCCCGGGTCTGCACCGCCCAGTTCACCAGCGCGAGATGCCCCAGCCCCACCGCCAGCCGCGCGAGCTCGCCGGTCACCCAGCTCGTCCGCGGCATGAGGGTGAAGTGGATGGCCTCGGAAACTCCCAGCGCGCGTGCGGTGATCCCGAAGCCATAGGCTGCCAGCATCAGCACCAGGTAGAAGCGCTTGCTACGCTGCCCCTGGATCACGCCCCATTTCCACAGCGCGACGCCGATCAGCATCGTGCAGAACGCCTCGATCACGTCCCATACCAGCCACGCATTGGCCAGGAACGCCCAATAGCCCCACGCCTCGCGCGCATAGGGGATGAAGCCGCCCTGATGTGCCTTGATCTCCCCCGCGATGCGAGCGTTGAGCTCGGCATCGGGCTTGTGCGCCGCGACCAACCTGTCCCAGTCGGCCAGCGCCTTGCCGTCCGCCGTGGTCGGTGTCTGGCCGGCGCGCTGGTGCGCGTGCGCGACTTCGACCTGGTGCACCAGCTCGGCACGGTCGGCATATTGGCGCAGGCCGTGCTCGGGAATGCCGATCGCGCACAGCACCGCCCAGCCCAGCCCGAGCGCCAGCAGCACGCGCGGCGCCAGCGTTCGGAACGGAAAGAGGAACAAAGCCGCCAGTGCGTAGATGTGGAGGATGTCCCCGGGCCAGAGCAGGACGAACACGTCGAACAGCCCGAAGGCGAGCAGCCACAGGTTTCGCCGCCAGTAGAGATCGGCGATCGCGACCGGTCCGTCGGGCGTCATCGCCTTGCGCGCCAGCACCATCATGCCGGCGCCGAAGAGGAATTCGAGCAGGCAGCGCTGCGTGCCCGCCAGGAACATGTTGATCAGCGCCCAGGCATTCTGGTCCGCCGCGCTCCAGCCGAGCGAGCGGATATCCGCCGAGAACTGCCAGACCGGGGCGGCCATATAGGGCACGTTGATGTAGAAGATGCCCAGGATCGCGAGCCCGCGCAGGATATCGAGCACGTCGATGCGTGCCTTGCCCCTGACGGGCGCCAATATGGCATTGCTCGACTCGACCATGTACGCGGCCCACCCAGCGGAAAAACACGCCTGCCTAAGCCCGGATCGGTCAATTCCGGGTAAAGGATATCGCCGCGCTGCCCCAATCCGGTCACGGAACGGGATTATTTCGTACCCGGAACGCAGGGAGGGCAGAATGTTCGGGACGCTTTGCCGCGGCATCGCCGCTGTTTCGGTTGCCATGGCGCTGGCCGCCGCCGCTCCGCTCCCGACGCCGCTGGAGCAGCTCGACGCCGCGCTGCACGAACTTGCGCCCAATGGCGCCGACTTCACCGTCGCGACCGTGCCCGCGCAAGAACAAGGCCCCTTCGCCCGTGCCCGCGTCGACCGGATCGAGATCGATCCTGCCGCACTCGCCCTTGTGAACGACCGGCAGAGCGCCCGCGCACTCGCCGCACTGCTGCTCAGCTATTATGCGATGCCCGATCCCGGCCGTTTCAATACCAACCCGTTAAAGGTTGGCGAAATCACCGCGGCAGCGGGCGCGATCGTCCTGGGTACCAGGGTCGTCGATCCGATCGACCGCAAGCAATTCAGCAACAGCACCGCGCCTACCGTCGGGTACGGCACCACGCCGGTAAACCTCGGCCAGGTCGCCGTGGCTGCCGCCGGTGCGGTGCTGGGCGCGGACACCGACACCTCGGTCGACCGGAAGCGGCCCGGCTATGAAGATGAGCCGCGGTTCGAGCTCGGCTGGTTCCCGCCGACACCCGAGGAGTCCGGCGCCGGCGCGGTACGCGCGTCGCGGATGCTGGCGATCCTCGGCCAGTCCGGCGGCTGCTCGGGCCCGCTGACCGATCTGCTGGGCCGAGCGGAAAAGCTCGGCGATCGCGAGGCGACCACCCTTTCCCGCCGGGTACGCAAGGACCTCGGCAAGTCGATCTAC
The DNA here is from genome assembly GCA_966211615.1 of uncultured Sphingomonas sp. Classification (GTDB taxonomy): domain Bacteria; phylum Pseudomonadota; class Alphaproteobacteria; order Sphingomonadales; family Sphingomonadaceae; genus Sphingomonas. The sequence continues at coordinate 39,329 of CBIHNZ010000019.1, forward strand.
CCGCCCGACTACAGCTGCGCGGGCTGAGCTAGCGCGACAGGATCAGGGCAGCGAACTCCGCCGGCGGTGCGCTTTCGGGATATTGCGGCACGTCGTCGGCGATCGTGATCCAGGGCTGCTTGCGCTTGGTCCAGATATGCGCGCGCGGGGTCAGCTCGTCGCTGCGATCCAGCGTGCCCGCGCGGACTATCGCCAGCCCGGGCCGGGCGCTGTTCGTGTTGTAGATGCGCGTGTGGCACGTGCCGCAGACGAACTGTCGCGACGTCGACCCGCTCGGGTTGGTGAAACGATATTCCGCCACCGGCCCTTCGACCGACAGCGCATCCTCGCGCACCGGAGCCTGTTCGGTGAACGCGCTTCCTGACCAGCTCTGGCAGCCGCGGCAGTGGCAGCAATAGATGACCGGGAGCTGGTCCAGCGCCAGCGTGTAGCGGACGGCGCCGCAATGGCAGCCGCCCGCCAGCACTATCAGGCGGCCTTTTTCAGGTGCCGCCGGCCGAGCAGTTCGGCGATCTGCACCGCGTTGAGCGCCGCGCCCTTGCGGAGATTGTCCGAGACGCACCACAACGACAGGCCGTTGTCGACGGTCGAATCCTCGCGGACGCGGCTGATGAACGTCGCATATTCGCCGACGCACTCGATCGGAGTGACGTAGCCGCCATCCTCGTGCTTATCGATCAACATCACGCCCGGCGCCTCGCGCAGGATCCGCTTGGCCTGCTCGGCCGAGATCTCGTCCTCGAACTCGATGTTGATCGCTTCCGAATGGCCGACGAACACCGGCACGCGTACGCAGGTCGCGGTCACCTTGATCTTCGGATCGAGGATCTTCTTGGTCTCGACCACCATCTTCCACTCTTCCTTGGTCGATCCGTCGTCCAGGAAGCTGTCGATGTGCGGGATCACGTTGAACGCAATCTGCTTGGTGAACTTGCTCGGCGTGGCGGGATCGCCGACGAAGATGTTGCGGCTCTGTTCGAACAGCTCGTCCATCCCCGCCTTGCCGGCGCCGGAGACCGACTGATAGGTCGCGACGACGACGCGCTTGATCTTCGCGGCATCATGGAGCGGCTTCAGCGCCACCACCATCTGCGCGGTCGAGCAGTTCGGGTTCGCGATGATGTTGCGCTTGGTATAGCCGTCGATCGCCTCGGGGTTCACCTCGGGTACGATCAGCGGCACGTCCGGATCCATGCGGTAGAGCGATGCATTGTCGATCACCGTGCAGCCGGCCGCGGCGAAGCGCGGCGCATGCAGCTTCGAGCCTTCCGAGCCGATCGCGAACAGCGCCATGTCCCAGCCGGTCGGATCGAAATGCTCGATGTTCTGGACCTTGTACTGTTTTCCGGTCTCGCCGTAGTCGACCATGTCCCCGGTCGAGCGCGACGACGCCAATACGGCAAGATCGTCGATCGGGAATTCCCGCTCGGCCAGGATGTTCAGCATTTCACGCCCGACATTGCCGGTGGCGCCAGCGACCACGACACGGTAGCCCATCACATACTCCAGGTTTCAGAACGGGTGCCGCTACGCTTCTGGGCGCCTTGGCGCAAGCAAGCCGTGCTTTGTCGCGCCCAAGGCTCCACTTTGGTCGATTTCATCCAAGACCCGTCGCCCCGATTTGGGTAAGTTCCGCAGGCAGGCTTGGGGGAGCAGATGATGCGGCGCGTGATGGTGATCGTCCTGATGGGACTGGCGCTCGGCAGCTGCGCCTGGCGCGGCGCGCTCAAGATGGATTGCGCGGACTTTGCCAGCCGCGTTCATCCGCTCCAGCGCACCGTGCTCGAATGGCAGATCCGCGGCGAGGACCCCGAAGATTTCCCGCGCGCCGATATCGAGCTCGCCCGTCGCCTCGCCGCCCCCGAGATCGCGCGGCTGGAGCAGGACGAGGCGTTCCTGGGTGCCGCCCCCACTCCGCCGCGTCCGATCCTGCTGCTCTCGGGCGGCGGCCAATGGGGTGCGTTCGGCGTCGGCCTGATGACCGAGCTGGTCAAGAACCGCCAGTTCCCCAATTTCTCGGTAGTCACCGGCGTCAGCACCGGTGCGCTCCAGGCGCTGTTCGTCGGCGCCGGGCTCGAGCGCGACGATGCCGAAGGCGAGGCGATCCGCCGCGCGCTGGTCGCCGCTTATTCGCCGCAGAAGGAAAGCGACGTGGTCGATCGCGAGTCGATCCAGGCGCTGGCGGCGATCAATGGCGCCATGGCCAATCTCAAGCCGCTCAAGCGCCGCTTCGAGGAGCGGATCTGCCCCAAGATCTATGACCCCAAATCGGTCGCCGGACAGAATGGCGGATGCCTTATCGCGCGGCTGCGGGACCCCAAGGGCCGCAAGGTGCTGCTCGGTTCGATCGAAGCGCAGTCGGGCGAGTTCGGCTATGTCGACGTGCAGGAGCTGCTCCAGCCCTATGGCGACACCGACGAGGATCTCGCCAAGGCGACGCAGTGCCTCGCCGGCGCAGCGATCGCCTCGGCGGCGGTGCCGGTGTTCTACCAGCAGGTCCGCGTCGACGGGCGGACCTATTATGACGGCGGCGTCCGCCAGTCGGTGTTTCTCGCATCGGTCGCGCAGGCGCAGCAGATGGCCGCCGACATGGTCGCCGAGCGCCGCCGGGCATTGCGCGAGGCGCGCGGGATCCCCTCAGCCGGCCCGACCGCAGCGCCGTTCGATCCGCCCTCGATCTATGTGATCCGCAACGGCCCGACCGTGCTCGAGCCCGACGATTATTCGGTCGCGGGCTTTGAAACGCCCCGCATCGATCGGAAGGCCGACGCCCTCCATGCGGCGCAACGCGGCGAGGCGATCATGGTCAACCAGCTCGAGGTGAGCTCGATCGCGGCACTGCGCCTCGCCCAACCGGGCGGGAGTATCTTTTTCGTCAGCGCCGACGGTTGGAAAAACTATACGCCGATCACCGGCGGCGAGACCTGTGGGAAGATCAAGCCGCGCTATCCCAACGCGATGTTCATCCCCGAATTCATGCAGTGCATCATGGACCAGGGCCGCAACCGCAATCGCGGCACCCTGCCCTGGACCGAGCTCTGCAAATATGACGGGACCGAGACGCGAACCTTCTGCCTGAAGGCCCCGGTGGGCGTACCGGCGCGGCCTATGTCGTCGTCGGCGCCGCCGCCCGCACCGCCCGCGACTTGAGGAAGGGCTGCCAGCGGACATAGGCGAGGCTCCGCCAGGCCCATTCGAGGGGTCCGCTGGTGAAGGTCCGCATCCATAGATTGGCGAGCAGCAATTGCCCGGCGATCACCAGCAGCGCCATGCCATGCATGTCGCTCCAGCTCTGCCGCGCCCAGAGGTTCGGGCCCCAGGGCGCGTAGAGGATCCACAGGCCGATGATCTGCTGGAGAAAATAGAGCGAGAAGGCCGTCCGTCCGGCCGCCTTGAACGGTGCCAGCAACGCCCGCCCTGCCCCTGATTTCACCACCAGGTTGATCAGCGCGACATGGCCGATCGACATGGCGATCCGGGCGAACTCCTGGCTGAACCATCCGGTCCTCGCAATGGGCACCAGCGTCGTCATTTCCTGCGCCGCGATCGCACGCAGCCCGATCGCGGGCACATAGCAGAGCAGCATCAACGCCAGATAGAAGCCGGCGCTCCGCTGTCCCTGGATCACGCCCCATTTCCACAGCGAGATGCCGATCAGCATCATGCAGAATGCTTCGGCGACGTTGAACAGCAGCGAGCCGCTGACGAAGCCGATCCATGCCGTGATGTTCATCCGCGCATAGTCGATCAGGCCGCCGCTATGTCCCTTCTTCTCCAGCTCGGTGTATTTTTTCATCTCCTCGCCGCCGGTCGCCCGCCGGGCGACGGTCTTGCGCCACTCTTCGAGCGTCTTCTTGTCCGCCGGCGAAAGCGCGGCGTGCGAAATCTGTTTCTCCTGCACGGCATGGACACGTCCGATCAGCTCGGCACGTTCCTGATATTGCAGCCCGCCGGTCACCGCGATGAACAGCGCGTAGAGCATGCCGAGCCCGAGCAGCAGGTTGGGGCCCAGCTTGCGGAACGGGAACAGCAGCAGCGCAGCCAGACCGTAGATATGGAGGATGTCGCCCGGCCAGAGCAGTACGAACACGTCGAACAGCCCGAACAGGATCAGCCACAGGTTCCGCCGCCAGTAGAGGTCGGCGACGGCCACCGGCCCGTCGGGCTGCATCGCCTTGGCCGCGAGCACCATCATGCCGGCACCGAACAGCAGCTCGAGCAGTCCGCGCTGCGTACCCTCCAGCGTGATCTGGACCGCGTACCAACTGGCCTGGTCGAGGGGCGACCAGCCGAGCGAGGGAATGTTGAGGAACAGCTTGGCGATCGGCGCCGCCATGAAGGGGATATTCATAAAGAATATCCCCAGGATCGCGATACCCCGCAGGATATCGAGCACTTCGATCCGGGCCTTGCCCGTCACCGGGGCAATCGTTGCAGCTTCCCCCACCGCGCTTCCCCTCCAACCAATGCGGTCATGAAGCTACGCGGGGCGGGGAAAACCGTCGAGCCGCTATTTTTTCTCGCCGAGGCGCCGATCGAGGAAGCTCAGGATCGTGTTCCACAGATGCTCACTGATCCCAGGGCCACCCACTTTGTGGGTATGGCCCGGATAGAGCATCATCTCGAACGGCACTTCGGCCTTTTGCAGCGTCGCCGCCATCGCCGTGGTGTGCTCCAGCACGACATTGTCGTCGGCCATGCCGTGCACGATCAGCAGCGGATCGGCGATCCTGGCCGCGTTGGCGATATTGTCGGACTTCGCATAGGCCTCGGGCACCTTGGTCGGGTCGCCCATGTAACGCTCGGTATAATGGGTGTCGTAGAGTTCCCACTTGGTCACCGGCGCACCGGCCACGCCCGCGCCGAACACGCCCGGCGCGGCCTCGAGCATCTTCAGCGTCATATATCCGCCGTACGACCAGCCATAGATCGCGATCTTGTCCGGGTCGACGAAGCCCAGACTCTTCAGATATTTGGCGCCGGCGAGCTGGTCGGCGACTTCCACCGATCCCATCGCATGCCAGATCGCGTCCTCGAATTCCTTGCCGCGATTGGCCGACCCGCGATTGTCGATCTGGAACCAGATATAGCCGCGATCGACCAGATATTGCTGGAGCGTGCCGCCCCAGGCCCGGCTCACCGTCTGCGAGTGCGGACCGCCATAATGCTGGAAGAACACCGGGTAGCGCTTGCCTGGCTCAAGCTTGGGGGTGATCATCTCCCAGTGCAGCACGGTGCCGTCATCGGCCTTGATCGTGCCGAAGGTCCGCTCGCGATGCCCGGCGAGATAGGGATTGTAGGGGTGGTCCGCCGCAGTGACCGCATTCTCGCTCACCCAGGCGAGCCGCTTGCCCGCGGCGTCGGCCAGATAGACCTGGGTGGGCTGGTTGGTGTTGGAGCGCGTCACGATCGCCCGCGTCGCCGCCTCGTCCATCGTCGCACTGTTCCACCAGCCCGATTCGGTCAGCCGCGTCACTGCACCGGGCTTGTTGTAATCGACCGAATAGAGCTGACGCTCGAGGATATCGTCCTTGTTGCCCAGGAAGAAGACTCGATGCTTCGCCTCGTCGACATAGGTGGCGTCGATTGCGACTTCCCACGGGCCCTTGGTCAGCTGGGTCCATTTGCCCGCCTTCCAGCGATAGAGATGGCCATGGCCGTCGCGCTCCGACCACCAGATCAGGCTGCCGTCGGACAGCGGCTCGAAGCCCTTGGACAGGTTCACCCAGCTGCGCGGCTCGGACTTCTCGGTGAAGAGGATGCTGGACTTGCCCGTCGCCGGATCGACCTTGAGCATGTCGAGCACGGTCTGGTGGCGGTTCTGCCGCTGGACATAGAGCGTCTTGCCGTCCTTCGACCAGTCGACCCGCGCCACATAGATGTCGGTCTCCTTGCCGAGATCGACCTTGACCTTGTTCGCGCCCGTCGGATCCATCACGTAGAGCTCGACCAGCGCGTTGGGCGTCCCGGCCTTGGGATAGCGCTGTTGGTAGATGTTGGTGCCCTCGGCGCCGATCGCGGCGCGGGTGACGATGCCCACCGGTGCCTCGTCGAAGCGCTCCACGGCGAGATAATGGTCGCCCGGCGACCACCAATAGCCGCTGAACCGATCCATTTCCTCCTGCGCGACGAATTCGGCTTCGCCCCAGTGCACGGTATCCTTGCCGTCCTGGGTGATCTGTGCTGCCTTGCCCGTCGCCAGGTTCATCACCACCAGATTCTGGTCCTGGACATAGCTGGCATAGCCGCCTGCCTTGCTGATCGCGGCGTTGAGCTTGGGCCCTGCCGCCGCAGGTAGCTTCATGGCCTTGCCGTCCAGCGTCGCGCGGTAAAGTTCGCCTTCCAGCGGCACCAGGATCGATTGGCTGTCGGGCGCCCAGTCATAGGAGACGATGCCCTTGCTCCCGCCGATCCGCGCGCGCTCGCGCTGCATCTTCTCGGCTTCCGAAAGCTCCGCGCCCGAACCGACCTTCTTCGAATCGACCAGCATCCGCCATTCGCCGCTGGTCGTGTCCATCGCCCAAAGGTCGAACCGCTCCTTCTCGTCGGGACGGCCACGCAGCAGCGTCAGCCATTTGCCGTCCGGCGAAAGCTTCATCGCCCGCGGCGCGACGCCGGCCAGGTCGGGACTGGCGAAGACGCGCTCGAGCGTCAGGCGCTGCGTCTGGGCACTGGCGTCAGGCGCCATGGCAAGAGTTCCGCTCGTGGCCAAAGCCAATCCCAACAGCCATGTGCGCATCCAAGACTCCAAAGCGGCCGTCCATCCACGGAGGCCGGCGGCGTTATTGCGACTGCCGGTGGCAGCGTAAAGGGCGAAACCGGGCAAGGAGCGCTCGTACGAAGCGATTAAAGACGCGCCAAGTCATTGAACGGGTCGGCGGCCTGGGTTAAGCATATTGCGGGCCGCAACAAGATTCGCGCAACGAAGCGCTCAGGCACTTTTCCGTGAATTATCCGATGGTTGCCGAAGTTTTCAGCAGTAGAATCACGTCAACGCGCCCCATAATCCAGGTTAAGATCGATATTTTCGGCAAGCATTGTTTTGCTGGCGGCGACACACACAGTAATTGTTTGTTAACCAATATTATGCAATTGTTAACCACGTAGACGAAAAACAAAAATAAGGGGGCGCGCACGATCAGAAGGAGTGCAAGCGTTCCCATGTCGTCCCAAGATCGTCTGGCATTTGAGGAAGGGCTGCATATTACGCCCTTCACGAGCGTGCTGGCGGCTAGCTGGCCGATTCTGGTGACTTTGACTCCGGAGAGCGTCGGCCTTGCTAGGGATGAGGAAGCGACGATCGAGTTTCTACGGATCGTGCAGGCGCTGAGCGACACCGGCCTGCTCAGCTACGAGGCTTTGCTGATCGGGCCGGACGGACCTGTCCTCGTCGATGCCACGCTTACAGCGCGCGGCAGGGCAGCCTTCAGCGAATAGCGCGGCCCATACGAAGCGACACGCCTTCGGCCACCATGCCCGCCAGGCGATGCAGCGTTTCCACATCCACCGCATCGAAAGCCTGCCGGCCGCGACTTACCACCGCGAGTGTCCCGATCCGCTCCCGTCCGGCCCTGATCGGCACGCTGACCTGGCTCGCAAAACCCAGCTTCAGTGCCGCCACCGGATCGGCGATACGCGCCAGCCCGCTGGCATCCTCGGGCGCTGTCGAAATGCCGAGCCCCGAGGCGTCCACCAAAAGATTCCCCAGGTCGACAATTCCCGCATCGCCCTGCAGCAGAAAGCGCGCCAGCTCGGCAATGCGGTCGAATGCGCCATCGCCCGGGAAGACGACGGATTCAAACGCGCCCGGATCAGGCTGCCCGTTTGACAACGATGCTCCCCCAAATTGCCCCAACATCGCGCCGATCACCCCTTGCCAACCGATGACGGTTTATAGATCGGCACATTACCCCAACGCGATTAAGGACAATTACCGCCCACGTCGCAACCGTAATGATATGCCGAGAATTCTTAAATTTGAGCATTTCCATTGCTCCCGTCTTGCGCGCTGCGCGCAGCATCAGAAGCAACAACGCGCGAAACTCCATATTGAGGAACCAACATCCATAATGGATACATACTTCACCTGACTATACGTGCTAGTCCGCCATCGCGACGGCACGCGAGACGAGAATGAAGCGCGCGCCCGTCCCGCTCCGCGCCGCCCGGTCGTCGGGATTGTAGAGCGCGCATTTCTTGAGGCTCAGGCAGCCGCAGCCGATACAGCCGTCGAGATCTTCGAGCGTCCGCTGGAGCTGCGCCACACGCGTCTCGATCGTCTTGCGGAAGCCGGCGCTGATCCGCTTCCAGTCCGCCGCGCTGGGGGTCCGTCCCTCGGGCAGCTTGCCGAGCTCGGCCGCGATCTGGGGCAGCGTGAAGCCAAGTTGCTGCGCGATCAGCGCAAAGGACAGCCGCCGGATGTCCGAACGCAGGAAGCGCCGCTGGTTGCCCTGGGTGCGCAGCGGCCGCACGAGCCCCTTGGCCTCGTAGAAACGCACTGCGGATACCGATACCCCGGTCCGCGCCGCCAGTTCGCCGATCGTCAGAAGCTCATTTCCGCGATGCATCTCCGCACCCCAATTTCCTGCTTGACCTCAACTTAGGTTGAGGTTGTACCTGCTCTTGGCATGGCCTCCAACCAGGAAAGGAATTCCATGCCTGCCCCCTATATCGAGCACGTCAATCTCACCGTCAGCGATCCCGAGCGGATGGCGGCGCTGCTCGGCAAATTGTTCGACTGGCATGTCCGCTGGGAAGGTCCGGCGCGCGACAATGGCCGCACCATCCATGTCGGCGACGATCGCACCTATCTCGCGGTCTACACCCCGCCCCGGGCGCCCGGCGCCGAAATCTTCGGCAAGGGACGCCCGCTCAACCATGTCGGAATCCTGGTCGACGATCTCGACGAGATCGAGCGCCGCGTCGTCGCGGCGGGCCTCCTGCCCTTCGCGCACGACGATTATGATCCCGGCCGCCGCTTCTACTTCCTCGATCATGACGGCACAGAGTTCGAGATCGTCAGCTATTCATGAGCCTTCGTAAGGCTTTGCTAACCATCATTTACCTGCAACCGTTGGAGGGCCGCGCCGGTTCTCCTCATCACGTTACTGGTGAGGAGAACTTGCATGTCCATCAATACCGACATCTCGAAGCTCGACGACCTGATCATCACCACGATCGACAGCATCCGCGGCTATGAGCATTCGGCCGATCACGCCGATGCCGGGCGCTATGCCTATTTCTTCCGTTCGATGGCCGGCGAGCGCCGCAACGTCGTCGCCCGCCTCCAATCGGCCAGCCGCACGCTGGGCGGCGCGCCGGCGGAATATGGCTCGACCGCCGCGGCCGTCCATCGCCGCTGGGAGGATCTTCGCCAAATATTGGGCGGGGGCGACGAAGCGCTGGTCAAGGAAGTCGAGCGTGGCGAGGATTATCTGCTCGAAGAGTTCGAACGCGCGCTGGGCGACGACAATATCTCGGCTCCCACCCGCGCGCTTATCGCGGAATGCCATGAATCGGTGCGGCACGGCCATGACCGCGCCAGTGCCCTGAAGCACCAGTTCGAAGCCGCGCATTGATCCATCCGGGCCGCGCGCTTCGCAGCCGCGGCCTGTTTCCGCAACTTGTCTCCATTTCGTCGCACGATCTTCCAATTCGTCGCACCTGCGATTGAGCGAACGCCCTTGCTGCTCTAGCGGTAGCCGACCGCGACATTCCGACTGTCGGTCTCGCGCTGGTATCATGCCGGTTCGCTGGAGCCGCGCGTTTGGGATGGATGAAGATGCCGCTTCGCGATGGGGTTGCCGCGTTACAGAACTCCATCGTGAGCGAATTGCAGCGTAGCTGGCCGGCTCTGGTGACGCTCACGCCCGATCTGCTGGGCCTGGAATATCCCGGCGAGACGACGCTCGATTTCCTCGAAGCCATTCGCGGTCTGACCGATTCGGGCATGGTCACCTGCGAGGCGATCATCATCAGCAGCACCGAAGGCCCGCGGGTGATCGATACCGCGCTCACCGCGCGGGGCCGTGCCATGTTCGAGCCGAAGGGTCGAGCCGCGGCCTGACCCTTCCCGACCCCGGAAACGACAAAGGGCGCGGACACCGGAGTGTCCGCGCCCTTCGCTATTTCGACAAGCCGGAGCTTATTCGGCGGCGGCCGTCTCGGTCGGGCGCACGTCGCGGCGCTCCGCGATACGGGCCGACTTGCCGGTGCGGCCCCGCAGATAATAGAGCTTCGCGCGACGCACGACACCGCGGCGGACGACCTCGATCGAATCGATGTTCGGCGAATAGAGCGGGAAGACGCGCTCGACACCCTCGCCGAACGAAATCTTCCGCACGGTGAAGTTGGAGCCCATGCCCTTGTTCGAACGCGCGATGCACACGCCTTCATAGTTCTGCACGCGGGTGCGCTCGCCTTCGACGACCTTCACGCCGACCTTCAGCGTATCGCCGGGGCGGAATTCCGGAATCTTCTTGCTCGCCGCGAACTTGGCGATCTGCTCGGCTTCGAGCGTCTGGATGACGTTCATGTCATTCGTCCTTGTTTCGTCGCCGCGCGCCAGAGGGAGACTTGACCCGAGCGCCCTCGTGGCGCTCCCAAAGGTCCGGCCTCCTTAGCCGTGTATCGGTCTCGGCCATCGACTTTCGCCAGGCCGCGATCCTCGCATGATCCCCCGATCGCAGCACTTCGGGGATCGTGCGCCCTTCCCATTCAGCAGGTCGGGTATATTGCGGATATTCGAGAAGTCCCGTTTCGAAGCTCTCGTCCAAGCCGCTGGAAGGCGCGCCCATTACTCCGGGAATGAGCCGAATGCAAGCGTCGAGCAGCGTCAGCGCCGCCATCTCCCCACCGGACAGGATATAGTCGCCGATCGAGACCTGCTCGATCGCCCGCGCCTCGAACAGCCGCTCGTCTATACCCTCGAACCGCCCGCACAGGATCGTCACCCCCGGCCCGTCGGCGAGCGCCCGCACGCGTTCCTGGCTGAGCGGCGCGCCCCGCGGCGTCATCGCCAAGATCGGCCGCCCAGGTGCAACGCTGTCGAGCGCGGCGGCGAGCACGTCGGCGCGCATCACCATCCCTGCCCCGCCGCCGGCCGGCGTATCGTCGACCGAACGGTGCTTGTCGGTCGCGAAATCGCGGATCTGCACCGCCTCGAGGCTCCACAGCCCCTCGCGCAACGCGCGACCGGCGAGCGAAATGCCGAGCGGCCCGGGAAACATCTCGGGGTAGAGCGTCAGAACGGTCGCGGTAAAAGCCATGCGCGCGTTTCGCGCCCGTGCATCGCTTTGGCAAGCGCTCAACCGCGCCCGGCCCCGCTCTCCAGATGCGCCTTCATGCTTGCCAGTCCCATCGCCATCGCCGGAGAAACCCGATCGGCAAGCGAATCCGGCAGAAGGTCGGCCGTCCAGACCACCCGGGCACCGCCCGCCGCGTCCAGGACCTCGAGCACGCCATTGTGATGCTCGAACGCCTTGATCGCCCATACCAGGCGGCGGCGGGAATCGTCGATGGAGACGATCGTCTCGTCGGCCACCATGCCGTTGGCGAAGGTGACCCTACGCACCGGCGCGCCCTCGACCGCCAGCATCTCGGTGGCGGTGACGAAGCCCGGGACCAGCCGGTCATGCAGGCGGTCGACTTCGCGCGCGGCGTCCCACACCGTGCCGGGGTCGACGGCGATGAAGATCTCGTGATGCAGCGATGCCATGAATTCCACTCCGTGATGTCACGACACGGAAGATAGCGCCCTCCCGCCATGGTCGCTGGCAGGAATCGGACCTGGTCATCGCCGCTGAGCGACAAGGCGAGGCGCAGCGCTTATGATGCTGCCGATGACGCAGCCCATCGATCCGGAGGCCGAACTCGATTTCGCAACCTGCGAGCGTGCGCGATTTGCGCGCGATCCGAGTTTCGACGGCGTGATCTTCATCGCGGTCAGATCGACCGGCATCTATTGCCGCCCCGTGTGCCCGGTGCGGCAGCCGCTGACCCGCAACGTCCGCTACTTTCCCAGCGCGGCTGCGGCGGAAGGGGCAGGATTCCGCCCCTGCCTTCGCTGCAGGCCCGAGGCTGCACCGCATTCGCCGGCGTGGAACGGCACGCGGGCAACCGTGGACCGCGCGCTTCGGCTCATCGAGCAAGGCGCGCTCGACGAGGCCGGCGTCGAGGCCCTGGCCGGCCGGCTCGGGATGGGCGCGCGCCATCTCACGCGCCTGTTCCGGCGCTATCTCGACACGACGCCGCTCGCCGCGGCGCGCACCGCGCGGATCCAGCGCGCCAAGCGGCTCATCGACACGACCGATCTCGGCATGACCGAGATCGCGCTGGCGGCGGGTTTCGGCAGCGTGCGATCGTTCAACGCCGCCTTCCGCCAACTCTATCTTCGTCCGCCGAGTGCGCTCAAACGGCGCAACGTGCGTTAAGGCGCCCATGGACGACTGCATCATCATCGGCGCGGGACCCGCCGGCCTCACCGCCGCAATCTATCTCGCCCGCTTCCATTTGCGCATCCGCCTGTTCGACGGCGGCAGCAGCCGCGCCGCTCTGATCCCCCGAACGCGCAACCATGCCGGCTATCCCGACGGCATTTCGGGCAAGGACCTGTTGGCGCTGATGCTCGCCCAGGCGGAAAAATACGGCGCGGTCCGCGAGCCGGCCGTGGTCACCGCGCTGCGGGCGATCGACGGCGGCTTCGGCGTGCGGATCGGCGAGCGCGAAGTTGGCGCGCGATCGGTGCTGCTCGCCACCGGCGTGGTCAACAACCGGCCCGACATGCCCGCCGAACTGCACGACGAGGCGCTGGCCCGCGGCCTGCTCCGCTATTGCCCGATCTGCGACGCCTATGAGGTCACCGACCGCCGCATCGGCGTGATCGGCACCGACGGGCACGGCGCGCGCGAGGCGCTGTTCCTGCGCGGCTACAGCGCCGATGTGACGCTGATTGCCCCCGACGGCGCGCACGAGATCGACGAGGAATATGTCGAGAAGCTCAAGGCCGCGGCGATCCGGCGCGTCGACGGCCCGTGCGGCGGCTATGCCATCGAAGGCGACAGGATCGCGCTCGACAGCGCCGAGGGCCGCCTCAGCTTCGATACGGTCTACCCTGCCCTCGGCTCGCGCATCCGGTCCCGCCTGGCCGTCGCCGCCGGCGCCCGCGCCGCGGAGGATGGCTGTCTCGAGGTCGACGCCCATCAGCGCACCTCGATCCCCGGCCTGTTCGCCGCGGGCGATGTCGTGAAGGGACTCGACCAGATCAGCCACGCGATGGGCGAAGGCGGCGTCGCCGCCACCACGATCCGCAACCTGCTCGACGAACAGCGGCCGATCCGGCGCTAAAGTGGAAAAGCCGCGCTTCGCAGGGCCCGCCAGTTGACACGCTTGACACCTGCTATGTCGAAAAACCTTCCTCCCCGCGAGCCGACCCCGATCCGGTCTGATTGCGCGTTGAACGGTAGCCGGTTACCCTAAAGTCGCAAAAGTCGCAGGTGGTTCGCCCGCGCGGGCGACTGCGATGATATTCGGAATGTCAAAGAGCCACGTTCTCGATTTCATGCGCAATCCTACATTGCAATGACGGTGGAAACGGGCTCCCTTCCGTCACCCCGGCCGAAGTGCCGAGGTGACGGAAGGGAGGTTCAGCGCCGGACGGAGGCCGCGTGTCGATCGGGCCCTAGCTTCCCCCGCAGCCGCCACAGCCCCCGCCGCCGCAGCCGCTCCCTCCACCGTCGCCGCCGCCGCTCGACCCGCTGTCGCCCGAGCTCGACGATCGCAGCGTATGGAACTCGGACCAGTTCGACCCGGCGAGCACTGCGGTTCCGAACAGCGCCACGCCCATGTCGGTCTCCATCGGCGTCGGCGCGCGCCGCAGGCGCTCGGACCGGCGCCGCGCCTCAGCGAGCGTCTCCACCCCGCCGCGGGTCAGCCGGTCGACCGCGACGAAGCGGATCAGCGCGAAGATCGCGGTTGCGATCAGGAACATCGTCAGAAAGCCCACCGGCCGGTCGCGCGAGACACCGACCTCCCATTTGATCGCGCCGAAGCCGAGCAGCAGGAAGTAAGGCAACGTCTGCCAGAAGCGCATCTGCCAGGCGGTTCCGCGGTCCATCAGCAGGTCGGCGGAGACCAATTTCTCCTCGACCGGATCGGCATAACGCTTGAGGGCATGTTCGATCGTCGACCAGCGCGTGGGCGCCGGCAGCGCCAGGACGCTGCGTTCGGCCGCGTCCATCCCCGGCTCGCGCCGGTCCGCCTCGAACCTGTCCTTGCCGACCATCGACAAGGCCCGCCGGGCGAGCAGCCGGGAGACGAGCGCGTCGGTAAACCGCGCCCTTCCGCCGGCGAGGAAGGCGAGCTCGTCGACCGTCGCCGAGCGTGCGGTGCGTCCCTCCGGCTTCAACCAGCGCGGGATGACGAACCCGGCGACGATCACCATGACGAAGAGAGTGAAGTAGAGCTGCAAGAAGGGTCCGCCGGTCATATCGAAGGGGGACATGGTCTATGCTCCTCTGAGTGCGATCAGATACACCATCAACAGAGCCGCTGCGATCGCGAGCAGGGCCCACAACCTGGTTCGTGGAAGGATGAAGGCGTCGCGGGGATGGACGCGGCGCGCCTTGGGATCCTCGATCAACCTTTGCGCCGCGCTCGGCCAGATATCCGCGGGCGGCAGGCCGAAGACCTGCTCATAGCTTCTGAGCGTCTCGGCATATTGCTCGAAATAACGCTGCTTCTCGGCCGCCCCGCCCGCGGTCGGCCCGTGATGCAGCGGGCGGCCGAGGATTTCGGGGCAGAAGCGCTCCCAATAGTCGCGGGTGTAAGTGAGGTGGAGATGCCAGGCCTGGTCGACTGCGTCCGAGGGCGTCACTTCATGGCCAGCGGTCACCGCGAGGAAGCAGAAGCGTCTATATTCCTCGATCACCCGCGCAGCCTTGGCCGCGCTCCAGCCATTCTCGCGCGCCAGCCGCGCCGCAAAGGGGAGCGCCGCATCGTCGGAGCCGATGATGTAATGGGAGAGCGCTATCCAGACCGGGTGGTCGGTAGGGGTTCGAGACAGACCGGAGGCCTTGCTCATCTAACTCCCATTTAACAGATGGATATTAAAGTTCAATGACAGTCCTGCACGTTCCCGATGCCGGCATCCGGACCGGAGCCCGCCCCCTGACCCAAGCGAAGATACGGCTTGCCAGCCGCTCGATCCGCCCATTACGATCAGCCGCATCTGAAGGGGGCTTCGATGAAATATCTATCCGCTTGCGGCGCCGCGGCTGCGCTGCTCGCCTTGGCGAATCCTGCATATGCACAAACAGAGGCCGACGGCGGCGGCGCTGAAGATGCGGTGCACACCGTTACCCTGCCATCATCCAACGAAATCATCGACGTGGCGGCGATCGAACTTCCCTCGCTCGCTTTCAAGCCGGACCCCAAGTTCGCGGACGACTTCGATAAATATTATTACTTCCACCGCGACGCGACCGATTTCAAAACGGCGCTGGCGGACCTGCGCGATTGCGACGGGCTGTCGCGGGGCCTCTCCAGCCCGCTGGGATATACCGACACACCCTATCCCTATAACAGCACGGTGCCCGGCATAGTCGGCGGCGCGATCGCAAACATCATGGTTGCCGCAATTTTCGGCTCCGCCCAGGTGCGGGCGGCGCGCCGGATCAACATGCGCCGGTGTATGTATTTCAAGGGATATGAGCGCTTCGGCCTTCCCAAGGATATCTGGCAGGAATTCAACTTCGAGGAAGATTTCTCCAGCCTGGAAGAAGGCAAGCGACAGGCTTTCCTGAAGCAGCAGGCGAAGGTCGCGTCCGGCGAGAAGCCGGCAACGGAGGCACTGGGAAGATGAAGAAACGCGTTCTGGCTGCCGCGATGCTCATCGCGGCAATGCACGCCGCTCCCGCATTGGCCCGGGACGAATATGGCGCCGTCTCGGACAAGGAGGTCGTCAATCTCGACCCCGCCAAGAGCTATCTGATCGTCCAGACCTCGTCCGACAGCTCGATGTTCTCTTTCCCGGTCACCCTGATCCGGCGCGCCGAGCCGGAGGAGGTCGCCGACTATCTCGCGCGCCGTGCCACCGCCCTGGCCAAGGCGCGGGGCAAATGGGAACGTAAGCACGCCCAGTGGCAAGACGACATGAAGACCTGGAACAAATTGTCGCCGAAAGATCAGGCGCTCCTGAAGGCAAAGCGCCCGACCGAGCCGAACGAGCCCACCGATGCCAGCCTGCCATTTCCCGCGCTCGACATGGAAAACATGGTCACCATCGGGCCGTTCAAGCGCTTCGCCAAAACGAACGGGCGGTCCACCTTCGTCCAGTCGGTCAAGCCCGGCCGCTACGTCTTCTATGGTCCGGTGTTCAACGCGCAGGCGATCGGCGGCACCTGCATGTGCATGGGCAGCATCGAGTTTGAAGTGAAGCCCAGACAGATAGTCCATGCGGGCATGATGCGGATCAATCTGCTGGATGCCCGCAGTGCCGCCAAGGCCGCCAAGACTGTCGTGCCGAAGAATGATTTCGACCTGCCCCAGGACATGACGAGCATCGGCTGGGAAGCACCGGTGCAGGGTGCCTCGATCGACCCGCGGCTGAACGCCTTTGCGGTGATTCCGGCCGAACTGCACGCGGCGGGGCGTATCCCGAACTATGCCGGCATCCAGATCGACCGGCTCACACCGATCCCAGGCGTCCTGGCATATGATCGTGAACGGGTGTTCGACGTGAAGACGGGCACGACGGTGAGTTCGACGGCAAGCGCGTCGGCATCTTCGAAATGAAGCGGCGGGATCCGCTCAGCTGTCGATGAATTCGGCAGCGATCACCAGCCGCGCATCGTCCCATTCGGGCACCGCTTCGGGCTGCATCGGCACCATGAAGCGCTTGCCGTCGGGGCGCTCGATCTCGAGCACGTCGCCCGCGCCATAATTGTCGACCGCGATCACCGCGCCGAGCGGCTCGCCCTTTTCGGAGACCGCCGGCAGGCCAAGCAGGTCGACATGATAATATTCGCCCTCGCCGAGCGGCGGCAGCGCCGAGCGCGGGACGGTCAACGCGGTCCCGCGCAACGCCTCGGCGGCGTTGCGGTCGGCGATCTCGGCGAAGCGGGCGATCGCGCCGTTCGAACCGGGGCGAACCGATTTGAGCGTCAGCGCGCCGTCGTTGAACGATTTATGCGCGGCCAGATCCTCGGCGAAGACCTTCAGCCGCACTTCGCCCGCAATGCCATGCGCGCCGATGATCGCGGCGAGCGTGATGCTTCTATCTCCCCTCCCGCTTGCGGGAGGGGTCGGGGGAGGGACTGTGTTTTTCTGCAATGCCAAGGGCACGCCCTCCCCTAGCCCCTCCCGCAAGCGGGAGGGGAACCGACCGATCAGGCTTTAGCCTTCCGACTTTTCTTCCGCGACTTCCTCAGCGGCCGGGGCCTCCTCGGCGGCCGGAGCTTCGGCGGCGACTTCGACCGGCGGGGTCTCTTCGGCAACTGCCTCGGCGACCTGCTCGGCCTCGGGGGTCGGCTCTTCGGTCGCAGCTTCGATTTCGGCGGCCATCACGGCTTCCGCTTCCTCGTTCGAGCCTTCGGCGGGAACTTCCTCGACGACGGGCTCGGGCGCCGGTGCGGCGGCTGCCTCTGCGGCGGCTTCCTCGGCGGCCTTCAGCTTCTCGGCACGCTCCTCGGCGCGCTCGGTGGCCTTCTCGCCCGGCTTGCCCTTGTTCGGGTTGTTGCGCGCGGCGCGCTCCTTGACGCCCGCGGCGTCGAGGAAGCGGGCGACGCGATCGGTCGGCTGCGCGCCGACGCTCAGCCAATGCTTGGCGCGCTCGCCGTCGAGGATGATGCGCTTCTCGTCATCCTTGCCGAGCAGCGGGTTATAGGTGCCGATCTTCTCGATGAACTTGCCGTCGCGCGGCGAACGGGCGTCCGCGATCACGATACGGTAATAGGGGCGCTTCTTGGAGCCGCCGCGCGACAGACGCATGGAAATAGCCATTAATCTTCCTTCTTGATATTCTGAGTTTATATTCGGGTTTAAGTTACTTTTTCTTCAGCAAATTCTCGAAACCGGGGGGCAGGTTCGCGCCGCCGGGCAGGCCGGGCAGGCCGCCACCCATCTTGCCCATCATCTCACCCATCTCGGGGCCGCCCAGCGCATTGCCGATGCCGCCCATGCCGCCGCCGGGGCCGCCCTTGCCGAGCATGCCCATCATGCCCTTCAGGCCGCCCATCTTCTTCAGCCGCTTCATCGCGGTCTGCATTTCCTGGTGCATCTTGAGGAGCTTGTTGACGTCCTGCACGGTCGTCCCGCTGCCCTTGGCGATGCGGATCTTGCGCTTGGCGTTGAGCAGTTCGGGCTTGGTGCGCTCCTTGGGAGTCATCGAGGTGATCATCGCGTCCATGCGGAGCAGGATCTTCTCGTCCATGCCGCCGGCATTCATCGCGGCCTGGGCCTTCTTCATGCCCGGGATCATGCCCGCCAGCGCACCCAGCCCGCCCATGCGGCGCATCTGCTGCAGCTGCGCGCGCAGGTCGTTCATGTCGAACTGGCCCTTGGCGAGCCGGCCCGCCATGCGCTCGGCGTCTTCCTGCTGGATCGATTCGGCAGCGCGCTCGACTAGGCTGACCACGTCGCCCATGCCGAGGATCCGGCCGGCGACGCGCTTCGGATGGAAGGGCTCGATCGCGTCGAGCTTCTCGCCCATGCCGGCGAACTTGATCGGCTTGCCGGTGACGGCGCGCATCGACAGCGCGGCACCGCCACGGGCGTCGCCGTCCATGCGGGTCAGGATCACGCCGGTCAGCGGCACCTGCGCCGAGAAGCTGGAGGCGACGTTGACCGCATCCTGGCCGGTCAGCGAATCGACGACGAGCAGGATCTCGGCGGGCGTGGCGATGTCCGCCACCGCCTTCATCTCGTCCATCAGCTGCTGATCAACGTGGAGGCGGCCCGCGGTATCGAGCATCAGGACGTCATAGCCCTGGAGCTTCGCCGCCTGGAGCGCGCGCCGGGCGATGTCGACCGGCTGCTGGCCCTGGACGATCGGCAGGGTCGCGATCTCGGTCTGGGTGCCGAGCACCGCGAGCTGCTCCTGCGCGGCCGGGCGATTGACGTCGAGCGACGCCATCATGACCTTCTTGCCCTGCGACTTGGTCAGCAGCTTGGCGAGCTTGGCGGTCGTGGTTGTCTTGCCCGAGCCCTGCAGACCGACGAGCATGATCACCGCCGGCGGCGTGACGCCGATCTCGAGTTCGGCGGTATCCGAACCGAGCATGTCGACCAGTGCGTCATGGACGATCTTGACGACCTGCTGGCCCGGCGTGATCGAGCGCAGCACCTGCTGGCCGATCGCCTGCTCGGTCACCTTGTCGACGAAGTCGCGCGCTACCGGAAGCGCGACATCGGCTTCCAGCAGGGCGATCCGTACTTCGCGCATGGCGGTGCGGACATCGGCTTCGTTGAGCGCACCGCGCCCGCGCAGGCGCTCGAAGACGCCGCCAAGCCGTTCGCTCAGACTATCGAACATGGGTCCAGATCACTCCAATTCCAGGCCGCGATCCGCCAAACGCAAAACACGCCGGCGGACGAAACCTCGTCGGCCGGCGTCACCCCTGGGGGTGGCAATGTCTCGCGTTCCACGGGAACGGCAAGCGGGCCACATAGCTTCACTATGCGCGCGTTGCAACCGTTACGGGCTTAACCTGATCTATACCCTCGGCATGTGACAACGCCCCGCTATCCGCTTGGGGGGGCATAACCCGGCAATGTCGCTGGACCACGAAGACGAAATCCGCAATCGCACCGCATCGAGCCCGAACATCGTCACGGGCGCGATCAGCGTTGCAGCGATCCTGCTGTTCGTAGGGACGGGCAGCTCGGTGCTGTCCAAGACCCTGCAGCATTATACGTCGGGATCCGAGCCCGCCGACCGCACGCTCGTCATCGCGCTGCTCCTGAACGTCGCGCTGATTCTGTTCGGATGGCGCCGCCACCACGCGCTGTCGATGGAAGTCCGGGTCCGCGCCGCCGCGGAGGAGCGTGCCCAGCACCTCGCCAGCCGCGACCCGCTCACCGGTTTCCTCAATCGCCGCAGCCTGGGCGAGGAAGGCGCCGCGATGTTCGCCCGCGCGCAGCGCCGCCGCAAGGCGATGGCGCTGATCATGCTCGATCTCGATCATTTCAAGACGATCAACGACATGCACGGCCATGCCGTCGGCGATGCGCTGCTGCGCGCCGTCGCGGCGGAGATCGCGCACGCAATGCCGCCGATCGCCCTGACCGCGCGGCTGGGCGGTGACGAATTCTCGTGCGGCTTCCTGTTCGATCCGGCCGAGCCCTCCACCATCGAGCGCATCGCCGAGCGGCTCGTCAGCCGCATGGCCCAGCCGTTCGAGGCCGAGGGCCTGCGCCTCCACATCTCCTGCTCGCTCGGCATCGCCCGCTCGGACTTCGACTGCGCCAGCATGGACGCGCTGATGCGTTCGGCCGATATCGCCATGTACCAGGCGAAGAAGTCGGGCCGGAACCGCTATGCCTGGTTCGACCAGTCGATGGAGCGCGAGCTCCAGGTCCGCAACGAGCTCGAAAGCGGCCTGCGCCTCGCGATTCCGCGCCAGGAGGTCGTCCCCTATTTCGAGCAGCAGATCGATCTCTCGACCGGTCGCCTCCACGGCTTCGAGGTGCTCGCCCGCTGGGAACATCCCAGCCGCGGCCTGATCAGCCCCGAACTGTTCATCCCGATCGCCGAGGAAACCGGGATGATCGCCGAGCTCTCGCTCTCGATCATGCGCCAGTCCTTCCTCGCCGCGCGCGACTGGGATCCGTCGCTCAACCTGTCGATCAACATCTCGCCCTGGCAGCTGCGCGACGCCTGGCTGGCGCAGAAGATCATCAAGGTGCTGACCGAGACCGGCTTCCCCGCCCATCGGCTCGAGGTCGAGATCACCGAAAGCTCGCTGTTCGACAATCTTGCGCTCGCCCAGTCGATCGTCGGCAGCCTCAAGAACCAGGGCGTGCATCTCGCGCTCGACGATTTCGGCACCGGCTACTCATCGCTGGCGCACCTGCGCGCCCTGCCCTTCGATCGCATCAAGATCGACAAGAGCTTCGTGATGTCGCTCAACGAAAGCGCCGACTCGGCCGCGATCGTCAACGCGATCATCAGCCTGGGCGAGAGCCTCAACCTGCCGATCACCGCCGAGGGCGTCGAGGACGCCTCGATCGAGGAGCGGCTGCGCGTGCTCGGCTGCGCCAAGGCGCAGGGCTGGCTCTATGGCCGACCGCTATCGGTGAGCGCGGTGCGCCGGTTGCTCGCCGAACGCCGACTGCTCCAGAACAGCCCTGCTCCGGCGGAGAAGAAGGACGCCTCTACCAGCCAACGCCTGGCTGGCTGAGATAGGCCTGCTCCTCAGGCGTCGATTCGCGGCCCAGCGCCGCGTTCCGCGTCGGGAACCGCCCGAACCGCGCGATCACCTCGGCATGGTCCTTGGCATAGGTCAGCGACTTCTCCAGCCCGAGCGCTTCGAAGCACCGGAGGCTCACCGCCTGCAGCGCGTGGCTCTCGGCATGCTGGAACGGCAAATAGAAGAATTGCCGCCGCTCGGGCGGCATCCCGCGGTCCCAATGCCGCTCCACCGCCAGCGTCGCCAGTGCCTGCGCCAGCGGATCGGCCGCGAACGCCCGGGCGGTGCCGCGATGGATGTTGCGCGAGAACTGGTCGAGCAGGATCACCGCCGCCAGCAAGGTCTCGGCATCGCCGCGCCAATCCGCCGCACCGCTTTCGAACACCGCGTCGTACAGCGCCCCGAATTGCCCGCTTATCTCCGCATCGAGTGCGTCCGATCCGCCGAACCATTGTTCGGGCTTCAGCGACTCGAACCAGAAAGCCAGCACTTCGCGGGCCTTTGCGTGGACTTCCGACGCCGTCGCTCCTAGATCGCTCGCCAAATGCCTTCCTCCGTTCCGCATGTCGTCAACCTGGGTTGCCGTCTCAACCTCGCCGAGGGCGAGTCGATCCGCGCCCTGCTGGTAGGGCGGGACACGATCGTGGTGAATAGCTGCGCGGTGACGAACGAGGCGGTCAAGCAGACCCGCCAGGCGATCCGCCGCGCCCGGCGCGAGCGCCCCGGGGCCGAACTCGTCGTGACCGGCTGCGCGGCGCAGATCGATCCCGCCGCCTTCGCCGCAATGCCCGAGGTCGATCGGGTGATCGGCAATGCCGAAAAGCTCAGAGCAGAAGCTTGGGAAGCTTATGACGCGCCGGTGCAGGTGCAGGACATCATGGCGGTGCGCGAGACCGCGCCGCACCTCGCCGCCAGCTTCTCGACGCACGCCCGCGCCTTCGTCGAGGTCCAGAATGGCTGCGACCATCGCTGCACCTTCTGCGCGATCCCGTTCGGCCGCGGCAACAGCCGCTCGGTGCCAGCCGGCTCGGTGATCGACCGCATCGCCGCGCTCGCCGAGCATCATGCCGAGATCGTCCTGACCGGCGTTGACCTGACCAGCTACGGTCCCGACCTCCCCGGCGCGCCCAGTCTCGGCCAGCTCGTCGAGCGCATCCTTGCCCATGTCCCCGCGCTCAAGCGGCTGCGCCTCTCCTCGCTCGACGGGATCGAGGTCGACGACCGCCTGTTCGCACTGCTCACCCAGGAGTCGCGGGTCATGCCGCACGTCCATCTGTCGCTCCAGGCCGGCGACGACATGATCCTCAAGCGGATGAAGCGCCGCCACAGCCGCGCGCAATCGGTCGCGCTGGCCGAGCGCCTGCGCGCCGCGCGCCCCGACATTGCGATCGGCGCCGATCTGATCGCCGGCTTCCCGACCGAGACCGAGGCGATGTTCGAGAACAGCCGCGCGCTGATCATGGATTGCGGCATCGTCCATGCGCACATCTTCCCCTATAGCCCGCGCGCCGGCACCCCTGCCGCGCGCATGCCCCAGCTCGAACCCGAGGTCGTCAGGGCCCGCGCCGCGCAACTGAGGGCCGAGGCCGAAGGCCTGCGCGCGCGCTGGTTGCAAAGCCTGGTGGGCAGCAGCCAGCAAGTGCTGGTAGAGCGCCCGGGAGACCGCGGCCATGCCGGCAATTTCGCCGAAGCGCGCCTCAGCCAGACCGAACCGGTCGGATCGATAGTACAGGTGAAGATCAACGCAGTGAGTAACGACAAGCTCGAAGCAACCCCCGTCCGTCACCCCGGAACTGTGGCATGAGCAACGGTTCCTGGCACGAGCGCCTGCTCGGCGGATTCCGCAAGACGTCCGACCGGCTGCTCGGCAACCTCGCCGGGCTCAGCCTCGCGCGGCTGGACGAGGCGACGCTCGACGAGATCGAGGAGGCGCTGATCGCCTCCGATCTGGGGCCCGCCACCGCCGCCCGGGTCCGGGCGCGTCTCGCCGAGGGGCAGTTCGAGCGCAACATGGAGGAGCTGGGCATCCGCCTGATCGTCGCCGACGAGGTCGCCAAGGCGCTCGAGCCGGTCGCCAAGCGGCTCGAGATCGAAGCCTTTCCGCGGCCGCAGGTGATCCTGGTGATCGGCGTCAACGGATCGGGCAAGACCACCACGATCGCCAAGCTCGCCAATAGTTTCCTCGAGCAGGACTATAGCGTGATGGTCGCCGCCGGCGACACGTTCCGCGCCGCCGCGATCGGCCAGCTGCGCACCTGGGCCGAGCGGATCGGCGTGCCGATCGTCTCGGGCGCCGAGGGCGGAGACGCCGCCGGTATCGTCTTCGAAGCGGTCAAGCAGGCCACCGAAAAGGGCATCGACGTGCTGATCGTCGACACCGCCGGCCGCCTCCAGAACAAGCGCGAGCTGATGGACGAGCTCGCCAAGATCCGCCGCGTGCTCGGCCGGATCAATCCGGCCAGCCCGCACGACGTGGTGCTCGTGCTCGACGCCACCACCGGCCAGAACGCGCTCAGCCAGATCGAGGTGTTCAAGGAAGTCGCCGGGGTCACCGGGCTGGTCATGACCAAGCTCGACGGCACCGCGCGCGGCGGCGTGCTCGTCGCCGCGGCGGAGAAGTTCGGCCTCCCCATCCACGCGATCGGCGTCGGCGAGAAGGTCGACGATCTTCGCCCGTTCGACGCACAGGAGGTTGCGCGGATCATCGCGGGCGTGGAAGATGCGATCAATGGGTGACCCTTGGCTCCATTCTCCCGTCATCCCGGCGAAGGCCGGGATCCAGAGCCAGGCAGGACAAACCTTTGTTACCCTGGATCCCGGCCTTCGCCGGGATGACGAGGAATAAAATCGAGATGAGTACCAATCCCAAAGCCGCGGTATCGCCGGGCCTCCGCATGGCGATCGATTTCGGTCCACTGATCGTGTTCTTCGCGGTCAACAGCCTCGCCAGCGGGCCGCAGATCGCCCGCATCCTGACCGCCACGGTCGCCTTCATGGTCGCCATGGTGGCCGCGATGCTGGTTTCCTGGTGGCGAGCGCGGCACATCTCGCCGATGCTCTGGATCACCGGGGCGTTCGTGCTCGTGTTCGGCGGGCTGACCCTTTATTATCACAGCCAGATCTTCATTCAGATCAAGCCGACCGTCATCTACACGATGTTCGCCATCGTGCTCGGCTACGGCCTGCTGACCGACAAGCCGCTTCTCCAGCTGCTGCTGCAACAGGCCTATCCCGGCCTGACCGCCCGGGGCTGGCGGCTGCTGACGATCAGCTGGGCCTGTTTCTTCCTTTTCGCCGCCATCCTCAACGAAGCGATGCGCCAGCTGCTCGATTGGGACCAATGGGTGCTGTTCAAGACCTGGGCGATGATCCCGCTCACCCTGGTCTTCGCGATGCTCAACATCCCGATGCTGCTCAAGCATGGCCTCCAGCTCGACAAGCCCGAAGAAGCGCCGCTTCCGCCGGAGGGTTGATTGCCGCCTATTCGGCGGGCTTGAGATCGATCAGCAGCGTCGGGATCAGCTCGGATACCGTGGGGTGGATCGGCACGGCCCAGCGCAGCACGTCCAGCGGCTGATCGGCGTGCATCATGTCGAGGATGCCGTGGATCGCCTCGTCGCCGCCCACGCCGAGTATCGCGGCGCCCAGGATGCGGCGGGTCTCGGCATCGGCGACCAGCTTCATCATGCCGATGGTCTCGCCCTTCTCGATCGCGCGCCCGACGCGCTTCATCGGCCGGTGCGAGACCAGCAGCGGCCGGCCGGTCGCCCGTGCCTGGGTCTCGGTCATGCCCACCCGCCCGAGCGGCGGATCGGTGAAGAGCGCATAACCGGACAGGCGCTGGCCGAGCAGGCGCTGCTCGCCGTCGAGCAGGTTCGCGGCGACGATCTCGTAATCGTTCCACGCGGTATGGGTAAAGGCGCCGCGTCCGTTGCAGTCGCCCAGTGCCCAGATCCCCGGCACATTGGTGGCGAGCTTCTCGTCGACCTTGATATAGCCGCGCTCGTCCGTCGCCACGCCGGCGGCGTCCAGCCCGAGATCGTCGGTATTCGGCCGGCGCCCGATCGCGAGCAGGACATGGCTGGCCGGCACGCGGGGCGCGCCTTCCTCGCAATCGACGCCGACCGATATCCCGCCGGCATCCTGCGCGAAGCCGATGCAGGTGGCGCTGGTCCGCACCTCGATTCCCTCCGCCTCCAGCATCTCGCGGATCGCCTGGCTGATATCCTCGTCCTCGCGCGCGATCAGCCGGGGCTGCATCTCGACCACCGTCACCTGCGAGCCGAGGCGGCGGAATATCTGCGCGAATTCGAGCCCGATATAGCTGCCGCCGACGACCACCAGATGCTCGGGCAGTACATCGAGCTTCAGCATGCCGGCATTGGTGAGCGTCTCCACCGCGTCGATGCCCGGCATCGGGGGCCGTGACGGGCGGCCGCCCACGTTCAGGAAGATCTTCGGCGCGGTAAGGCGCTCTTCGCCCACCGCGATCGTGTCGGGCGCAGTGAAATGCGCATGGCCGCGGATCAGCTCGAGGCCCGGCATGCGCGACAGCCAGGTCTCGTTGTTGCCGCGCGACCGCGCCGCGATTTCCTGCGCGCGCCGGATCACCGCGGGGAAATCGACCGTCACCGTGCCGGTGCCGATGCCGTAATCCGCCGAACGCCGGGCGAGAAACGCGGCATAGGCGCTCGCCACCAGCGCCTTGGTCGGGGTGCAGCCGGTGTTGACGCAGGTGCCGCCGACCCGTGCGCGCTCGATCAACGCCACTTTCTGGCCCGCATCGGTCAACCGGCCGGCAAGCGCCGGTCCCGCCTGGCCGGCGCCGACGATGATCGCATCGAACGCGCGGCTCATAGCGCGAGCACGATCAGCGCCGCGCCTCCCACCGCAATCACGTCTTCGATCAGCGCCGCGGGGCGATCGCCGCCGAGCGCCGCGGCTAGCCGGGTACGCAATGCCGCGCCACCCAGCGTGCCGATCACCGCGCCGACGACACCCGCTGCGAGCCCGGCGATCAGCGCGCCGGCCGAGGCCCCGATCGCGGCGCCGCTCAACCCGCCCATCACCAGCCGGGTGCCGAACTGCGGCGGCGTCTTGCGGCTGGGCGTCGTCGGAAGCTGATCGCCGACCAGCTCGAGCAGCGCCAGCGCCGAGAAGATCCAGGGGGTGAAGCGATAGCCGAGAAACGCCAGCCAGCTCCCGTCGAGATGCAGCCAGCCGAGATGCGCGGCCCAGCTTACCGCCGCGGGTGCGGTGAAGGCGCGCAAGCCCGCCACGATGCCGATCAACAGAGCGAGGAGCATGAACATGGCAGGATCCTTCCGCAAAAATCCGTCAGCGTGAAACGGAACGTACCCGTTCCGGACGCCTTAGGCGATCCTCCCTTCGGCCCCGGCTCAGATAAAGCGGGGTATCGGGCCGCGCTGCGGCGTCTGGTCGGGCAGATCGACCTCCATCTCGTCGACATAGCACCATCCCCAGCCTTCCGGCGGATCATAGCCCTCGATGATCGGGTGCCGAGTGCCATGGAAATGCTTGGTCGCGTGGCGATTGGGCGAATCGTCGCAGCAGCCGACATGGCCGCAGCTTCGGCAAAGCCTGAGATGCACCCACCAGCCGCCGGTCTTCAGGCATTCCTCGCAGCCGAGCGCGCTGGGCGTGACTGTGTTGACCGTATCCCGATGCTGGCAGGTCTGCGACATGCTCTGGTGCCCCCTTCAGTTTGGCGTTTCGGTTGCCGGCGCCCCGGTCCCTACCCGGCCGCTGCGCTCGAGCTTGCCCCAGCCGACCCACCAGCCGCCCACCGCCGAGCTGATCGCGCGGAGCACCACCCAGTACATCAGCTGGCGATAGACGAAGCGCTGCATGACCAGCAGCAGCGCCGGATAGCGGATCCTGCGGCTGTTGAGCCGGTACGCCACCCAGCCGCAGCCGACATCGATCGCGGTGAAGGCGACCCAGTAGATCGCCATGGTGCCGACATCGCCCCGGGTCTGCTCCCAGCCATGCTGCCACACGTTGATCCCGGTCCCGGCCACCGCCACCACCAGAGCGAGGTCGATCAGCGGCGAGATCGCGGCGAAGCCGATCTGGAAGATCCAGGCCTGGGGAAGCCCGACGAGCGCCAGTCCGCGTGCCTGGCGGTCGCGATAGATGCCGCGATGCTTCCAAAGGCACTGGAGCGTGCCGAACGCCCAGCGATAGCGCTGCTTGGCGAGCGACTTGAAGCTCTCGGGCGCCTCGGTCCAGGCGACCGCGTCGGTGTCATAGGTCACCCGCCAGCCGGCGCGCTGGATCGCGATGGTCAGGTCCTGGTCCTCGGCCAGCGTATCCTCGGGATAGCCGCCGACCGCGTCGAGCGCGGCGCGCCGCCATGCGCCGACCGCGCCGGGGACGACGGTGATCGCGTTGAAGCCGGCGAGCGCGCGGCGCTCCAAATTCTGCGCGGTGATATACTCCACCGCCTGCCAGCGCGTGACCAGATTGACGCGGTTGCCCACCTGGGCGTTGCCCGCCACCGCGCCGAGCTTGGGATCGACGAACCAGCGCGCCAGCCGCGCGATCGTCTCGGGCTCGAACTGGGTATCGGCATCGAGCGCGATGATCACCTCGCCCTTGGCCGATTGCAGCGCGCGGTTGAGCGCCGAGGCCTTGCCGCCATTCTCCAGCGTCAGCAAAGTCACGCGCGGGTCGCCGCCGAACTCGCGCGCGACGCTTTCGCTGGTCGCGTCCTTCGATCCGTCATCGGCGACGATCAGCTCGATCGCCGGATAGTTGCTCGCCAGCACGCGGCGGATCGATCCCTCGATCACCCGCTCCTCGTTATAGGCGGGGATGATCACCGACACGGTGGGGGTGAAGGCCGGCGGCTCGCCACGCCTGCGCTCGCGGCGACGCTGCCACAGCGCCAGCCCGGCCAGCGTCAGCGCGCGGGCGATCCCCAGCGCGATCGCGACGAAGAACAGGCCCTTGAGCGCGGAGGCCAGCCCCGCGAGCAGCACGAAGATCGCGACATCAGCGCGCACCGCCACCAGGTCGCTCCCGGTAATCTCCGGCATCACCGCGTCGCGCGACAGCCCGGCGAGCTGCGAGACCGGGACGAAAGTGTAGCCCCGCGCGCGGAGCTGAGCGATGATCTGCGGCAAGGCGACCACGGTCTGGTCGCGGTTGCCGCCGCCATCGTGGAGCAGGACGATATTGGCCGAACGCTCCGGCGTGGCGCCCGTCACCGCCGCCACGGCCCGTTGCACGATCGCGTCGACCCCGGGCCGCTTCCAGTCGTCCGGATCGGCATGGAGGCCGACCACGGTATAGCCCTGCTGCTGCGCCACCATCGCCGGATCGAGCTCGTCGGCGGTGGTCGGTTCGGCGTCGCCGAAATAGGGCGCGCGGAACAGGCGCATGCCGCGGCCGGTATAGGCCTGGACCAGGCGCTGCGTCGCGTTGAGCTCGATCGAGGTGCTGCGCGCGGAATCGAGCGCGAGATTGGGATGGGTATAGGTGTGGTTGCCCAGCTCATGCCCCTCGGCGACCATCCGGCGCAGCAGCAGCGGGTGCTGGAGCGCGTTCTCGCCGATGATGAAGAAGGTCCCCGGCACCTTCTGCGCCTTCAAGATGTCGAGGATCTGCGGCGTGTAGGTCGCGTCCGGACCATCGTCGAAGGTCAGCGCCACCAGCTTCGGCGCGGCGCCGGTGCGCGACACGACATAGGGCGTCGGCAGGGTGACGTAGCGGACGTCGCGGATGATCCCCGCGGCATCGAAGCTGAGGTCGCGCTTGCCGTTGGTGGGCGAGGCAGTGACGCGCAATATCTCGCCCGATCCCTCGACATCGACATCGCTGGCGGAGACGACCGTGCCGAGGTCGGGCCGCCCGCCGTTGCGGAACGCCTGGAGCGCGGGCCAGACGCCGGCGTCCTCGGTTCCGAGCCGCCACAAGGCGACGCTGCCCACGCCCATCGCGCGCACCGCCTGGAGCTGGTTCCACGTCGTCGTGGCGTCCATCATCCAGACTTCGTGATGCTCTCCATTGTCCTCGTCATAGGCGAAGGCCTCGTTCCCGCTCGCCTTGTCGAACTGGATCGGTGCCTCGCTGTCATGCGCGGCGAGCCACGCCTCTTCGATGCTGAGCGCGTCGACCTTGCCGCCGTGCCAGTCATAGGCATAGCTGCCCACCGCGACGATCAGCTTCTCCGCGCCGATCTGCTGGACCGCGGCGCGCAACTGGTCGACGAACCAGGGCTGTGCCGCGATCGGCCCGGCGGTGCCGCCCTGCCAATGCTGGTCATAGTTCATCAGGATCACGCGATCGGCGACAGCGGCGAAGCGCTTGATATCCCATTCGGGATCGCCTGCCGGCACCGTGACGGCGAGAACTTTGTCCGCCGGCAACGCGTTGTTGATCTGCGCGAGCAGCGCCAGATAGCGCGGCACCGCCGCCTGGGGCAGGCTCTCGAAGTCCATCACCACGCCGGCCTGCTTGCGCGCCGCGACCATCGCCGCGAGATCGTGCGCGAACTTGGCCCGCGCGGCGGGGTCGGCGACCAGCTTGGCGATGCCCTCCCCGTCCCATTTCTCGTTCGCCAGGTTCTGCACCATCGGCAGCACCCGGGGCGGGTGCGGTGCACCGGCGACGATGGTTGTGAAAGCCGGATCGTCCTGGATGCGGATCGCATGGTCCGGCCCGGCGACGGTCACCAGCGCGGGCACGACCCAGTCGAGGTTGCGGATGTTGCGCCGGAGTGAGCTGGCGCTCGACTGGTCCCAGGGAACGTAGAAACCGATCGTCAGCGCCGAGCCGATCGTCTTGGCATTGCCCGCCGGCAGCCATCGGCCACCCCTGTGCCCCCTTGCGTCCTTCAGATGGAGCGCGGAAGCCTTGGCGCTTCCCCAGCGCACCGGCAGGTCGCCGCCACGCGGCACGTCGAGGATCGTGATCGCGAATATCACGGCGGTCGCCACCACGAGCAGCACCGTCGCGACGACGGCGCGCATCGTCCAGCGCTTCCGGCTGCCGCTGGGATCGAAAAAGATGGGCGGAGACATGGGATCCCTCAGAAACGCGGATTCGCAGGCGGTAACATAGGGGCAATATTAGCACTGTGCATTGCGGTAATGGAGCATACACAGGTTTGCACGGCCTATCCGGCAGGCACCGGCTGGGATATGTGGGAAAGATGGATCGCAAGCGCAGCATATTGGTGATCGGGGGCGGCACCGCGGGCTGGCTGACCGCGGCGCATCTCGCCAAATTCCTCGATCTCTCGGGCCATGGCCATCTCGAGATCACCTTGCTCGAATCCCCCGACATCGGGATCATCGGGGTGGGCGAAGGCACCTTCCCCACGATCCGCGAGACGCTGAAGTTCCTCGGCATCGACGAGGCGCAGTTCATCCGCAGCACCTCGGCCACGTTCAAGCAGGGCATCCGTTTCACCGATTGGGTCCGCGCGCCCGAAAACGACGCGCACCATCATTTCTTCCACCCGTTCGAAGCCCCCTTCTATGCCGATGGCGCGAACCTGGCGGCCTATTGGCTGCTCCAGGACGAGAAGACCCGCCCGCCCTTCGCCGAGGCGGTGACGATCCAGAACCGCGTCGCCGATGCCCGCCGCGCGCCCAAGCGGCCGCACGAAGGCGATTTCGGCGGCCCGCTCAACTATGCCTATCATTTCGACGCGGCGAGCCTGGCCCGCGTGCTCGCCGCCCGGGGCAAGGAACTCGGCGTCCGCCATATCGAGGACCGCCTGCAGAGCGTCTCGCTCACCGCCGACGGTGCGATCGATCATGTGCTGACCGACGGGCATGGCGAACTGAGGGCCGATCTCTACATCGACTGCTCGGGCTTCCGCGCCGAGCTGATCGGCACTGCGATGCAGGCGCCGTTCAAGTCGGTGCGCTCCAGCCTGTTCACCAATCGCGCGCTCGCCTGCAAGATCCCCTATGATCGGCCCGACGCGCCGCTGGAGAGCTTCACCGTCGCCGCCGCGCACGAAGCAGGCTGGACCTGGGACATCGGCCTGGCCGGCGCGCGCGGCATCGGCTGCGTCTATTCGAGCGACCATATCGACGACGATCGCGCCGCCGAGATCCTCACCGGCTATATCGGCCCGCGCGATGTCGAGATCACCCCGCGCAAGATCCCGTTCGAGCCGGGCTATCGCGAGCAGCAATGGATCAAGAACTGCGTCGCGGTCGGACTGTCGGCGGGGTTCCTCGAGCCGCTCGAATCCACCGGCGTCGTCCTGATCGAGGCGGCCGTGGGCATGATCGCCGAGTTGTTCCCCCACAACGGCCCCGTCGACGCGCCAGCCAGGCGCTTCAACGAGCTGATGACCGCGCGCTACGAGAATATCGTCACTTTCCTGAAGCTCCATTACTGCCTCAGCCAGCGGCAGGAGCCCTTCTGGCGCGACAATACGCAGGCAAGCTCGATCCCGGACCGGCTGACCGGACTGCTCGACCAGTGGCGCTACCGCCCGCCGGGCCGCTTCGATTTCATCCTCGATCTCGAGAGCTTTGCCTTCTTCAACTACCAGTACATCCTCTACGGGATGGAGTTCAAAACCGACCTGGGCCCGGCGCGCAGCGATTTCCCCAACGTCGCGGCGGCGGAGCGCATCTTCGCCCGCATCCGCAACTTCGGCGAGCGCGCGACCCACGACCTCCCGTCGCACCGCGCGCTGATCCAGCAGATCAACGCGCAGGACGAGCGGCTGATTGCGGTGTGAGCATAGAAAACGAGCGTGGCCGGCGTCGTCCAGTTGCGGCCATTCAATAACCTCTCGTCACCCCGGGCTCGACCCGGGGTCCCGCTTCTTTTGCGTCAGACGAGTTGGTCGTAGAGATCGCGCTAGTCCGGATTGCCGCGTTCGATCAGGGCGAACTTCCATTCGCGACGCCAGCGTTTCACGCGCTTTTCGTGCGCGATGCAATCCGTGATGGAGGGCGCGTGCTTTGCCCAGACCAGACGGTCGAGTCCGTAACGGCGGCAGAAATCCGAACCGTCGTCCGCCCGATGCTGATGGACGCGCGCCGCCAAATGCGCTGTTACGCCCACATACATCGTAGCGCGATAGCGGTCCGCCATGATGTAAACCCACCCACCCTGTCGATCATGCTCAATCTGCGCAGCTCAGAAGAAGCGAGACCCCGGGTCAAGCCCGGGGTGACGAAGATTGGGAAGTAGCCGCTAACCGCTAATAGCGGATATTCCCATAACCAGACCCGCCCCTACAGCGCCCAGTCCAGCTGCAGCCAGAACTTGTCGGTATCCGTCGCGAACGCATCCGCCTTGTAGTGCGCGTAGCGGGCGGAGAGCGTTGTGTGGCCTTCCTTGATGCTGGCGAGCAGGTCGATCTCGTCGCCATAATGCTGGCTCAGCCGGTCGCTGTCGAAGCGGTGATAGGTGGCGGACAGGTTTATCGCATCGATCGGGCCGGCCTTTTTCCAGCCATAGCCGAGCGTGCCGTACAGGTCGTGCAGGCCGTTGGGCGGCGTGGTGCCGAACTTGCTCGCCCAGCCGTTGAACTTGAAATAGGAGGCCAGCGGCGTCTGGACGCTGGTGAGCGCAATACCCTTATCGGCGCCGAGCACCTCATAGCCGGCGGTCGCGGTCAGCGCCTTGGCGGTCAGCGCCACCTCGCCCAGCCAATAGTCCGCGGAATAATCGTTCGGATTGCGGTGATAGTCGCTCTGGCGCGCCCAGCTCGCCGCATAGCCGAGCTTCAGATCCTTGCCGATCGGCGCGCTGCCGGCGAAGCGTGCGCCATAGGTCTGGCTCGACAGGCGGAAGCCCTGCACCGCCGCCTCGTCCTGGTCGATCAGATAGGCGAAGCCGGTCAGCGTGCCGATCCTGGTGCCGTAATTGACCAGTGCGAAGATGTTGTCGCCGCCGATCGCGGTCGGGCGTGCGCCGCTGCCCTTGCGCCCGTTCACCGTGCGGTCGCTCCAAGCATAGGTGATATCGGCGCTCAGCCCCTTGGGCTTGCCCCATTGCACCCGCACCGCGTCGAAGGTCTGCTCGTTCTGACGCCAGGGCGCGGGCCCGACGAAGCGCTGGTCGGCCAGCTCGATCCGCTGGCGGCCCGCGGTCAGCCCCAGGCCGTTCCTGCCTGCATAGCGGATCTGCGCGCGGTTGATCTCGGCATTGGGCGGATCGACGACGAGCGGATAGGCGATCTTGCCGTTGGTGCCGTCATTATACTGGTCGACCAGCACGATGTTGGTCTCGCCCTCGACCAGCGCGGACCATTCGCCCATCGACGCGATCACGCCCGGCCGAAGCCGCAGCGTCACCGCGCCGGCATTCTTGTTCAGCCCGTCCTGGTCGACCAGCTCGTAGCGCAGCCGCGCGTCGGCAATCGGCTTGAAGGTCACGTCCTGGGCCTGGGCGGTGCCGCACGTCACCAGCCCCGCCGTCACGGCGAGCAGATGCTTCATCGAATGTCTCCGGAAAATTGGCTCGTCGCGTCGCCGTCTGGGAGGAAAGCGGGGACGCGACGAGCCCAGGAGGGTGGTCGGAATTCAGGCGGCGCCGGTCGCCATGCTGCCGGGGACGGCGCCGAGTTCGCCGGTCTCGCGCGCCTTGCGGCCATAGACGAACTCGAACAGCGGAGTTGCCATCACCGTGGTGACGATCGCCATCAGTACCAGCATCGAGAAGAGCGTCGGTCCGATGATGCCCTTCTGCAGGCCGATATTGATGATGATCAGCTCCATCAGCCCGCGCGAGTTCATCAGCGCGCCGATGCCGAGCGCCGTGCGGTTGTCCTCGCCGGAGATGCGGGCGGCTGCCCAGCAGGCTCCGAACTTGGCGAGGATCGACACCACCAGGATACCGAACGCGATCAGCAGCAGCGGCACCGAGTTCACCATGTCCATCCGGGTGTTGAGGCCCGAATAGGTGAAGAACATCGGCAGCAGCAGCACGACCGCGAGCGGCTCGACCTTGCGTTTCAGTTCCTCGACGAACAGCCCGCGCGGCATGCACACGCCCATCAGGAAGCCGCCGAAGATCGCATGGATGCCGATCGCGTCCATCAGGAAGGCGGAAAGGCAGAAGAGCAGCATCGTGATCGCGAGCACCTGGGTGCTCATCTCGCCGCGTGCTTCCACCGCGCGGCCCAGCGGCGCGAGCAGCTTGCGGCCGTACAGCAGCATGAACGTAGCGTAGAGGACTGCGCCGCCGATCGCGATCACCGCCACGCCGACGCCTGCGCCGAACGTCGCCAGCACGATCGCCAGCACGCACCAGGAGGCGGCGTCGTCGAACGCGCCGGCGGTCAGCGACAGCGTGCCCAACGAGGAATTGGCGAGCCCGCGCTCGTTGATGATGCGGGCGAGCATCGGAAAGGCGGTGAGCGCGATGCAGGCACCCATGAACAGGGTCGCATTGCCCTGCGTGATGCCGGGGGCGAACAGCCCGGGCACGGTCAGCAGGAACGGCGTGATCAGCGCGGCGAGCAGGAACGGCGCGGCGATGCCGGCGGCCGAGACGCCCGCGGCGCTCTTGGCCTTGGACTGGAAATGATCGAGCCGCAGCGTCAGGCCGACCATGAACATGTAGAGGCCCACCCCCAGCTGCGCGCCGACATAGAGCACGTTGCGCGTTTCCTTGGGGAAGATCGCCATCTGGAGGTCGGGGAAGAACAGGCCGAGCAGCGACGGCCCGAGCACCACGCCGGCGACCATTTCGCCCACGACCTGCGGCTGCCCCATTTTCTGGCCCAGCCAGCCGACCACGCGGCAGGCCAGGATGATCACTGCGAGCTGCAGGAAGAAGTGGATGCTGAAATCGCTCGGCGCATAGCTCTTCACGGCATTCACTGCCGGGCCATGCGCGCCCAATATGTCGCCCAGCGCGCGTACCGCGTCGTTGAATATGTCCATCAGCACTGCATTCTCCCCCTCGTTTCCGTCGCGTCATTTTGCGCGTTCTGGCTCGAGGGAGCGCAGTTCGCGGTTCCCGCGCAACCGGAAAACCGCTGGAAAAACAGATCGAGACGCATTTTTTCGCGAGTTGCGAATGAAATGTTGCTGAACCGCCACAAGGTAGTAACATGCCTACACGCCAACGCTGTCAATTGTAGGTATGTAGGTTCGATATGAAGGTGATCAGCAGCCGCGATCTGAACCAGGATGTGAGCAGCGCCAAGCGCGCCGCGCGACTCGAACCGGTGTTCGTCACCGACCGCGGCAAGCCCACGCACGTGCTGATGAGCATCGAGGCCTTCCGCCAGCTGACCGGCCATGGCGAGACGATCGTCGACCTGCTGGCGATGCCCTCCGGTGCCGAAATCGACCCGGAGGCGTCGCGCGCGGGCGGCGCCTGGGACCGGAGCGCCGGCTGATGTACCTGCTCGATACCGGCGTGGTGCTCGAACTGCGCAAGGCCAAGGCCGGGCGCACCGATCCCGGCCTTGCCGGCTGGGCGGCGGGCGTTCCGCGCCAGAGCCTGTTCCTCTCCGCGCTTTCGCTGCTCGAGATCGACACCGGCACCGCTGCGGTCGAGACCAAGGACAAGGCGGCCGGCGCGGCGCTGCGGGCCTGGATCGAGGGGCGGCTGATGCCGGCGTTCGAAGGCCGCATCCTGGCGATCGACAGCGCCGTGGTGCGCCGGCGCGGACAGCTGGCCTATCCGAACGCGCGCGACGGCCTGCTCGCCGCGACGGCGCTGGAACATGGGCTGACCCTGGTGACGCGCACCCCCGCCGCATTCAAGGCCGGCCGGGTCAAGGTCTTCAATCCCTGGGGTTATGCGCCCGACGCGTTCGACGAGGAAGCCGATTGGGGCCAGGCGGCGCGGACGGGCCCGCTCTGGCTCAAGAATCTGTTCGTCAGAACCTAGCCTCGATCGGCTCGGGCGCCGGGTGGCGCGAGGGCATCAGCTTGAACGACAGGCCGGTGATGGTGCCCAGCACGACGCCCGAGGCGACACCGCCGACCAGCCCGCGGAACGCGATCTCGAGCGACCCGGGCTGGGCGCTGCCCACCGACGACGCGATATAGATGCAGGGAAGCGCCAGTCCCCAGCCGATCATGTTGGCGACGATCCACCAATGCGCCCCGCGCGCGACCCCGCGCAGCACCAGCGCCTGGGCCGATCCGAACACCAGGCCGGTGACGATGCCGAACACCGCGGACGTAACCGCGGTCTGCATCAGGTTGAGCACCGGCGCATCGGGCCCATGGTCGAACCCGAAGACCGAGGCCCAGGCGGCGATCCCCCATCCCGCGACGGCGACGACGATCGTGGCCGCGGTCCAGCGGCCCGCGCTGATCGTCGGATAGGGCCGCTGCAGCGCCCAGCCCTGAAGATATCCCAGGACCAGGCCCTGGATCAGCCCGCTTCCGCTTTTTGCCACCAGCATCAGGATCTGCGCGGTCAGGCCGACGGGCGCGGGATCGAAGCGTTCACAGGTGACCCACCACAGCGCAGCGCTGGCGATGCCCAGCAGCTCGCCAGCCGCGCAGGCTTCGATCCACCGCGTGAAGCTGTCGTCCTCCTCCTGCACTTTTCCTACGCTCCCCCAGCCTCAGCCGATGTCTGGCTGATAACGGCCCCCACCGTACGCGACGCGATAATGGCGCCATTCCCCGGACGGAGCAAACGCGAAACCGAGCCCGGTTGCAATGGCTCATATTGGTCCAAATCGGCACTGCCGGCGCCGGTCGGCGATGGACTATTCGAATTCGAGGATCGCGGCGTCCACCGCCAGGCTGTCGCCCGGCCCGAAATTGGCGGCCTTGACGGTTCCCGCCTTCTCGGCGCGCAGGATATTCTCCATCTTCATCGCCTCGACCACCGCCAGCGGCTGACCCGCCTCGACCTTGTCGCCCGGGGCGACATGGAGCCGGGTGAGCAGCCCCGGCATCGGCGCGAGCAGGAAGCGGCTCATGTCGGGCGGGATCTTCTCGATCATGTGGTGGCGATACTGCGCGATATGCGGCGGCAATACCTCGACCAGATGCGAGGCGCCGTGCGCGGTCAGCTTCCAGGCGGCGCCCTTGCGCGCCACCCCGACGCCAAGCGGCTCCCCGTCGATCCGTGCCGTCAGGATCAGATTGTCCGCCCCCCATTCGCCATCGATCTCGACAGTCTGTCCATCGACCGTGACGGTCTCGCCGACATGCACTTCGAAGCGCGCGCCGTCGATCAGCACCACGCGCTGCTCGCTCACCGCGATCGGATCGGCGAGCTGACCGGATATCCCGGCGGCACGCTCGGCACGTTCGACATCGATCGTGGCGGCAACGGCCGCCAGCTTGCGCCGGAACGCGTCTGAAGCGGGTGCCCCGTGAAAGCCCTCGGGATATTCCTCGGCGATGAAGCCGGTGGTGATCTCGCCCGAGCGGAAGCGCGGGTGCTGCATCAGCGCCGAGACGAAATCGATGTTGTTGCCGATCCCGTCGATACGGAACTGGTCGAGCGCCGAGATCTGCCTGTCGATCGCCTGCTCGCGTGTCTCTCCCCAGGTAATCAGCTTGGCGATCATGGGATCGTAGAACATGCTGATCTCGCTGCCCTCGACGACGCCGTCGTCGACCCGGACGCCCTCGCCCGCCGCGGGCGGCCGATAGCGCACCAGCCGCCCGGTGCTCGGCAGGAACCCCCGATACGGATCCTCGGCATAGACCCGGTTCTCGATCGCCCAGCCGTTGATCTTCACCGCGTCCTGGGTCAGCGGCAGCTTCTCCCCGGCCGCGACGCGGATCATCAGCTCGACCAGGTCGAGCCCGGTGATCTCCTCGGTCACGGGATGCTCCACCTGGAGCCGCGTGTTCATCTCGAGGAAGTAGAAGCTCTCGCCACTCGTGTCGGCGCCCGAGACGATCAGTTCGACCGTGCCCGCGCTGAAATAGCCCACCGCCCGGGCCAGCGCGACCGCCTGCTCGCCCATCGCCTTGCGCATCTTCGGCGTGACGAAGGGCGAAGGCGCCTCCTCGACCACCTTCTGGTGGCGGCGCTGGATCGAGCATTCGCGCTCGTTGAGGTAGAGGATGTTGCCGTGCTGGTCGCCGATCACCTGGATCTCGATATGGCGCGGGCTCTCGATGAACTTCTCGATGAAGACGCGGTCGTCGCCGAAACTGGCGAGCCCCTCGCGCTTGGTCGCCTCGAAGCCTTCGCGGACGTCCTGCTCCGAATAGGCGAGCCGCATGCCCTTGCCGCCGCCGCCGGCGCTGGCCTTCATCATCACCGGATAGCCGATGTCGGAGGCGATCTTCACCGCCTCGTCGGTATCGGCGATCTCGCCCAGATACCCCGGAACCACGTTCACCCCCGCCGCCTTGGCGAGCTTCTTCGATTCGATCTTGTCGCCCATCGCGGCGATGGCGTTCGGCGGCGGGCCGACAAAGGCGATCCCCGCCTCGGCGCACGCCCTGGCGAAGCTCTCGCGCTCGGAGAGGAAGCCGTAGCCGGGATGGATGCAGTCCGCGCCGGTTTCCTTGGCGGCGAGCAGGATCAGGTCGGCCTTGAGATAGGATTCCGCCGCCGGCGCCGGCCCGAGCCGCACCGCCTCGTCCGCCATCAGCACATGCGGCGCGCGCGCATCGGCATCCGAATAGACCGCCACGGTGGCGATCCCCATCTTCTTGGCGGTGCGCATGACGCGGCAGGCGATCTCGCCACGATTGGCGACCAGGATCTTCTTGAACATCTATCTGAGACCTTTGGGACGAACGAAAAGCGCAACTAATCCTGCAACCCAAAGCAAACCTGTCAGCAACGGAATCACAGCTGCGGCTTGATCTTTGGCTTCGATGCATTTGGCATCGAAGCAATCGCCGAACACGAAAAAGAAAATCGAGACGAAGAGGATCGCAGCCATCAGGGCTGTCCATCCGAAAGCCACCAAGACGCGCCTCAACGTCACTCCGCCGCGGCCTGCATCGGCTCGCCGACTTCCATCGGCATCACTCCCAACCGCGCAAACAGCGCCGCGTCCTTGTCATCGCCCGCGTTACCCGTGGTCAGCAGCTTGTCGCCGGTGAAGATCGAGTTCGCCCCCGCCAGGAAGCACAAAGCCTGCGTCTCGTCGCTCATGCTCTCGCGGCCCGCGCTCAACCGCACCATCGACAGCGGCATCAGGATCCGCGCTACCGCGACCGTCCGCACGAACTCGATCTGGTCGATCTTCGCCAGCGGCGTATCCGCCAGCATGTCGCCCAGCACCGTGCCCTTCACCGGCACCAGCGCATTGATCGGCACGCTCTCGGGATGCTCCATCGTCGCCAGGGCATGGAGGAAGCCGACCCGGTCCTCGCGCTTCTCGCCCATGCCGATGATCCCGCCCGAGCAGACGTTGATCCCTGCCCCGCGGACATTCTCCAGCGTCTCGATCCGGTCCTCGAACGTCCGCGTCGTGATGACGTTGGCGTAATTCTCGGGCGAAGTATCGATATTGTGGTTGTAGTAATCGAGCCCCGCCTCGGCGAGCTGCCCGGCCTGCTTCTCGCTGAGCATCCCCAGCGTCATGCAGGTCTCCAGCCCCATCTGGCGCACGCCCTGCACCATCTCGACGATGGCGGGCATGTCCTTGTCCTTGGGGCTGCGCCACGCCGCGCCCATGCAGAAACGCGACGAGCCATTGTCCTTGGCCTGCGCCGCCGCCTGGAGCACCGCGCGCACGTCCATCAGCTTGGTGGCCTTGAGCCCGGTCTCGGCATGCGCCGACTGGTTGCAATAGCCGCAATCCTCGACACAGCCACCGGTCTTGATCGAGAGCAGGGTCGAGAGCTGGACCTCGTTGCGCGGATGATGCGCGCGGTGGATCGACGCCGCCTCATAGACCAGGTCGAGGAACGGCAGGTCGAACAGCGCGGCGATCTCGTCGCGGGTCCAGTCGGTACGCACTTCACTCATTCGGCAGCTTCCTCGATCGGGGGCATGTTGTGGCCGAGCAGGCGCAGCACTTCCTCGGCCGCCTTCACCAGATTGGTGCCGGGACCGAAGATCGCCTGCACGCCCGCCTCGCGCAAAAATTCATAGTCCTGCGCCGGGATCACCCCGCCCGCGATCACTTTGATATCGGCGCGGCCGGCGTCCTGGAGCTCGCGGATCAGCTCGGGGATCAGTGTCTTGTGGCCCGCGGCAAGGCTGGAAGCGCCGACCACGTCGACATCCTTCTCCATCGCCAGCGCAGCCGCCTCGGACGGCGTCTGGAACAGCGGCCCCGGGACGATCTCGAAACCGAGATCGCCAAACGCCGAAGATACGAGATTGGCGCCCCTGTCATGCCCGTCCTGCCCCATCTTGGCGACGAGCATGCGGGGCTTGCGGCCCAGCCGGCGCTCGGTGGCGAGCACGCCGTCCTTCAGCCGCTCCCAGCGGACATCATCGGCATAGGCGCCGCCATAGATGCCCTGCACCGGGGTCGGCTGGGTGGCGTAGCGGCCGAACCCCGCCTCCATTGCCGAGCTGATCTCGCCCAGTGTCGCGCGTTTGCGCGCCGCTTCGACCGCCAGCTCGAGCAGGTTCGCATTGCCTTCGGCGCCGACGCGCAGCGCTTCCAGCGCCGCCTGGCACGCCGCCTCGTCGCGCTCGGCCTTCACCCGCTGGATCCGCGCGATCTGCGCGTCGCGCACGGCGTGATTGTCGACATCGAGGATGTCGATCGGATCCTCGTCCGCCTTGCGGTATTTGTTGACGCCGACGATCACCTGCTCGCCGCGATCGATCCGCGCCGCGGTGGCCGCCGCAGCCTCCTCGATCATCGCCTTGGGCCAGCCTGCCGCGACCGCCTTGGCCATGCCGCCTTCGGCCTCGACCCGCTCGATGATCTCCCAGGCCTTGTCGACCAGTTCCTGGGTCAGCGCCTCGACATAATAGGAGCCGCCCAGCGGATCGACGACCTTGGTCATCCCGGTCTCTTCCTGGATGACGATCTGGGTGTTGCGCGCGATCCGGGCGGAGAAATCGGTGGGCAGCGCGATCGCCTCGTCGAGCGCATTGGTATGCAGCGACTGGGTGCCCCCCAGCATCGCCGCCATCGCCTCGATCGTGGTCCGCATGACGTTGTTGTACGGGTCCTGCTCGGTGAGCGAGACGCCTGAGGTCTGGCAGTGCGTGCGCAGCATCTTCGAGCGCTCGTCCTGCGCGCCCAGCTCGGTCATCACCCGGTGCCACAGCACTCGCGCGGCGCGCAGCTTGGCGATCTCCATGAAGAAGTTCATGCCGATCGCGAAGAAGAACGACAGCCGCCCGGCGAACTTGTCGATGTCGAGCCCCGAGGCGACGCCGTATTTCACATATTCCATGCCGTCGGCGATGGTGAAGGCGAGCTCCTGCACCTGCGTCGCCCCGGCTTCCTGCATGTGATAGCCGGAGATCGAGATGCTGTTGAATTTGGGCATCTCGCGCGAGGTGTAGCCGAAGATGTCGGAGATGATCCGCATGCTCGGCTCGGGCGGGTAGATGTACGTGTTGCGGACCATGAACTCCTTGAGGATATCGTTCTGGATGGTCCCGTCGAGCTGCGCGCGCGGCACGCCCTGCTCCTCGCCCGCGACAATGAAGAAGGCGAGGATCGGGATCACCGCGCCGTTCATCGTCATCGAGACGCTCATCTGATCGAGCGGAATCCCGTCGAACAGGATCTTCATGTCCTCAATCGTGTCGATCGCCACGCCCGCCTTGCCGACATCACCGGTGACGCGCGGATGGTCGCTGTCATAGCCGCGATGGGTGGCGAGATCGAAGGCGACGCTCAGCCCTTTCTGCCCCGCCGCCAGGTTGCGGCGGTAGAAGGCGTTCGATTCCTCGGCGGTCGAGAACCCGGCATATTGGCGGATCGTCCAGGGCCGCCCGGCATACAGGCTCGCGCGCACCCCGCGGGTGAACGGCGCGAAGCCCGGCAGGCCGGGATCGATCCCGGCCACGTCCTCGGCCGTGTAGAGCGGCTTGACCTCGATCCCCTCCGGCGTGTGCCAGGTCAGGTCCTTGCCCTTCACCTCCTTGGCGGCTGCGGCCTGCCAGGCGTCGAGGGTCGGCCCATTGTCCTTGGCGTCGGTCACTGTCCCTTGAACTCCGGCTTCCGCTTCTGGAGGAAGGCCATCCCGCCTTCCATCGAATCCATGCTGCCCCGCGCGGTCCGCTGGTTCTCGGCCTCACGCTGCATCGCATCGGCATAGCTGAGGCCCAAAGCGTCCTGCATCTGGCGGCGCATCAGGCCCAGCGCGACCGTCGGCCCCGCCGCCAGCCGCTCCGCCAGCCGCCATGCCTCCTTGTCGAGCACATCCTCGTGCACGACCTCATGCACCATACCCCAGTCGCGCGCGCGCTCTGCATGGACGCGCTCGCCCAGCATCATCATCTCCAGCGCCCGCGCGCGGCCGATCAGCCGCGGCAGCATCCAGCTCGCGCCGCCGTCGGGCACCAGCCCGATATTGACGAAGGCCTGGAGGAAATAGGCGGTGTTGGCGGCCACGCAGAAGTCCGCCGCCAGCGCCAGGCTGCAGCCGATCCCGGCCGCCGCGCCGCGCACGCCGCTCACCACCGGCACCGCCAGCGCGGCGATCGCCTCCAGCGCGGGATGATAATGCTCGGCGAGCGCGCGATAGGTCGCCTCGGCCGGATCGTCCGCCATCAACGCGCTGCTGGCGACATCGGCACCCGAGCAGAACGCCCTGCCCGCGCCCAGGAACAGCACCGCCCGTGCACCGTCGAGCGCAGCTATCGCCGCGCCGATCTCGTCAAACATAGCCGGTGGCGCCGCGTTCAGCCGGTCGGGCCGGTTGAGCGTGATCGCCAGCACGTCGCCGCGCCGCTCAGTCAGGATATGCTCGAAATCAGCCATCAATGCGCATCCTTGGGCGTTTCCATGATCTCGGTCAGCACCCCGCCCATGTCCTTGGGGTGGACGAAGAAGATCGGCGTGCCGTGCGCGCCGATCCGCGGCTCGCCGAGCACCTTCGCGCCCTTCGCCTCGAACCAGGCCTTGGCCGCGTGGATGTCGGGCACCTCATAGCAGAGATGATGCTGCCCGCCCGCCGGGTTCTTCGCCAGGAAGCCACGGATCGGCGAAGTCTCGCCCAGCGGCTCGATCAGCTCGATCTGGCTGTTGGGCGTATCGACGAAGCACACCTTCACCCCCTGCGCGGGCAGGTCGAACGGTTCGCGGATCACCTCCGCGCCCATCACGTCGCGATAGAAGGCGATCGAGTCCGCGATCGAAGGCGTCGCGACGCCGACATGGTTGAGACGGCCGAGTTTCATCGCACGATTTCCACGATCATCATCAAGAGTATCCCGCCCGCGCCGAACAGGCACATCATAACCAAAACCGCCTGCAGAAAAATTGTCGCCCAGAACTGCATCGGCTTGGCCCGGAGGCTGATCTTTCCTCCGCGAACGGCCGCCACCCCTTTTTCAAGCGAGCGATGGAGGCCGGCGGCCAGGGCGAGCGCCAACGCAGAGAAAATCGCAAGGCCGATTAACATCCTAAACCACCAGAACATTCCCATCTCGCCCCGCATGATCATCTCATCCACAACACCATGAACGGATTGGCGAAACGCTTCATTTCGCCGCCGCTCCCGGCAGGCCATAGGGCAGCCCGCACACCGCATAGACCTTGCGGAACATCGTATCGCCGCCCGGGCCGTCGAACGCGCTGTCGATCACCTTGTCGCCATCCTGCAAGGTGACGCGCACCTTCTTGGCCTTGGCGATCTCGTCGGCGATGAGGAAGACCTCGGTCGCCTCGCCGTTATACGCCCCGCTGCCGGGGAACTGCCAGCTGGTCATGTCCGCCTGCGCCTCGTCCAGCGTCAGCGTGACGATCCGGGATTCGCCCGCAGCGAGAGGCGGCTTGGGCAGATACTGTACCGAGACGATCGGCACCTGGACGGTGTCGCAGCGCACCACCAGCCGCGCGCCGTCGGCGATGCGGATCGCGGTGGTCGCGCTCCTGGGCTTCGCCGGGTCGCTGCTCTCGCGATAGGTCCACCCCGCTACCGCCTGGGTTGGCGCTGCCACCTGGGCCGGCGCGGCATCCTGGGCGGCGAGCGCGAAGGCGAGAAGAAAGCTGATCATGAAATCCCCCGGTTAGTCCTGGCGGCCGACGCGGCCCGGCTCACAGCGGAATGTTGTCATGCTTCTTCCAGGGGTTCTCAAGCTG
This sequence comes from uncultured Sphingomonas sp., assembly GCA_966211615.1. Classification (GTDB taxonomy): domain Bacteria; phylum Pseudomonadota; class Alphaproteobacteria; order Sphingomonadales; family Sphingomonadaceae; genus Sphingomonas. Next base: position 83,858 of record CBIHNZ010000019.1, read on the forward strand.
CTTGTTGCGCAGTTTGCGCAGCCCTAGCGCGATCCGGCGCCGCGTCGAATGCGGCATGATCACTTCGTCGACGAAACCCTTGCTCGCCGCGACGAACGGATTGGCGAAGCGTGCCTCGTATTCGGCGGTGCGCTCGGCGATCTCCTCGGGAGTCTTGCCGCGGAAGATGATCTCGACCGCACCCTTCGCGCCCATCACCGCGATCTCGGCGGTCGGCCAGGCATAGTTGAGGTCGCCGCGCAGATGCTTCGAGCTCATCACGTCGTATGCGCCGCCATAGGCTTTGCGCGTGATCACGGTGATCTTGGGCACCGTCGCCTCGGCATAGGCGAAGAGCAATTTCGCGCCGTGCTTGATGATCCCCGAATGCTCCTGTCCCACGCCCGGCAGGAAGCCCGGCACGTCGACAAAGGTCAGGATCGGAATGTCGAACGCATCGCAGAAGCGCACGAAGCGCGCCGCCTTTTTCGACGAGTTGATGTCGAGGCACCCGGCCAGCACCATCGGCTGGTTCGCCACCACGCCCACGCTGCGTCCCTCGATCCGCCCGAACCCGATCAGGATGTTGCCCGCATGCGCCGGCTGGAGCTCGAAGAACTCGCCCTCGTCGAGCGTCTTCTTGATCAGCTCGTGCATGTCGTAGGGCTGGTTGGCACTGGGCGGGATCAGCGTGTCGAGGCTCTCGTCCACACGGTCCCAGGGATCGTCGCACGGCCGCTCGGGCACATCCTCGCGGTTCGACGCCGGCAGGAAATCCACGAAGTCGCGGGCCGCGAGCAGCGCCTCGATATCGTTATCGAAGGCCACGTCGGCGACCCCCGACTTCGTGGTATGCGTCACCGCTCCACCCAGTTCCTCCTGCGTGACGATCTCGTTGGTAACGGTCTTCACTACATCTGGGCCGGTGACGAACATGTACGACGAATCCTTCACCATGAAGATGAAGTCGGTCATCGCGGGAGAATAGACGGCCCCGCCTGCGCAGGGGCCCATGATCAGCGAAACCTGCGGCACCACGCCCGATGCGAGCACGTTGCGCTGGAAAACCTCGGCATAGCCGGCAAGGCTGGCGACGCCTTCCTGGATGCGCGCGCCGCCGCTGTCGTTCAGCCCGATCACCGGCGCGCCGACCTTCATCGCCATGTCCATGACCTTGCAGATCTTCTGCGCGTGCCGCTCGGAGAGCGAACCGCCGAACACGGTGAAATCCTGGCTGAACACGAAGACGAGCCGGCCGTTGATCGTGCCGCTGCCGGTGACGACGCCGTCGCCGGGGACGATCTGGTCCTGCATGCCGAAATCGACGCAATTATGCTCGACATACATGTCGAGCTCCTCGAACGAGCCCTGGTCGAGCAGCACTTCCAGCCGCTCGCGCGCGGTCAGCTTGCCCTTGGCGTGCTGCGCATCGATGCGCTTCTGGCCCCCGCCCAGCCGCGCGGCGGCGCGGCGGCGTTCCAGCTCTTCGATCGTCGACGACATCCATGTCCCCTTGGCAGCGGCCGCGCCTTCTGCACAGGGCACGCGCCCAAGCGCAAATGCAATGTTGCGAAGTTGCGTGGGGCAGGTTTGCAGATATAGTGTGTGCATGGGATGCGACGGGACCTGCGCCGACACTGCCCCCCTCCCTTCCAGGGAGGGGTCGGGGGTGGGTGCGCCGCCCCAAGGGACGCCCGTGCTGCGGCCCTTTCAGCGCGCGGTGCGCGCCCGCGGC
>CBIHNZ010000020.1:0-84140 GCA_966211615.1 uncultured Sphingomonas sp.
GATCGGTGTTCATGCCGATGCCGAAGCGCATGCGCAGCACGCGCTCCTCGCGCGGGGTGAGCGAGGCCAGGACGCGGGTGACCGTTTCCTTGAGGTTCGCCTGGATCGCGGCGTCCACCGGGATGACGGCGTTCTTGTCCTCGATGAAATCGCCGAGATGCGAATCCTCCTCGTCACCGATCGGCGTTTCGAGGCTGATCGGCTCCTTGGCGATCTTCATCACCTTGCGGACCTTTTCGAGCGGCATGCTCAGCCGCTCGGCCATTTCCTCCGGCGTGGGCTCGCGGCCCTGCTCGTGGAGGAACTGGCGGCTGGTCCGCACCAGCTTGTTGATCGTCTCGATCATATGGACCGGGATGCGGATCGTCCGCGCCTGATCGGCGATCGAGCGGGTGATCGCCTGACGGATCCACCAGGTAGCGTAGGTCGAGAACTTGTAGCCGCGGCGATATTCGAACTTATCGACGGCCTTCATCAGGCCGATATTGCCCTCCTGGATGAGATCCAGGAACTGCAGGCCGCGATTGGTGTATTTCTTGGCGATCGAGATCACGAGGCGGAGATTGGCCTCGACCATCTCCTTCTTCGCGATACGCGCCTCGCGCTCGCCCTTCTGCACCATGTTGACGATGCGGCGGAACTCGCTGAGCGCCATGCCGGTCGCCTGGCTGATCTCGCTGATCTCGATGCGGATGCGATCGACGGCACCGGCTTCGTTCTCGGCGAAGGCCTTCCACTTCTTGTCGAGCTTCTCGACCGTGGCGAGGAAGCTTTCGTCCATCTCGTGATCGACATAGCGATCGAGGAAGTCCTTGCGGTTGACCTTGTGGCGCTCGGCAAGGCGCAGCATCTGGCCGCCCAGCGCGGTCAGGCGCCGGTTGAAGCTGTAGAGCTGGTCGACGAGATATTCGATCTTGGCGTTGTGGAACTGGACGCTCTCGACCTCGGCGGTGAGCTCCTCGCGCAGCTTGTGATAGTTGCGCTCCTGCGCCACCGGCAGTTCGCCGCCCGCCGCCATCGCGTCGAGCCGCTGCTGCTGGATCTTCGAGAACTTCTTGTAGACCGCCGTGATGTTGGCGAAGCGCTCGAGCGCCTGCGGCTTGAGCTGCTCTTCCATCTGGGCGAGACTGAGGGTGTTGTCCTCCTCTTCGTCGTCCGAAGGCCGCGGGGCGCGGCGCTCGGTCATCGAATCCTCGTCCTCTTCCTCGGCGACTTCCTCGACTTCCTCTTCCTCCTTGAAGGAGGCGCCGGCGGTCTTCTCGCTGATCTCGCCGTTATCGTCTTCCTCGGCGCCCTCGACCTGCTCGGCCGACGGACCCTTGGAGAGCATCGCGTCGAGATCGAGGATCTCGCGCAGCTGCATCGTGCCTTCGTTGAGCGCATTCGACCAGCCGATGATCGCGTTGAACGTGATCGGCGACTCGCACAGGCCCAGGATCATGGTGTCGCGGCCAGCCTCGATGCGCTTGGCGATGGCGATCTCGCCCTCGCGGCTGAGCAGCTCGACCGCGCCCATCTCGCGCAGGTACATGCGAACGGGATCGTCGGTGCGATCGACCGTTTCCTTCTTCTTCGCGACCTCGAAGGCAGGCTCGTCGTCCTTGCCCTCGGCGGCATCGACCTCGTCCTGGCTGTCGTCCTCGGGCTCGGCGTCCTCGCCGGCGTCCTCATTCTCGACGACGTTGATGCCCATGTCGTTCAGCGCCGACATGACATCCTCGATCTGCTCCGAGGACATCTGGTCCTGCGGCAGCATCTCGTTGAGCTGATCGACGGTGATGTAGCCGCGCTTCTTCGCGCGGGCGACAAGCTTCTTGAGCGTGCCCTCGTTGAGATCGATCAGGGGGGCGTCACCCACGTCAATCGTGGTTTCGTCGCCGCCGCCGCCGCCATTAGCCTTCGCCATCAATAACCCTCGAAATCTGATGGCGGCTATTTTACTAGCCGCCCTAATCGTCAAAATCTTCGTCGTCCGCAAGCATTAGGTTTGCAAGCCGCACTTCGAGCTCCTGCCGCTGCCGCGAAAGCGCCACCTGACGGGTAAACGCTTCCTCCGAACCGTCCCGGCTCAGGGCTTGGGTCGCCTCGGCAAGCGCGGCATCCACTATCGGCTGCGCCACCATAACCGCGATGGCCTCGTTCAGATCCTCGCGCGCCTTCAGCTCGTCGGCCCCGCTGGGCCGCGTGAACGAGAAGGGGAGCGTATCGGCTCTCAACAGGTCTCCGGCTACCTGATCAAATCCGGACTTCGCCAATATGGTGAGGACTTTGCCGCTATCAAGTTGACGATCTTCTAAAGCGACGTTGATAACCGCCTCGAACAGCTTGCCGAGCGCGCCGCTGGCGCTGCGCAGGCTCCCCAGAACCTCCATATGGCGGGCGATTTCGGCCGGGTGCCGGATCAGGCCCGCGAGCACCGCCTTGGCGAGGATCGGGTCGAGCCCGCCGGCGCCGACGCCCCGCATCGTCGCGCCCGGCGGCGCCTCGGGCGGCTGCCAGACGCCGCGTGCATTGCGGCTGCCGCGTGCCGTCCGGGCACCGGCCTGGGCTTGCTGGCGCGGCTGGAATTCGCGCGGGCCGCGCCCGAAATGCGCGTCGATGCGCTGCCGGAACTCGGCCTGATATTCGGACTTCACATTCGCATCGGCGATCGTGTTCGCGAGTTCGCTGAGCCGCCGCTTGAGCCCCGCGCGCTGTTCGGGCGTGGCGAGCGGCTCGGCGGCGACCTCGCTGGCCCAGAGGCGATCGACCAGCGGCTCGGGCGCCTTGAGCAGTGCCTCGAAGGCCTGCGGCCCCTTGGTGCGGACCAGGTCGTCGGGATCGAGTCCGTCGGGCAGGGTGACGAAGGCAAGGCTGCGGCCGGGCTGGAGCAGGGGCAGGGCGCGGTGCGCGGCCCGGAGCGCCGCCTTCTGGCCGGCCGAATCGCCATCGAAGCAGAGCAGGGGCACCTCGGCGATGCGCCACAGGCGCTCGAGCTGATGTTCGGTCAGCGCGGTACCGAGCGGCGCGACCGCCTCGCCGAATCCGGCCTGGGTCAGCGCGATGACGTCCATATAGCCTTCGACCGCGATGATCCGCCCGGTCTGGCGCGCGGCGGCCTGGGCGCGATCGAGATTGTAGAGCGTGCGGCCCTTGTCGAAGAGCGGAGTTTCGGGGGAATTGAGATATTTGGGCTCGCCGTCGCCGATGATGCGCCCGCCGAATGCGATCGTCCGCCCGCGCACGTCGCGGATCGGGATCATCAGCCGGCCGCGGAACCGGTCGTACGGGTCCTTTTCCTCGACCTGGATCAGCAGCCCGGCCTCGACCAGCAAGCGGTCGCCATAGGATTTGAGCGCTTCCTTGAGCTTGCCCCGCGAATCGGGCGAGAAGCCCAGGCCGAACGCGCGCGCCACATCCTCGGCCACCCCGCGGCGCTTGAGCACCGCGCGCGCCTCGGCACCCTCGATGCCCTGCAGCCGCTCGCCGAACCATTTGGCGGCATCGGCCATCGCCTCGTGCAACCCCTTGGCGCGTTCGGCCTTTTCGGCGGCGTGGCGGTCCTGCTCGGGCATGTCGAGCCCGGCGGCCTGGGCGAGTTCCTTCACTGCATCGATGAAGGGCAGGCCGCGCTGGTCGGTCATCCAGCGGATCGCATCGCCATGCGCGCTGCAGCCGAAGCAGTGATAGAAGCCCTTGTCGTCGTTGACGTAGAAGCTCGGCGTCTTCTCCTGGTGGAACGGGCAGCAGGCGCGGAACTCCCGCCCGGCGCGCTGGAGCTTCACCGATTTGGCGATCAGGCCCGAGAGCAAGGTGCGCGCGCGGAGCTCGTCGAGGAATTGCGGGGTGAGGCTCAAAACTCCCCCCTGCGCATGCGCGACCTGCTCCCCCTCCCGCTTGCGGGAGGGGGCTGGGGGGTGGGCGCCCGCTCTCCGCTGGATGAAGCGGCGGCAAGGATCGCTTCCAAAACCCCATCCATGTTCGACGTCAAATCATTGTTCCAGAAGCGGATCACACGATAGCCTTCGGCCTCGATGTGACGCGTGCGCTCGATATCCACGGCGGAATCGAGGTGCTGGCTACCATCCAGCTCGACGATAAGCCGCGCGCGGCGGCAGCCGAAGTCACCGAAATAGCCGGCTACCGGGAGCTGACGAGTGAAAGTCAGGCCGCCCAGTTGCGACCTTCGCAATTTTGACCATAGAAGTTCTTCGGCCGCGGTCGGATTGTTGCGGAGTTCGCGCGCGCGCGCCGTCGGGCGGCCCAGGCGAAAACGCGCTTCTTCGGACGGGTTCACACGCGGAGAGCGGGAGCCCACCCCTCGGTCCCCTCCCGCACGCGGGAGGGGAGGCGCAGAGCCGCTCCCGCTGTCTTCCATTACGAAAGCGCCGCCTTTACCAGGCCGCTCGCCTTGCTCATGTCGAGCGTGGTCGCGTGGCGGCCCTTCAGCTCGGCCATCACGCGGCCCATGTCCTTCATGCCCGACGCGCCCAACTCGGCCTTGATCGCCTCGATCGCCGCGGCGGTCTCTTCCTCGCTCATCTGCTGCGGCAGGAAGCGCTCGATCACCGCGACCTCGGCGGCTTCGGCGTCGGCGAGCTCCTGGCGGCCGCCCTTGGTGTACATCTCGATCGATTCGCGGCGCTGCTTGACCATCTTCTGGAGCACCTCGACCACCAGCGCGTCGTCGTCCTCGGGCGCCTTGCCGGTGCGCGCCTCGATGTCGCGGTTCTTGATGGCGCTCTGGATCAGGCTGATGGCGGCACGGCTTTCCTTGTCGCCGGCCTTCATGGCGGTGATCTGGGCAGCCTTGATGTCGTCGCGAATCATGCGTTCTCTTTCGGTTTTCAGATTAGCCGGGGACGATAGCCGCTCCCCGCGAAATTGAACAGGTTGACGGCGGGGGGCAGGGGGTCTAGCCGCCGCGACTTAGCGACATCGCTGCAACCTGAATGGAGCGCCACCCCATAATGGCCGAAGCCAAACCCATGCCCATGCCTCAAGGAGCCACCGGCGTATTGGTGCTCGCGAGTGGAGACGTGGTGTGGGGCCGAGGATTCGGCGCCGAGGGCCAGGCCGTGGGCGAGGTGTGCTTCCACACCGCGATGACCGGCTATCAGGAGATCATGACCGATCCGAGCTTCGCCGGTCAGATCATCAACTTCACCTTCCCGCATATCGGCAATGTCGGCGCGAATCCGGATGATTTCGAGGCGGACACACCCCATGCGCTGGGCATGATCGTCCGCGAGGACGTGACCGAGCCGAGCAACTTCCGCAGCAACGAGCATCTCGATGCGTGGATGAAAAAGCATGCGCGGATCGGCCTGGCCGGAATCGATACCCGCGCGCTCACCCGCCGCATCCGTACCGGCGGCGCGCCCAACGGCGTGATCGCGCATTCGCCCAGCGGTGAGTTCGACATCCCCATGCTCCTCCAGATGGCCCGCGAATGGCCGGGGCTGGAGGGCATGGACCTGGCGATCACCGTGACGGTCGAGACGCATTATGGCTGGGAAGGCGGCGTCTGGCGTCTGGGCTTCGGCTATGGCGAGGAGGGTCGCGAGGATACGCGCCCCCATGTCGTCGCGATCGATTACGGCTCGAAGCGCAACATCTTCCGCAACCTGGTCCAGGCCGGCGCCAAGGTGACCGTGCTGCCGGCGACCGCGACCTTCGAGCAGATCAAGTCGTTCGCGCCCGACGGGTTCTTCCTGTCGAACGGCCCCGGCGACCCTGCCGCGACCGCGGAATATGCCGTGCCGGTGATCCGCGAGCTGCTCGAGACCGGCAAGCCGCTGTTCGGCATCTGCCTGGGGCACCAGCTGCTGGGCCTGGCGGTGGGCGCCGAGACCACCAAGATGTTCCAGGGCCATCGCGGCGCCAACCATCCGGTCAAGCGGCTGAGCGACGGCGCGGTCGAGATCACCAGCATGAACCACGGCTTCGCGGTCGAGCGCGAGACGCTGCCCGCGAACGCGCGCGAGACGCATGTGTCGTTGTTCGATGGCAGCAACGCCGGCATTGAGCTGACCGACAAGCCGGCGTTCAGCGTGCAATACCACCCCGAGGCGAGCCCGGGGCCGCAGGACAGCTTCTATCTGTTCGAGCGGTTCGTGGGGATGATGAAATGAGGGGAAGATTGGTGAGCGTCGCAGTTGCCGCGATCGGCATCGGCGCTTGCTCCACCGAAATCGAAGCGGCACCCACGACCCAGGGCGAATTCCAGAGTCGTCTCGACGCAATCGAAGCAGAATGCGACCTCGCCGGGAAGATCGAGCTCCGCGCTCTTTCGGTGACCGATTGGACGGCCAGCTTCAAGGGGCGATGGAATCCCTATGGCCTGATGGGCGGCCCGGCGAGCCCAGGCGCACCCTATTGGGCCTGTTTTAACAAGCGGGTTCAGGCAATTCCAGGTCAAAAGTTTCATCCGGGTACGGTGATGCCGCAGGATCATAGAGAGAATTAATGCCCAAACGCACCGACATCTCCTCCATCCTCGTCATCGGCGCAGGGCCCATCGTGATCGGCCAGGCGTGCGAGTTCGATTATTCGGGCACGCAGGCGATCAAGGCGCTCAAGGAAGAGGGCTATCGCATCGTCCTGGTCAATTCGAACCCGGCGACGATCATGACCGATCCCGAGCTGGCCGACGCGACCTATGTCGAGCCGATCACGCCGGCGATCGTCGCGCGCATCATCGAGAAGGAGCGCCCCGACGCGGTGCTCCCCACGATGGGTGGCCAGACCGCGCTCAACACCGCGCTGGCGCTCGCGCAGGACGGCACGCTGGAGAAGTTCGGCTGCATCATGATCGGCGCCGATGCCGAGGCGATCGACAAGGCCGAGGACCGGCTGAAGTTCAAGGACGCGATGACCAAGATCGGGCTCGAGAGCGCCCGCAGCCATATCGCGCATACGGAGGCCGAGGCGCTGGAAGGGCTCGCCCATGTCGGCCTGCCGGCGATCATCCGCCCGAGCTTCACGCTCGGGGGCACCGGCGGCGGCATCGCGTACAACCGCGAGGAGTTCATCGACATCGTCCGCAAGGGGCTCGATGCCTCGCCGACGCAGGAGGTCCTGATCGAGGAGTCGCTCCTCGGCTGGAAGGAATATGAGATGGAGGTTGTCCGCGACAAGAAGGACAACTGCATCATCGTCTGCTCGATCGAGAATATCGATCCGATGGGCACGCACACCGGCGATTCGATCACCGTCGCGCCGGCGCTGACGCTGACCGACAAGGAATACCAGATCATGCGCAATGCATCGATCGCGGTGCTCCGCGAAATCGGCGTCGAGACCGGCGGTTCGAACGTGCAGTTCGCAGTCAATCCGAAGGACGGCCGCCTGATCGTCATCGAGATGAACCCGCGCGTGTCGCGGTCCTCGGCGCTGGCGTCGAAGGCGACCGGCTTCCCGATCGCCAAGGTCGCGGCCAAGCTGGCGGTGGGCTACACGCTCGACGAGATCGAGAACGACATCACCGGCGCGACGCCGGCGAGCTTCGAGCCGACCATCGACTACGTGGTCACCAAGATCCCGCGCTTCGCCTTCGAGAAGTTCAAGGGCGCCGAGGCGCTGCTGGGCACCGCGATGAAGTCGGTCGGCGAGGTGATGGCGATCGGCCGCTCGATCCACGAATCGATGCAGAAGGCGCTGCGCGGGCTGGAGACCGGGCTTTCGGGCTTCAACGATGTCGATGCGCTTATCGGCGCGCGGCGCGATGTGATCGAGGCGGCGCTCGCCGCGCGGACCCCCGATCGGCTGCTGGCCGCGGCGCAGGCGATGCGCGAGGGCTTCACCGTCGCCGAGGTCCAGGCGCTGACCCAATATGATCCCTGGTTCCTCGAGCGCATCCGCGAGATCGTCGAGGCCGAGGCGGCGATCATCGACCATGGCCTGCCGCAGGACGCGGCGGGGCTCCGCAAGCTGAAGGCGATGGGTTTCAGCGACAAGCGGCTGGCCTATCTCTCGCTCAAGTCCGCCAACCTGCCCAAGGGTACCGAGCGCGGCATCGCGCGGGGTTCGGGGCTGGTGCGCGATGTCGTCAAGGCAATGACCGGCGGCGTCACCGAGCAGGAAGTACGTGCGCTCCGCCACCGGCTGGGGGTACGCCCGGTGTTCAAGCGGATCGACACCTGCGCGGCCGAGTTCGAGGCGAAGACGCCGTACATGTACTCGACCTATGAGGCGCCGAGCTTCGGCGAGCCCGAGAACGAGTCCAACCCCACCGATCGGAAGAAGATCGTGATCCTGGGCGGCGGACCGAACCGGATCGGGCAGGGCATCGAGTTCGACTATTGCTGCTGCCACGCCTGCTTCGCGCTGGCGGATGCCGGCTATGAGACGATCATGGTCAACTGCAATCCGGAGACGGTGAGCACCGACTATGACACGTCCGACCGTCTCTATTTCGAGCCGCTGACCGCCGAGGACGTGCTCGAGATCCTCGAGGTCGAGAAGTCGAACGGCATCCTGGTAGGCGTGATCGTCCAGTTTGGCGGGCAGACCCCGCTCAACCTGGCCCAGGCGCTCGAGGATGCGGGGATCCCGATCCTCGGCACCAGCCCCGACGCGATCGACCTGGCCGAGGATCGCGAGCGCTTCGCCGCGCTGGTCCAGAAGCTCGGGCTTCGCCAGCCCGCCAACGGCATCGCCCGTAGCCGCGACGAAGCGGTGCGGGTGGCCGAGCGGATCGGTTATCCGGTGCTGATGCGCCCAAGCTATGTGCTCGGCGGCCGCGCGATGGAGATCGTCGACAGCCTTGGCCAGCTTGATGACTATATCCAGACCGCGGTGCAGGTCTCGGGCACCTCGCCGGTGCTGATCGACCAGTATCTGCGCGACGCGATCGAGGTGGACGTCGACGCGATCGCCGACGGCACCGATGTGGTCGTGGCCGGCGTGCTCCAGCATATCGAGGAAGCCGGGGTCCATTCGGGCGACAGCGCCTGCTCGATCCCGCCCTACAGCCTGTCGGCCGAGATCGTCGCCGAGATCGAGCGCCAGACCGAGGCGCTGGCGCGTGCGCTCAAGGTCAAGGGGCTGATGAACATCCAGTTCGCGGTCAAGGACGGCCAGGTCTATCTGATCGAGGTCAATCCGCGCGCTTCGCGGACGGTGCCTTTCGTCGCCAAGGCGATCGGCATTCCCATCGCCAAGATCGCCAGCCGCGTGATGGCGGGCGAGAAGCTCAAGGACCTGCCGAAGATCGACCGCGACATCGACTATATCGCGGTCAAGGAAGCGGTGTTCCCCTGGGCGCGTTTCCCCGGCGTCGATCCGGTGCTCTCGCCCGAGATGCATTCGACCGGTGAGGTGATGGGCATCGACCGCGATTTCGCGATCGCCTTCGCCAAGTCGCAGCTCGGCGCTGGCACGGTGCTGCCGATGGCCGGCACGCTGTTCGTCAGCGTCAAGGACAGCGACAAGCCGGTGGTGCTTCCGGGCGTGCACATCCTGGCCGGTCTCGGCTTCCGCATCGTCGCTACCGGCGGCACCGCGGATTATCTGATTGCCGAGGGGATCGAGGTCGAGCGCGTCAACAAGGTGGCGCAGGGCCGGCCCCACATCGTCGACCGGATTCAGGATGGCGCGATCGACATCATCTTCAATTCGACCGAAGGCTGGCAATCGCTCAAGGACTCCTCAAGCATCCGCGCTTCGGCATTGTCGCAGAAGATACCGTATTTCACTACCGCGCCTGCGAGCGTGGCCGTGGCACGGGCCATCGAGGCGCTTTCCCGTCAGACGCTTGATGTTTGCCCTCTGCAGTCTTACTATTCGCATTCGCACAATTGATCTCCCCCAACCGGTGTTAGTGTGCGAGCGTCTCTAATGTGAGACGCTTGGGGCCGGGGGCGTTTTAAGGACGAGTGTAATGGCGACGGTCGAAAAGATGCCGATGCTGGCTGAGGGCTATGACAAGCTCAACGCGGAGCTGAAGCGCCTGAAAATCGAGCGCCCGCAGATTGTGGACGCGATCGAGGAAGCACGCGCGCACGGCGATCTGTCCGAAAACGCCGAATATCATGCCGCCAAGGAGCGCCAGGGCCAGATCGAGGCGAGCATCGCCGATATCGAGGACAAGCTCAGCCGCGCGCAGATCATCGATCCGCGCGATCTCTCCGGCGACAAGGTGGTGTTCGGCGCGACCGTGACTTTGCTCGACGAGGACGAGAAGGCGATCAAGTACCAGATCGTCGGCCAGACCGAGGCGGACGCCAACAAGGGCCGCATCTCGTACAATTCGCCGCTTGGGCGCGCTCTGATCGGCCGCAAGGTCGATGAGGAAGTCGAAGTGTCGGTGCCGGCGGGCGACCGGTACTATCTGGTGTCGCGCATCGAATTCATCTGAGCATGTCGATGGACCGCCTGACGGCGACCACGGCGATCGTGCTGCTCACCATCGCGGTGAGCGCGCTGGTGACGCTGTCGCCCTATGCCCAGGACATCCAGGTGCTTGCCGGGTTCATCCCCGCGCGGCTGAGCGGCACGGTGGCGTTTACGGGGCTGACCGCGGTTCCGGCCTGGCTGACGCCGCTCAGCTGCGCGCTGATCCATGCCGGCTTCTTCCATCTGGGCATGAACATGCTGATGCTCGGCTTCACCGGCAGCGCGACCGAGCGGGCGCTGGGGCCCGTCGGCATCATCATTCTCTATCTGGTCGGTGCCTATGCCGCCGCGTTCGCGCAATGGGCGGTGGGCCCGCTCTCGATGACCCCGATGGTCGGCGCGAGCGGCGCGGCCTCGGCGGTAGTGGGGGCCTATTCGCTGCTCTACGGCCAGCCCAAGGCGAAGGCGATCGGGCCGATCCCGGCGCGGGCGGTCCATATCATCTGGCTCGCCGTCGCCTGGACGCTGGTCAACATGCTGATGGCGGTCGCGTTTCTGCCCGAAGTGGCGATCGCCGCGGCCGCGCATATCGGCGGTTTCTTCGCGGGCCTCGCGCTGGCGGGCCCGCTGTTCCGGTGGCGCTGGCGGAAAGCTTGAGCGCTCAGGCCTGCAGGTCGGGCTCGAGCAGCCGGTGCAGGTGCACCACGACGTAGCGCATTTCGGCATCGTCGACGGTACGCTGCGCCGCGCTGCGCCACGCCTTTTCGGCGCTGGCATAATCGGGGAAGATACCGATCACGTCGAGCTGCGACGGATCCTTGAAATCGAGGGTCTGCGGATCGGCCACACGGCCGCCGAAGACCAGGTGAAGCTTGCTCAATTGGGCCTCCTGGGGTGCGGTCGCCGCAGGCCTTAGCGGGTCTGCGGCGACGCTCAACCCTTTATAGGCCGGTTTCAGGCCTTGGCGCTCGCGCCTTTCGCGGCTTCGATGATGTTTCCGAACAGCGCGGAGACCTTTTCATTGGTCGAGTCGCGATCCGGCAACAGCGCATTGACCTCCTCGCGGCCGGTTTCCTTGACCGCCTGCACGGCCGCGGCCGCGCGCTCGGCGAGCTTCTTGCCGACAGGGTCGAGCGCCCTGCGCTCACGCTCCAGCCGGGGGAGCAGCATGCCGATCAGCACGCCGATCGCGACGCCGCCGGCGAGCAGCACGGCGGGATTGTCGGTGATCGAATCGCCGGCCGCTGCCTTGCTCGTTACGGGCTTGCGCGCGGCGCTCGTGGTGCCGTTGCTCATTTCGGTTGTCCTTTCGCGGTTTTCGCTGGTCTGCGTCCCTGCTTCAAACCCTTGGGGCTGGCGGGGGTTTCATGCTTGCGCTTGCGGCCGCCGACAATGTCGCCGATCCAGCCGCGCGCCATGACGAGGCCGATCGCCCCGGTGATCGCCGCCATGGCGAACGGACGGCTGCGCACCGCCTCCGCACCCTTGCGCGCGACCGAGGCGACGCCCTGCGCGGCGCTCTCTACGGCGTCCTGCGCAAGGTTCGAGGGCTTGAGGCGGACCTGCACCTCGCCGAGCGTCGAGAACAGGCGCGCGCGGGCGGCTTTCACTTTCGCTTCGGCGATGCCGATGTCGGGAGGGCCGCTCATTTCTTGTCCTTGAGGATGCGCTTGATGCGCAGCCAGGCGAGGCGGGCCATGATGCCCGAGAATGTCAGCGCGACCGCCACGACGATCAGCGTCGCCCAGCCGGGACCGACCAGCGGCGAAAGCGTGAGCACCGATCCGACGACCAGCGCCACCGCAGCGGCCAGCGCCAGCGCGGCGGCGACCGCGCTGGTCCACAGCGCGAAGCTGGCGTCACTCAGCTTGCCGCGCGCCAGTGCGTAATAATAATCGAGTTCGGCCTGGCCGAATGCCTTGGCGTCGTCGGCGAGCCGCGTCAGCAGCTCACCGATCCCCTGTTCCTCCTGTTCCGGCTCCGGCACCCCCCGCGACGCCCTATGCGTCGGGCTTGGATTTGGGCTCGCCGGCATCGGCTGCGGCATCGATCCCCGACTTGATCAGCCGCGCGAGCACGAAGCCTACCGCCGCCGCGGTGCCGACCGCGATCACCGGGCTCTTCTTCACGAAATCGGTGGCGCCGGCGAGCAGGTCGTCGACATCCTTGCCGCGCAGCGATTCGGCGAAGTTCGAAATGCCGTCGGCGGCGGAGCGGGCGTAGCGGCCGTAATCTTCACCCAGCTTGGAATCGACGTCCTCTGCCGCGTTCTTCATCATCTTGGCGACTTCGTCGAGCGCGCTGGTCGCCTTGTCCTTGCCTTCGCCGGCAAAGGCGCGGGCGCGATCGGCGGCCTGGCTGGTGAACTTGCCCGCTTCCTCGCGGATCGTGTCGGCGGCGCTGCGCTTGGCCGCGCCCGCCTCGGCGGCGGGGTCCTTCGCCAGCGTGTCGGTCGTGTCGCTGATACCCGTCGTTTCGTCTGCCATGTCACAAAAACTCCCATGCCTCGTGCGAAACAACAACGGCCGCGTTTGCGAGTTCCATCCGGAGCCGTTAGAGGCCGCCGCGCATCCCTCGCGCCTTCATACCCTAATTAGGGAGACCATTACGTGACCGCAATCATCGACATCCATGCCCGCCAGATTCTCGACAGCCGGGGCAACCCGACGGTGGAGGTCGATGTGATGCTCGAGGATGGCAGCTTCGGCCGCGCCGCGGTCCCGTCGGGCGCGTCCACCGGCGCGCACGAAGCGGTCGAGAAGCGCGACGGCGACAAGTCGCGCTGGCTGGGCAAGGGCGTCCAGGCCGCGGTCGATGCGGTCAATCGCGAGATCGCCGAGGAAGTGCTCGGTCTCGATGCCGAGGACCAGGCCGATCTTGACCGCGCGATGATCGAGCTGGACGGCACGCCCAACAAGGGCCGGCTGGGCGCGAACGCGATCCTGGGCGTCAGCCTGGCGGCGGCCAAGGCGGCGGCGGATGCGCGCGGCCTGCCGCTCTATCGCTATGTCGGCGGGGTCAACGCACACGTCCTGCCGGTGCCGATGATGAACATCATCAACGGCGGCGAGCATGCCGACAATCCGATCGACTTCCAGGAATTCATGATCGTGCCGGTCGGCGCGGAGAACATCGTCGAGGCGGTGCGCTGCGGCTCGGAAATCTTCCACACGCTCAAGAAGAAGCTGCACGAGAAGGGCCTGGCGACGGGCGTGGGCGACGAGGGCGGCTTCGCGCCGAACATCGCCTCCACCACCGAGGCGCTCGATTTCATCATGTCGTCTATCGAGGCCGCGGGCTACAAGCCGGGCGAGAATGTCATGCTCGCGCTCGATTGCGCGGCGACCGAATATTATCGCGACGGCGTCTACAAGATGGTGGGCGAGGGCAAGACGCTCTCCTCGGCGGAGAATGCCGAATTCCTCGCCGGTCTGGCCGCCCAGTACCCGATCTTCTCGATCGAGGACGGCATGGCCGAAGACGATTGGGACGGCTGGAAGGCGCTGACCGAGAAGCTCGGCGCCAAGGTCCAGCTGGTCGGCGACGACCTGTTCGTCACCAATCCGACCCGCCTGAAGCGCGGCATCGACGGCGGCTATGCCAATTCGCTGCTGGTGAAGGTCAACCAGATCGGCACGCTGACCGAGACGCTGGAGGCGGTGAGCCTTGCCCAGCGCTCGTCCTACACGGCGGTCATGTCGCACCGTTCGGGTGAGACCGAGGACGCGACGATCGCCGATCTCGCAGTCGCCACCAATTGCGGGCAGATCAAGACCGGGTCGCTGGCCCGCTCGGACCGGCTCGCCAAGTACAACCAGCTGATCCGCATCGAGGAAGAGCTGGGCGACGCGGCGGTCTATGCAGGAAAATCGGTTCTCAAATAACCGACTCCGTAGCTCTACGGCCCTTGATTAGCGCGCTTGGTTAAGCGAGAATCAATTTCATGAAGCGCGTTTCTCTCGCCCAGACCTTGCTCCGCCGCGCGGGACTTCCCGCCGCGGTGATGATCGCGATCGGTTTCTTCGCGTACAATGCCGTTCTCGGGCCGAACGGCATCGTCGCGGCGAAGGAGGTCCGGCACGATCTGGAGGCGAAGAACCAGGAGTTCGCCGCGCTCCAGAAGAAGCGTGCCGAGATCAAGAACCGTGTCGACCTGCTCGATCCGAAGCGCGGCGCCGATCCCGATATGGTCGAGGAACTGGCGCGCAAGCAGCTCAACGTCGTGCGCCCCGACGAAGTGATCGTCCCGCTCAAGAAGTAGCACGCGCGACCAGTGCGCGCAGGGCTTGCGCCAGCGTCGTGCTGCCGCGCAGCTGCTCGGCGCCCGGCGCGCCGAACGCGATCCAACCCTGGTTGAAACCGTCGAGCATCTGGACGCGGGGCAGGGGATTGGTCATGCCCTGCGCGCGGAACAGGGTTTCCCATTCCTCCCGTGGCACGGCTTCGGCCCGCACGGGCTTGCCGAGAAGCGCGGCGAGCGTGGCGGCGATGTCGAGGGGCGACACCCGCGCCGGGCCCTGCAGCTCGACGATCCGCGCGCCCGGCCAGGTCTGCTGAAGCAGCGCGGCTGCCGCGCTGCCGACATCGTCGGTCGCGATCACCGGGATCGCGCGGTCGAGCGGCTGGAGGAAGCTCGGGATCACGCCGTTTTCGCGTGCCGCTGCGACGTCCCATGCAGCGTTTTCCATGAACCAGCAGGCGCGCAGGAAAGCGATCGGCATCGGCAGCGTGCGCAGTTTCTGCTCCATCAGGCAGAGCTGGTCGAGCAGGCTGGGCCGCGCGCTGTCGGCGCCGATCGTCGACAGGCAGACGACGCGGTCCGGTTTTGTCGCCAGCAGCGCCGCGCGCACCGCCGTGATCACCGACTTGGCCTCGCGGAAACCCGGCGAGGGGTCGAAGACCGGGGGCAGCAGGATGAACACGGCTTCGGCTCCGGAGAAGGCCGCGGTGAGCGCGACTGGATCGTCCATCTCGGCGCGGGCGAAGGCGCAGCCCTGCTCGATCCAATATGCCGCCTTTGCCGGATCGCGCGCGACGGCGCGGACCTGCTTGCCGGCACCCAGCAGTGCGCGGGCGACCGCACCGCCGACCTGACCCGTGATGCCTGTGATTGCGTACATGATAGCCTCCATTCCGATGCGTCGGATATGGCGCCGCGCGCTTCTTGCCGGTAACGCCGAATTGTCAGATCATTCATGACTCGATTGCAGGAGTGGCGGATGGCATTCGACGAAAGGCTTTTGTCGGGCGTGCGCGTCTTGGTCGCGGTGGTCGAGGCGGGCAGCTTCACCGCAGCGGCGCGGATGCTCGGGCTCACCGATTCGGCGGTGTCGCGCGCGATATCGCGGCTCGAGTCGCGTGTCGGCGCCCGGCTGTTCGATCGCACCACCCGGCTCGTGCGGCTGACCGACGAAGGCGCGCGGTTCCATGCCGCGGTCGTGCCGATGCTCGCCGGAATTGGTGAAGCCGCCGAGGCCCTGGCCGGCAGCACCCGGACAGTCTCCGGCCGGTTGCGCGTGGACATGGACGCACATTTCGGCCGTACCGTGCTCGCGCCGCGACTGGCCGAATTCCTCGATCGCCATCCGGACCTGGAGCTCGAGCTGCTGATCCGCGAGGTCCCCGACGATCTGGTGCGGGACGGCCTCGATCTCGCGATCCGCTTCGGTCCGCCCGCCGCCTCTTCGATGGTGACGCGTCTGCTCGCCAATACGCGCGTGCTGACCGTGGCCTCGCCCGCCTATCTCGCGCGGCACGGCAAGCCGGTGCATCCATCGGAGCTAGCCCGATATCGCTGCATCGATTTCAACGATCCCCGCACGGGCCGCCCGTTCGACTGGGAGTTCCATCGGGGCGAAGAGGTACTGCCCGTCGCGGTGGGGGGCGGATTGGTCACGATGGATGCCGGCACGATGCTCGCTGCGTGTCTGGCAGGCGTGGGAATCGCGCAGACCCTGGCGCTCGGAGTCGAACCGCTGCTGGCCTCGGGCGAACTGATCGAGCTTTTTCCGGACTGGCCGGACGAACGCTATCCACTCCACGCGCTGCATCCTTCGGGCCGCTACGTGCCCGCGAAAGTGCGTGCGCTGCTCGACTTCTGCGAGGGCGTGATCGCCGCGCACGAGCCGTAGCGGCGAATGAACGCAGGCATCGTCCGCGCGTTAGTTGCGCAGGCGGTCAAAACGCGCTTATAGGCACCGCGCCTTTACCCCTCCCCGGACGAGGAATTCCTGATCGTGGCCAAAGCACCGGCTCGTAAAGCATCGACTCCCCCTGCAGCATCCAATCGTGAGCGTCCCAGCGAACCAGAGCGGTTCGAGGCGTCCAAGGAGCAGCTGCTCGAATTCTACAAGCAGATGTTGCTCATCCGCCGCTTCGAGGAGAAGGCAGGCCAGCTTTACGGCCTCGGCTTTATCGGCGGCTTCTGCCACCTCTATATCGGCCAGGAAGCCGTTGCGGTCGGCCTGCAGTCCGCGCTCGACGGCGAGAAGGACTCGGTGATCACCGGCTATCGCGACCATGGTCACATGCTCGCCTATGGCATCGACCCCAAGGTCATCATGGCCGAGCTGACCGGACGCGGCGCGGGCATCAGCCGCGGCAAGGGCGGCTCGATGCACATGTTCTCGACCGAAAAGAAGTTCTACGGCGGCCACGGCATCGTCGGCGCGCAGGTCTCGCTCGGCACCGGCCTGGCGTTCGCGCACAAGTATAACGAGGATGGTGGCGTCGCCATGGCCTATTTCGGCGACGGCGCGTCGAACCAGGGCCAGGTCTACGAATCGTTCAACATGGCCGAGCTGTGGAAGCTGCCGATCATCTACGTGATCGAGAACAACCAGTACGCCATGGGCACATCGGTCAACCGTTCCTCGTCCGAGGACCAGCTCTACAAGCGCGGTGAGAGCTTCCGCATCCCCGGCATCCAGGTGGACGGCATGGACGTGCTCGCCTGCCGCGGCGCCGCCGAGGAAGCGCTGGCCTGGGTCCGCGCGGGCAAGGGCCCGATCATCCTCGAGATGAAGACCTACCGCTATCGCGGCCACTCGATGTCCGATCCGGCCAAGTATCGCAGCCGTGAGGAGGTTCAGTCGGTCCGCGACAAGTCGGATCCGATCGAGCACGCCCGGCGCGAGCTCGAGACCCTCGGCGTCAAGGAAGACGAGCTGAAGACGCTGGAGGCGGAGATCCGCAAGATCGTGAACGAGGCCGCGGACTTCGCGGAGCAGACGCCCGAGCCCGACGCGGCCGAGCTGTATACCGACGTGCTGGTGGAGTCCTACTGAGATGGCCGTTGAACTGAAGATGCCTGCTCTGTCTCCCACGATGGAAGAGGGCTCGCTCGCCAAATGGCTCGTCAAGGAAGGCGACACGGTCAAGTCGGGCGACATCCTCGCCGAGATCGAGACCGACAAGGCGACGATGGAATTCGAGGCGGTCGACGAGGGCACGATCTCGAAGATCCTGGTCGCCGAGGGCACCGACAATGTGAAGGTCGGCACGGTGATCGCGCTGATCGCGGGTGAGGGCGAGGATGCCTCGGCTCCTGCTCCCGCCGCTGCTCCTGCTCCTGCACCGGCGCCTGCTGCCGCCGCGCTTCCCGAGGAAGAAGCGGGCAGCGCCAAGAAGGCCGAATCCGGCACCAAGCAGCTTGCCAGCGACAAGGCCGCGACCGTTTCCGATCCGGACATCCCCGCGGGCACCGAGATGGTGAAGACCACTGTCCGCGAGGCGCTGCGCGATGCGATGGCCGAGGAAATGCGCACCGATCCGCGCATCTTCGTGATGGGCGAGGAAGTCGCCGAGTATCAGGGTGCCTACAAGGTCACCCAGGGCCTGCTCGAAGAGTTCGGCGCGAAGCGGGTGATCGATACGCCGATCACCGAATATGGCTTTGCCGGCGTCGGCACGGGCGCGGCGATGGGCGGGCTTCGTCCGATCATCGAGTTCATGACCTTCAACTTCGCGATGCAGGCGATCGACCACATCGTGAATTCGGCGGCCAAGACCAACTACATGTCCGGTGGCCAGATGCGCTGCCCGATCGTGTTCCGCGGGCCCAACGGCGCGGCGTCGCGCGTCGGCGCGCAGCATTCGCAGAATTACGGCCCCTGGTACGCCAGCGTCCCTGGTCTCATCGTGATCGCGCCCTACGACGCGGCCGATGCCAAGGGCCTGCTAAAGGCGGCGATCCGCAGCGAGGATCCGGTCGTATTCCTCGAGAACGAGCTGATGTACGGCCGTCACTTCGAAGTGCCGAAGCTTGACGATTATGTCCTGCCGATCGGCAAGGCGCGGATCGTGCGCCAGGGCAAGGACGTGACGATCGTTTCCTATTCGATCGGCGTCGGCGTCGCGCTCGAGGCTGCCGAGGCGCTGGCCGGCGAGGGAATCGAGGCGGAAGTCATCGACCTGCGCACGCTGCGTCCGCTCGACACCGCGACGGTGCTCGAGAGCCTCAAGAAGACCAATCGCATGGTCGTGGTCGAGGAAGGCTGGCCGGCCTGCTCGATCTCGTCGGAGATCATCGCGGTGGCGATGGAGCAGGGCTTCGACGATCTCGACGCCCCGGTGCTGCGCGTCACCAACGAGGACGTGCCGCTGCCTTATGCCGCCAACCTGGAAAAGCTCGCGCGGGGGCGCGCGCCATCGGTGGTCGACGCGTTGACTATGGTAACTTACAGGGGCTGTGGGCGCGGGGGGGGGCGGGGCCCCGCCCCCGGCTAGGACCTCAGCAGGTGGAGGGCGTGACGCCGGCCACCTTGTAGACGCCATTGGGGTGCTGCGGATTGGGGTTCGTCGTCCCGTCCGCATTCTTGGTGTCGTCGCTCGTATCGCGGCGGTCGCGCACCATCATCGATGCGATCTCGACCATCGTGGTGGACGGCGACAGCGACGTCTTCACCAGTGGCTTATATTCGTAATAGACCTCGACGAACATCGCGACGCCGCCATCGGGCGCGATCGTCTGGCGGCCGACAGGGCCGATTCCCGCCAGGCTGGCCTTGTTGGCGCCGACGGGCGGATAGGCCGGGACATAGCTGGTCTTGTTGCCGTAGCAGCGCTGCCAGCCCAATTTATAGGTCGATGCCCCGCTTGCCGTTGGCTCGACGTCTGAGAGGATCACACGGCCGTTGGTCTTGAGGTCGAGCTCGCCGGATTGCAGCTGCGCGCCGGTGAACAGATCGTTGATGTCTGCTTCGGTGATCTTCTTGGCTTCAAGCTGACTGCCTGCGCCGATTCGAGCGGCATTGTCCGCCAGATGCAGCGCCATCTGGCTGACCCGCATCCTGGTGATGACATAGTTGGTCAGTTCCGCCCCGGTCAGGCTCAAGGTGAGCAGGATCGGCAGCGCCAGCGCGAACTCGAGTAGGGCGACACCGCTGGTGGCGCGCGCGAGCATGCCAAGGCGGCGGATAACAGGATTGGCGCGATTCATGGGCAATTCCGCCGAACGGCAGCGCCATAGGCGGCTTGGTCACCATAGGGCTGGTTTTTGAGGATCGTCGAACCGGTGATCGTCGTCACGTTCGATCCGCCGATGAAATTATAGATCGGGAAGAAGCGCGGATAGCTGACCGTCACCTTGTAGATCACCGCGTCCTTGGCGCCGCCCTGGCCCTCGTCGGCGCCGTCGCTGTCCCAATGGCCGTTGTTGTTGGCGTCCTCATAGGGTTCACCCGGCGTCGCCCCTACCGGACCATCGCAGGTGCCGTTGTGATTGGTGTCGGTCCAATCCTCGGCGCGGGCGGCCGCTGCCTCGGTGAAGGTGCGATAGTAACGGCGGGTGATCTGGACGTCGGCATTGTTCGCGAGCGCCAGAACCTGGCTTCGCACGCGGCCGTCGAGCTTCTGCTGCACCTGCGCGGCCGTGCCGCCCTCCAGCGAGGAATCGCGCGCGGTCTTCTGGACGATGCCTTGCAGCACCCCGCGCATGTAGAGCGTGTGGCCAACGTCGAACGCGCCAAGCAGCACCAGCCCCATGACAGGCGCCACCACCGCGAATTCGACGATTGTGGCACCTTGCGTGTCGCACGCGAGCGCATGCAGATGCCGGCGCGCTGCGCGGTGGAGCTTGAGCGCGCGCTGAGGTGCTTGATGGAAGACATGCCAGGTCATTTGGTGAGCCTCAGCTGCGAGATCTGATCGGCGATCGTCTTGAACGTGTTCTGCAGCGCCACGGAGTCTCGCGCGGTGAAGAAGCGACCGCTGCTGGCGCACTGCGACAGACGATTCTCGGTCGTCGCATTCGATCCGCTGCCGAACGAGATCACCCACAATGTGATGTTCTGGTTCTTGACCACCTTGCACAGGGCGAGGAAGCGCGCGTTGATCTCGTCGTTCATGTCGCCGCCGGGACTGCTGCCGACATCGGACGCGGCGACATTGCGACGGTCGTACCAGGGCAGGCCATAGGCAGCGTAGTTGCTGGTGCTGGTCTGGGTGTCGCCGTCGGTCATGAAGATCAGGTGGCGTTCGATCTCGCCGCCCTTGGGCGTAAACTCGTTCTCCGAGCGGAAGATGCCCGTCGGCGACAGCAGTCGTGCACCCCACAACAGGCCGATGTCGTGATAGGTATTGCCGGTCGGCGTCAGGCTGTCGACATAGGTCTCGAAGTCCGAAGCCGTGGGCCAGGACTGCATCTTGCGTGCCTCGGTCGGGCAATAGTCGTCCGGCTGTGAATAGTTGCTCGTCGAATCCACCGGATCGGTGGTGTAGGTGCTGCCCGAGCGACGCATATATTCGACGTCGCCCAGCGACGGCTTCCACTGCGTGGCAAGATCGGACGGTACGGTATCGACCTCGAGATCCCTTGCACCAGAGGGAATGGGATCGAAGCTGGTGCCCGAGACCGTTGCGCGCTCCTCGATACAGCCGTTCCAGGTCACCGTCCGCATCGTGCCGTTGTTGCCGATCTGGAGCTGGAGCTGGGGCGTGCTGGCCCAGGCGCTTCCGTTCTTGAGCGGCGAAAGGTCGACCGGCAGCGAGGCATAGGTCCAGGTGACCACGGCAGTATCGTTGCGCGTGTAGTTGGTCGTCGTTGTGCCCGGGGTGTCGCGCGTGTCGAAATAGCAAACTTTACCGGAAAAGCTGTTGTACCGGTATTCCCGCTG
Source organism: uncultured Sphingomonas sp. (assembly GCA_966211615.1). Taxonomy (GTDB): domain Bacteria; phylum Pseudomonadota; class Alphaproteobacteria; order Sphingomonadales; family Sphingomonadaceae; genus Sphingomonas. Next base: position 21,432 of record CBIHNZ010000020.1, read on the forward strand.
CGTCACCGCGGTATCCGTCTTGTAGGTCACCGTGCGGTAACCCGGATATTCGGTCGAGCTGAGCTGCGTCGTGGTCGAGTTGCCGTTCGTCGTGCTCGTTCCCGGCAATTTGCCCTGGCAGTAGCTATCGCTCGCGTTGTTGTTGCTTCCGCGCGTGACGGTATAGTTATTCAGGACCCAGGCACCAGGGGTGCCCAAGGCCGTGGTCGACGAAGTCTGGCTCGGCGAACCGTTGTTGTAGGTGATCGATTTTATCTTCCGGGTCTGGTAGTCCCAGCTGTTCGGGAAATAGCTCGTCGGAAGCAGACGCCCCACGTTGACGTTCACCGAATAGGGGACGAATCCGAAGCGGATCTGGACCTCGTTGCCGGTGCCGCCGCTGGGATTGCCCGCCGCGCAGTTGGTGTCGGTGATGTCGAGGCGTGCGACGATCTCGTAGAAGCACTTCACCGCGACCTTGAGCGATTCGATCTTGGTGTCGGGATCGGTGCTCACGGCCTTGTCGCCCATCGAGCCGGTGGTATCGAGCACGAACATCACGTCGGTGTTCGGCAGGCGCATTTCGGCATCGCAGGTGACGCTCAGCGTCTGGGTCGTCTGACCGAAGATGCGCATCAGCGTCATCGGGAGCTGCACCGAGGCGGTGCCCGACACCTTACCCGCGCTCTCCGAGAAGGAGCGGGTCTGCTCAGCCGACTGGCTGGTCAGACCATAGGAGTCCCGGTTGAAATTGGCATCGAAGAACCGCTCGGCCGAAACCTTGGGATAGTTGGGAATGTCGGCGCCGTTGATCTTGACCGTCTGTGCCCAGGTGCCGCCACCCATCGCCTTGCGTCCGGCGAGCGCGCCGGCGTCACAGGCATGTTGCAGGCGCGTCTTGACGATGTACATGCGGCTGATGTCGATGCCACCGCCAACCATGCCCGCCAGCGGGATCAATGCCATCGTCATCAAGGCCAGCGTGTTGGCGCGAACGTCGCGCGCCAAGGCGGTCAGGAAGGATCCCGCGCCAGTCCAGTCGTGCTTGCGTTCGTTCATACCTCAGGCCCCGGTCCCCGATCAACGCGGTGCTATGGGGCAAGTCTCGCTAATCCCGCCTGAAGGGGCTTGGTTAACGCGGGATTTGCGGGATCATACGGAGGCGCGGGCGCAGTGACCGACGGACAGGATCCCGAGCGGTCACTGATACTTATCTATGCGCCGATGCGGGGCCGCGCTGCGCTGGCGGCGCTGCTGGCGCTCGACGATGCGCTTGCGCAGCTGCTGCGCTCCACCACCCAACCGACGGTGGGACAGCTTCGCCTGGCCTGGTGGCGGGAGGCACTGGCCCGGCTCGATACGCAGGCACCGCCCGCCGAACCGGTGCTGCAGGGCCTGGTGGCGAATGTGCTCCCGCTCGGCGTCTCGGGGGCGTCGCTGGTGCCGATCGTGCACGGCTGGGAAGTACTGATCGAGGAAGATGCGCTGGGCGCGGACGCCTTGCGACGCTTCGGCGAAGGCAGGGGCAGCATGTTCGCAGCCGCGGGCAGGGCTCTGGACGCTGGCAGTGATGATCCGCTGGCGGAGGCCGGCCAGGGCTGGGCGCTGGCGGACCTGGCGCGCAACCTGGACACGGTGGAGGACGCGGCGCGCGCGGCGGCGCTGGCCGCGCCGTTGCTGACGGCGGCGGCACGGCGACGTTGGAGCCGCAACGGCCGCGCGCTGGGTGCGCTCGCGCATCGTGCGCGGCTCGATCTGGCGCTGGAGCATGGCGCACCGGCGCCGGTCGGCGCGCCTCGCAGGGTAATGCGTCTGTTTTGGCACCGACTCACCGGTCGATAGGTTGCCACCGCGCGCCGGGGCGCTAGCCTTCGCGCCGGGACCATCGGGTCGGAGATCGTTCGATGTGGCGCTATTTCATGGGAGCGGGTGCGGCATTGCTGCTGGGGCTCGCGGGAGTGTTCCTGTTCAGCGGCTCGGCCGCGTCCGGCGTGAAGCTCCCGGGTGCGCCTGCCGCCCGGGCCGAGGCGATGACGGGCGCCGAAGCCCAACTTCCCGCGGAAGCGCCGAGCGCTACCGCGCGCACGCGCGAGGAAAAGCGTTTCGATCGCTACGACAAGGACCGGAATTCCTCGGTCACCCGTGACGAATATCTCGCCAGCCGTCGCAAGGCCTTCGCCAAGCTCGACGTCAATGGCGACGGCAAGCTCGAATTCGAGGAATGGGCGCTCAAGACCACGACCAAGTTCGCCGGCGCCGACAAGGACAAGTCGGGCGCGCTCACGCGCGTGGAATTCGCTGCGACAGCCCCCGCGATCGGCAAGGGGAAGTCCCGGCCGCAATGCGTCTGTGCCGGCCCCGGTCCATCGGCCATGTCCGCGAAGGAGGACGACGAAAGCTAGGCGGCGCGCCAGTCCTGGAATGCGGCGCGCGCGCGGCTGGTGTACATCAGCTTGCGGTCGGCCTTTTTCGAACGGCCCTCGATCGGCGGGAACAGGCCGAAATTGACGTTCATCGGCTGATAGGTCTCGACCTCCGCCTCGCCCGTGATGTGCGCGAGCAGCGCGCCCAGCGCGGTTTCGCGCGGCGGCGGGGCAAGTACCGTCCCGCTCAGCTCGGCGGCCGCGAAGCGTCCCGCCAGCAGCCCGATGGCTGAACTTTCGACATAGCCCTCGCAGCCGGTGATCTGGCCGGCGAAGCGGATGTTCGGGCGCGACTTGAGCCTGAGCGTCGGGTCCAGCAGCTCGGGCGACTTGATGAAGGTGTTGCGGTGGAGCCCGCCCAGCCGGGCGAACTCGGCCTTCTCCAGCCCCGGAATGGTGCGGAACAGTTCGACCTGCGCCGCATATTTGAGCTTGGTCTGGAAGCCGACCATGTTCCACAGCGTGCCGGAGGCGTTGTCCTGGCGAAGCTGCACCACCGCATGGGGCCAGCGCCCGGTGCTCGGCTGGTCCAGCCCGACGCCCTTCATCGGCCCGAAACGCAAGGTATCGAGCCCGCGCTCCGCCATCACTTCGATCGGCATGCAGCCCTCGAAATAGGGGACATTCTCCCATTCGCGGAATTCGGTCTTCTCGCCCGCCATCAGTCCGGCGTGGAAGGCCTGATACTGGTCCTTCGTCATCGGGCAATTGATGTAGTCCTTGCCCGAGCCCTTGTTCCAGCGCGACTGGAACCAGGCCGTCTCCATGTCGATGCTCTCGAAATGGACGATCGGTGCGATTGCATCGAAGAATGCGAGTTGGTCCTTGCCGGTGGCGATGCCGATGCTTTCGGCAAGGCCGGATGCGGTGAGCGGGCCGGTGGCGACGATCGTCAGGCCTTCGGCGGGCAATTGGTCGACGCGCTCGCGGACGATGGTGATGTTCGGGTGTGCTTCCAGCGCGGCGGTGACGCCGTCGGCAAAGCCGTCGCGGTCGACCGCCAGGGCCGAGCCGGCGGGGACCTTGTGGATATCGCCCTGGGTCAGGATCAACGAGCCCAGGTCGCGCATCTCCTGGTGCAGCAGGCCGACGGCATTGCGCTCGGCGTCGTCGGAGCGGAAGCTGTTCGAGCAGACCAGCTCGGCGAGGCGGTCGCTCTGGTGCGCGGGCGTCATGCTGCCTGATCCGCGCATTTCGGAAAGGCGTACCCTGTACCCGGCCTGGGCGAGCTGCCATGCGGCTTCGGATCCGGCGAGGCCGCCGCCGATGATATGGACGTCGTGAGTCATCGGGCGCGGATAGACCGATGACGCGCCCATGACAAAGGGCACGAGTTCGGTATGCTCGCGCAATGAACGCACGCCATATGCTCATCCTGTTCGCCGCGCTGGCCGTCGGCACCAGCTATTACGCCAATCACTGGATCGGGATCGAAGGACCTGCGGAAATCGTCTGGAAGGGTTCCGGTGTCGGTTTGCTCGCATTGTGGGCAGGATTGCAGGCCCGGGACGTCGATGGCTGGCTGATCGCCGCGGTGCTTGCGCTGGGCGCGCTGGGCGACGTGCTGCTCGAGACGCATGGGCTTACGATCGGGGCGCTGGCGTTCCTGGCGGGGCATCTGGTGGCGGTGCCGCTCTATCTGCGCAGTGCCGCGCGCCCCGGCTGGCTGGCGCTGCCGATAGCGCTCGGCGTGGCGTTCCTCGCCTGGAAGCTGCCGGTGGACCGGGACGCCGCCGGTGGCATCGCGATATATGCGCTGGGGCTGGGCGCGATGGCGGGGAGCGCGCTGGTCAGCCGGTTCCCGCTCGCGGCGCTGGGCGCGGTGCTGTTCGTCGCCTCGGACCTGCTGATCTTTGCGCGACTGGGTCCACTCGCCGCGTCGCCGCTGCCGGGGCTGCTGATCTGGCCGACCTATTTTGCCGGTCAGGCGTTGATCGCCTGGGGCGTGGTGACGGTGCTGGTGAGGCGAAGGACATGAGGATCTTCACGATCGGATATGAGGCGACGACGATGGACGAGTTCCTCGCAGCGCTCAAAAAGGCCGGGGTAGAGCGGATCATCGACGTGCGCGCCGTGCCGCTTTCCCGCCGCCCTGGCTTTTCCAAGAACATCCTAGCCGCCAGCCTGAAAGAGGTTGGGATCGACTATGTCGGGCTGAAGGCGCTGGGAACACCCAAGGCGGGGCGCGACGCCGCGAAGAAGGGCGATGTCGCGACGCTGGAGGCGGTGTACGACGCCCAGCTCGGTCTGCCCGAAGCACAGCTGCAGGCGGCGCAGATGCGCGAACTCGCTGCCGAGAAACCGAGCGCCTTGCTCTGCTTCGAGCGCAATCCCGAACATTGCCACCGCACGCTGCTGCTGGCCGCAGAGGGTGAGGGCGCGGAGGTGGTGGACCTGTACCCCTGAACCATAGCCGCGAGAGGAACACCCATGATCGACCATGTCGGATTCGCCGTGACCAATCTCGATGCGTCTCGGGCCTTTTATGAGGCGGCACTGGCACCGCTCGGCATCGCCATCCTGATGACCGTGACGCCGGAGCAGACCGAGGCGGGCGGCACCGCGCTCGGTTTCGGCAAGGACGGCAAGCCCTTCTTCTGGATCGGCGACAATGAGCGCGTGGGAGAGGGCACGCATATCGCCTTCGTCGCGGACGCGCGCGATCAGGTCGATGCGTTCTACCAGGCGGCGATGCGCTCCGGCGGCCGCGACAATGGCGCCCCGGGCATCCGCGCGCACTATCACCCGAACTATTACGGGGCGTTCGTGCTCGATCCCGACGGGATGAACATCGAGGCGGTGTGCCACCGTCCGGCGTGACAGCTTGCTGACACGGGAAAGGCAGGGCGGCCGGGGCAGGCCGCCCTACCAGTCAACGAGGGATACGGCGCAGACGGGAGGAAGGCGCCGCGACCCTTGGCGGCGGTGGCGGCGTGATGTTTCGTCGGTTTTTCGACTTATGTCCGGCTGTTGAACCACGGACCCGGCGCTGTTTCAGCGCCGGGTCCCTTGCGGTCGGCAATCGCTAAGCGTCAGAATCCGAAGGACAAGCGTGCATAGCCGAACTGGCCGGGCAGGTCATAGGTCGTCGGGTCGAAATTCGCGCTGTCGCAGGTGAAGCAGGGCGGCGGATTGCGGTTGAACAGGTTGTTGACGCCCAGCGTCAACCGCCAGCGATGGTCCATCCAGCCGGGCGAGAAATAGGCCTGGATATCGCCATAGAACACCGCGCCCATGGTGTGGACGCCGTCGCGCTCGTCGACCTTGCTGATGTAGCGGCCGGTGAACGAAGCGCCATAGCCGGGCGCCGACCAGTCGAGCGTCGCGTTGAGCTTGAACTTCGGATAGGCTTGGTCGGGGCTACCGCGCTCGGTGCCGGCATATTCGAGTGTCGGCGCGTTCAGGTCGGACGGCGGCACCACGTCATAGCGGAGCAGCCAGGCGGCATTGGCGATCAGCCCTACCGTTCCTCCCAGGAGTTCGGGCGAGCGATAGTTGAACGAGGCATCGATGCCGTCGGTGTTGATGCCGTTGAGGTTCAGCAGCCGCCCGCTGATGCCGGCGACATTGCCGTTCGACGTGCGGCTGATCGCCGCGCAGCTGAGCGGATCGGCATTGAAGGCGCAACGCGTGAGCGTGAGCGTCGCCGGAACCGAGTCGATCGCGTTCGTCAGCTTGATATTGTAGTAATTGACCTCGAGGCTGAGCGCGGTCGCCCAGCCGCTGCCGCGTGCCCATGACGGGCTGTAGACGCCGCCCGCGGTCCAGGTCTCGGCTGTTTCGGGCAGCAGCGCGGTATTGCCCTGCGAGAAGACGCCGAGCTGCCCGCCGACCGGTTCGGCATAGCTGCCATTGGCCGGCACTCCGTTCGCGATGCAGTTCGCTCGGACCGTGGCATTGGTCTGGAAGAAGCCCCCCGGCGCGCTGGTGCACGGGTCGTCGATCGTCTGGTCGGTGCGCGACAGGCCGGCATAGAGCTCGCCGATGCTCGGCGCGCGCAGGCTTTCGGCATAGCCGCCGCGGAACAGCAGGTCAGCCACCGGCTTCCACAGGCCGGACACGGTGAAGGTCGTATTGCTGCCGAACGAGGAATAGTTCGAATGCCGCACGGCGCCGTCGACCTCGAGCTTCTCGAAGAACGGCGTGTTCGAAAGGATCGGCACGCGGAGCTCGCCATAGACCTCGTCGACATTGAAGCCACCGCGCGCCGGGCTCGTCGGGACGTCTGCCCCGAGACCGGCAACGATGATCGGATCCGGATTGTAGCTGGCATGCTGGTCGCGATGCTCATAGCCGATCGCGACGCCTACCGCCCCGCCGGGCAGGTCGAACAGCTCGCCCGACAGGTTGGCGGTGAAATCCCATAGCCGTTGCGAGCTCTTGTCGCGCTCGTCAAAGGCCACATAGTCGAGCATCGGCTGCGTGACCGAGCCGACGCCGCCGAAGATGTTGAACGGCACGCAGCCGCCGGTGCATGCGGCGACGGGGCCGAGCGCCTGGGCGAGCTTCGCCGCGTTGATGTTGCCCGTAAAGGTCTGGTGAGCGTCGTTGATCCCGTAGACGCCGTTGACGTCCCAATACCAGTTGTGGCCGAACAGCTCCAACTTGCCGTCGAACGTCACGGTGGCGGACATCGTGTCGACGTCCTGTGTGAACTGGCGCTGCCCCGCCTCGACCAGGCGTCGCCGGATCGTCGAATAATTGGCGGGGGTATTGGTACCCGAGGAGAGCGTGACTCCGAACGGATTGTACGGGTTGGTCGCGTCGACCGAGATGGTGTCGAGCAGATTGCCGTTGCCGGCGTCCGGGCCGATGAACAGCGGCAGGAATGCGGCCTGCGTGCTCGAATGACGATGGCTGTAGACCAGCTTGGCGCGCATATTGATGTCGCTGCCCAGCTCCTGCTTGAAATTGAGGAAGCCGCCATAGCGCTCCGACGGAGTCAGCAGATAGTTGAATGGCGCGAAGTTGAACGAGTCCGTCGTGGAGGAATAATTCTTGAAGTCGGTCGGGAAGACCGGGTTCCTCCCGATGACCGGCGCGATCAGCGTCAGGCTCTGGCCGAGAACGTCGAAGCGGCCGTTCGGAATTGCGCTGGAACATCCGCCTCCGGCGCAGCTGGTCGCGCCGGGCGTCGGCCATTGCGAGATATCCCGGTCGGCCGTGCGGACCGCCTCCTGCTTCACATAGGCAGCGCCGAACACGAGCGAGGTCCCGGTATTCGGCGACTGGATGCCGTAGCTCGCCTCGTAATTCTGGGTGTGGCCGTCGCCCTGACGATAGGTGCCGAACTGCGCCGACGCTCTCAGCCCTTGCTGCGACTGCTTGGTGATGATGTTGACGACGCCGGCGATCGCATCGGTGCCGTAGAGCGGCGAAGCGCCCGACTGGAGCACTTCGACCCGCTCGATCATGTTGGCGGGGATCTCGTTGAGATCGACCGAGGCGGGAATGCCGCCGGCCGCCGAACCGTTGACGAAGCGCAGGCCGTCGACCAGCACGAGCGTGCGCTTGGCGGCGAGATAACGCAGGTCGATCTCGGCCGAACCGGAGCTGACGCCGGTGCCGTCCGGCGGGCCGCCGATATTGCCGGCATTGTTGACCTTGGTGTTGAGGCCGCCGCCGGCGCTGGGCAGGCGCTGCAGCACGTCGGCGACCGATGAGAGGCCGGTGCGCGCGATCGCGGTTTCATCGACGGTGACGACGGGCTTGTCCTGGTCGAGCGGGTTGCGGCGAATGCGCGAGCCGGTGACCACGATGTCTTCGCCGGAAGATGCACCCTCCGCGGGCGGCGTCTCCTGGGCATAGGCGGGGGCAGTCGATAGTGCCGCGGCAAGGGCGAGAGTAGCTACGCCGGCGCGTTTCCCCAGTTTGATCTCGTGCATGACTTCATCTCCCTGAATACACGTCAGAAATATTCATCCACAAATCTGAAGTGAAACAGAAACAATTCGATCGGGATTGCAAGGACGCACTGACGCCGGTGTGTCGTTCGTGCCGCGACTGTGTCATGTTAGCGACACGCGCATCAGCCAATTGTCGGCCCTAGTAACCGTCGCCCTTGCACCCCATATACACTCCATCGCGCCGCTTCGTTCTCGGGCATGGCGCGGCTGAGAGATGCTTGTGCTCCCGCTCTTTCGCGGAGCTGTGCATGCCTCGATCCTTCGAAATTCCTTCTGCAAGTCACTTGTCGCTCGCGCGTTCCGTGAGCGCCTTGCCGCCCCTCGATCCAGGGCCGCGGCATGTTCTGTCGCTGTTCGATGTGAGTGATCGCACTGCGGTGCCGGTCGTGGAGGAAATGCCATGTCGCGCGCGCTGAATATTGACGCGACGCTCGATGCGGTCGTTGCCATGTCGGCCAAGCACAATGCGGCGATCAGTGCGATCGAACCATTGCTGCCACGGGGCACGCGAGTCGTCTTCATGAACGCGGACGGCGCCGCCGCGGTGGCGCGGGCCTATGGAACGCGCATCCTGAACGGCACCGTCACCCGCGAGCCGTGGAAACAGCGAAGCCCCGACTGAGGCGCTCGGCATGCTTGATCTTCTCCATCGACTGTTCGGCACGCACGTCGCCGATCCGGCGAGCAACCATTGGGATCGCGGGCATTTTGCGAGCAAATGCGCGCGCTGCGGGTGCGACATGGTGCGGCTGCCCGGATTGCCTTGGCGCGCCGGCCGCGCGGATTAGCCGAAAGGCCGGCGCACGCGCCGGCGCACTCCTTCCGTTCGAGAGGTAATCCGATGCGACCTTCATCCATATTGTGCCGTGCGCAGGAAGCGCGCCAGCATGCGCTCGCCGCGGGATCGACCCTCATCAACGTCAGGACGGTGGCAAACCTCGCCGCAGCCGCCTGGGCCAAGGAAGCGGTGCTCGCGGAGGGGCGGGAGCGGCGTCTGTTGCATCGCGTGGAGAGCGGCTTGGTCCCCGAACTCGAGTCCGACGACGACTCGTCCTTCAGCGAAAATCCCGATCGCAGTTTTGCGGATGTCGAGATCGGCTGGAGATAAATCGAAATAATAACGACACTACGCACGAATACGCATTGTATTCGAGATACGGTGCCTTATATTTACGTGGCTATCGTCGCCTGCGACGGAAATTACGCTCTTGGGCATAACCTTCCATTTCACGCTCCTTGGCTCCGGACGCGAGTGCGCCTGGACAACCCATGTTTCGTGAAAGGAACATCTCATGCCCATCGGCAAAGTAAAATTCTTCAATATCGACAAAGGCTATGGCTTCATCTCGCCCGAGACCGGCGGCGCTGACAGCTTCGTCCATATCAGCGCGGTGGAACGTGCCGGCATGACGACGCTGCAGACCGACCAGCGCGTCTCGTACGACGTCGAGAACGACCAGCGGGGCAAGTCCTCGGCAGTCAATCTCCAGGCCGTCTGATCTAGCCTTTATTTGCTAAAACGGAGCGGATGCGGCAGGGCCGCGTCCGCTCCGTTTTTGTTTTCACCCATTACAGGAAGTGCCGCTCTCCATATGACTTCGTACCGCGCCCCCGATTTCAACGAGCGCAACGCGCTCTCGCGCCAGGCCAAGCAGAAGGCGCTGGAGAAGCTGCGTGCCAAGCCGGCGGCCACCGAAGCCGAACTGGCCGAACGCAAGGCGGCACGGATCGCGCGGGAAGCAGAAGAGATCGAGGCGCTGAAGGCCAAGCGCGAGAAAGCGGAGCGGGCCAGGGCGGAGCGACTGGTCGCTGAGCGCGAGGCCGAGGCGCGCGCAGCCCAGGCCAAGATCGAAGCCGCTGAGGCGCGGGCTCGCGCGGAGACCGAGAGAAAGGCCGAGCGCGATGCCCGCTATGCGGCGCGTAAGGCCCGCAAGAAGTAAGCCGGGCCCGCGCGCCCGCTACTTGGTAGCGATGTCGACGGCCTCGCCCCGGTAGGTCTCGCGAACGAACTTGCGCGCGGCGGTCTGGGTAGGGAATCCGTCCTCGAGCAACTCCGACGACACCAGCGGATAGCCCTGCGAATTATAGCGGGTGGTCCGGACGGTGACGCGGAACACGCCTGCCTCGTCCTTGAGGATGAGGTAGGGGCGCACAGGGGTTCTCGACATAAGGGTCTCCAGAGGGTTGGCAGCATATGGGTAGGTTCGCGAGGACGCCGGCTGTCCACATCCTCGCGAGGCCGTGACCCATATGGCCACCGGCCGGATCAAGCTGCCGCGCGTCGCCTTTCGGCCATTTCCGCGTTGAGCATCTCGGCCAGCAGGAATGCCAGCTCGAGGCTCTGACCCGCGTTGAGGCGCGGGTCGCAATGTGTGTGATAGCGGTCCGCCAGCGACTGCTCGGTGACGTCGACCGCGCCCCCGGTGCATTCGGTGACGTTCTGCCCGGTCATTTCGGCATGGATGCCGCCGGCGAAGGTACCCTCGGCGCGATGGACCGCGAAGAAGCCGCGGACCTCGGCCAGAATGCGTTCGAACGGACGCGTCTTGTAGCCATTGGCCGCCTTGATGACGTTGCCGTGCATCGGATCGCAGCTCCACACCACCGGATGCCCTTCACGCTTCACCGCGCGGACCAGGGCGGGGAGGCCTTTCTCGATCTTGTCATGGCCGTAGCGGGTGATCAGCGTGATCCGGCCCGCGGTGCGCGACGGGTTGAGCGTGTCGAGCAGGCGCAGCAGTGCGTCGGGCTCGAGGCTGGGGCCGCACTTCATGCCGATCGGATTGCCGATGCCGCGCAGGAATTCGACATGCGCCGATCCCTCGAACCGCGTGCGGTCGCCGATCCACAGCATGTGCGCGCTGGTATCGTACCAGTCGCCGGTAAGGCTGTCCTGGCGGGTGAGCGCCTGCTCATAGGGCAGGAGCAGCGCCTCGTGGCTGGTGTAGAATTGCGTGGCCTTCAATTGCGGCACGCTGTCGGCGTCGATGCCGCACGCGGCCATGAAGTCGAGCGCCTCGCCAATGCGATTGGCGACATCGGCATAGCGCTTGGCCCAGGGGCTGCGGCCCATGAAGTCATGCGTCCAGCGATGGACCTGATGCAGGTTCGCATAGCCGCCCTGCGCGAAGGCGCGCAGCAGGTTGAGCGTCGCGGCCGACTGCGAATAGCCCTGGACCATCCGCTGGGGATCGGGCGTGCGACCTTCGGGCGTGAAGGCGATGTCGTTGACATTGTCGCCGCGATAGCTGGGCAGCTCGACGCCGTTGATCGTCTCGGTGTCGGCTGAGCGCGGCTTGGCGAACTGGCCTGCCATGCGGCCGAGCTTCACCGTCGGCAGCTTCGAGGCGAAGGTGAGCACCACCGCCATCTGGAGCAGCACGCGGAACGTGTCGCGGATGTTGTTCGGGTGGAACTCGGCGAAGCTCTCCGCACAGTCGCCGCCCTGGAGCAGGAACGCCTCGCCGCGCGACACCTTGGCGAGCTCGTGCGTCAGCTCGCGTGCCTCGCCGGCGAACACCAGCGGCGGGAAATTGCTGAGCGTCGTGGTGGCGGCGTGGAGCGCGGCCTTGTCCGGATAGGTCGGGAGCTGGCGCGCCTCGGCCATCGTCCAGCTGTCGGGGGTCCAGTTCGCGCCCATATCCTGCTCCGTATCGCGCACGGTGACGTTCCAGTCGGCATGATCCGCGATGCCGTTGGCGGCGATCTGATTCATCACCTTGGCATTGGCGCGCTTGCCATCCTTCTCCCAGCCCTGCACCGTCGAGCCGGGTGTATCATACCAGGCGCCGAATGCAGCGCGGGTGAGGGAGCGCTCCTCGCGGAAGCGGCGGATCTTGGTGCCAGCCAGAGTCGTCATGCGGCGCGTTTATTCCGATGGGGTAACGCCGTGCAAGGATTATCTGCCCGATTTGGAGGTTTGGGCCGATAAATTTCCTCTTGCGGGGTAAATTTCGGAATGTCCTCGAACCCGGCGATCTTTCTCTACGTTAAGGCGCCGCGCGTCGTTGTGGTGCAGGGAGAAGAGGTGCGTCGACGCGCTGCCGGAGGCGGTCGGCGCTCGAGGCGGGCGGTCTTGCCGCCGCCATGATCCAGGGTCGTTGTCGGGGGACAGCGATCCTGGATCAAATCCTTCAGGCCGGTAGCGTCTCGCCAAGCCTGTCGTAAAGCAGGCCCGTACCGTGCAGGCGCGATCCCTTGTCTTCATAGCCATCGAGATAGATGCCGTGCTCGGTATGGACGAGGTGCGTGCCCGTGCCGTCCGCGAACAGCTCGATCGAGGCGAGGTTCACCGAGATCGGCTTGCCGTCGATCTTCATCCGATAGGCATAGACGATCCGGGAATCGGTGACGATGTCGTGATAGCTGCAGTCGAAGCGGGAGACCGTGCCGTTCTTCCAGCGGCCCTCCAGATGCTCGGTGCCGCCCACCGTGAAGTCGAAATGCCGGTCGATCGCGTCCCATTGGTCGTTGGGGCCCGAGAACCAGCGCGCCTTGCCCTCCTCGGTGGAGAAGGCGGCGAACACGCGGGCCGGCGGCTGGGAGAAGCGGCGCTCGATGACGAACTTGTCATGGACGGCGGGCGTGTCAGGCATCGGGGGTCTCCTGTTGGTTCAGATAGGCGGCGAGGCGGTCGTAGCGGCGCTCGGCCTCGCGGCGGCGCTCGACGATCCAGCGCTCGACCGCGGCGAGCGCCAGGGGCTCGAGCGTGCAGGTGCGCACCCGGCCCTGCTTGCTCGTCTGGATGAGGCCCGAGGATTCGAGCAGCCGCACGTGCTGGAGGAAGCTCGGCAGCGCCATGGCGAAGCCGCCGGCGAGTTCGGTGACGGTCGCGGGTCCGGCACCGAGCCGCTCGACCACCGCGCGGCGGGTGGGATCGGCAAGGGCCGCGAACATGGCGTCGGTGGCGGATTGGTTAGGCATATCCCTAACTAATCGCGAGCCGCTCCCGCTGCAAGTGAGAACTTAGCCTGTCGCCAAACTATCAATATCCCGCGGCGAGATCGACTTCGTTGCGGAGCGGGCGGCCTTCCAGGAAGGCCTTGAGATTCTCGACGAACATCGCGGTGGCGCGCAGGAACATCCGGGTCTGGCTGCGGCCCGAGAGGTGCATCGACAGAATGATGTTGGGGGTGGTGCGCAGCGGGTGATCCGCGGGAAGCGGTTCCGGGGTGACGGTGTCGAGGAACGCGCCGGCGATGCGGCGCTTGTTCACAGCCTCGATCAGCGCGTCCTGGTCGATCAGCTCGCCGCGACCGACATTGACGATCCAGGCAGAGGGCTTGATCGCGCGCAGTTCGGCCTCGCCGATCATCGCGCGGCTCTGCTCGGTCGCGGGAGCGGCGAGGACGATCCAGTCGAACTCGCCGAGGCGCGGACGCCAATCCTCGGGTCCGATCGTGCCCGAGGCGCCCGAGCGCGTCACTCCAGTGACCGCGACGCCGAAGCCTGCCAGCCGCTCGCCGATCAGCTTGCCGATCGTGCCATAGCCGATGACCAGCGCCTTGGTCTCGAACAGCTCGAGCTTGCCCGGGGCCTCGAGCGGCCATTCGTGGCGATCGGCGGCGCGGACGACTTCGTCATAGCGCTTGGCGGCGACGAGGCAGCCCATCACTGCATATTCGGCGACCGTGTGCGCATTGACCCCGCTGCCGTTGGTGACCCGGGTGCCGCGCTCGCGCAGCGCCCTTGTGTCGAGCTTGTCCAGCCCGGCATAGATGGTCGATAGCCATTTGAGCTTGGTGCCGGCGGCCACCGCGGCCGCCCAATCATCGGGCTTGTTGATGTCGACCCAGCCGATATCGGCATCGGCGACCATCGCGATCGCCTCTTCGCGGGTGGTGAACCACTGGACGTCGAGCCCGGCGGGAATGTGCGGCTCGACCAGCGGACGGGCGAGGGCGGGGAGGACGGCTTTCATGAATAATGGCGCGCGTAACGGTGGGCGAATTCGGCATCCGACATGATTAGATAGCGGATCATGTCGACGAACGCCCAGGGCCCGCTGACCAACAGTCCGACGATCGTCGCCGACAGCACCAGCATCAGCACACCGGTGCCGTTCCGGCCCAGATAGAAGCGGTGGATGCCCAGCACGCCGAAGAAGAAAGCGAGCAGCGCGGCGACATATTTGTTGCGATCACCCGCTGCGGGTGCTCGGCCGGCAGACAAAGGCTCGGCCTCGGGTAGGCGGAAGATGCGAAGCGCCCGGGTGCCGTTCGTCTCGAAATCGACTCGCACGCCGACGGCGGGGCCCTTCTCGCCGCTCCAGTCATGGCGCGCGAACACGTAGCGAAGGCCGTCCTCGCCCGAAATCTGTCCTTCGCCGCTGGTGCGATCGACGCCCAGTACCTGTCCCCGCATTCTTGCCTCCCTTGCTGGAAGTGCTTTTGGCGAAATCGGGGGCAGGGGCGCAAGGGGCGATCCTGCGTCCAAACTCCCCGTCGCCGAGTCGGGCGGCGCGAGCGGTAGCCGGCTACCCGAAGTTGATCATATTTAGTCGTTCAACGCGCACGCACGCACGCGCCCGCGGCCGCGCGAGACCTGCGATGATATTCGGATATCACAGGGCAATGTCCTGGATTTCATGCGAAATCCTACATTGCAACCCTCGACACCCCGGTACTGCGGCCGGGGTATCGAGAGAGAGGCGAACCGCGCCTGCGCTAGAGTTGCGGCTTCCAGTCCCAGCCGAGCGGATCGCCGTCCATCACTTCGATGCCTGCGGCCGCCAGCTCGTCGCGGATCATGTCGGAGCGGGCGAAGTCCTTCACCACGCGCGCCTGCTTGCGCTCGACAAGGCGATCCTCGATCTCCTCAGGCGTCAGCGTCGCATCGGCGGGTCGGACGCGCAGGTCCTCGCGCCCTAGGTTGAGCAGGTTGAGGCCGAGAACCGCGTCGAATTCCGCCAGCGCGGCGAGGCGATCGGCGGGCGAAAGGCGTTTCTCGGCAAGCAGCTCGTCGAGCACCGGCAGTGCCTTGGGCGTGTTGAGATCGTCCGACACGGCTTCGTCGAGCCGCTTGATCCAGGGTTCCGGTGCAACGCCGTCGCCTTCGGCGCGCGCCTTGAGCGCCGTTACCGTCATCACCAGCCGCTTGAGCCGCGTCAGCGCCGCGGCGAGGTTCTCGGCCGAGAATTCCAGTTCGCTGCGATACTGCGCCTGGAGGCACAGCAGGCGATAGGCGAGGGGATGCACGCCCGCGTCGATCAGCGACTGGAGCGTCGTGAAGCCGCCCTTGGACTTCGACATCTTGCCCTGGCGATCGACCAGGAAATTGTTGTGCAGCCAGAAATGCGCACCCGTGTCCGCGCAGCCGCAATAGGCCTGGTTCTGCGCGATCTCGTTGGGATGGTGGATCTCGCGATGGTCGATGCCGCCGGTGTGGATGTCGAACGGCGCGCCGAGATATTTGAGGCTCATCACCGAGCATTCGAGATGCCAGCCCGGCGCCCCCATGCCCCAGGGACTGTCCCATTCCATCTGGCGCTGCTCGCCCGGCGGCGATTTGCGCCAGATCGCGAAGTCCTGCGGGTGGCGCTTGCCCTCGACCGCCTCGATCCGGCCCTCGCGGGTATCGTCCTGCGATCCGGCGAGCCTGCCGTAATCGGGCACGGTGGTGCTGTCGAAATAGAGTCCGGTGTCGAGCTCGTAGCAATGCTCGGGCGCGATCTTCCTGGCGAAGTCGATCATCTCCGGGATGTGATCGGTCGCGACCGACCAGCGGCTGGGCTGGCGGATGTTGAGGTCGGCGATGTTCTGCTTGAATGCCGCGGTATAGTGCGCGGCGATGTCCCAGATGCTCTTCGCCTGCGCGCGCGCGGCCGCTTCCATCTTGTCGTCGCCGGCATCGGCGTCGCTGGTCAGATGGCCGACATCGGTGATGTTGATGACATGGGTGAGGGAATAGCCCTTCCAGGTCAGCACCCGGCTCAGCGTGTCGGTGAAGACATAGGCGCGCAGGTTTCCGAGATGGGCGTAGTTATAGACCGTCGGTCCGCAGGAATAGACGCGGACGCCCTTGTCGGGATCGAGCGGAACGAAGGGCTCGAGGCTGCGGGTCAGCGAATTGTATAGCGTCAGGCCGGTCATAGCCGTGCCATAGCGTGCGCGCCGGTTTGGGCAACCGTGTCAGGAAATGCTGGCTTCCTGTTCGAGCGCGGCGCGGACCATCGCGTTCCAGGTCTCTGCCGGGTTGTCCGACGCCTCGCGCCCGGCCTCGACCATTTCGGGGGTGGGTTCGCGCAACGTCTTGAGAACGGCGATCGCGCGGTCGATCTGGCTGAACCAGGTGGCGTCGATTTCCGATGCGGCGCTCGCATCGTCGCCCTCGCCATTGATGCTCAGCGCCTCGGCGGCGAGGACGCGTGCGATGCGCTCCACGGGCGACGTCACGGAAATATCGGTCATTGCGGCTGCTCCTGACGAGTCAGCCAGCCAACGCCCGATTGCCCGGCGCGTTCCGGCGCTTCAGGCCGCCAAAGGCGAGAGGGTGGAGCCTCCCCGGCGGCGGAACAGACCGGCGCCCGAACTGCCACCCCCGATCAGCGGCAGCGCGGTGCCGCAAAAGGCGCATTCCGCGGTGAGCCGTCCGATCATCCAGTGCGAGTTGCCGCACCCCGGGCAGTGATTCGTTTCTTGCTGGCGGTAGGCGATACGATACCCGGTGTGCGCCTGGCGGGTTCCGAAATCATACATTGGTCGTCTCCCTGTAACCGGGGCCGAAACTACCACGAATCGCGCTATGTTCCGCCAAAAACGACGATGAAGCGTTGCATTTTGTCGGTGAGTTGCGCGGAAGACACAGTCGGCCGCGGGATGAACGGCGGCTAACAGTCGCGTTCAGCGTCGCAACATAGCGCAAGTCCTATTCAGTGATTCGACGGCGGCATCAGCGCCACCGCGAGGAGTAGATATGAAAAAGTTTCTTATCACCGCGGCGATGGCCGCCAGTGTTCTTGTCGGCGGCGTAGCCGCTGCCCCGGCTTCGGCCCAGGATTATGGCTACGGCTACGGCTATCAGGATCGTGGCTATGGATACGGCCAGGATCGCGGCTATCGCGAGTATCGCGGCGACCGTTATGACCGTCGCCACTATCGCAACGATCGTCGCAACTATCGCCAGTATCGCGGCGAGCGCTGCAGCAGCGGCACCACGGGCACCATTCTCGGCGCGATCGCCGGCGGCCTGCTCGGCGGCGAGATCGGTCGCGGCAGCTCGTATCGCGGTCGCAGCACCACCGGCACGATCGTCGGCGCGGGCGTGGGTGCGCTTGCCGGTCGCGAGATCGACGGCGGCAACTGCCGCCGCTGATCCGGCCCAGGGCAAAAACAGCAAGGGCGTCCGCTTTCGCGGGCGCCCTTTTTGCTTGTCTGCACATGGAAAATGGAGGCCCGACCGGGAATCGAACCCGGGTGCAAGGATTTGCAGTCCTCTGCGTCACCACTCCGCCATCGGGCCACCGATGCGAGGCGCGCGAAATGCGCAGGGGTGTGTGGTCATGTCAACATAGTTTCAAAATCGCACTCGGTTAACTTGGCGGAGACGTTGCAGCGCGATAGAAGCGCGACGATACCAACAAGTGTATTGCACAGCTAACACGGTTGTGTAACAAGCTCGGAGTGATGATGACCCTTTCGGTCGATCCTGCGCCCGTCGAGACTCAACGTTTCGAAGCGATGCGCCATGCGATGGTGGTTAGCCAGTTGCGGACCAATGCCGTGAGCGATGCTCGCGTGGTCGAAGCGATGGCGAAGGTGCCGCGCGAAGCCTTTCTGCCGCCAGAGCATCGCGGCATCGCCTATCGCGACACGCTGCTGCCGCTGGTCGGCGGCCGCCGACACAATTCGCCGCTCGCGACGGGCCGGCTGATCACCGAGGCGGCGATCCAGTCGGGCGATCATGTCCTGGTGGTCGGCGCGGCCGGCGGCTATTCCGCCGCGGTGCTGGCCTTGCTCGCCAAGTCGGTGGTGGCGCTGGAGGAAGAGGATTCGCTGGTCGCGATCGCGCGCGGCGGGCTCGCCGGCATTGCCAATGTCGAGCTGGCCCAGGGTCCGCTTGCGCAGGGCTGGGCCAAGGGGGCGCCCTATGACGTGCTGCTGGTCGATGGCGCGGTCGAGCATGTCCCGGAAGCGCTGGTCAGCCAGGTAAAGTCCGGTGGCCGCGTGCTGACCGGCATTGTCGACCGCGGCGTGACCCGGCTCGCGTCGGGCCGGCGCACCGAGGGCGGCTTCGGCCTGATGGATTTCATCGATATCGAGTGTGCACAGCTTCCCGGCTTCAGCCGACCAAAGACCTTCCAATTTTGAAGAAGATGAGGCTCATGCGACTTTCCCCTCTGCTCCTGGGCGTGAGCCTGATCGCGATTTCGACGCCTGCCGCGGCGCAGACCACCACCACACGCCAGGGCACGACCCGGACCGTCACGGTGCAGACCGCGGCGCCGGCCCCGGCTCCGGTGCCGACCACGACGCTGCGCGACGCGCTGGCCCAGGCCTATGCGACCAACCCCGATCTGGCCGGCGAGCGCGCCAACCAGCGCGCCAATGACGAGAATGTGCCGATCGCGCGCTCGCAGGGGCTGCCCGGCGTCAGCTCGACCGGCTCGGTGAACGACAGCGTGTACGACACCGATTCTAGCACGGTGGCGCCCAGCCGCCGGATGGACCTGGGGATCAACCTGTCGCAGCCGATCTATAGCGGCGGCGCGGTGCGCAATTCGGTGCGCGCGGCAGACACGCGCGTGAGCGCGGGCCGCGCCAATCTGCGTGGCACCGAATCGGACGTCTTCACCCAGACCGTCACCGCCTATGTGAACGTGCTCCGCGACGAATCGGTCGTCCGGCTCAACCAGCAGAACGTCCATGTCCTCGAAGTGAACCTTCAGGCGACGCGCGACCGGTTCGAGGTGGGCGATCTGACCCGCACCGACGTCGCCCAGTCCGAGGCGCGCCTGGCGCTGGCGCAGAGCCAGCTTCGCAATGCCGAGGCGCAGCTGATCGGCAGCCGCGAGACCTATATCCGCGTCGTCGGCACGCCGCCGGGCGTGCTCGCGCCGCCGCCCGACCTGCCCAACCTGCCCGACGACGTGCAGAGCGCCGAGCAGACCGCGCTTGCCAACAACCCTTTCCTCGAGGCCGCCCAGCTCGCCCGGGACGCGAGTCGCTATGACGTCAACGTCGCCAAGGCGGGCCGGCTGCCGCAGGTGAGCCTGGGCGTTGGGGGTACCTATTATAATTATCTCGGTTCGCTCTCGAGCCAGGCCGCGGCGCTGACCGGGCTGCAGCGCGACGGTTTCGCGACCACCTTGGGCGCGCAGGTCTCGGTGCCGATCTTCCAGGGCGGCCGACCGGCGGCGCAGGTTCGCCAGGCTCAGGCGCGCCAGGCCGCGGCGATCGAGAGCGTTACGCTCACCGAGCGCGGCGTGATCGCCCAGGCACGTTCCGCCTATGCGAGCTATCAGTCGTCGCTGCGCGTGATCGAATCGTCGCGCGTCGCGGTCGAGGCCAACCGGCTGAGCCTGGAGGGTGTTCGTGCTGAAAATAGCGTGGGTACGCGCACGATCCTCGACATTCTGAACGCCGAGCAGGAGCTGCTCAACTCGCAGGTCCAGTATGTGACGGCCGCCCGCGACGCCTATGTCGCAGGCTTCACCTTGCTCGCGGCGATGGGCCGGGCCGAGGCCGAGGATCTGAACCTCGGCGACGGGCCGCTCTACGATCCGGCCGTGAACTACAAGCGCGTCCGCAACCGCTGGAGCGACTGGGCGGACGACAAGGAGCCTGTTGCGGTCGGTACCCCGACCAAGGGTACGCCGGCGCAGGGCGCCGAGGTCGGGCCGGGCGGCATGGATCCAATCCTCGATCGGCAGGTTGACACCACACGTACAAATCCGTGATTGAGCGGATGGCGCGTCAAACTTTATAGGTGCTGGTGATGGGGGATATTAGCAGCGAACCGTCGATGGAGGAGATTCTCTCGTCCATCAAACGGATCATCGCCGAGGAGGGCGATGCCGCTGTCACGACGCGTACGCGTCGTGGCCCGCGCGGCGTTCCCGCGCCCCAGCCAGAGATCCACGATGCCGACGATTCGGACCAGGACGAGATTCTCGAGCTGAGCGAGCCCGTGCCCGACGAGCGGCGCGCTCCCGTCGCGGTGGCTCCGGCCGAGCCCGATCCGGCTCCCGTTGCGGCAGCTGCGCCCGAGATCGCGCCGAAGACGGCTGACCCGATCCTGTCCGATCGCGCCGCCCAGGCGAGCCGCGGCCAGCTCGAAGCGCTGTCGCGGATGGTCGTGAAGCCCGAAGTGCCGGGATCGGACACGCTCGAAGGCCTGGTGCGCGAGCTCGTCAAGCCGATGCTGCGCGACTGGCTCGACGCCAATCTGCCGCAGATCGTCGAGACGATGGTCAGCCGCGAGATCTCCCGGATCACCGGCGGGCAATAACGGCCCAAAAGCGATGTTGCGGCGATTGTAACGCCTGCAACCTTCTGCTCTATTTCGGCGCATGAAGCACATCCTGCTAGCGGGCGTTGCGCTCGCCTTTTCCGCTGCGCCTGCGCTGGCGCGTGACCTCACCATCGCAGACGTCGCCCAGCTCTCCCGGGTTGGCGCGCCGGCCGTGTCGCCGGACGGCCATTGGCTGGTCTGGCAGCAGCGCGAGACCGATCTCGCCGCCAACAAGGGCCGCTACGACCTGTGGAAGCTCGATCTGCGCACGCCGGGCGCCAAGCCCGAAAAGTTTGTCGCCGAGGCTGATGTCAACGAAACCAGCCCCACCTTCGGCCCCGACAGCCAGACGGTCTATTTCCAGTCCGACAAGGGCGGCGACGACAGCATCCAGTCGGTGAGCATCGCCGGCGGTGCGCCGCGCGTCGTGCTCACCCCCAAGGGCGGGTTCAGCGGCTTCAAGCTCTCGCCCGACGGCGCCAGCGCGCTGATCTGGGCCGATCGCAAGCCTGGCGCCCCGACGATCGAGCCGGCGATGGTCAAGAAGGATCCGAACGCCGGATCGGGCCGCGTCTTCGACAAGATGTTCATCCGCCACTGGGACAGCTGGGCGAACGGCGATCGCTCGCAGCTCTTCGTCGTGCCGCTGGGCCAGCCGGATGCAGTCGCGGTGCCGGTCGCGCGGGGCCTTGACGGCGATACGCCCTCCAAGCCGTTCGGTGGCGGCGAGGAGCTTTCCTGGAGCGCGGACGGCAAGACGATCTTCTTCGCGCTGCGCGAGGCGGGGCGAACCGAGCCGCTCTCGACCAATCTCGATATCTTTTCCGCGCCCGCGGACGGATCGGCGGCGCCGGTCAACCTGACGCCCGACAGCGACGGCATGGACAATCTCCCCACTGCGTCGCCGGACGGGAAATGGCTCGCCTATTTCTCGATGAAGCGGCCGACCTATGAAGCCGATCGCCAGGTGCTGATGCTCCGCAACCTCGCCACCGGCGAAGTGCGTGCGCTCACCGAAGCCTGGGACCGTTCGGTCGGCTCGATCACCTGGTCGCCCGACAGCCGCCAGATCTACGTCACCGCCGAGGACACGCAGCAGGTGCCGCTGTGGAGCGTCGACCTTAAGGGCGGAACGCCGGTGCGCCTCACCGGAGAGGGCGCGGTCAGCGCGGTCGTGCCGCTCGGCAACCGCGGCGTGATCTATTCGATGAACAGCCTCACCGCGCCCGACGATTTCTACAAGCTGGTCGGCAAGGCGATGCCGATGCGGCTGACGCAAGTGAACGCCGAGAAGCTCGCCGGCGTCGCCATGCCCGAGGTCACGCGCTTCAGCTTCACCGGCGCCAACAACGACACCGTCTGGGGCTATGCGGTGAAGCCCGCCAGCCTGAAGGACGGCAAGGCGCCGATCGCCTTCATCGTCCATGGCGGCCCGCAGGGGTCGAGCAACAACAGCTGGTCCTATCGCTGGAACCCGGCGGTATTCGCCGGCGCGGGCTATGCGGTGGTGGCGGTCGATTTCCATGGCAGCACTGGCTACGGCCAGGCCTTCACCGACGCGATCCGCAACAATTGGGGCGGCTGGCCGCTCGAGGACCTGCAAAAGGGCCTCAAGGCCGCAACCGACAAGTTCGCCTGGCTCGACGCCGACAATGCCTGCGCGCTCGGCGCATCCTATGGCGGCTACATGATGAACTGGATCGAGGGGCAGTGGCCCGATCGCTTCAAGTGCATCGTCCAGCATGACGGCGTCTTCGACGCGCGCGCCATGGCGTATGAGACCGAGGAGCTCTGGTTCGACGAGTGGGAGCATGGCGGCAAGGCCTATTATGAGGATCCCGCCGCGTTCGAGAAATGGAACCCGGTCAACCATGTGACGGCATGGAAGACCCCGCAGCTCGTCATCACCAGCGAGAAGGATTTCCGCATCCCATATACCCAGGGGATTGCTGCCTTCACCGCGCTCCAGCGCCGCGAAATCCCCTCCAAGCTGCTGGTCTTCCCGGACGAGAACCATTGGGTGCTCAAGCCGAAGAACAGCATGCAATGGTATGGCCAGGTGCTCGGCTGGCTGGGGAAATATACCGGCAAGACGCCGCAATAGTGGCGCGCTGAAACCATTTGATCGAAAATGGGATAAAAGCCGTTTAGCGAGCAGGCGCTGCTGGGGTAAGTTCCCTCCTTGTCTTTAGGGGGGACATCCAATGCGCAGCCTGCTCGCCATTCTATTCCTGCTTTCCGCCGGCCTCGCTTCTTCCGCGCCGGCCCTGGCGCAGGGCAATTCGGTCGTTACGAATACGGCAGATGCCGGTTCCGCCAATTCGATCGCGTCGCAGGACGTGGACACAACACCACAGCCCATAACGTCCGCTGCCGTACAGCCCGGCGATAAAGCGTCGGAGAAGCAGGTCCCGAAGGCCGATTCGTCAACGGTATTCGGCGACTCGGTCTATGGGCTGGTCAAGCTCTTCGTGCTCGCGGTGGTGCTTGAATCGGCTCTTGCGCTGCTGTTCCTCTGGCGGCCGTTTATCGCGGTGTTCGACGGGCGTGGCGTCAAGTCGCCGATCTCCCTGGCCGCGGCGCTGCTCGTCACCCTGGTCTTTCACACCGATATCTTCGCCAAGCTCGTATATTCCTATGGCGGCACGCTCACCCCCGACAGCCTGATCCTCGGCCGGGTGATCGAGGCAATGGTCATCGCCGGCGGCAGTGCCGGTGTGCACACGATGCTGCTCAAGCTTGGAATTCGCCTGCCGACCGGTAACGGCGCCGCGCCGCAGCCGCCGGCAAACAAGGCCTGGCTCGCCATCTCGCTCAAGCGGCGGCAGGCCAAGGGCCCCGTCCAGGTCGAGCTCGCCGCGGCGCCTGCGCTCGGCGTGGCGGCGGATTGGCAGACCAGCGGCACGATCCTCGGCAACTCGCATTTCACCGGCGCCGCCCGGTATTTCTTCCGGGATTTCGGACGTTTCCCCAACAGCGGGGGGTGGTCGTTGACGCCCGGTACCACCTATCTCGTCCGCCTTACCGGCATGGATGCCGCCGGTGGCGCGATCGAGGTGCAGTATAATGAGCCGCTGACTCTCGCCGCGGGCGCTATCGTCGATATCGACCTCACGCTCTAACGCCCGGCTTGGATTTTCCGCCGGCGGGGCTAAGGCGGCAGCATGAGCGAGCTGCCAAAGACCTTCGACCCCGCCGAACTCGAATCCCGCTGGTACCAGTATTGGGAAGACAGTGGCCTGTTCGCACCCGAGCGGCCCGGCGCCGATCCCTGGACGCTGGTCAATCCGCCGCCCAACGTGACCGGCAGCCTGCATATCGGCCATGCGCTCGACAATACGCTGCAGGACATCCTGGTCCGCCACGCCCGGCTGAAGGGCAAGGATGCGCGCTGGGTGGTCGGCACCGATCATGCCGGCATCGCCACCCAGATGGTCGTCGAGCGCCAGCTCAACGCGAAGCAGCAGAAGCGCACCGACTTCACCCGCGACGAGTTCATCGCGAAGGTCTGGGAGTGGAAGGAGGAGAGCGGCGGCGAGATCACGCAGCAGCTCCGCCGCCTCGGCTGCTCGATGGACTGGGCAAACGAGCGCTTCACCATGGACGAGGGCTTTTCCAAGGCCGTCCTCAAGGTGTTCGTCGAGCTCTACCGCCAGAAACTGCTCTATCGCGACAAGCGCCTGGTGAACTGGGATCCGGGCCTCGGCACCGCGATCAGCGACCTCGAGGTCGAGACCACCGAGGTCAACGGCAAGTTCTGGCACCTGCGCTATCCGCTCGCCGACGGTTCGGGCTTCATCGAGGTCGCGACCACGCGCCCCGAGACGATGCTCGCCGACATGGCGGTCGCGGTGCACCCGACCGACGAGCGCTACGCGGCCCTGGTCGGCAAGCAGATCAGGCTGCCGATCACCGGGCGCCTGGTGCCGATCCTCACCGACGAGCATGCCGATCCCGAGCTCGGCTCGGGCGCGGTCAAGATCACCCCCGGGCATGACTTCAACGATTTCGAGGTGGGCAAGCGCGCGGGCTTCAAGGCCGCCGAGATGCTCAACATGCTCGATGCCAAGGCGGCAATCACCCAGACCGCCGATGGGCTGATCCCGCTCGACCTGATCGGCATGGACCGGTTCGAGGCGCGCCAGCGCATCGTCGCGATGCTCGAGGAAGACGGCGCGCTGGTCCGCGTCGAGGATCGCGTGATCGCGACCCCCTATGGCGACCGTTCGGGCGTTGTGATCGAGCCGTGGCTGACCGACCAATGGTATGTCGACGCGGCGACGCTCGCCAAGCCGGCGATCGAGGCGGTCCGCTCGGGCGCCACCAAGATCGTCCCGAAGAGCTGGGAGAAGACCTATTTCAACTGGATGGAGAACATCCAGCCCTGGTGCGTGTCGCGCCAGTTGTGGTGGGGACACCGGATTCCGGCCTGGTTCGCCGAGGACGGCAGCATCTATGTCGCCGAGAGCGAGGCCGAAGCGCAGGCCGAGGCCGGGGAGGGCGTCAAGCTCACCCAGGACAGCGACGTCCTCGACACCTGGTTCTCCTCCGCACTCTGGCCGTTCGCGACGATGGGCTGGCCCGATGCGGACGTGAAGGCGGCCGGGCGCTATCCCAACGACGTGCTGATCTCGGGCTTCGACATCCTGTTCTTCTGGGATGCGCGGATGATGATGCAGGGCTTGCACTTCATGAAGGAAGTGCCGTTCAAGACCCTGTATCTCCACGGTCTTGTCCGCGCCGCGGACGGGCAGAAAATGTCCAAGTCCAAGGGCAATGTGGTCAATCCGCTCGGGCTGATCGACAGCTATGGCGCCGATGCGCTGCGCTTCTTCATGGCGGCGATGGAGAGCCAGGGCCGCGACATCAAGATGGATGAGAAGCGGATCGAGGGCTATCGCAACTTCGCGACCAAGCTCTGGAACGCGGCGCGCTTCGCCCAGTCGAACGGCATCGGTGCGAGCACCACGATCGAGCCGCCCAAGGCCGATCTGGCGGTCAACCGCTGGATCGTCGCCGAGACGGTGGCGACCGTCCAGGCGCTCGACCTCGCGCTGGCCGATCTGCGCTTCGACGAGGCGGCGAACACGATCTACCAGTTCGTCTGGAGCCGCTTCTGCGACTGGTATCTCGAGCTGATCAAGCCGGTGCTCCAGGGCGAGGGCGGGGTGCCCGCGACCGGCCCCGGCGCCGACGAGACGCGCGCGGTGGCGGGGTGGGTGCTCGACCAGATCCTGGTGATGCTCCACCCGTTCATGCCCTTCATCACCGAAGAGCTATGGTCCAAGATGGGCCCGCGCGACTATGAGCTGATCGTCGCGAAATGGCCGATGGCCGACGCCCGCGCGCTCGATCCGGCGGCGGTGCAGGAGATCGACTGGCTGATCTCCGTCATCAGCGATATCCGCGCCCAACGGACGGAATTGGGTATCGCGCCGGGAGCGCAACTCCCTGCGGTCGTTCGTCCTGGATCGGATATTTCTCGGTCTAGATTCCAGAATCAGGTCGCCACGCTGAAAAGGCTGGCGCGCCTCAGCGAAGTTGAAGAAGCAGCGCGCCCGATCGATGGAAACAATCACATCGAGGTCGTCGCCGGGGACTCGTTTATCTTCCTTCGGACCGAAGGCTTTTTTGATCGCGACGCGCGAATCGCCGGCCTGAGAAAGGAAATTGCTGCGGCGGAGAAGGAGCGCGACGGTCTCGCCGGCCGCCTCAACAATCCGAGCTTCGTCGAACGGGCCAAGCCCGAGGCGGTCGAGAAGGCACGCGCCGATCATGCCGAAAAGGCCGCCGAGGCCGAACGGCTGAGCGCGGCGCTGGCACGATTGGGTTAGGTCTATTCTGGTCACCCCGGCCAAAGCCGGGGCCCAGGGTCACAAGCAATGTCCTGTTTGGCCCTGGATTCCGGCTTTTGCCGGGATGACGGCTAGAAGGGCAGGAACAATGCCGAAGGGCGGGAGATAACAAGGCAATGGCAACTCCTCCCCAACGCCGTGACCTCACCCAGGGTCCGATCGGCCGGACCTTGTTGCTGTTCGCGCTGCCGACGCTCGGATCGAACATCCTCCAGTCGCTCAACGGCTCGATCAATTCGATCTGGGTCGGCCGTTTCCTCGGCGAGCAGGCGCTGGCGGCGACCAGCAACGCCAACATCATCATGTTCCTGATGTTCTCGGCGGTGTTCGGCTTCGGCATGGCGGCGACGATCCTGATCGGCCAGTCGGTCGGTCGCGGCGATATCGAGGCAGCGCGACGCGCGTTCGGCTCGGCGATCGGCCTGGTGATGGCCGGAGCGGTGCTCATCGCGGTCCTGGGCTGGCTGTTCGCGCCGCAGATCCTCCGCCTGCTCGCCACGCCCGGCGAGGCGCAGAACATGGCGCGCGACTATCTGCGCGTGATCTTTCTCGGCCTGCCTTTCTCGATGCTCGGCGTGCTCATCCAGATGAGCCTGCGCGGCACCGGCGATTCGATCACTCCGCTCTGGTTCATGCTGGTGAGCGTCGTGATCGATGCGGGCCTCAACCCGCTTCTGATCGAGGGCATCGGGCCGTTCCCGCACATGGGCATCGCCGGCTCGGCCACCGCGACGCTGATCGCGGGCATCGTCTCCTCAGCGGGACTGCTCGTCTATGTCTATCGGCGCGACCTGCCGATCCGCCTGCGCGGGCACGAGCTGCGCTATCTGCTTCCCGAACGCGCGCTGGTGAAGACGATCGTCGCCAAGGGGCTGCCGATGGGCGCGCAGATGCTGGTGATGTCGACCGCCGGCCTCACCATGATCGGCCTGGTCAACCGGCTCGGCGTGGATACCGCCGCCGCCTATGCGGTCTCGCAGCAGCTCTGGACCTATATCCAGATGCCGGCGATGGCGATCGGCGTCGCCGTCTCCAGCATGGCAGCCCAGAATATCGGCGCGGGCCGCTGGGACCGGGTGGGCGCGATCACCCGCTCGGGCCTGATCTACAACACCGTGATCACCCTGGTGGTGATCACCGCGATCATCCTGTTCGATCGCCCGGTGATGGCGTTGTTCGTCGGCGGCGACAGCCCGGCGATCCCGATCGCGCGCCACATCCAGCTGATCGCGAGCTGGACCTTCGTGATGTTCGGCGCGACGATGGTGCTGTTCTCTACCGTCCGCGCCAATGGCTCGACCGTGCCGCCGCTGGTGATCCTGGCGATCACGCTCTTCCCGATCCGCTTTGGCTTCGCGCTGTTCGCGCAGCGCTGGATCGGCAGCGACGCGCTGTGGTTCGCCTTCCCGATCGGCTCGCTCTTCTCGCTGGTATTCGCCGCGCTCTATTATCGCTATGGCGGCTGGCGGAGCGAGGTGCTCGAGGTCCCGCCCGAGCCGGAGGATGCCGAGGAGCATGCCCATGCCGGTGCGGAGCCCGCGGGACGCTTGCAGCCCAGCGGCTGATGGCGCAGTAGCGCTGGCCATGAGTCACTATCCCGCGCTTCGCCTCCGCCGCACCCGTGCCGCCGCCTGGAGCCGGCGGATGTTCGCCGAGAATGTGCTCACCCCGGCGGACCTGATCTGGCCGCTGTTCGTCACCGAAGGCGAGAGCGAGGAGCCGATCGCGTCGCTGCCCGGCGTCTCGCGCTGGTCGCTGGGCCAGATCGTCGAGCGTGCGCGGGAGGCCCGCGGCCTCGGCATCCCCTGCCTGGCGCTGTTTCCCAACACGCCGCGCGAGTTGCGCACCGATGACGGGCGCGAGGCGTTCAATCCGGACAATCTGATGTGTCGCGCGATCCGCGCGATCAAGGATGCCGTCCCCGATATCGGCGTGCTGACCGATGTCGCGCTCGATCCGTATACCAGCCATGGCCATGACGGGCTTGTCGACGATGCCGGCTATGTGCTGAACGACGTCACCGCCGAGGTCCTCACCCAGCAGGCGCTGGTCCAGGCGCAGGCGGGCGCCGACATCGTCGCCCCGAGCGACATGATGGATGGCCGCGTCGGCCTGATCCGCGCCGCGCTCGAGGGCGACGGGCATGTCAACGTCCAGATCATGGCCTATGCTGCGAAATATGCGTCGGGCTTCTACGGCCCGTTCCGCGACGCGGTCGGTTCGCGCGGGCTGCTGAAGGGCGACAAGAAGACCTACCAGATGGACCCCGCCAATGCCGAGGAGGCGCTGCGCGAGGTCGCGCTCGATCTGGCGGAAGGCGCGGACAGCGTGATGGTCAAGCCCGGCTTGCCCTATCTCGACATCATACTCCGCGTGAAGAACGCCTTCGAAGTGCCCGTATTTGCCTACCAGGTCTCCGGCGAATATGCGATGATCGAGGCCGCCGCCGCTGCCGGGGCGGGAGACCGCGATGCGCTTGTCATGGAGACGCTGATGGCGTTCAAGCGCGCCGGCTGCTCGGGCGTGCTCACCTATCACGCGCCGCACGCTGCGCGCTTGATGGGCGCGTGATCCGGACCGATCGCCTGATCCTGCGGCCGTGGCGCGAGGCGGACAAGCCGCTGTTCCACGCGCTCGCCAATACGCCGCGCATGATGGAGCATTTCGGTGGCCCGGTGCCTCGGGCGAAGCATGACGCGATCGTCGACAAGCAGATCGCCCAGCAGCAACGCCACGGCCATTGCATGTGGGTGGTCGAGATGCGCGACACCGGCGAACTCGCCGGCGTATGCGGGGTGCGGATCGGTGGTCATCCGGACACGCCGGTGCCCGAGGAGCTTGAGATCGGCTGGCGCATCGGCGAGCAATATTGGGGGCTGGGCATAGCCCGCGAAGCAGCCGAGGCGAGCCTGGCCTGGGGCTGGGCCAATACCGATCGCCCGCGTATCGCCGCCTGGACCGTAGCGGGCAACACGCGGTCCTGGGGGCTGATGGAGCGACTGGGCATGCGCCGCCGCGCAGACCTGGATTTCCGTCACCCCGACTATCCGGAGGACGATCCGTTCGGCGCGATGATCGTCTATACGATCGACAGGCCCACATGATCGAGACCGAGCGCCTGGTCCTGCGGCCCTGGACCGCCGCCGATCGGCCTGTTCTGGGCGCCCTGGTCAATACGCCGGCGATGACGGCGCATCTAGGCGGGGTACGATCGGAAGCAGAGATCGACGCGATGCTCGAACGGCGCATGTGCGATCAGGCGCGCCATGGTCATTGCTACTGGGCCGCCGAACTGCGCGACGGCGGCGCGCTGATCGGCAGCTGTGGCATCCGAAAGGCCGACGATTATCCGGGCGCGCCGGTCGAGGGCATGCCCGAAATCGGCTGGCGCGTCGGCGAGCTCTATTGGGGCCAGGGTTTCGCCCGCGAGGCTGCCGAGGCGAGCATCGCATGGGGCTGGGCCCATCTCGCCACGGATAGCATCGGCGCCTGGACCACGGCGCCCAACCAGGCGTCCTGGGGCCTGATGCGCCGTCTGGGCATGGAACGCCGCGCCGATCTCGATTTCCATCATCCCCGCTATGCGGTCGATGACAGGACGGGGGCCATGGTCGTGTATCTGCTGGAGCGCCCGCAATGATTGAGACCGAACGCCTGATCCTCCGCCGCTGGAGCGACAGCGACCGGCCGGCCTTTCATGCCATGTGCACCGATCCGCGCGTCATGGCGTTTCTCGGTCCCGAACAGACCCGCGCGGAGACCGATGCGGCGATCGATCGCCAGAACGGCTTTCTCGACAAGCACGGCTATTGCTTCTGGGCGGTCGAACGGCGCGAGGACGGTGCGTTCATCGGCTTTTGCGGGTTGAAGCCCGGCGCCGAGGACACCCCGATCGAGGGCGAGATCGAGATCGGCTGGCGCCTGGCCCATGCCTATTGGGGCAAGGGCTATGCCCGCGAGGCCGCGCAGGCGAGCCTCGACTGGGGCTGGGCGAACACCGATGCGCCCGCGATCGCGGCGATCACCACCACGAACAATGTGCGAAGCTGGGGGCTGATGGAGCGGCTGGGCATGGCCCGCGCGCCCGACGACGATTTCGACCATCCCAAGGCAGTCGAACGGCTGCGGCCGCACATCACCTATCGTATCGCGCGTCCGCGAGGTTAAGGCTGCGGCAAGCAAGCGCGGTTAAGGCCGCCTGGGGGAGAATGAGCGCATGGCGGACGAAGTGACCAGCGAAGCACCGCCGTCGGGCGGGCGCCACTGGCTGTTCGTTGTTGCGATCCTGTCGGGCTCGTTCCTGCTGTTCCTTGTCCAGCCGATGGTCGCGCGGATGGCGCTGCCCAAGCTCGGCGGCGCGCCCGCGGTGTGGAACTCGGCGATGCTCGTCTACCAGGCGCTGCTGCTGGGCGGTTATGCCTATGCGCACTGGCTCGGACGCGTCCCGCCCCGGATGCAGGCGGCGATCCATCTGGCCGTGCTGGTCGTCGCGGCCATCTGGCTGCCGATCGGCCTTGTGCAGATGGAGCTGCCCGCCAATGCCGAGCCCGCGATCTGGGTACCCTGGCTGTTCGGCGCCTCGATCGGCCCCTTGTTCTTCGCGATCTCGGCCCAGGCGCCTCTGCTCCAGCGCTGGTACAGCGTGGCGACCGGCGGGCGCGACCCCTATGCCCTCTACGCCGCCTCCAACATCGGCAGTTTCGGCGGCCTCATCGCCTATCCGCTGTTCGTCGAGCCCGGGCTGGCGCTGAAGGGCCAGAGCCTGCTCTGGAGCGGCGGCTATGTGCTGGTGGCGCTGCTCGTCGCCGGTTGCGCGACGCTGCTGCCGCGCGCGACCGCGGGTACGCCGCATGTTCGCCACGAGAGCCCGGCGCCGGGCTGGCGCAGGGTAGGGCTCTGGGTGATCCTCGCCTTCGTCCCCTCGGGGCTCATGCTGGCGACGACGACCTTCCTCACCACCGATATCGTCGCGGTGCCGATGCTGTGGGTGCTGCCGCTGGGCCTCTATCTGCTGAGCTTCTCGGTCGCGTTCCGCGACAGCCCGACGATCCCCGATCTGCTCGCCAAGTTCGCGCCGGTGACGATCCTGCTGTTCGGGGCGACGCTGATCGCCGGGCATCAGATGCTCGCCTATATGAACGCGCTGATCGGGCTGCTGCTGCTGTTCATGGTCGCGGTGGCGCTTCACGCCCGCATGTACCAGCTCCGGCCGGCGCCCGATCGCCTTACCGGATTCTATCTGGCGATGTCGGTCGGCGGCGTGCTCGGCGGCGTCTTCTCCGCGCTGCTGGCGCCGATCCTGTTCGACTGGACCTATGAATATCCGCTGCTGATCCTGGCGGCGGGCGCGCTGGTGCCCCAGACCTTCCTGTTCCCGTCGCTCGCCCGCCTCTGGCGCGGCACAGGCCAGGTGGCGCGGATCAAGGTGCTCGTGACCGCGCTCGTCGTCGCCTTGCTCGTGCTGATCGGCATTACCAATCCCGGCAATCTGTTCGGCGAGTCGAGCGTCAATATCCTGTTCCTCTTCGTTACCGCCGTCGGGCTGATCGCAACGGGCAAGCGCATCCCGTACATGATCGCCCTGGCCGGGGCGCTCTTCCTGTTCGGCGGCTACAACGCGATCCAGATGACGGTCGCGGGAGACCGCACCCGCAGCTATTTCGGCGTCTATACGATGACCGACGGCCCCACCGAGCGCCGGCTGGCGCATGGCACCACGCTGCACGGCATCCAGCTCAAGGGCGCGCGCTCGCGCCTGCCGACCACTTATTATGCCGCCGGATCGGGGGTCGGACGCGCGATGCAGGCTGCGCCCCAATTCTACGGCCCGGCGGCCCGCATCGGCGTGGTCGGCCTGGGGACAGGGACGCTCGCCTGCTATGCCCAGCCGGGCCAGGCGTGGCGCTTCTTCGAGATCGATCCGGCGGTGATCAACATCGCGCGCGATTCCGGACGGTTCACCTTCCTGCGGCAATGCGCGCGCCAGGCGGAGATCTCGGTGGGTGACGCGCGGCTCCGGCTCGCCGAGATGCAGCCCGCGAGCTTCGACCTGCTGGCGCTCGATGCCTTCTCGTCCGATTCGGTGCCGATGCACCTGATGACCGCGCAGGCTTTCTCGACCTATGGCCGGGTGCTCGCGCCCAACGGTCTGTTGCTGGTCCATATCTCGAACCGGTTCCTCGCGCTGGGGCCGGTCGTCTCGGCGGCGGCGCGCAGCGGCGGCTGGCATGCCGTACGGCTGGTCTATCATCCGACCGCGCTGGCAGAGCAGGACGAAGGCAGCATTTCCGACTGGATCGCGCTCAGCCGCGACAAGGCGACGCTGGATCGCCTGGTGGCGCAGGGCGGCGGCTGGGAGCCGCTGGCCGACTATCCCGGCTTCACCGGCTGGACTGACGACTATGCATCGGTGCTGGCGGTGATGCGTGCCTTCCACCCGTCGCTGGACCGCGACTAGGACCGGCCCTAGCCGGCGAGCGCTGCCTCGAGCCCCTTGGCGCGGTCTTCCTGCGCCGCCTGTATCGCCGCGGCGGCGGTGATCGCCGAATCGACCGCGGGATAGGGCGGCAGCCCGGCCTTGCCGCGCTCGATCGCAAGCTCCTCCAGATCGGCGATCGCGGTCGCCAGCGGCCCGCGGAAGCCGTCGAGCACGCTCAGCGCCGCCTGGGCGTCGAGCCAGCGCTCCGAGCCTTCGGGAAGGCCGCGCGCAACCGCGATCTTCGCTTCGGCATCGCGTGCGGCCGTAGTGAAGCGCGTGTTGGCGGCGTCGAGGCTCGTGGTGATCTCGGCGATTCGCGCATCCAGCGCCGCATCAGGCGTCGCGACCGGGGTCGGCCGCACCGGCTCGGCGAACCCCGATTGCTCCACCGGGCGCGGTAGCAGCGAGGGATAGCGGCTCGTGGCCTGGGTGCAGCCCGCAAGGATAATCACGGGCACGAAAAGGAGGCTGCGCATGCCGGCTGCTCTATGCTTGTGGAAAAGGTGGCGCAACGGGCTTGCGCTCCCTGAAAAGCGCTTCTATGAGCCCACCTCCACCGCGCGCCCGTAGCTCAGCTGGATAGAGCATCAGACTACGAATCTGAGGGTCGGACGTTCGAATCGTTCCGGGCGCGCCAATTTTTCCTACGACATGGATTGGCTATTGCGGTGGCCTCGCTAAGGCGGGCGCATGCTGCACGATGCCAACCTCACCGCTGAGCGGTCCACCTTCGTCACCCATCTCGAATGTTCGATGACCGGCGAGCGCTACGAGGCCGACCGGCTCCATGGCCTGTCGCGCGTGGGACGGCCGCTGCTGGTGCGCTACGACCTGGAAGGCGTGCGCGGGGCACTCACGAAGGAGACACTGGCAGGCCGGCCTGCCGACCTGTGGCGCTATCGCGAGCTGCTGCCGGTGCGTCACGCTCAAAATGTCGTGAGTCTGGGCGAGAACGCCACGCCGATCATCCCGCTCGACAAGATCGGGCGCGCGAAGGGTGCCGCCAATCTCTGGGTCAAGGACGAGGGGCGGCTGCCCACCGGTTCGTTCAAGGCGCGCGGGCTGGTGATGGCGATCAGCATGGCCAAGGAGCTGGGCGTGACCACGATCGCGATGCCCACCAACGGCAATGCCGGTGCGGCGGCGGCGGCCTATGCGACTCGGGTGGGCATCGAATCGGTGATCTTCTGTCCCGCCGACACGCCCGAGATCAACGTCCGCGAGATCGCCGCGCAGGGCGCGCGGGTCTATCGGGTCAACGGCCTGATCGACGATTGCGGCAAGCTGGTCGGGCAGGGGGCTAAGGAGCGCGGCTGGTTCGACCTGTCGACGCTCAAGGAGCCCTATCGAATCGAGGGCAAGAAGACGATGGGCCTTGAGCTCGCCGAGCAGCTCGACTGGCAGCTTCCCGACGTGATCTTCTATCCTACCGGCGGCGGCACCGGGCTGATCGGCATGTGGAAGGCCTTTGCCGAGATGGAGGCGCTGGGCTGGATCGGCTCGAAGCGCCCGAAGATGATCGCGGTGCAGGCCGAGGGCTGCGCGCCGATGGTCCGCGCGTTCGAGGCCGGCGAGCGCCACGCGACCCGCTGGGAGGATGCCCACACCGTGGCGGCGGGCATCCGCGTGCCCCAGGCGGTCGGCGACTTCCTGATCCTTGATGCCGTTCGGGAAAGCGGCGGCATCGCGATGGCGGTGAGCGACGCGGCGATCGTCCAGGCGGTCGACGATGCCGCGCGACAGGACGGGCTGCTGCTCTGCCCCGAAGGCGGCGCGACCCTGGCGGCATGGCGTGAAGCGGTCGATCGCGGAATCGTCTCGCCCGACGAGCGCGCGGTGCTGTTCAACTGCGCGACCGGCCTCAAATACCCGATGGCCGACCAGTCGCGCACGCTCGACAAGGATGGTCCGATCGACTGGGCCAGCCTCTAGGTCCTCAACCGTCATCCCCACGAAGGCGGGGATGACGGCGGGGGAGGGAGAATTACTTCCCCAAGGCTCCGATCAGCACCTTCATGTTCTCGATATAGGTGCCGGTCGAGATGCCGATCACCGGGTGATCGGTGTTGTAGGGCGAGGTGTCGCTCGCATCGCCGACATGGGTCATGCTGAAATCGCCCGCCGGCGCGGTGGCGGAGCCGTCGCCGATATAGGGGTTGCTCGTCGCCTTGAGCTCGGTCGGCCACCAGCCCTGGGCGTTGAGCGTCTTCACCAAGGTCGAGGTGTCGCGCTTGCCCTTCTCGGTATTCAGATCCGACGTCGCGAAATCCTCGACCAGGAAATAGCGGGGCAGGGCATGCGCCGGGCCCGGGGTCAGCGGCGAATCCTTGGCGATGACCGCGGGATCCGATGCCTTCAGCTCCTCATATTCCTTGCGCAGCGCCGGCACGTTGATCGCGCGGGTCGAGCCGTAATGCTGGATCGTCTTCTCGGGACTGTAGTCGACATAATATTCGCCGTTGACGACGTTCGAGCCGCGGCGATGGACGTAGAGCGGGCGGTTGGTGCCGATCTCGATGAAGGTGGGATAGGCCTTGCCGTTCTTGACCTTGTCCGCCGGCAGCCTGACCGATTCGAGCCAGTCGAGCGCCTCGGGGATGCGCGCCAGGAACTTCTTGTCGCCGGTCAGGCGATAGAAGCGCATCAGCTGGCGGATGTTGGTCGCCGTGGTGTGGGTCACCAGTGCGGTCGGCTCATAAGTCCGCGCGCCGATCGGCTTCAGGTCGAGCGTGTACTGCAGCCCCCACCCGGCCTGGGGCGCCGCCTGCTGGGTGACGATGAACACGTTCATCGCGCGGATGATCGCGTCATAGACCTTCTGGTCGCCGCCCAGCGCCTGGTAACAATAGAGCAGGAACTGGATGTTCTCGCCCGCGACATCGTCGTTGAAGGTGATGAAGCTGGTATAGTCGGGCTTGCCGTGGTGGCTGAACTCGCTCTTCAGCGGATAGCGCTGCGGCCAGCCGCCGATCGGATACTGGCTCTCCAGCACGAAATGGAGCGCCTTTTTCAGCGCCGGCAGATAGCGGGGGTCGTGCTTCTCGACATAGAGGCGCAGCAGGAACTGCATGCTCTCCGAGGTGCCGGCATCGTCGAAGGTGGCGTTGCCCCAGTAATGCTGGAATTCCTCGAGCCGCCAGGCATTCCTGCCGATCGTCTCGTACCAGCGCCTGGTCGAAGCCTCGCCGCCGAAATCGCCGAAATAATGCCAGCCGCCATTGTCCTGCTGGATCGCGACCAGCGCGTCGGCGGCCTTTTCGGCGGCCTGGAGATAATAGTCGTCGCCGGTCGCATGATAGGCGTCGAGGAACAGATGGCCCATCGTCGCCGTCCCCGGCGGCTGGACCCAGATCATCGTCGGATAGGCTTCCATCTCGCCCCAGCGGCGCGACATGTCGGGAAGATAGGACCAGACATAGCCGCCGTTATTGGCGACTTTCTCGACCATGAAGCGCGTCGCGCGCTTCATCGTGTCCTCGATCTTCCGGGTGTCCTGCGCCGCCGCCGGCTGGGCGATCGCCAGCAGCGCGAGCGCCGCGAACAGCCAAGCCAGGGCCCTTTGAAGTGCCGACCGCATTCCTCGCCTCCGAGTCTCTTTTTGATTGCGACCGGACTTAGCAAAGCGCCGATGACACCGGTAGCAAAAACTGCGGGCGGGTCAGGCCATCGGCGGTTTGGCCGGCAGCACCACGGTCACGCGCAATCCGCCGAGCGGCGAGCCGCTGGCCTCGACCCGGCCGTGATGCGCCTCGATGATCGCCCGCGCGGTCGCCAGGCCGAGCGCGGAGGCGGAGCCGGTGTCGCTTGCGGGGTCGGCGCCGCGATGGAAGGGATCGAACAGGCTCTGCGCCAGGCCGATATCGATTCCCGGCGCGCTGTCGTCGACGATCAGCCGCCAGGCGTCGCGCGCGCCCTCCAGCCCGATCAATATCCTTCCGCCGGGCGGGGTGTAGCGCAGCGCATTCTCGATGAGCGCATCGGTGACCTGCTCGATCCGCGGCGCATCCCATTCGACCAGGATCGCATCGTCCGGAAGCTCGTCGGACAGGAGTTCGACGCCCAGCGCCCGCGCGCGGGGCTGATGGTTGAGCACCGCATTGTGGACAAGCGCCCGCGCATCGGTCTCGGCCGGCGTGACCGCGAACCGGCCGAGATCGGCGAGCGCCACCGCGTCCAGATCGTCAGCGAGGTTGATCAGCCGACGGGCATCCTCCTCGATCGCGTCGAGCAAAGGCGCCGGCAGCGGCGGGTGCACCGCGCACAGCGCGATGAAATGCTCGCCGAAATTCTCGGCGGGTTGTTTCAGCTCGTCGGAGATCGAGACCAGCCAGGTCCGCCGGGCATTCTCCAGCCGGTTGAAACGGCTGGCGGCGAACTGGAGGTTACGCATCGTCGCCACCGTCTCAGGTGGCCCGATCTCCTCGAAGGTCAGTTCGTCGTCGCCCTCGGCCGCGGCGCGGCTGAGGCGGTGGAGCTCGAGCTGGGGCCGCGTCCAGCGCTTGGCCAGGAGATAGGCGATGAAGAGCATCGCGAGGAACAGGCAGGCGGCGATCGCGGCGATCGCGATAGGATCGGCGCCGATCGCGGGATAGCGCGACGCCGCGAAGAGCAGCCCCCCGATTGCCAGCGCGACCACAAGGGCCTGGGCCGCGAGTATCGAGAACATGCCCCTGAACAATTGCGTGCCCCTAAACCGTTCCAGCGGCGCAACCTCGCACAATCATTCGGGAATGTCGAAACTCTCGATGATCTTGCTGCCGGCCATGAAAACCGCGACCGGGCAGGCGGCGAAGAGCAGCCAGCCGCCCCAGCCTGGATATTGGCCGAGATAGTGAACCCCGCGCTCGGCGGCGCCGGTGGCGAGACCGAAGATGACGAGGAATCCCTCGAACTTCGACTTGATGACGAACAATCGGCCGATGCGCGTAAACATGCCCGTGGATAAGCAATTTCCGCACCAGTGGCGGAAACGCGTCATTCCGTCTTAACGGATATGGTTACCTGTAAGTTAATTCGACAGTTCGGCCAGCCCGAGCACGTCGAGAAGTGCGCGACGTGCCGCTTCGATGCCGGCGACGAGCGGGGGATCGCCAATCGCGCCGGCGGGGATCTCCTCGGGCCAATGTGCCTCGATCACCTGGGCGAGGCGGTCGAGCTTTGCTTCGTTGACGAGGAAACGCGGATCGATCGTCGCCGGATCGGCGACCACGCGCAGCCTGAGGCAGGCCGGGCCACCGCCATTGGCCATGGATTCGCGGACATCGACCACTTCGAGCCGCCGGATCGGGCCGTTGCCCGCGACATGTTCCTGCAGCCAGCTCCACACGCTGGGGGTGGCGCGCGCCTCGCTCGGCAGGATCAGCGCCATTTCGCCCGAGGGAAGCGTCACCAGCTGGGCGTTGAACAGATAGGAAGCGATGGCGTCGGCCAGGCTTACACGTGCCGCAGGGACCTCGACGATCTCGACCTCGGGCATCGCACGGCGCAGCGCATCGTAGAAGCGCGGCTTGTCCTCGAACGCCTGTTCGTGCGCGAACAGCACCTTGCCGTTCGCGACCGCCACCACATCGTTGTGGAAGGCGCCGGCGGCGATCGCCTGTTCGGATTGCTGGACGAACAGCGTGCGCTCCGGGGCGAGCCCATGGCGCCGCGCCACGGCGGCGCTGGCATCGGGATGCTGCCGGGCCGGGAAGGGGCCGCCGGCGATGCCATAGACGAAGACCTCGATCCCCGGCGCGTCATGCGCAGCGGCGAGCCGCATGTGATTGGCCGCCCCCTCGTCGCCGAATGGCGGCGGCACCGGCGCGTGCACCGCGAAGGCGGGATCGGCGAAGGCGAGGCGGAGCTGCGCCAGCGTCTCGGGCCATTCATGGCTGCGATGCGGCATCGTCGCGAGATTGGCGACGGTGAGGTGGCAGCGGCTGTCCATCGTGTCGGGCGCGGGTGAGACAGTGGCCGCATTGGCCGCCCACATCGAAGACGCCGAGAGTGCCTGGGCCTGGGTATGCGGCGGGGCGTGGTCATAGCCGGTCCCGAGCGCGGCCAGCCATTGCCGGTCGGGCCGGGCATGCGGAAGCAGCACGCCCTGGGTAAGGCCCAAAGCCAGGTTGGCGCGCATCTTGGCGATCCCCTGCAGCGCAGCCGCGCGCGGATGCGATGTCTCGCCGCGGTTCCTGGTTGCCGCCAGGTTGCCCGGGCTGAGGCCGGCATAATTGTGGCTCGGGCCGATGATGCCGTCGAAATTGATCTCGACCAGCTCAGCGCGCGACATGCATCACCTCGTCGCCGATATGGACGCCCAGCGTCTCCGCGGCGACCGGATCGATCGCCACGCCGCCCTCCGCCGCCTTCACCCGCCCCTGCGTCACCTGGAACTCGGCGAGATGGCCGGTAGCGATCAGCGCGGCCTCACCGCCGGCCTCGATCGCCACGACCTTCTCCGTCGCCGCGTCGCGCACCGTCCGTACCTGATCGGTGCGTGCGGTCATGGTCGGGCCTCCGTCGAAGATGTCGACATAATTTTCGAACGCGAAGCCCTCATTCTCGAGCATGCGCATCGCCGCACGCCCCGAAGGGTGGGGCAGGCCGATCACCGAGCGCGCGCTCTCCTGGAGCATCGCGGTATAGACCGGGTGCTTGGGCATCAGATCGGCGATGAACTGGTTGCCGTGCGTCGCGTTGAACTCGTCGGCCTGCTGGAAATTCATCCCGAAGAATCGCCCCGCCACCCCGTCCCAGAAGGGCGATCCTCCCGCCTCGTCGATCACCCCGCGCAATTCGGCCAGGATGCGGTCGGCAAAGCGGTTGCGGTGGCGGGCGATGAACATGTAGCGGCTGCGCGCGAGCAGCATGCCCAGCCCGCCGGCGCGCTCGCCGGGATGGAGGAACAGTCCGCCGACTTCGCTGCACCCCTCGAGGTCGTTGACCAGGCTGAGGATCTCGGCGCGGAAGGTGCGGTCCAGTTCCTGGCTGTGCTTGGTCTCGGTGGCGATGCGATAGCTGTAGAAGGGCCATTTCTGGCCGACGCGGGTGAAGATCTGGCAGGTGCCGCGTACCTCGCCGGTCTCAACATTCTCCAGGATCAGGACATAGAGGTCGTCATGCGCGCCGCCATCGTCGGGCCGCTCGAACGCCTTGTGGCTGCGGATGAGCTTGTTGCGCAGCGCGTCCCTTTCCGGCGGCAGGTTGGTGAAGCCGCCGCCGGTGAGCTTCGCCATCTCGTAGAGATGCTGCAGATCCTCGTCGCGCGCGGCGCGGATACGGAAGCTCATGGCCGGAAGCTCCCATCGGCGATGCGGAGGATGGTGACAGCGGAGAGCGCGGCGCGCTCGGGCAGGCTTTCGGGGATCAGGAATTCCTCCGCGGAATGGATTGCGCCGCCGCGCGCGCCCATCGTGTCGACCACGGGGACGCCGCACGCGGCGATATTGTTGCCGTCGCAGACGCCGCCCGTCGCCTTCCAGGCGACCGGGATGCCGAGATCGGCACCGGCCTGCTTGACCAGCGCGAACAGTTTCTCGGCGCCCGCGTCGAGCGGCTTGGGCGGGCGGTTGAAGCTGCCATGGACTTCCACCTGCACATCATAAGCCGCGGAAACCGCTGCCGCGGCTTCGTCCAGCGCGACCTGGGCGCGCGCGATCGAATCACCGTCCCTCGGCCGGAAATTGACGCGCAGGATGGCGAGATCGGGGACGACATTGTTGGGCCCGCCGCCGTCGATCCGCGCGGGGTTCACCGACAGGTCCGGCGCCTTGGAGTCGGCGAGGCGCACCGCCAGCGCAGCGGCCGCGACCAGCGCGTTGCGGCCCTCGTCCGGATTGCGCCCGGCATGCGCGGTCCTGCCGCGCACGATCAGTGAGAAATTGCCGGTGCCGCCCCGCGCGCCCGCCAGTGTTCCGTCGGGCAGCGCCGGCTCATAGGTCAATGCCGCCAGCTTGCCGCGCGCCGATCGCTCGATCAGCCCGCGCGACGAAAGCGAACCGGTCTCCTCGTCCGAATTGATCAGCACCTCATAGCCGAAGCCCGCCGCGTACGGGCTCGCCTCCACCGCCTCCAGCGCCGCGAGCATCAGCGAGAGCCCGCCCTTCATGTCGGCGGCGCCGGGCGCGTTGAGGCTGCCATCGTCCTGCCAGCGGCCTTGCTGGAAGGGGTGATCGGCGGCGAACACGGTGTCCATATGCCCGGTCAGCAGGATCTGCACCGGTGCGTCCGGCCGGACCTTCAAATGCAGGTGCCGGCCATGCCCGATCGACTCGACCCGGCCGTCGCCGGTGACGGTCTCCACCGGATCCGGATCCGCCAGCGTCAGCGCGCCCGGCAGGACCGCGAACCGATCCGCCAGCGCATCGGCCATGGCCCCGAGGCCGGCGAGATTGCGCGTGCCGCTGTTGATCGCGGTCCAGGCTTCGGTCTGCGCGAGCATCGGTGCGTCGCGCGCCCGCTCGACGGCAGCCTGCTCGATTGCGGAAAGCTTGGTCATCCATAGCTGGTAGCGCGGAAGGGCAGGGATTGAACACCCCCGGCCCGTTCAGCCGACCATAGCCACAAGCTCAGAAGTCGACGACGAGCGCCGCGCGGCTGGTCGTGTCGGTGGTCTTGCGCCCGATCGGCGGCATGCTTTCGAACTGCACCGAATAGCTGAACTGCGCCGATAGCGGCCCGATCAGCTTGGTGAGCAGCGCCGATTTGGTCGCGACGGTGCTGTTCGACTGCTCGAGATAGGCGGAGGCGGTCTGCGTCACCGAGATTCCGCGCGACACCTTCCAGCCGAAATCGAGCGATCCGCGCGCGGCGACATTGCTTTCCGAGGTCTGGTCAATGAAATCGGTCTGGCGAAACGCGGGTCCGAGTTCGACGTCGAGTTTCATCGCGGGTGACTTGATCGCGCTATAGCCGGCACCCGCCGACAGTGAGAAGCGGCTGTTGAAGCCCGAGAAGCGATCCCGCTCATACTGCGCCGCGCCATAGACATAGGCGCGGTCGTCGAACTTCCAGTTCGGCTCATAGGCGGCGAGATAGCGGTCCTGCGTGGTGACGCCCAGGCTCTCCTGGTAATCGGCCTGGAACCGCAGCTTGTGGCGCCATTCGATGCCCTCGCGGCGAAGCTGGATCGCGGCGCTCAGGCCGATATTCTCGGTGTTGCCGGTGGAGACATAGCCGCCCAGCTCGGCATGCCCCTTCACCAGATCGAGGAAATCCGCCTCGCGGAGCTTGCGCTGCGCGGTCTGCTGCCGTTCGTTGCGCCAATCGGACGCGATACGCATCACCAGCTCGGCGCTCGCCGGGTCAGCGTTCTTGGCGTATTTCACGATCACCGCGACATCGGCCTCGCTGCCCGATTCCATCGCCGCATCCAGCATCGACTTGATCGTCGGCGGGATCGTCGGGTCCTCGGCATTGGCGAGGAGCAGCGGCAGGGCGAGAAGCAGGGCGCGCATCGGCAGATCCTTAGCCACAGGTTTTTGGCGTCAAAAGGGCAGCGTGTTTCCCGGTTGTAGCAAGCGTAGAGCCCCGGGCTATGCCAGTTGCCCGGCAAAAGCCCGCAGAACCTCGCGATAGAGCTCGCGCTTGAACGGCACGATCAGCTCCGGAAGATCCTCGGGCTCGGCCCAGCGCCAGGCGCGGAATTCGGGCTCCGCGGTGGCGATGTTGACGTCTTTGTCCTCGCCCAGGAAGCGGAACAGGAACCAGCGCTGCCGCTGCCCCCGCCACTTGCCCTTCCAGATCTTGCCGATCAGCTCGTCGGGCAGGTCATAGGTGAGTTCCTCGGGCGCCGCGGCGACAAGCTCGACATGCTCGCGGAGCACACCGGTCTCTTCCCAAAGTTCGCGATAGGCCGCCTCGAGCGGGTCCTCGCCCGGGTCGATCCCGCCCTGCGGCATCTGCCAGGCCTCGACCGTCGAATCGAGCCGCTGGCCGACGAACACGCGCCCGTCGCGGTTGATGAGCATCACGCC
Organism: uncultured Sphingomonas sp.; assembly: GCA_966211615.1. Lineage (GTDB taxonomy): Bacteria > Pseudomonadota > Alphaproteobacteria > Sphingomonadales > Sphingomonadaceae > Sphingomonas. The sequence continues at coordinate 64,479 of CBIHNZ010000020.1, forward strand.
GGCGCATGGGCGATAGGGTAGGGAAGCGATGTCGGTCATGCCGCCCCTCTAGCTGCCGGGCCGCCGCGCGCCTAGCTTAGAGAGGTGATACCCGTCGTCCATCACCCTCATTACGTCGCACCCGCCCCGGCGCGCAGCCAGTATCAGTGGAACAAGAACGGCTTGGTCCGCGATCTTCTGCGCGAGCAGGGGGATGTCTTCGCCTGGCACGAGCCCGAGCCGATGCCGCGCCGCTGGCTCGAGGCGGTACACGATCCCGACTATGTCGCGGAGGTGCTCGAAGTCCGCGTGCCGCCGCACAAGGAGCGCCGGATCGGCTTTCCGGTCACGCCGCAGGTCGCCGCCCGCTCGCAGGTCGTGCCCGGCGGGACCTGGCTCGCCGCGATGCTCGCGCTCCAGCACGGCTATGCCGCCAACAGCGCCGGCGGCAGCCACCACGCGCTCGCCGATACCGGTGCGGGCTATTGCGTGTTCAACGATCTCGCCATCGCCGCGGTGCGGCTGGTGGAGGAGCGGACGGTCGAGCGCGTGCTGATCGTCGATTGCGACGTCCATCAGGGCGACGGCACCGCCTCGCTCACCGCCGGCCGCTCGGACATCGCGACCTATTCGATCCATGCCGACAAGAATTTCCCGGTCCGCAAGGCACGCTCGACGCTCGACGTGCCGCTGGCGGACGGCACCGATGACGGCGGCTATATGGAGGCCCTGGCCGCGACTCTCCCGCCGCTGCTCGATCAGTTCGCTCCCGATCTCGTGCTCTACCAGGCCGGCGTCGATCCCTTCGCCGAGGACCGGCTGGGCCGCCTGGCGCTCAGCTATGACGGCTTGGCGGCACGCGACACCTGGATCGGCGCCACGATGCGGGCGCGCGGCATCCCCTTCGCCAGCGCGCTGGGCGGCGGCTACGGCCTCGACGCGCTCGAAGTTTCGCGCCGCCATATCGCCTCAATTCTCGCCCTAGGACACATTGCCGGATCGGCAGCCGCAAAGCAGCCTTTGCATGCGTAGCGGCATTTTCTACTTTGGGTTGTATGACAGTGAGGCGTAGAGCGCTCGCAACGATAGACAAACACCGCAGGAACATACCGGCCATGGCAACCGCCGCCCATCAGCTGACGCCCGAAGAGGCATCGGCGAACCCGGCACCCGAAACGATCGTCGTCCGCTTCGCAGGAGATTCCGGCGACGGTATGCAGCTCACCGGCGGGCAGTTCACGCTCTCCACCGCGCTCGCCGGCAACGATCTCGCGACCTTCCCCGATTTCCCCGCCGAGATCCGCGCGCCGCAGGGCACGTTGTTCGGCGTCTCGGCCTTCCAGATCAATTTCGGCTCGACCGAGATCGACACCGCGGGCGACCAGCCCGACGTGCTGATCGCGATGAACCCGGCGGCGCTGAAGACCAATGTCGAGGCGCTGAAGCCCGGCGGCCTGATCATCGCCGACGAGGGCGAGTTCGGTCAGCGCAACCTCGACAAAGCGAAATACGCCGCCAATCCGCTCGAGGATGACAGCCTCGCCAAATGGCAGCTGCTCAAGCTCAACATCTCGCAACTCACCCTCGATGCCGTGAAGCCGTTCGGCCTCGGCAACAAGGAGGCGTTGCGCTGCAAGAACATGTGGACGCTGGGCCTGGCGCTCTGGATGTTCGACCGCGACCGCGCGCCGCTGGTCGAGTGGCTCAAGACCAAGTTCGCCAAGGCGCCCGAGCTGGCCGAGGCCAATATCGCCGCGCTCAACGCCGGCCACGCCTATGGCGAGACCGCCGAGCTGGGCGCGATGGGCATTTCCCAGCGCCATGTCGCGGCGGCGCCGTCCGAGCCGGGCCTGTACCGCACCGTCACCGGCGCGGACTCGATCTCGCTCGGCCTCGTCGCCGGCGCGCAGCTCGCCAATCTGCCGATGTTCTTCGGCGGCTATCCGATCACGCCCGCCTCGGCGATCCTCCACTCGCTGTCGCGCTTCAAGGAATATGGCGTCACCACCTTCCAGGCCGAGGACGAGATCGCCGCGATCGCGTCGGCACTGGGCGCGGCCTATGCGGGCTCGCTCGGCGTGACGTCATCCTCCGGTCCGGGCATCGCGCTCAAGGGCGAGGCGATGGGCCTGGCGATCATGACCGAGCTGCCGCTCGTCATCGTCAACAGCCAGCGCGGTGGTCCCTCGACCGGACTTCCCACCAAGACCGAGCAGTCGGACCTCTATCAGGCGGTGTACGGTCGGAACGGTGACGCGCCGATGCCGGTGCTCGCCGCGCGCTCGGCTGCCGACTGTTTCGACGTCGCGATCGAGGCGGTGCGCATCGCCACGCAATATATGACCCCGGTGATGCTGCTCACCGACGGCTATATCGCCAATGCCGCGGAGCCGTGGAAGGTGCCGGACATGAGCAGCTACAAGCCGTTCCCGGTCACGTTCCACACCGAGATCCCGGCCGAGGGCGAGAAGTTCCAGCCCTATGGCCGCGACGCCAAGCTCAAGCGCCCCTGGGTCAAGCCCGGTACGCCCGGCCTGGTCCACCGCATCGGCGGCATCGAGAAGGCGCAGGGCTCGGGCAACATCGATTATTCGCCGGCCAACCACCAGGCGATGACCGACATCCGCCGCGACAAGGTGGCCAACATCGACATCCCCGACCAGAAGGTCGAGCTCGGCCAGGAGGGCGGCAAGCTCGTCGTGGTCGGCTGGGGATCGACCTTCGGCCCGATCCACCAGGCCGTGCGCCGCGCCCGCAACAAGGGTCTCGACGTCAGCCATGTCCATATCCGCCACATCTGGCCGCTGCCGAAGAATCTCGGCGCGCTGCTCAAGAGTTACGAGCATATCCTCGTACCGGAAATGAACACGGGCCAGCTCAAGACCGTGCTGCGCGATCAGTTCCTGGTGAACGCGGTGCCGCTCAACAAGGTGTCGGGGCAGCCCTTCACCATCTCCGAGATCGAGGCGGCGATCACGCGTCATCTCAGCAGCGACCGGCCCGAGGAAATCGGCCCCGACAATACGCAATTGCCCAGCCCGGAGGCTGTGAATCCATGAACGAACTGACGACCATCCGCCCGAGCACCCCCAAGGACTGGGAGACCGATCAGGAGGTCCGCTGGTGCCCCGGTTGCGGCGACTATGCGATCCTCAAGGCGGTGCAGCGCACCATGCCGGAGATCGGCGGTACGCCGGAGAACACCGTGTTCGTCAGCGGCATCGGCTGCTCGTCGCGCTTCCCCTATTACATGGAGACCTATGGCTTCCACACCATCCACGGCCGCGCGCCGGCGGTGGCTACGGGGGTCAAGCTCGCCAATCCCGATCTCGACGTGTGGATCATCACGGGCGACGGCGATGCGCTGTCGATCGGCGGCAACCACACCATGCATCTGCTGCGGCGGAACCTGAACTGCCAGGTGCTGCTGTTCAACAACGAGATCTACGGCCTGACCAAGGGGCAATATTCGCCGACCAGCCGCGAGGGCACGCGCTCGCCATCCACGCCGTTCGGCTCGGTCGATCATCCCGCCAAGCCCTGCGCCTTCGCGCTCGGCTCAGGCGCGCGCTTCGTCGCGCGCGGGATCGACGTCCACAAGAACCTGCCCTCGGTCCTCAAGGCAGCGCACGCCCACCAGGGCGCGGCGTTCGTCGAGATCTTCCAGAACTGCATCGTCTATAACGACGACGTGTTCGAGCCCTTCACCGCCAAGCCCAATGCGGTCGCCAACCAGCTCTGGTGCGAAGAGGGCAAGCCTTTGCTCTTCGCAGGCGGTGCCAAGGGTCTCGCGCTCGACATGGAGCGGCTGACCCTCAAGGTCATTGATGTCGTCGACGGCGATTGGCAGGCGGCGGGCGTGATCGTCCACAACGTCCACAACCGTGCGATCGCGCACATGCTGGTCGAGATGCCGTTCGGGCCGTTCCCGATGGCGCTCGGCGTGCTCTACGACGATCCCGCGCCGACCTTCGAAAGCGCGGTCGTCGCGCAGAACAAGGCTGCGAGCGAGGGCAAGACCCCCGATCTGCAGAAACTGGTCGCCAGGGGTCAGACCTGGATGGTCGACAAGGAACCGCACGCGGTCTGAGGGCCTGTGCGGTTGCCTCTTGCCCCGCCGCGGAACGCGTGCATTTAGCACCGTAATGAACGCACCGGCGCAAGACCAGGCTAGCGAGAGGAACAGGCGCTCCGGGGGCCTGCTCGCGCCGTTTGGACCGCTCTTCCATCGTCAGCTCGATCGCCTCGACACGGGGATCGTCGCGGGCACGCTTGAAGTCATGACCCCGGACGGGCGGTTGCGGAGGCTCGGGGGCCATGCGCCTGGGCCGGCCGCGATCGTCAATCTACGCAGCTGGCGCGCACTCGTCCGGCTGGCGACCGGCGGTTCGGGCGGCTGGTACGAGGCCTGGGCGGCCGGCGAATGGGCCAGCCCCGATCCGGTGCAGATCTTCGCGCTGTTCAGCCTCAACCGGGCGAGCCTCGCCGATCAGGCGCGCGCCACGGGCTTCTCGCTATGGGCCCGGCGCTTCTGGCACTGGCTGAGGCGCAACGATCGCGGCGGATCGCGCAAGAACATCGCGTTCCACTATGATCTGGGCAACGACTTCTACCAGCCCTGGCTCGACGCCGGGATGACCTATTCGAGCGCGCTCTTCACCGATCCGGCGCAGTCGCTGGAGCAAGGGCAGGCCGCCAAGCTCGACGCCATGCTCATCCGCACCGCGACCGCGCCCGGCGACGAGATCCTCGAGATCGGCTGCGGCTGGGGTTCGTTCGCCGAGCTCGCGCTCCGACAGGGCCGGCATGTCCATGGCATCACGCTTTCCACCGAGCAGAAAGCCTATGCCGAGGCGCGCACCGCCGGCTGCGAAGGGGGGCGCTTCTCGCTCATCGATTATCGTGACGTCACCGGCGCCTATGACGCGGTCGTCAGCATCGAGATGGCCGAAGCGGTGGGGCGGGAATATTGGTCCGCCTATGCCGGCGCGATCGCCCGCGCACTCAAGCCCGGCGGCCGCGCCGCGCTCCAGATCATCACCTTCGACGACGCGATGTTCGACGGCTATGCCGCCAATGTCGACTTCATCCAGACCTATATCTTCCCGGGCGGGCTGCTGCTCTCCGAGAGCCGCTTCCGCAGGATCGTCGCCGAGCACGGCCTGGCGTGGCGCGACCAGGTCGGTTTCGGGCAGAGCTATGCCGAGACGCTCAAGCGCTGGCGCGACAATTTCGATGCGGCCGCCGCGGCCAAGGCGCTGCCGGTGCAGTTCGATGCGCGATTCATCGATTTGTGGCGCTACTATCTCATGTATTGTGAGGGCGGCTTCCGCGGGGGAGGCATTGACGTCATTCAAATGACGCTGATCAAGGAGGCATGATGGGCAGGACATGGCTGGCGGCGCTCGCGCTGCTGACGAGCGGGCCGGCAATGGCGCAGGCCGTCAACTCGCCCACCCCGACGGCGCAGGCCGTCAACTCTCCCGACGTGCCGATCAATCCCCAGGACAATGCGGGGCTGCGCAAGGTCGGCGCGGAGATATTGTTCTGGAGCCAGGCCCAGCGCGACGCCAATTTCCCCCATATGGAGAAGATCTTCCCCGGCCATATCGTCAAGGCCGGCGGCAAGGTCCACCCGCTTCCCACCGGCAAGCCGCTCGCGATCCCCGAGGGCGAGATCGAAGCGTTCCTCGATACCCAGAATGTCGCCGGCCTGATCGTCCTCAAGGACGGCAAGATCGTGCTGGAGCGCTATGCCCGCGGCTATGGTCCGGAAGGGCGCTGGACCAGCTTTTCGGTCGCCAAGTCGTTCACCTCGACGCTGGTCGGCGCCGCGATCAGGGACGGCTATATCAAGTCGGTCCAGGAGCCGGTGACCAAGTACATCCCGGAGCTCGCCGGCAGCGGCTATGACAGCGTCACCATCCAGCAGCTCCTGACGATGACCTCGGGCGTCAAGTGGAACGAGGATTATACCGACGTGAAGTCGGACGTCGCCCGGATGTTCCTCCAGCCCGTGCCCCCGGGCGAGGACCCGACCGTCTATTACATGAAGAACCTGCCGCGCGAGACCGCGCCGGGCAGCAAATGGGTGTACAAGACCGGCGAGACCAATCTGATCGGCGTGCTGGTGATGCGCGCCACCGGCAAGCCGCTCGCGACCTATCTCAGCGACAAGGTCTGGAAGCCCTATGGCATGGAGCAGGACGCCTTCTGGATGGTCGATCCGGCGGGGCACGAGGTCAGCGGCTGCTGCCTGTCGGTGAGCCTGCGCGACTATGCCCGGATGGGCCAATTCGTGCTCGAGGGCGGCAAGGGCGCGGTGCCCGCCGGCTGGTTCGCCGAATCGACCCGCGCGCATGCCGATATCGGCGCGCCGGGCCGCGGCTATGGCTATCAATGGTGGACCTATCCCCAGGGCCGCTTCGGCGCGCAGGGCATTTTCGGCCAGAGCATCCGCATCGATCCCAAGACCAGGACGGTGATCGTCGTCTCCGCCGCCGCGGCCAAGGCGACGGACGACGCCTATGGAACCGCGCGGACAGCGTTTCTCGACAAGCTGTTCGCGGCGACGAGGTAGTTCCCCTCCCGCATGCGGGAGGGGAGAAGTCAGTCCACCCGCTCGTAGTGCCCGGTGTCGAACCCCGACACCATCAGCGCTGCGATCCGCTCGGCCACCGCTTCGGGCGCCTTCAGCGTCTGCGGGTCCTCGCCGGGGAAGGCGCGGGCGCGCATCTTGGTGCGCGTGGCGCCCGGATCGAGGATCGCGGCACGGACACCGCTCAGATGGCGCACTTCCTCGCCATAGCTGAGGACGAGATTCTCGAACGCCGCCTTGGACGCGCCGTACACGCCCCAATAGGCGCGCGGCGTCCGCCCCACGCTGGAGGTGACACCCACTACGCGCGCCTGGCGGGCCTTGCGCAGCATCGGATCGAACGCCGCCAGGATCGCCGCCTGGGCGGTGACGTTGAGCGTCAGCACCTTGGCGAACTCCTTGAAGTCGATCGCCGCGACCGTGCTCAGCGTGCCGAGCGAGGCGGCGTTGAGCACCAGCATGTCGAGCGCCTGCCAGCGCTCGCCGACCGCCGTGGCGAGCCGCGAGATGCTCTCATTCTCGGTCAGGTCCATCGGCGCGATCGTGGCCGAGCCGCCGGCCGCATAGATCGCCTCCTCGACCTCCTCGAGCCCGCCGGCGGTGCGCGCGGTGAGAATGACGTGCGCGCCGCCCGCGCCCAGGGCGAGCGCGGTGGCCGCACCGATGCCGCGGCTGGCGCCGGTCACGAGCGCGATTTGGTCGGCGAAGGGCTTGTCGGTCATTCGAACTCCGGGAAAATCAGGTCAGCCGACCCGTTCCTCCAGAAGCGCGAACTGGTCAACCGGTGCGAGCTCGTCCTGGTCGGTCAGCGTCGTCGGATACTCGCCGGTGAAGCAGGCATCGCAATATTTCGGGTGGATGTCGGCGCGGTGCGCCTCGCCCAGCGCCTTGTACAGCCCGTCGATCGAGATGAAGGCCAGGCTGTTGGCATGGATGAAATCGGTCATCCCGCCCACGTCGAGCTTGGCGGCGAGCAGCTTGGCGCGCTCGGGCGTGTCGACGCCGTAGAAGCACGAGTGCCGCGTCGGCGGCGATGCGATGCGCATATGTACCTCAGCCGCGCCCGCCTCGTGCATCATCTGCACGATCTTGAGGCTGGTCGTGCCGCGCACGATCGAATCGTCGATCAGCACCACGCGCTTGCCCTTGATCAGCTCGCGATTGGCGTTGTGCTTTAGCTTGACGCCCAGGTGGCGGACCTTGTCGCCTGGCTGGATGAAAGTACGGCCGACATAGTGCGAGCGGATGATCCCCAGCTCGAACGGAATGCCGCTCTGCTGCGCATAGCCGATTGCGGCGGGCACGCCCGAATCGGGGACGGGGACAACGAGGTCGGCCTCGACCGGCGATTCGATCGCCAGCTGGGCGCCGATCGCCTTGCGCACCGAATAGACCGAGCGATCCTCGTTGATCGAATCGGGGCGCGAGAAATAGACATATTCGAAGATGCACGGCCGCGGCGCCACCGGCGCGAACGGCTTGTGCGAGGTGATCTCGGTACCCTTGACGATCACCAGTTCGCCCGGCTCGACGTCGCGGACATAATCGGCGCCGACCACGTCGAGCGCGACGGTCTCCGACGCGAAGATCACCGAATCGTCGAGCTTGCCCATCACCAGCGGCCGGATGCCCAGCGGATCGCGGCAGGCGATCATGCCCTCGGGGGTCATCACGATCAGCGAGTAAGCGCCCTCGACCCGCTTGAGCGCGTCGATGAAGCGATCCATCAAGGTGCGGTATTGCGAAGTCGCGACCAGGTGGATGATCACCTCGGTGTCCGAGGTCGACTGGAAGATCGCGCCGCGGCGGACGAGATCGCGCCGCAGGCGCATCGCGTTCGAGATATTGCCGTTATGCGCCACCGCGAAGCCGCCGCTCGCCAGCTCGGCATAGAGCGGCTGGACGTTGCGGATCGCAGTCTCGCCGGTGGTCGAATAGCGGACATGGCCGGCGGCGGTGGTGCCGACCAGCGAGCGAATCACTTCATCGCGGTCGAAATTGCCCGCCACATGGCCCATCGCGCGATGCGTATGGAACTGGTGGCCGTCCCAGCTGGTGATACCGGCGGCCTCCTGGCCGCGGTGCTGGAGCGCATGGAGTCCCAGCGCGACGAGCGCAGCTGCGCCCTCCGCTCCTGAAACGCCAAAGATGCCGCACTCTTCGCGCAGCTTGTCATCGTCAAACGGGTGCGTGGTAAGCATCGGACCTCAAGGGGTTCGGTGTCGTGCGCGCCATATAGGGGCTCCGACGCGATTTGTCGCCGGTTCGTCACAAAGAAATGAACCGGGCCGCTTTTTGATGGTTTTTCAAGCGGAAAGGAGCCGCTCCATGCCCGGACACGACCATGGCCCGCAGATCAAGGACGATGCGCTGTACGAGAAGCTTCGCGACGAGGGGAACTCCAAGGAGAAGGCCGCGCGAATCGCCAATGCCAAGGCAGCCGGCACGCTCGACCATCCCGGCGGCACGCTCGAGAGTCGTTCGAAGGACGAACTCTACGACGAAGCCAGGGAGATCGGCATCGAAGGCCGTTCCGAGATGGACAAGGACGAACTGGTGAAGGCGATTCGGGGGCATTGATATGGCAAGATCTCCCTCCCTGCAGGGAGGGCAGGGGTCATGCTGCTTCCGCCGAGCTGCCAATCTGGCTAGAACCGCCCCGTGACCAACGAACGCGAGACGGGCGCCACGCTCGACCCCAAATACGACGCCGCCGGCCTGATCACCGCCGTCGCCACCCATGCCGCGACTGGCGAAGTCCTGATGGTCGCGCATATGAACGCCGATGCGCTGGCCGCCACCCTGGAGACCGGCGAAGCCACTTTCTGGTCGCGCAGCCGCGGGCGGCTGTGGAAGAAGGGCGAAACCTCGGGCCATGTCCTCCGCGTCGTCGAGACGCGGATCGATTGCGACCAGGACGCGGTCTGGCTCCGCGTCGAGCCGGCGGGTCCCGCCTGCCACACTGGCGAACCGAGCTGCTTCTACCGGCGCATCGAGAGCGGCAGTCTGGTGCGCGACGCGTGAGAGCGGCGCTGGCGCTCGTCTTGCTGCTGGCGGGGTGCTCCGGCGCCCAGCCGCAGCAGAACGCGGCCCAGCCCCAGGATCTCGAGACGGCGGCGATCGAGCGCGGACTGGTCCGCGATCCCAAGGACACCGAGATCGCCGGCCTCTACGCCCGCGACACCGATCGCATCTGCATCGTGCCCGGCAAGGACGGCTACCGGATCGGCGCCTATGTCGATTATGGCGAGCGCATCACCTGCAGCGGCGCCGGCAGCGTGACGCGGGTAGGGGAGGTGCTCCACATCCGGCTGGGCGACAAGGACGCATGCAGCTTCGATGCGCGCTTCGACGGCGACCATATCCGGTTCCCGGGCGCGCTTCCCGAAGGCTGTGCGGGGTTCTGCGCGCGCCGCGCCTCCTATGCCGGGCTCGAAGTGTCGCGGTTGAGCGAGTCGACCGCCGAGGCCTCGGCGATGCGCGACGCCACCGGCAGGCGTTTGTGCGGGGATTAGTCAATTCGGCACCCCTAATCGCCCCCCCCATCGTCACCCCGGACCTGTTTCGGGGCCTACCGCAAGGTGGCCGCTGTCGATGCATTTCCGCGGACCGGCGGGGGCGAGAATGGCGGCGGCATCGCCCAGCGTAACCATAGGCCCCCGGAACAGGTCCGGGTGACGGGGAAGAAACGTCGCGAAGTGCTGACGCCCAAGCACTGGCAAAATAGGATTTCGTCTGGAATGCTGCACGCATGCGAGGCGGCGCAACAAAACAGACTTATTCGGCGAGCAGGCTCCCCGCTTCGGACTCGCGCGTAGGAACCTGTGACTTTTGCGACTTTAGGGTGCCTTCGCCACATTGACGTTCACGTAAAGGTAAAGTAAGGAGTCGGCATGTCCGCTACTGCCTTTCCCATCGAGGCCCTGGCGCCGATCGAGCCGCGTCCCGACCGCGACGCCTTTTCCATCTCCGATCTCTGCGCCGAATTCAGCGTCACGCCGCGTGCGTTGCGCTTCTACGAGGATGAGGGGCTGATCGCCCCCGAGCGCCGCGGCACCGCGCGCATCTATTCGCACCGCGATCGTGCCCGGCTCGCCTGGATCCTGCGCGGCAAGCGCGTCGGGTTCAGCCTGGGCGAGATCAAGGAGATGATCGATCTCTACGATGTCGGCGACGGCCGCCGCGTCCAGCGCCAGGTGACGCTCGAGCGCTGCCTCGATCGCATCCAGCTGCTCGAGAACCAGAAGCACGACATCGACGCCCATATCGCCGAGCTCCAGCAATTCGTCGCACTGCTAAAGAGCAGCGACTCCGAACACTGAGGAACCTGAAATGCCGCAATACACGCCGCCCGTGCGCGACACGCGCTTCGTTCTCGATCGCGTGATCGGGCTCGATCGCTATGCGAACCTGCCGGGCTTCCAGAACGCGACGCCCGATGTGGTCGATGCGGTGCTGGAAGAGGGCGGCCGCTTCGTCTCAGAAGTGCTCTTCCCGCTCAACCATTCGGGCGACCAGCAGGGCTGCATCCGCCACGACGATGGCAGCGTGACCACGCCCGACGGTTTCAAGCAGGCCTATGCCAAGTTCGTCGAGAGCGGCTGGGGCACGCTCAGTGCGCCGTCCGAGTTTGGCGGGCAGGAGATGCCGCACATCGTCTCCACCGCGTTCCAGGAATATATGATCTCCTCGAACATGGCCTTCGCCATGTATCCCGGCCTCACCCATGGTGCGATCGCGGCGCTGCTGGTCAAGGGATCGCAGGAGCAGAAGGACAAATACGTCCCCAAGATGATCTCGGGTGAATGGGGCGGGACGATGAACCTCACCGAGCCCCAGTGCGGCACCGATCTCGGCCTGATCCGTACCCGCGCCGAGCCGCAGGCGGACGGCAGCTATGCGATCACCGGCACCAAGATCTTCATCTCGTCGGGCGAGCACGACCTGACCAGCAACATCATCCACCTCGTCCTCGCCAAGACCCCCGGCGCGCCCGAGAGCACCAAGGGCATCTCGCTGTTCGTGGTGCCCAAGTTCATGGTCGGCGACGACGGATCGCTGGGCGAGCGCAACGCGGTCTCGTGCGGCTCGATCGAGCACAAGATGGGCATCCACGCCAATTCGACCTGCGTCATGAACTATGACGGCGCCAAGGGCTGGCTGGTCGGCGAGGAGATGAAGGGCCTGGCCGCAATGTTCATCATGATGAACGCGGCGCGTCTCGGCGTCGGCCTGCAGGGCCTCGGCATCGCCGAGGTCGCGTACCAGAACGCCGTCCAGTACGCGCATGACCGTCGCCAGGGCCGCGCGCTCACTGGTCCGGCCGAGCCTCAGGAAAAGGCCGACACGCTGTTCGTCCATCCCGACGTCCGCCGCATGTTGATGGAAGCAAAGGCACAGAGCGAGGGCCTTCGCGCGCTATGCCTGTGGGGGGCGCTCCAGGTCGACCTCGAAAAGGCCGCCGGCAGCGAGGAGGAGCGCCAGCTCGCCGAGGATCTGATCGGCCTGCTCACCCCGGTCATCAAGGGCGTCGGTACCGATATCGGCTACAAGATCGCGACCGATGCGCAGCAGGTCTATGGTGGCCATGGCTACATCGCCGAATGGGGCATGGAGCAATATGTCCGCGATGCCCGCATCTCGATGATCTACGAGGGCACCAACGGTATCCAGGCGATGGACCTGGTCGGCCGCAAGCTGGCGATGAACGGCGGCCGCGCGGTCCAGGCCTTTTTCCGCGTCGTGACCGAGGAAGTCGCCGCCGCCAAGGGCGACGAGAAGCTCAAGGGCTTTGCCGAGGCGCTGGAAAAGGCGCTCGGCCATCTCCAGGGCGCGACGATGTGGCTTGCGGCCAACGGCTTCCAGAACCCCAACCATGTCGGCGCCGGCGCCTATCCGTACATGCAGCTCACCGGCACGGTCGCGCTCGGCCTGATGTGGCTGCGCATGGCCAAGGCCGCGGTCGATGCGCTGGCCGAGGGGGCGGAGGACGCCAGGTTCTACGAGGCCAAGCTGGTCACCGCACGCTTCTATGCCGAGCGCTTCCTTCCCGAAGCGGGCTCGTTCCGCCGCAAGATCGAGGCGGGCAGCGACGCCGTGATGGCGCTCGACCCGGAGATGTTCCGCGCGGCGTGAGGCAGGGGACTCCGCCCGTCACGAGGGTTGGATGGCGGGCAACCCCCGAACCTTGCAATGTAGGATTTGAGCGCCGATCGAGGAATCGGCTCTTTCTCATCGTCGAGGTCGCGAAAACAGATTTTCCGGGAAGGAAGGTTTTTCGACATAGCAGGTGTCAACCGTGTCAACTTGACCGGCGCGATATGCCTCAGTTCTTCGGCGTGGGGGTTGGTGTCGGCTTGATCACCGGCAGCGTCAGCGTCACTTGCGGCTTTGCGGCGGCGGGTGCCGGATCGCCCTTGCGGCGCACGCCGGTCAGTGCTGCGGGACCCGCCTCCTTCGCCACCGGCGTCGGCGAAGGTTCCGGCGTGGGCAGGGCGACGGGCGGTCCATAGGTGATCCGCCGCATGCACTGGACCGGGCTCGGGCGCTTGTACTGCTCGCAGTTCCACAGCGCCTTGGCATAGGCGGCGCTGTCGTCGCGCAGATAGCTGAACGACATTGCGGCGGCCTGGTCGCCGGTCGGGGGCAGCTTCAGCGGCTTCTTGCTGGAATCGGTCCAGGACATGAACTTGCAATAGGGCCGCTCACCGCAGGTCTTGATCGCCAGCGCCGGGAAATTGTCCGGGACGATGCCCTTGGGGAGCGTGATCAGGAACACGTTCGGGTCGCCCGCCACCGATGCGGGGATCGCGCTGTCGGGGATCGCGGCCAGGTTGACACCCAGGCCAGCCGGATCGTTCGCGGCGGTCGTCGTCACGGTGGCGTCGCCGATATGCGCCGATGAGAGCCGTGCCATCAGCGGCACATTGGGCTCGACGCCGGCATAGCCTCGGTTGAACGCCGGCGGGGTGCCCCACCAGCCGGCCCAGCGGAAGAAGAGATGGGTGTGCACCTCGGTGATCTTGTCGAGGCTCGCGCTCCAATAGGGCACGACCCAGTCGGTGTGGTAATGGGTCGCGTGGCCGACCGGCTTGTAGACGGTGCCGCTCAGCGCCGTCCGCGCTACCTGCCGGGCGCGCGTCCAGGCCGCTTCCGAAGGGGTATAGCGCAGCATCGCGCCGTCGCAGGTGAAGGTGAACTGGCAGCCGGTGCTCCGCTCGGAGCCCTGGAACACTACGCCGCAGATCGTCTTGGGGAAGGCCGGATGCCGCATCCGGTTGATGATGACCTGCGCCACGGCCTTTTGCCCGGTGCTGTCGTCGCCGGCCTCGTAATAGACCGAGGCGGCGAGGCAATCGATCGCCCGGGCCTGGCTGTCCGCCGCCCCAGAGACGTGGAAGGGGCGCGCCGCCGGATTGGGGGCGAGCGAGAAGGGGATCGAATCGTTGACCGCCTTGGCGTCCTCGGGTGCCAGCGCCTGGAGCTCGACCGGCTCGACCGGCGGCAGCTCCTGCTGGGGCACGATGCGCTTGGAGATCACCACCGGCGGCCGCTTGTGCGTCGCCACCTTGGGCGCGTTCAGCACGATCAGCACCGGCACGACGATCGCCGCCAGCGCGATGATCCCGAGCAGCAGCCGCAATACGGGGCTGGGGCGCGGGGCACGCTCCACGGACGCTTCGGTGGTTTCCATCAGCATGGGCTTCAGGCGCGCGTCTCAGCCTGCCTGCGGCGAAGGCAGGCGGCAAAAGGGCTGGGACGGCAAAAGCGCAAGGTCTGCTCCATGGACGGGGGCCGTCGCCCATAACGCAGATATCGTTAACTTGGAACCATGGCCCCGCCCAAGCGTGCCGGCGCTCAGCTCTCCGGCAGGAAATCGGGAACGCTCAGATAGCGCTCGCCGGTATCATAGTTGAAGCCGAGCACCCGTGAGCCTTCGGGCAGGTCGGGCAGCTTCTGGAGGATCGCCGCGAGCGTCGCGCCCGAACTGATCCCGACAAGCATACCTTCCTCGCGTGCCGCGCGACGGGCCATGTCCTTGGCGACGCCGGCATCGACCTTGATCACGCCGTCGATCGCGTCGGTGTGGAGGTTGCGCGGCACGAAGCCCGCGCCGATGCCCTGGATCGGGTGCGGGCCCGGCTGGCCGCCCGAGATGACCGGCGAGAGCTCGGGCTCGACGGCATAGACCTTGAGGTTGGGCCAGCTCTTCTTGAGCGTCTCGGCGACGCCGGTGATGTGGCCGCCGGTGCCGACGCCGGTGATGATGACGTCGATCGGTGCGTCGGCAAAGTCGCTCAGGATTTCCTGTGCCGTGGTACGGACATGGACGTTGACGTTCGCAGGGTTTTCGAACTGCTGCGGCATCCAGGCGCCGGGGGTCGATTCGACGATCTCCATCGCCCGTTCGATCGAGCCCTTCATGCCCTTCTCGCGGGGGGTCAGGTCGAAGGTCGCACCATAGGCGAGCATCAGGCGGCGGCGCTCCAGGCTCATGCTCTCGGGCATGACGAGCACGAGCTTGTAGCCCTTCACCGCCGCGACCATCGCCAGACCGACGCCGGTATTGCCGCTGGTCGGCTCGACGATCGTGCCGCCGGGCTTCAGGCTGCCGTCGCGCTCCGCCGCTTCGACCATCGCCAGCGCGATGCGATCCTTGATCGAGCCGGCCGGGTTCGAGCGCTCGGACTTGATCCAGACCTCGGCGTCCGGGAACAGCTTCTGGACGCGGATGTGCGGAGTGTTGCCGATCGTGTCGAGGATCGTGTTGGCCTTCATGTCGTCATCTCCTTGGGAGGGATTTCCAGATTGGCCGGGGGATCGAAAGTGCGCGCCCGTCTCAGTTCGGGGAATAGCTTGGCCCACAGTATCGTGACAAGCACCGCGCCGACGCCGCCGCCGACGACCGCGGCCACCGGCCCGATCAGCGCGGCGAGGAAGCCGGACTCGGCCTCGCCCAGCTCGTTAGATCCCGAAATGAACAGCGTCGACACCGCGCCGACGCGGCCCCGCATCTCGTCCGGCGTATAAAGCTGGATCAGCGACTGGCGGACATAGACCGAAACCATGTCCGCCGCGCCGAGCACGAATAATGCTCCTAGCGACAGCAGCACGGCGGGGGCGAAGTCGTGTCCGATCGCGGAGGGGCCGAGCGCGGGCACCAGCAAGGGCGCGGACAGGCCGAATACCACCGTCGCCACCCCGAAGATGCCGACCGCCGCGAGCATCTTCTTGCCGACCTCGGTCTTGAGCGGACGCCAGGAGAAGAAGATCGCGGTCACCACGGCGCCGAGCGCCGGTGCGGCGCGCAGATGGCCCAGGCCTTCGGAACCGACCTGGAGGATGTCGCGGGCATAGACCGGCAGCATCGCGGTCGCGCCGCCGAGCAGCACGGCGAACAGGTCGAGCGAGATTGCGCCCAGCACCAGCCGGTTGCGGCGGACATAATGGAGCCCGTCGATCATCTGCACCCACGGGCTGCCTTCGAACTTGCGGGTGCTGCGCGGCACCGGCGAGATGAACATCAGCATCAGCAGCGAGAGCAGGAAAAGTCCGCCCGAGACGACATAGGGTAGCCAGTCGGCGCCGGCATAGAGATAGCCGCCCATCGCCGGGCCGATCACGGTACCGGCCTGCCAGGCGAGCGAACTGAGCGCGATCGCGGTGGGCAGGATCGCCTTGGGCACGAGGTTCGGCGCCAGCGCGCCGAGCGCAGGGCTGGCAAAGGCGCGGGCGACGCCGAGCAATGCGGCGATGCCGAACAGGGCAGGGAGGCTGATCGTGTGGTGATAGGTCAGCCAGGCCAGGCTGAGCGCGCAAAACGCTTCCAATGCGATGGCGCCGCGGGCGATCCAGCGGCGATCGATCCGATCGGCAACCCAGCCGGCGAACAGCGACAGGACAAGCAGCGGTAGGAACTGGGCCACGCCGATCAGCCCGAGCTGGAACGACGCCTCCTTCACGCTCATCGTCTGGCGGGCAATGTCGTAGACCTGCCAGCCGATGACGATCACCATCGCCATCTGTCCGAGCGTGGCGGCGAGACGGGCGACCCAATAGGCTCTGAAATTGGGAACGGCGAACGGATGCGAGGCCATGCCAGGCCTCTTGGCGCGCTCGATCCGCGGGCGCAACGACAGATTGGCTTTGGCCGGCAAAAGCCTAGCGCACCTGCGCCGGCTGCACGTCGTCGGTCTCCGCGCCGCGCGGATTGCGGATCGCGGGATTGAGGCGAGCCAGGCTGCACGCACCGGCGACCAGCGCCAGCCCTGCGGCGACCAATGGCGGCACCGAGCCCGATCCGATGCCGAGCGCAAGCAGGGCAGCTACCAGAGTCGCGCCCACGGTCTGGCCCACCATGCGCGTCGTCGAGATCAGCCCCCCTGCGGCAGCAGCCCGGTCGATCGGCGCCGATCCGATGATGAGCCGGGCATTGGGCGAGAGGAACATGCCGAAGCCGGCGCCGGTGAGCGACATGCGCCAGGCAACGTCGATCCAGGTCGGATGCACCGGCAGGAAGGCGAGCAGCACCAGGCCGATGACCGCGATCACCATGCCGATCCCGCCGAGCGCCCCGGCCGGGTAGCGGTCTGACAGCGAACCGGCGATCGGCGCGACGAACATGGTGGTGAGCGGCCAGGGGGCGATCACCGCGCCGACCTCGGAAGGCGCGAAGCCATAGCTGTGCTGCAGCCGGAAGGGGAGCGACAGCAGCAGCGTCATCGTCGCGATGAAGGCGGTGAAGGCGCCGATCGTCGAGAGCGCCAGCACCGGGCGGCCGAGCAGGTCGACGGGAAGGATCGGCTTGGATTCGTGGCGTTCGCGGCGGACGAAGATCAGGCCGATGAACGCTCCTGCCGCGACTACGGCGGCGGAAACCACCGGGCTGTCGCCATGGACCGCGCTTTCGAGCCCGCCGATCACCAGGCCGAACATCGCCGCGCAGAGCAAGGCGCCGAGCACGTCGAACGGCGTGCTGCTGCTCGGCACGTCGGGAAGGGCGCGGCCCAGCGCGAGGCTGACCACGGCGAAGGGCACGGCGGAGGCGAATACCCAGGGCCAGGGGCCGACGCCCAGCACCAGTCCGCCGAGCGTGGGCGCCAGCGCCGCGGCGCTCGACACCACCACAGAATTGAGGCCGAGCCCGCGGCCGAGATGCTTGGCCGGATAGACCTGGCGGATCAGCGCCGAGGAGACGCTCAGCGCCGCCGCGGCGCCCGCCGCCTGTGCCGCCCGGACGATCAGCAGGAAGGGCAGGCTCTCGGCGAAGAAGCAGAGGATGGTGGCGACCGTGAAGACGACCTGGCCGCCCTGATAGAGGCGCTTGAGGCCGATCCGGTCGCCGAGTCCCGAGAAGGGGAGCAGCAGCATCACCAGCACGAGCTGGTAGACGGTCACCACGGCCACCGCCGCCGACGGATCGACGCGGAGATCGTGGGCGATGGTGGGCAGGGCCACCGTTGCAAT
The DNA here is from genome assembly GCA_966211615.1 of uncultured Sphingomonas sp. Classification (GTDB taxonomy): domain Bacteria; phylum Pseudomonadota; class Alphaproteobacteria; order Sphingomonadales; family Sphingomonadaceae; genus Sphingomonas. The sequence continues at coordinate 82,522 of CBIHNZ010000020.1, forward strand.
CGCACCGTCGATCACCACCAGCGCAGTGCCGAACGAGATTGCGGCAATCGCACGGAGGCGGCGGGGCATGGGGAGGCCGTCGGTCACGGGGCGCTCATCGCTCGAACTTGCCTACAGTTCCAGCCCCTAAGGAACCCGATTGCGACAGGCGGGTTCTTACGCTTGCGAAATCAACGCTTTAGGAGAGACCGATATGGGCAAGGGAATCCTGTTGTGGCTGTTGGGGATTCCGATCCCGATCATCATCCTGTTGCTGCTGTTCTGGCACTAGAGACATCGACCCCGCCGGACGCCATCCGGCGGGGTCTTCGCATTCAATCGAACAATTCCTCGAAGAACGACTTGCGGCGGTGCGGCTTGTGATGGCCGCGATAGTCGCCGTCATGACGCCGGTCTTCATAGCCACGGCCGACCGGCTGGGGCTGGGGCGGAGCCGGCTGCCACGCCTGGGCCTGGCTGGCGCTGCGCTCGAGGATCTTGTCGAGCTCGCCGCGATCGAGCCACACGCCCCGGCAATTGGGGCAGTGATCGATCTCGACGCCCTGGCGCTCCATCGCCGCCAATTGGGTGCGGCAGACGGGGCAGGGCATGCCCTGATGCACATGTTCCATACGCTTACTCCTCGCGCTGGCCGATCAGCTGCAGCAGCAGCTGAAACAGGTTGATGAGGTTCAGATAGAGCGACAGCGCGCCCATCACCGCGAGCTTCTCTGTATTCTGGCTGCCGGCATAGGCGAGATACTCGCTCTTCAGCCGCTGCGTGTCCCAGGCGGTGAGGCCGGTGAAGACCAGCACGCCGGCGGCGGCGACCGCCGTCTGAAGCAGGCTCGAGCCGATGAACAGATTGACCAGGCTCACCGCGATCACCGCGAACAGGCCGATCATCAGAAAGGTCGAGAAGCGCGAGAGATCGGTCTTGGTGGTGTAGCCCCAGACGCTCAGCCCGAGGAACAGCGCCGCCGCGGCGAAGAAGGCGGTGGCGATGCTCACATTGGTGAAGACCAGGAAGATGCTGGCCATCGACACGCCCATCACCGCGGCAAAGGCGAAGAAGGTCGCCCGCGCGGTCGCGGTGGTCATCCGCTCGATGCGGAAGGTGAAGAAGAACACGAAGGCCAGCGGCGCCAGCATGACCACCCATTTGAGCGGCGTGCCGAAGATCGGGCCGTACAGCGCCGGCGTGCTCGAGACGAGCAAAGCGACCAGGCCGGTGACGCCCAGGCCGAGCGCCATCGTCCGGTAGATGCCGAGCATATAGGTGCGCAGGCCCTCATGCAGCGCGGCGCCCTGGGGCCGCGAGGGAGCGCGATAGGATGTGGGTTCGAACATATGCGGTGCGCTCCTCAGGTCCGGATGGGGCGGGCGCGGACGAGCGCGAGGCGCGCGGCGCTGCGCATCTCGGCGGCGTCGGGGAAATAGCGAAACAGGCGGTCCTTGATGGCCAGGCGCTCCTTCTTGAGGCGGCGCAGGCGCAGATCGTCGGGCATGCGGCGGGCGAGCGCCGAGTTGGTGGACAGTTTCAGGCTCGGCGCCTGCTTGGCGCCGAAGACGGAGCCCCGGCCCGTGGTGAAACAGATCATCGTCGCCCCGCCCGCGATCTTGCCGGTAGCCGAGACGGG
>CBIHNZ010000021.1:0-83118 GCA_966211615.1 uncultured Sphingomonas sp.
TACATTGTTGCCACACCAATCGGCAATCTCGGCGACCTGTCCCCGCGCGCATCGCAAATACTCTCGGCGGCCGATGTGGTTGCAGTTGAAGACAGCCGTGTGACCGCGGGATTGCTCCGCCACATCGGCGTCAAGCGTCCGATGCTGCCCTATCACGACCATAATGCCGATGCGGTGCGCCCCGGACTGATCGCGCGGATGGCGAGCGAGGCGGTGGCTTTGGTCTCCGACGCAGGGACGCCGCTGATCTCCGATCCGGGCTACAAGCTCGTCCGCGACGCGCGCGCGGCGGGGCATCTCGTGGTGACGATTCCCGGGCCCTGCGCGGCGGTGGCGGCGCTGACGCTGGCGGGGCTGCCGACCGATCGCTTCCTGTTCCTCGGCTTCCTGCCCTCGAAGCAGCATGCCCGGGCCGAGGCGATCGCCGAGATCGCATCGGTGCGCGCGACGCTCGTCCTCTACGAATCGGGCCAGCGCCTGTCCGCCTGCCTGGCCGCGCTCGCCGAGGGGCTGGGCGACCGCGAGGCCGGCGTCGCGCGCGAGATCACCAAGAAGTTCGAGGAATGCGTGACCGGCACGCTCTCGTCGCTCGCCGCCCGCTATGCCGATGCGCCGCCCAAGGGCGAGATCGTGATCATCGTCGCCCCGCCCGGCGAGGCGCCACCCGCGTCGGCCGAGGACGCCGACACCGCGCTGGCCGAGGCGCTTACCCGCCTTCCCGCCTCCAAGGCCGCGGGCGAGGTGGCCAAGAAGCTCGGACTCGACCGGAGGGAACTCTACGCCCGGGCGATGGAGATGAAGGGTTGAGAGACCGCCGCGCCGCCGAGCTGCGGGGGCGCGACGGCGAGCGGCGCGCGGCCTGGTGGCTGTGGCTCAGGGGCTGGAAGATCCTCGATCGCCGCGTCCGCACTCCCGCGGGCGAAGTCGACCTGGTCGTCCGCAAGGGCAATCTGATCGCGTTCGTCGAGGTGAAGACCCGCCGCACCGCCGCCGAGCTCGACTTCGCGATCGACCAGTTCCGCCTCGCGCGCGTCGCCGCCGCGGCCGAGGTGCTGATGCCGCGCTATGCCGGGCCGGGCGACGATATCCGCGTCGACGTGATCCTCATTGCCCCCAAGACCCTGCCTCGCCATATCGAGAACGCCTGGATAGGGTGACTTAGTTCGATAAGTCACCTAGAGGGTGTCAAAAGGAGGCCGAATGTCGCTCACCGTCGCCGTGCAGATGGACCCGTTGGACGCGATCAACATCGCCGGCGATTCGACCTTCGCGCTGATGCTCTCGGCGCAGGCGCGCGGCCATAGGCTGTTCCACTATGCCGCCGAGGACCTGAACTATCGCGACGGCCGCGTCTGGACCCGCGCGCATCCGGTCACCGTCCAGCGCGTGGCGGGCGATCACTTCACCTTCGGCGATGCGGTGAAGCTCGATCTCGGCGACGAGGCCGATGTCGTGCTGATGCGCCAGGATCCCCCCTTCGACCTTGGCTATATCACCGCCACCCATCTGCTCGAGCGGATCGCCCACAAGACGGTGGTGGTCAACGACCCCGCCAATGTCCGCAACGCGCCCGAGAAGGTCTTCGTCCTCGACTATGCCCATTTCATGCCGCCGACCCTGGTCACGCGCAGCCTGGACGAGGCGCGCGCCTTCCTGGCCGAACATGGCGAGATCGTCGTCAAGCCGCTCCACGGCAATGGCGGCAAGGCGATCTTCAAGGTCGGCCGCGACGGCGCCAACCTCTCGGCGCTGATCGAGGTGTTCAACACCGCCTATCGCGAACCGCACATGATCCAGGCGTTCCTCCCTTCGGTGGCGGCGGGCGACAAGCGCATCGTCCTGGTCGACGGCGTGATCGCCGGCGCGATCAACCGCATCCCCGGCGAAGGCGAGATCCGCTCGAACCTCGCGGTCGGCGGTTCCGCGTCCAAGACCGAGCTGACGCCGCGCGAGCAGGAGATCTGCGCGGTGCTCGGCCCCGAGCTCAGGCGCCGCGGGCTCCTTTTCGTCGGCATAGACGTTATCGGCGGCGAATGGCTGACCGAGATCAACGTGACCTCCCCCACCGGCATCGTCGCGATCGACCGCTTCAACGGCACCGATACGGGGGCGATGATCTGGGAAGCGATCGAGCGCCGCGTCGCCGCGCGCGGCTGAAGGCATGATCAACTGGCTCGACTGGGGGTATTTCGGCATCTTCCTGCTGATGGTGCTGGAAAATGTCATCCCGCCCGTCCCTTCCGAACTGATCATGAGCCTGGGCGGCATCGCCGCCGGCCAGGGCAAGATGGACTTCCTGCTGCTCGTGCTGACCGGCACCCTGGGCTGCGCGGTGGGCAATCTCTTCTGGTGGGAGATCGGCCGGCGCTACGGCTATGAACGGCTGCAGCCCGCGATCGAGCGCTGGGGCCGCTGGCTGACGCTGGAATGGCAGGATGTCGAGACGCTGCGCCGTTTCTTCGATCGCTGGGGCGGCGTCACCGTGTTCGTGTTCCGCTTCATGCCGATCGGCCGCACGGTGATCTCGATCCCCGCCGGGCTGCTCCACATGCCGTTCTGGCGCTTCGTGCTCTACACGACCGCGGGCAGCGCGGTGTGGAACACGATCCTGGTCGGCGTCGGCTTTTGGCTGGGCACCAATTTCGAGACGATCGATCATTGGATCGCCCCCGTGGTGACCGCCGTGATCGCGCTGATGGTGCTGCTCTATATCTGGCGCGTCTTCACCTGGAAGCCGCGCAGCCAGCGCTAGGGGTCTAGGCCGCGGTGCGGCGAAGCCCGTCGAGCGCCTGCCCGATCGCCTCGGCGAATTTCTGCAGCTGCGGAACGACCATGCCGAGCGGCTTCTCGCGCGGGCCCGGATCGATCGCGCACAAGGTCCCGAAGAAGCTGCCATCCTCGAGAAAGATCGGGATCGAGACATAGCTCTCGAAACCGTAGAGCGCCGGGGTGTGATGCGTCCGCCAGTGGGGATCATTCCCGACATGATCGATGAACACGCCCTTCCCGCTGGCGCGGATCTCGTCGCAGATCGTCGTCTTGATCTCGAGCTCGTCGCCCGGATTGAGCCCGAACTCGATCTGGTCGAGCACCTGGCAGGCAACCCAGCGCTCGCTGGTGACCCTGGCCACGGCAGCGAACCCCATGCCGGTGAGCGCACAGACCTGCGCGAGCATCTCGCGGATGCCGGGGATGTCGTGGACGGCGGCGATATCGGCACGGAAACTGTCGGTCATTCCAGCGGTGTAATATAATTTCGCCGCGGCATCACCAACGTGGATCATAGGCGCCGGCCTGCGGTCACGCGCGCGGATGGGCGTTCCGGTAGACGTCGAGCAGATGCGCGGCATCGACCGCGGTATAGATCTGAGTCGAGCTCAGGCTGGCATGGCCGAGCAGTTCCTGCAGCGCGCGCAGATCCGCGCCGCGCCCCAGCAGATGCGTCGCGAAGCTGTGGCGCAGCGCGTGCGGCGTGGTGCGCTCCGACAGCCCCAGCGCGGTGCGCGCCGAGCGCACGGCCTTGCGGATCATCCCCGGCGGCAGCGGCCCGCCCTTGGCGCCGCGGAACAGGGGCGCCTCGGCCGAAACGCCATAGGGGCACATCCTGGCATAGGCCTCGATCGCCTCGCGCACCTGAGGCAGCAGCGGCACGATCCGCGTCTTGTCGCGCTTCCCGGTGACCCGCATCGTCGCGCCCAGCGGCAGCACCGCGCCGGTCAGCGCCACCGCCTCGCCGATACGCAGTCCGGCCCCGTAGAGCAGCAGCAGCACCGCCCAGTCGCGCGCGGCGATCCAGGGCTCGCTCGCCTCGTCCGACGCCCATTCGGCGAGCGCCACCGCCTCGGCCGGCGCGATCGGTCGCGGCACGCCCTTCTTGACCTTGGGTCCGCGCAGCCGCGGCAGATCGGCCCGGTCGCCGACCGCGAACTTCAGGAAGCCACGCACCGCCGAAAGCTCGCGCGCCGCCGATGCATTGCCCAGACCTTCGTTGCGGCGCTGGGCGAGGAACGCGCGCAGATCGGCGGCGCTGACCTTGGCCAGCGCCTCGGGCGTCACCACGCCGCCCCAATGGCCTTGCAGGAACGCCACCAGCCGAACCGCCGTCGCCGCATAGGCCCGCACGGTATGCGCCGATCGCCGCCGGTCGCGGGCGAGATGCTGGGCGTAAAGGAGAGGCAGTGCGGGTTCGGTCACGGGAGCAGCCTACGCCTTTTCGTCATCCCGGCGAAAGCCGGGATCCAGAGCGGCAGTCGGCGCGCCGTTTGGCTCCGGACCCCGGCTTTCGCCGGGGTGACGGAATCTCGGGATCAGCCGATCTTCTGCCCGGTCTTCGCCCAGTCGGCGAGGAAGCCTTCGATGCCCTTGTCGGTGAGCGGGTGCTTGACGAGCTGGCGGATCACCGCAGGGGGTGCCGTCATGACGTCGGCGCCGATCTTGGCGGCTTCCAGCACATGGATCGGGTGGCGCACGCTGGCGACGAGGATCTCGGTGCCGAAGTCATAATTGTCGTAGATCTGGCGGATGTCCGCGATCAGCTCCATGCCGTCAAAGCCATTGTCGTCGTGGCGGCCGACGAACGGCGAGACGAAGGTCGCACCGGCCTTGGCGGCGAGCAGCGCCTGGTTGGCCGAGAAGCAGAGCGTGACATTGACCATCGTGCCGTCGTCCGTCAGCGCCTTGCATGCCTTCAGTCCCGCAAGCGTCAGCGGCACCTTGACCGCGACATTGTCGGCGATCTTCCGCACGATCTCGGCCTCGCGCATCATGCCCTCGAAATCGAGCGCGACGACTTCGGCGGAGACGGGGCCGTCGACGATCCCGCAGATCTCGGCGACCACTTCGAGGAAGTCGCGGCCGGCCTTGTGGATCAGCGATGGGTTGGTGGTGACGCCGTCGAGCAGCCCGGTTTCGGCCAGGTCGCGAATGTCGGCGGTGTCGGCGGTGTCGGCGAAGAATTTCATGGGAATACCTTTCCGGCGGGGATCGCGCACCGCCTAGCCGAGCGCGCCGGATCGGGCAAATTCTAGGGGGCCTGACGCCGCTCGCCCGCGACCAGCAGCAGCTTGACCCGCGGCGCCTTCAATTGCCGCACTTCGACGCGGTAGAGGCCCGGCCGCAGCCGGTAGCGGATGATCTTGCGGATCGTCGAGCAAGCGGGGCCGCGGCTCTCGGAGGCCATCTCCAGCGCCTTGCCGCCGCCGCGATAGAGATCGACCCAGCCATCCTGGTCCACCGCGACGCCGAACACACCTGCCTTGCGGATGCGCACGCTGGTGGTGACCGCCTTGTCGCGCCCCGCCACCAGGGTGACCGCGCGCCCGGTGTCGAGCGTCCGCCCGAGGCGCGTCCAGCCGGCCAGCGGTCGCGGCAATGCGGTGTCCAGGGTGCGGCACGGCGCCGCCATCGTCAGTGCAAGCGCGGTCAGGATCATGATTCGCCTCCCCCTCGGTCACCCTTGTTCTATTTTCGTTCCGAAATCGAAACAAGCCCCCGCAGAAATGACATAGGGATGACAAACGTGTACGCGCGCGGCCATGCTTCGCGCGCTTCTCACCGCTCCGCTCCTGCTCGCCCCGCTGCCGGCATATGCCCAGCGAACCGACGAGCAGCTCTGGCTCGCCGCCAATGCCTCCGCACCCGTCGGCGACGGGGCACGCCTCACGCTCGAATCGATCGGCCGGTTCAGCGATCGCGCCGGCGGCTTCTTCCATTCCGAATTCGGCGCGCTGGGCAGCCTCGTCGTCGTCAAAGGCGTCGAGATCGCCGCGGGCTATCGCCATGTCGAGGATTGGGATCATGGCCGCGCGCTGCCCAACGAGGAGCGGCTGCGCCAGATGGTGACGATCACGCTCAACAAGCGCTTTACGACGCGCCTGCGCCTCGAGCAGCGCTTCAACAGCAGCGGCAGCGGCGTGGGCGTGCGCTTTCGCCCGCAACAGCGCTTCACCCTGCCGCTGGCGGACAAGGGGCCAGCGCTGTTCGTCACGCATGAGGACTTCATCAATCTCAACGATACGCGCTGGGGCCAGCGCTCCGGCTATGAGCGGATGCGCAACGCGATCGGCCTCACCGTCCCCCTCGCAAGGAGGCTGTCGACCGATATCGGCTATCTGAACCAGTATCGCTTCGGCCGCGGCCGGGCGCGCGACCAGATGGATCACGCGATGACCCTGACGCTGTCCCTGACGCTCGACGGCATCTTTTCCGGACATCATGGCGACGCGGACTAGGCCTCAACGACAATTGGCCCTCCCGATCCTCCTCCGCGGGGGAGGATAAGGCCGACGCTCTATCCGCCGACGACCAGCATCACCTTCGCCTTGGGCTGGGCGAGGCCGGTCAAATAGAGCCGGTAGCTGCCGGCATCGAGCTTGAAGCGCACGATCTTCCTGATCGTCGAGCATTCGGGACCATGGCCGTGCGCGACCGAGGTCAGCGCAGCGCCGCCCGTTACCCCGGGCAGCACGTCGATCCAGCCGCCCTGATCGAGCGCGATGCCATAGGTACCCGCGGTGGCGATCCGGAACGCGATCGTCGCCGCCTTGCCGGGCTTGGCGCCGGCGGGCACGCCCTTCAGCGTCGCTGCGTCGACCGTGTCGAGCGCCACCGCCTTGTCGGGAGCGAGCTCGTCACCGGGCGCCGTCCAGCCCATCAGCGGCGCGGGGAGCGAGGCATCGGTCGCCTTGCACTGCGTGGCCTGCGTCGCCTGGGCGGTGGCGGGCGGCGCGGCAGGGGCGGTCTGGACGAGCAGCAGCGCGGCAAAGAACATCATGGCGGGCCTCCTGGCGGGGATAACGCGCGATACGGGATTCCCGTTCGCGGCGGAATCCCCATATGACGCGGCCATGCCCGGCAACCGCGCCCGAATCCTCGTCCTCCATCCCGTGCTCGATATCCTCGACTATCGCGTGCCGCAGGGCATGCATGTCGAGCCCGGCTCGATCGTCGTCGTGCCGATCGGCCCGCGCCAATATGCCGGCGTCGTCTGGGAGCCCGAGCGGCTGCCGACCGAAGAAGTGGGCGACAATCGCCTGCGCAACCTGATCGCGGTGGCCGACGCACCGCCGATCCCCGCTTCGGTCCGCCGCCTCGTCGAATGGACCGCGGATTATTATCTGAGCCCGCCCTCGGCGGTGCTCGCCATGGCGCTGCGCACCTCGGCGGCGTTCGAGAGCGCGCCGACGATCGTCGAGTATCGGGCGACCGGCCAGGTCCCCGATCGCCTCACCCCGCAGCGCGCGCAGGCCCTGGAGCGGATCGGCGAGCGCCAGGGGCTGGTGCGCGAGCTGGCGACGATCGCCGAGGTTTCCGACGCGGTGATCCGCGGGCTGGTCAAGACCGGCGCGATCGAGGCGGTGGTGGTCGATACCGACACGCCCTATCCGCTGCCCGATTCCAATTTCGGCCCGCCCGATCTCAGCGCCGACCAGGCCGACGCCGCGAGCATCCTGCGCCAGGCGGTGGGCGCCGGGGCGTTCCAGCCCTTCCTGCTCGACGGCGTCACCGGATCGGGCAAGACCGAAGTCTATTTCGAGGGCGTCGCCGCGGCGCTCGCGGCAGGCAGGCAGACGCTGGTCCTGCTTCCCGAGATCGCGCTGACCGAGCCCTTCCTCACCCGCTTTGCCAAAAGGTTCGGCTGCGAGCCCGTCGCCTGGCATTCGGGCCTGCGCACCTCGCAGCGCCGCCGCGCCTGGCGCGCGATCGCCAGCGGCGAGGCGATGGTGACGGTCGGTGCCCGCTCGGCCTTGTTCCTGCCCTATCCCAAGCTCGGGCTGATCGTGGTCGACGAGGCGCACGAGACCAGCTTCAAGCAGGAGGACGGCGTCCATTACCATGCCCGCGACGTCGCGGTGATGCGCGGCAAGTTCGAGGAATGCCCGGTGATCCTCGCCTCCGCCACCCCGGCGATCGAGACGCGCCACCAGGTCGAGCTCGGCCGCTACGAGGAACTCAAGCTCCCCGGCCGCTACGGCCTTGCGGAGATGCCGCGGATCGAGGCGATCGACCTGATCCAGGAGCCGCCCGAGCGCGGCCGCTGGCTCGCGCCCCGCCTGGTCAAGGCGCTGGAGGAGACGCTGGCGCGCGGCGAACAGTCGCTGCTGTTCCTCAATCGCCGCGGCTATGCCCCCCTCACCCTGTGCCGCAATTGCGGGCACCGCTTCCAGTGCCCGAACTGCACCGCATGGATGGTCGAGCACCGGCTGCTGCGCCGCCTGTCCTGCCACCATTGCGGCCACACCATTCCGGCGCCGAGCCTGTGCCCCGAATGCAAGTCGGAGGACACGCTGGTCGCCTGCGGTCCCGGCGTCGAGCGCATCGCCGACGAGGTCGCCGCGCTCTTCCCTGAAGCGCGCACCGCGATCGTCACCTCGGACACGCTCTGGTCGCCCGCCAAGGCCGCCGAGTTCGTGAGCCGCATGGAACATGGAGCGATCGACATCGTCGTCGGCACCCAGCTCGTCACCAAGGGCTATCACTTCCCCAACCTCACCCTGGTCGGGGTCGTCGACGCGGACCTGGGCCTGGACGGCGGCGACCTGCGCGCGTCGGAGCGCACCTTCCAGCAGATCATGCAGGTCTCGGGGCGTGCCGGGCGCGGCGAGAAGCCCGGCACCGTCTATATCCAGACCCACGCCCCCGATGCGCGGGTGATGCAGGCGCTGATCAGCGGCGATGCCGACGCCTTCTACGCCGCCGAGACCGAGGCGCGCCGCGACGCCGATGCACCGCCCTATGGCCGCTATGCCGCGATCATCATCTCGTCGGAGGACAAGGCCGCGGCGGAGGAGACCGCCCGGATGATCGGCCGGGCGGCGCCGCAGCTGGCCGAGATGCACGTCTACGGACCCGCCCCCGCGCCGATGGCGATGCTGCGCGGCCGCCACCGTTTCCGCCTGCTCGTCCATGCCAAGCGCAGCTTCGACGTGCAGGACGTGATCCGCGACTGGCTGGGCGGCCTCAGCTGGAGCGCCAAGGTCCGCGTGGCGGTCGACGTCGATCCCTACAGCTTCGTCTAACCCTGTCGAATCGCTTCTATTCCCGGCGACAAAGCTGCATTAGCCTCGCCGGATCGGGGAAGGGGGTTCGCCATGTTTCGCAGGATCCTGGCTGTGGCGCTGCTCTGCACGCCCGCGGTCGCGCGCGCCGATTGGTATGAGGCGAGCTCGAAGCATTTCATCGTCTATTCGGAGCAGAAACCCGAGACGCTCAGGACCTTCGCGACCAATCTCGAGCGCTTCGACAAAGCGGCGCGGGTTTGTTTCAGTTGGCCGGATGATCCGGTCGGCCAAGCCAATCGCGTCACCGTCTATGTGGTCGACGATACCGGCGATGTCGGCAGGCTGGCCCGAAACCGGATGGTTGCCGGCTTCTATATCCCCCGCGCCGGAGGATCCCTCGCGATCGTGCCCCGCAAGTCGGGTGCCGGCAACCTCCTGGATTTCAGCCCGCAGGCGATCCTGCTGCACGAATATGCCCACCACCTGATGTGGACCAACCTGTCGAACTCGGCCTTCCCGGGCTGGTTCGTCGAGGGATTTGCGGAATTGCTCGCGACCGCGGTCTTCAACAAGGACGGATCGGTGCTGTTCGGCAGCCCGCCGCTATATCGCGGTTGGGGCCTGTTGGCAGGCAATGCCCTGCCCATGCAAAAGATGGTCGTCGCCGATACGCTCAAGCTCAACGACGAGCAGCGGGACGGGCTCTACGGCCGCGGCTGGCTGCTGACCCATTATCTGACCTTCGGGAAGGCCCGCGCAGGGCAGCTGAACGGGTACATCAACGCGATCAACGCCGGGAAGTCGTCGCTGGAAGCGGCATCGGTGTTCGGTGACCTTCGCCAGCTCGACAAGGAGCTCGAGCGCTACAAGGAGGGAAAATTCTCCGGAGGCCGGGTGGAAGCGTCGAGACTGTCGATCGGCGAGGTCGCGATCCGCAAGGTCGGTCCCGGCCAGGCCGCGACGATGGACGTGCGGATCCGATCGAAGATCGGCGTCGACGAGAAGACCGCTCCCGGTGTCTATGCGGCCGCGAAGAAGGCCGCGGACCTCTATCCCGACGATCCCGCAGCGCAGATCGTGCTCGCCGAGGCCGCGCATGACGCCGACGACACCACGGCCTCGGAAGCCGCCGCCGATCGCGCCATCGCGGCCGATCCCAAGGCGATCGACGCCTGGGTCTACAAGGCGAAGGCCCGCATGCGTGCCGCTATCAAGGCACGCGACAAGAGCAAGGAAACCTGGTCGGCGATCCGCAAGTCGATCGTGTCGGCCAATCGCCTCGATCCCGACGATCCCGAGCCGCTGATCCTCTATTTCCGCAGCTATGTGGAGTCCGGCCTGCCGCCCACCGATGCCGCCAAGCACGGCCTGGTCCGGGCCCTCGAGCTGGCGCCCGAGGACCTCATGCTGCGCCTGAATGTCGCCACCGTCTATCTGCGCGAGGGCAACAAGGTGGCTGCGCGCGCGCTGCTCGCGCCCCTGTCCTTCCAGCCGCACGACAAGGGCCTGGCGACGCTCGCGACGACGCTGATCACGCTGATCGACAGCGGCAAGATCGACGACGCGATCAGGGTGATCGATGCCAAGCCCGACGAGAATCCTGCCCCGGACGGCAAGAAATCCTGACGCGATCGCGCGCTTGCGATGCTCAAGATCGCTTCCTAAGCTACCCAGCCATCGGGGGAATTCGATGCTTCGTAACCTGCTGCTTTCCGCCACGTTCCTCGTGACGCCGTCGCTCGCCCATGCCCAGTGGTACGAAGCGAGTTCCAGCCATTTCGTCGTCTATTCCGAAGGGTCGCCCGATCGGCTGCGCCAGTTCACCGACAGGCTGGAACGCTATGATCAGGCACTCCGCATGGTGACGGCAACGCCTGATCGCCCGATCAGCAGGAATGCGCGGGTAACGGTGTTCTTCGTGGACTCCACCTCGGATATCGAAAAGCTCGTCGGCCGCCGCAATATCGCTGGCTTCTTCCGTCCCCGTGCCTCGGGATCGGTCGCCTTCGTGCCACGCGATTCGGGCGGTGGCGGCCTGGGTTCGCGAGAGATATTGCAGCACGAATATGCCCATAACTTCATGTATTCGAGCTGGCCCGGCGTCGTGTTCGCTCCCTGGTTCATCGAAGGATTCGCCGAGTTCGTCGGCACCGCGATGATCCGCGACGATGGCAGCGTCGTGTTCGGCAAGAACCCCGACTATCGCGCCGGCAGCATCGCCAACTCCGTGGCCCTGCCCGCGAACAGGCTGGTGAAGCTCAATCCCGGCAAGCTCGACCAGGAGCAGACCGGCGTGCTCTATGCCCGGGGCTGGCTGCTGACCCATTATCTGATCCTGGGCGGCCATGCCGATCAGCTCGCCCAGTATATCGGTGCGGTCAATTCCAACAAATCGGTGGACGAAGCCAATGCGGCGCTGGGCGATCTCGCCGGTCTCGACGCCAAGCTCACCAGCTATGCGAAGCGCAGCCGGCTTCCCGGATCGCAGGTCGATGCGAGCAAGCTGCATGTCGGCGCAATCACGGTGCGCCAATTGAGCGTGGGCGAAGCCGCGGTGATGCCCGCCCGCATCCTCTCGGCCAACGGCGTCGACGCGGAACAGGCGAAGACCACGGCGGCGCTCGTCCGTCGCCTTGCGGCACCTTACCCCGATGACGCCGGTGTGCAGAACGAGCTTGCCGAGGCCGAGTTCGATGCGGACAACCATGCCGCGGCCGAGGCCGCCGCCAGTCGCGCGCTCGCGGCCGATCCCAAATCCGTGCACGCGTTGCTCTACAAGGGGATGGCGCAAATGGCGGCTGCGCAGAAGGCGGGCATCACCGACCCCGCGAAGTGGAAGGAAATCCGGTCTTCCTTCCTCGCCGCAAACCGGCTCGACACCGAATATGCCGAGCCGCTGATCCAATTCTACGACAGCTTCCGCGCGGCGGGCCAGGCCCCGTCCAAAAGTGCACAGGACGGGTTGGTCTATGCCTATGCGCTCGCCCCGTACGACCGCTCCCTGCGCATGAATGCCGGCTTCACCTTGCTGTCTCAGGGGCGAGCCAAGGCCGCGCGCATCGCGTTCGAGCCGATCGCCTATGGCCCGCACGATCAGGGCGATTCCAATTTCGCAGCGGACCTGATCGCCGCGCTCGATTCCGGCGGCACCGAGGGTGCGCTCGCCTTCCTCAGGGCCCACGCCACGCCGGAGAAAAAGGATGCCGACAAGAAGTGAAGCCGATTGCGGGGCCCGCCCCGCTTGAACGCCCCGCGATTTTGCCCGAAAGCGGCCCCATCGAACAGGCGGGGCATATGATGCGGCGATTGCTGATCCTGGTGGCGCTGGTCCTCGCTTGGGGGAGCCCGGCACGCGCCGACGACATCTCCGCCTCGGGCCGCGGCGTCGTCCGCATCGTCACCATCGCGGTGGTCGGCGACGAGGTCGTCGGCTTCGGCCATGGCAGCGGCTTCGCGGTCGCGCCCAACCGCATCGTCACCAACGCCCATGTCGTCGAGCTCGCGTCGCGCTATCCCGACAATGTCGTGATCGGGGTGGTACCGTCCGAAGGCGACAAGTCGTTCCAGGGTACGCTGATCAAGATCGACACCGCGCGCGACCTGGCGCTGATCGAGTTCACCGGGGTCAAGCTGCCCCCGCTCACCCTGTATTCGGGCGGCGTGCAGGACGGCGAGCCGCTGATCGCGCTCGGCTATCCCGGCAATGTCGATCTCGCCACCGCCCGATCCGCCGCCGATTTCATCACGCCGCAATCGCCGGTGCGCTCGCAGGGCGGGTTCGCCGGGCTGCGCAGCCTGCAGGGCACCAGCGTGCTGCTCCATACCGCGAGCATCGCCCGCGGCAATTCGGGCGGTCCGCTGCTCGATCGCTGCGGCCGCGTGCTCGGCGTCAATTCGGCGATCACCCGCGCCGACGAAGGCGATTCCACCTTCGCCTTCGCCGTGGCGGGCACCGAGCTCGCCGACTTTCTGCGCGAGGCCAACCAGCCCTTCGCCACGGTCGATATCCCCTGCACCAGCATCGAGGAGCGGATGGCCGCGGACCGGACCGCCGATGAAAAGGCGCGGGTCGATGCCGAGGAAAAGGCGCGCGCCATCGCGGCCAAGGCCGAATCGGACCGCCAGGAAGCCGTCGCCCAGGCGCGCAGCCGCAACGAGGCGATGCGCGAGAATTACATGGCCGGCGCCGCGGTGCTGCTGGTGCTCGGCGCGCTCGCGCTGGCCGGCGGCGGACTGCTGGTATCGCGCGACCGCAAACGCGAGGGCTATGGCGTCGCCGCCGGCGGTGGCGTGCTGATCCTCGGCGCCGCTGCGCTGTTCTTCAGCCGGCCCGGCTTCGACGAGACCAAGATGCTGCCGATCCCCGCGGCGAACAAGCCCGTGGCCACGGTCAGCAGCGCCGCGCTCGGCAAGATGATCTGCACGCTGGTTCCCGAGCGCAGCCGCGTCACCGTCACGGCGATCGAGACGGTCAATCTCGACCTGGGAAATGACGGCTGCGTCAATGGCCGTACCCAATATGCCGAATCGGGCAAGCGCTGGCAGCGCGTGCTGGTGCCCGACCAGGAACAGACCGTCTCGGTGCTCGATTTCGATCCCGAGACCCGCACCTATACCAATACGCGCTACCTGCTCTCGTCCGAGCAGATGAAGAGCGCCCGCGCGCTGCGCTCGACCGTCCCGCTCAAGACCTGCTCGTCGGACCAGAGCGCGCGCGCCGCGCTCGCCGCGCAGCAGCAGTCGATCCGCGCCACGCTGCCGCCGGTCTATAACGAGAAGCTGGTCTATAGTTGCGCGGCCGCGCCCAGCGGACCGCCCGAGGAATAGCTCAGGCGCGGTCCACGCGCGCCGCGAAACAGCCGCGCTTTGCGTTGTGGACATGCAGGAACTCGGTCGCCGGATCCTCGAAAAGACGCTGTATCGTCCTTTCCAGTTCTTTTCCGTCGATAACGTCCGCATCCGTCATCATGGCGTCACGATCGAACGCTCGTACGGACAACAGCCGAGTCGCGAGTTGCTCCGGTATCTCGTCCATATGGCGCGCTGGCGTCTCGGCCCCCTCCCGCACGAAGATCGCATGGCGCGAGCGATAGGGGTTCGCCGCCGGAAGATGCTCGTAGTTGAGCAGCAACAGGCGCTCGCCGGGCTCGGCATCTTCCAAGGTCACGCGGCAGGGGAAACCGGGCTTGCTGTCCGCGATGGCGCGCACGACGCCCAGCCCCGCCAGGGCAGCATCGTCGAGGCCGTAGAGCGGACGGAAGGGTGCGGGGTCGAGCCCCATGATGACGAAGCTCATTCGGATACTCCTTCGCGCTTCCTCAGCGCCAGTTTGCGGTCGACGCCGTAAGCATAGCCGCCGATGCTGCCGTCGCTCCGCTGGACGCGGTGGCAGGGGATGACGATCGGGACATGGTTGGCGCCGCATGCCGTGCCCGCTGCACGTACCGCGCCGGGGCTGCCGGCATCCGCGGCAAGCTGGGCATAGCTGCGCGTCTCGCCCGCCGGGATGGCGCGCAGCGCATTCCACACCGCCTCCTGGAACGCCGTGCCCTGCACATCCACCGGCAGGTCGGTGTGCCGCCCGGGATTCTCGACCTCGGCCACCACGCGCGCCGCCAGCGCGGCGAGCGCTGCGCCACCCATCACGATCTCCGCCGCGGGAAAGCGCCGGGCGAGCGCGAACTGGTCCTCTTCGAACGCGATGCGGCACAAGCCCTTGTCGGTCGCCGCGATCAGCAACGGGCCCAGACTGGTCTCCGCCACCGTCCAGCGGATCGTCACGCCCGCGCCGCCGCGCTTCCACGCGCTGGGCGTCATCCCCAGCCGCGCATTGGCGGTTTCGTAGAAGCGGCTCGGCGCGGAATAGCCGGCCTCGTAGATCGCCTCTGTCACGCTGCCCTGGTCCAGCGCCTCCGCCGCCCGCTTGGCACGCAGGCCCCGGGCATAGGCGGCGGGGGTCACGCCCGTCGCGCGCTTGAACAACCGGTGGAAATGGTGCGGCGCATAGCCGACGCGCGCCGCCAGCTCGTCGAGCCCGACCGGGTCTTCCGCCGCCTCGAGCAGCGCGACCGCCTCGGCCACCGCGACGCGGTCGCGCCCCACTTCATCGGGCTTGCAGCGCAGGCAGGCGCGGAACCCGGCCTCGCGCGCCGCCTCGGCATCGCCATAGAAGCGGACATTCTCGCGCAGCGGCCGCCGCGCGGGGCAGGTCGGCTTGCAATAGATATGGGTGGTGGTCACCGCGACGATGAACCGCCCCTCGAAGGCGCGGTCGCGCGCTTCGAAGGCGGCCCAGGCGGCATCGTCGGAAAGGGTCATCTGGCTCATGCCCCCGATATAGGCGCGTCGGCGACGCCCCACATCCCGCCGCTTGCGCTCAAACGAACGAGCACCTCGCCTGCTATCCGTCACCCCGGCACCTGGCCGAGGACGGAGAATACACCATAACTCCGACAAACCCCTTGCCCCCACTCCTTCTTGCCGTCACCGTTAGCGCTAACGGGCGCTCAGACGCCCTGGTGGAGAGGGCGATTGGGCTTCTGGCAACGCACCCGCGCGCTGCGCTGGTGGATCATCGCGATCGTCATGCTCGGCACGATCGTCAACTATCTGACCCGCAGCACCCTCGCGGTCGCCGCCCCCACCTTCATGGCCGATCTCAAGATCGACGAGCATCAATATTCCTACATCACCGCCGCGTTCCAGGGCGGGATCATGCTCCAGCCCCTGGTCGGCTATATCCTCGACACGATCGGGCTGCGCACCGGCCTGGCGCTGTTCGCCACCGGTTGGGGGGTGCTGACCATGGCGCACGGCCTGGCGATCAACTGGCAATGGCTGTTCGTGCTGCGCGGCCTGCTCGGTTTTGCCGAGGGCACCTCGCACACCGGCGGACTGAAGGTCGTCTCCGAATGGTTCCCCGCGCGCGAACGCGGCCATGCCGGCGGCGTCTATAATCTCGGTGCCTCGGCGGGCTCGGCGCTCGCCGCGCCCCTTGTGGCCGCCTCGATCTATTTCTGGAACTGGCGCGCGGCGTTCGTCGTCGCCGGGCTGCTCGCGTTGCTGTGGGTCGTGCTGTGGCTGGCCTGGTATCGCTCCCCGGCGAGCCACCCGTCGATCTCGGAAGAGGAGCGCGCGCATATCCTGGGCGGGCAGGAAGCGCATATCCAGGCCGCGGCGGAACGCCCGTCGATCCCCTCGATCCTGCGCCAGCGCAACTTCTGGGGGATCGCCATCCCGCGCTTCCTGGCCGATCCGACCTGGGGCACGCTCACCTTCTGGATGCCGCTCTATCTGAGCAGCGTGCGCGGCTTCAACCTGGCCGAGATAGCACTCTCCGCCTTCCTGCCCTTCGTCGCGGCCGATCTCGGCTGCCTGTTCGGACCGACCGTGGTGGTGTGGCTCGAGCGGCGCGGGGTCAGCCTGATCAACGCGCGGCGCTGGACCTTCACCCTGGGCGCGGTGCTGATGACGGGCATGATGTTCGTCGGTACGGTGGAGAGCGCCTGGACCGCGGTCGCGTTGCTCTGCCTGGGCGGTTTCGCGCACCAGACCTTGTCGGTCACCTGCATCACCATGGCGACCGACCTGTTCCGCAAGAACGAGCTCGGCACCGTCGCCGGCATGGCCGGGCTGCTCGCCAATTCGAGCATACTGATCTTCTCGCTGCTGATCGGCGGGCTGGTCTCGACGATCGGCTACAACCCCTTCTTCGTCGCGCTCGGCCTGCTCGATCTCATTGCCGCGGCGCTGCTATGGACCCTGGTGAAGGCGCCCGAATGATCCGAAACCCGATCCTGCCCGGCTTCAATCCCGATCCCTCGATCTGCCGCGTCGGCGACGATTATTACATCGCGACCTCGACCTTCGAATGGTTCCCCGGCGTCCAGATCCATCACAGCCGCGACCTGGCGAACTGGACGCTGTTCTCGCGCCCGCTCGCCCGTGCCAGCCAGCTCGACATGCGCGGCGACCCCGACAGCTGCGGCGTCTGGGCGCCGTGCCTCAGCCATGACGGAGAACGGTTCCACCTGATCTACACCGACGTGAAGCGCTATGGCCGCACCACCACCGGCGGCGCGTCGGGAGCGAGTCTCCGCGACTTCCACAATTATCTCGTCACCAGCGATACCATCGGTCGCGACTGGACCGATCCCGTCTACCTCAACTCGAGCGGCTTCGATCCTTCGCTGTTCCATGACGCGGACGGCCGCAAGTATCTGGTCAACCAGCTCTGGGACCACCGCCCCGGCCGCAACCGTTTTGCGGGCATCGTCCTCCAGGAATATTCGCCCGGCGAGCGCCGCCTGGTCGGCGAGCGGGTCAACATCTTCCCGGGCACGCCGCTCGGCCTCACCGAGGCGCCGCATCTCTATCGCCGCGGCGACTGGTATTATCTGATCACCGCCGAGGGCGGCACCGGCTGGAACCACGCGGTGACCATGGCGCGGGCGCGCGACCTGTACGGTCCCTATGAGCTCCATCCCGACACCTATATCCTGAGCAGCCGCACCCGCCCCGATGCGCCCCTGATGCGCGCCGGCCATGCCGACCTGGTCGAGACCCCGGAGGGCGAGCCCTTCCTCGCCTATCTCTGCGGCCGTCCGCTACCCAATCGCGGGCGCTGCGTGCTCGGCCGCGAGACGGCGCTCCAGCCGATGCGCTGGGCGGACGACGGCTGGCTCTACACGCTCGACGGTGAAGGCCTGCCGATGCTCGAGGCGCCGGCACCCGATCTCCCATCGTCACCGCCCCGCCCGACCGAGGTGCGCCACGAGTTCGACGCAGTCGCGCTCCCGATGGACCTGCAATGGCTCCGGACACCCGAGCCGGGCACGATCTGGAACCTTACCGAGCGCCCCGGCCATCTCCGCCTCTGTGGCCGCGAGACGATCGGCAGCCTGTTCACCCAGGCACTCGTCGCGCGGCGGCAGCAGGATTTCTGCTATTCGGCGTCCTGCGCGATGGAATTCGAGCCCGAGCATTTCCAGCAGGCCGCCGGGCTGGTCGCCTATTACAACAGCGCCAAGTTCCACTATCTTCACGTCACCCACGACGCCGAGATCGGCCGCCATCTTCGCGTGATGTCCGCGCTGCCCGACGGTCCCCAGGCCGACGCCTTCACCGCGCCGATCCCGATACCGCACGGTCCGATCGAACTGCGCGTCGAGGTCGATCACGAGCGCCTGCGCTTCGCCTGGCGCATCAAGGGCGACGACTGGGCCTGGCTCCCGGAGCAGTTCGACGCCTCGATCCTCTCCGACGAAGCCACCGCCCCGGGCCTGCCCAACTTCACCGGGGCGTTCGTCGGCATGGCGTGCCAGGACATGGCGGGGACAGCGCGTCCGGCGGATTTCGACTGGTTCGAATATCGCGAGCGGCCATATGCCGCCGATCCCGAAGAGCTTCGGATCGAGGGGCGATAGGCGGAGTATCCCGCCCGCTATCGGCAACCGCGGTGGCCGGGTGGCGCCGGCTCTCAAAAAGCGCTTTAGGTTTCTAACACACTTGCTAGACTTGCCTTCGGCTTGGGAGGTCTCGCGTACCGGAACTCGATGCTGTGAAGCCGGTCCTTGCCGACAAGCGGGGAGCAAGGAATGGACCGACGGCAGTTTTTGGCGAGCGCCGCTTCTCTCGGAATCTGCGCCGTCTGGGCCACGCGATCAGCCACGGCGCGATCACGCGTCGCATGGCGAGAGGATCGTTCGCTTTATCCCCAGGGCGTCGCGTCGGGCGATCCGGACGAGCATAGTGTGGTCCTCTGGACCCGGCGGCCGTTCAACGAGGGTGAACGGCACAGCTTGACGGTGGAGGTGGCGCTCGATCCTGACTTCCGCCGCCTGGTGGCCACGGCGCGTGCGCCGGTGCTGGCCGCCGCCGACTGGACCTGCCGCACGCTCGTCGGCGGCCTCTCCCCGGCGACGATCTATTGGTACCGCTTCACCGACGACAGCGGTGCCGGCAGCCGGATCGGCCGCACGATCACCGCGCCCCGCATAACCGATCCGCGCGCCGTCCGCTTCGCCTTCGTCTCGTGCAACAGCGTCAACGAAGGCGCCCAGAACGCCTATCGTCGGATGATCTGGGAGGACGAGCGCGCGCCCGCCGACCGCAAGCTGGGATTCGTCCTCCATCTCGGGGACTTCATCTACGAGGTCGTCGAATATCCCGACGAGGTGCAGCACCGTTATGCGCGCACCGTCTATGATCTCGGCCGCATCCCCGATGGCCGCAAGGTCGGCAATTTCCACGTGCCGACCAATCTCGCCGGCTATCGCCACGTCTATCGGGCGCACATCGACGATCCCGACATCCAGGACGCGCGCGCGCATTTCCCGTTCGTGTGCATCGGCGACAATCACGAATTCTCGTGGCAGGGCTGGCAGAGCTTCATCAAATATGGCGCCACGATCGAGCCGGCCCAGCCGCTGCGCGTCGCCGCCAACCAGGCCTGGTGGGAATATATCCCGTCGCGCGTCCGCAAGGCTTCGGGCGCCGGGCTCGATCAGTTCGCGCCGCCCGCGGTGGAGAAGGCTCCGATCGAGACGTTCGACGATCACGGCTTCGCCACCGAGCCGAATAGCCGGGCCGCCATCGCCAGCATGACCGCCTATCGCGCGCTGCGCTACGGCCGGCACGTCGATCTGATCCTGACCGACCTCCACAGCTACAAGGCGGCGGACCCGACCGATCGGCCCGAGGCGGCAGCGCTCGATTCCGGCGACTATCCCGTCCTCCCCCAGGAGTGGATGGAGATCGTCGACGGCGGCCGCGACTATGCCGGCGGTCATCCCCCGGCGACCATCCGGATCAACGGCGGCAAGACCATCGCCAATTTCCGCAAGGACGACCCCGCCCACACCGTCCTCGGCGCGCCGCAAAAGGCCTGGCTCAAGGACCGCCTCACCCGATCGACCGCGACCTGGAAGATCTGGGGCGTGACCAACGGCACGCTCGACATGCGCACCGATCCGCAGAACCTCCCCGCCGGGCTGATCAAGGACCCATGGCCCGGCAAGGATTACGGCACCTTCGGCAACGCCGACTTCAGCGGCGCCTATGCCGAGCGCGCCGAGATCTACGATCTGGTCCGCGACCGCAAGATCCCCGGCTTCGTCACCATCTCGGGCGACCGCCACAGCTTCTGGGCCGGCTATGCCGCGCCCCAGCTACCGCCCGCCGGCTTCGATCCCGTCGGCCTCAGCTTCATCACCGGCTCGATCTCCGCCCCCGGCCTCGGCGAGGCAGCCGAATTCTTCAAGCCCTCCCCCCTGCTCGGCCTGTACGTCCGCAGTCCCGAGGGCGGCGCGCCCGAGCATACGATCAACCTCACCCTCAAGCGCGGCGTTCGCTCCGCGCTCGAATATGCGGCGAGCGGCGACATCACCAAGGCGCGGGCGCTGACCAATCCCGACGTCGCGCCGCATCTGGAATTCGTCGACATGGCCGGGCACGGCTATGCCGTGGTCAGCGCCGGGCCGGAGGCGATCGAAACCGAATTCGTGTGCATCGTCCGCCCGATCACCCGCGCGACCACCTCCGATGGCGGCCCGCTGCGCTACCGGGTATCGCATCGCGCGAAACTGTGGCGGCCCGGCACGCCACCGAGGCTCGAGCAAAGGCTGCTCGAAGGGGATGCCAAGCTGTCGCTTTGATGCCGTTTCGGTCGGCCATGAGCGGTCGGCCCGCTTGTGCGCCTACCGCCTAGCGCCGGCCTTCGCGTGCCCGGCGCAGCAGCGCCTCGAGTTCCGCGACCACCTGCGCCTGGCCCTTGAAGGCATGCACCAGCTCGCGCTTGGGCAGCGGCACCAGGAATTCGCAGCCATGCTGCTGCCCGTCGCGGCGGACCACCTTGGCCTCGCGCGCGCCGGCGCCGGCCAGTCCCACCGAGACCAGGGTCCCCACCGGCAGATCGACATCGCCGGTGAACAGGAAGCCAGTGCGCGAGAAATTCTCGACGGTCACGTCGAAGGGCTTGCCGTCCATGCCGCGCAGCGTCGTCGCGCTATCCACCACGAAGCGGATCGCGCCGCGCTCGTCGACTTCGCCCATCACTTCGAGCCGCGCGACCAGCAATTCCCAGGCACTCCAATTGTTGCGGAGCGCGATTTTAAGGTGGAGTCGGTTAAAGACTTCGTAACCCGCAGCGCCTTGCCCCTGCCTTGACTTTGGTCAGCCTCGCTGCCATATGCGCCGCCATCGAGGCATCATGCAGCGTGATGGGCCGCCCCCTTCCGAGGGAAAGCGCCCGGCTCTGCCTCGGTCCTGACTCACGGCTTCCCTAATCACGCGGGTTGTCATTTTTGACACCGCTTCCGCGTCCGGATTCCGTGCGCGTCGGCCGCATTTGAAAGAATAAAATGCAATTCAAGCACCTCGGCCTGTCCGAGACCGTCCTCGCTGCGCTCGCGGCGAAGGGCTATTCCGAGGCAACTCCGATCCAGGAGAAGTCGATCCCGTCGCTGCTCGAAGGACGCGACCTGCTCGGCATCGCCCAGACCGGCACCGGCAAGACCGCCGCGTTCATGCTGCCCTCGATCGATCGCCTGATCGCATCGGGCAAGCGCGCCGCCCCGCGCGGCTGCCGCATGCTCGTCCTCGCCCCCACGCGTGAACTCGCCAGCCAGATCGCCGAGAGCGCCCGCGCCTATTCCAAGGGCACCAGGCTTTCGGTCACCACCCTGTTCGGCGGCACCTCGATCCACAAGAACAAGACCGACCTCGCCCGCGGCGTCGACATCGTCGTCGCCACGCCCGGCCGCCTGGTCGATCTGATCGACCAGCATTACGCGATCCTGCTCGGCATCGAGATCCTCGTGCTCGACGAAGCCGACCAGATGATGGACCTGGGCTTCATCCACGCCCTGAAGCGCATCGTCCGCGAGCTTCCCTCGAAGCGCCAGACCCTGTTCTTCTCGGCGACCATGCCCAAGACGATCCGCGAGCTCGCCGGCCAGTTCATCAAGGACCCGGTCGAAGTGAAGGTCACGCCCGAGGCGACCACCGCCGAGCGTGTCGAGCAGCGCGTCACCTTCGTGGCCCAGGCCGAGAAGCAGTCGCTCCTGACGATGGCGCTGCGCGATCCGTCGATCGACCGCGCGCTGATCTTCACCCGCACCAAGCACGGCGCCGACCGCGTCGTCCGCCTGCTCGGCGGCAGCGGCATCGCGTCGAACGCGATCCATGGCAACAAGAGCCAGCCGCAGCGCGAGCGCGCGCTGGGCGAGTTCAAGTCGGGCAAGGTCAAGTTCCTGGTCGCGACCGACATCGCCGCGCGCGGCATCGACGTGTCGGGCGTCAGCCATGTCTTCAACTTCGAGCTGCCCAACGTGCCGGACCAGTATGTCCACCGCATCGGCCGCACCGCGCGCGCCGGCGCGACCGGCATCGCGATCAGCTATTGCGCCGATGACGAGCGTCCGTACCTGCGCGACATCGAGCGGCTCACCCGCCAGAAGGTGACCGTCGATCCGCTGCCGGCCGATTTCATCAACGAATCGAACAAGATCAAGTCGAGCCGCTCGCCGATGCCGGTGAGCCGCGACGAGACGAACGGCCGCAACGGGCGCGCGATGCAGCACCAGGGCCAGCGTCGCGACGGCCAGCGCCACGGCGGCGCGCCGCGCTCCGAGCATCAGCCGCGCCGTACCGACGGTCCGCCCCGGGGCGACCAGCATCGCGGTGACCAGCCGCGCCGCGCCGATGGTCCGCGCAGCGATCAGCCGCGTCGTGCCGAAGGTCCGCGCTCGGATGCACCGCGTGGCGACGCACCGCGCAGCTATGCCCGTCCGAAGGGCAAGTTCCACGCCCGCCCCGCGCAGGGCGGTCCGCGCAACAACGCCAGCCGTCCGCGCTGAACATTCCATGCTCCCCTGTCTTCGGGCGGGGGAGCATCGTTACGCGTTCAGTTCAGATCGGATGCTGTTGTGCCATTTCGGCACGTCTTGTTTCGGCACGGCCAAGTGTTGATCTAAATCTATCGCGTTCTGCCCCGAAATCGTGCATCGTCTTGAAGGTATTTTAACCAAGCCTTTGGGGGATTCGATGCGTAAGACCTTGATGACGGCCGCGCTCCTCGCCGCCGCTGCGATGCCGCAGGCCGCCAATGCGCAGGTCATCATCAATACGCTGACGCCCGATCCCGGCTATCTCGCGGCATCGACGCTCAACTACACCCCGCTGGGCTATGTCTTCGGCAATCCCGGCATGAGCCGCTTCCACATCACCGGCACCGACAATGGCACGCCGTTCGACATCTTCACCTATTGCGTCGACGCGCTCCACGCCTTCCATCCCGGCCAGTTCGCCTGGGCGGACATCTCGGTGATGGTGCCCGATGCCAGCCGCCAGCAGCAGCTGCTGACTCTGCTCACCCGCTCGGACCTCGCGCTTGCCGGTGAGAGCGACACGCTGGCCCGCAAGACCATCTCCGCCGCGACCCAGCTCGCGATCTGGGAGATCGTCCATGACAGCCAGGACACGCCCTACGACACGACGTCGGGCGATCTCTTCACCGTCGGCGGCAACAGCGGCGACGCCCGCGCGCTCGCCAACACCTATCTCCAGAAGATCGCCGACGGCAGCTGGACCGCGATCGCGGGCCACAAGCTCCAGGTGCTCTTCGCGGGCGACAATCAGAGCCAGGTCTATGTCACCGCGGTGCCCGAGCCCGCGAGCTGGCTGACGATGATCGGTGGCTTTGCACTGGTCGGCGGCGCCATCCGCCGCCGTCGCGCCCCGGCCTGTAGCGCCGCCTGAACCCTATTCCCGGGAGTATCGACTTCCTCCCGGGAAACCTGCTCAAGACCGCCGCCGGGACCTCTCGGCGGCGTCTTTGCGTCCGGCGATCAGCCGCATCGCCCGGTCCGCGCCGTCGGCTGCCTCGCCGCCACGCCCGCCGATCAGCGGCACCGCCTCGCGATAGAGCGCCAGCGCCGCGTCATAGTCGCCGCGCTGCTCGGCGCAGAGCCCCAGGTTGAACACCACCGAGGCATTGCCCGGCGCCTGACGGTTCATCGCGTCCCAGCCCGCGCACGCTCCGCGCGGATCGCGCTTGGACAATGTCACCAGCCCCTTGAACTGCCTGGCGCCGTCCTTGGGCATCCCCTTGCTGCTCTCGCGCACCCGGATGCGATAGGTCTCGACATGCGGCGCGATCTCCATGCGGAACCCGCTCGCGATTCCCTGGACCGCGGCCGAGATCGTGTCCTCGGCGGAGCGCGCCGGGCGCTCGTTCCTGCACCAGCTCACATCGTCGCTTGAACGCTTGGTATCCGAATAGAGGATGCGCCCGTCGCTGTTGCGCACCACGCGCAGGTCGGCGTTGATCGTGATCACGCGCCGCCGGCAGTTGATCTCGACCTGCTCCTCCTTCAGGCACTTGCCGTCCTTGTCCTTGGACGTGCACTGCTTCTCTTTCCGCTTGAAGCCCGTCTCCTCCACGCTGGTGGAGACCGCGCCCGAGATGCCGCCCTCGGCGGTGTCGCGGCCGGTGCGCCCCGCCAGCACCTCGAAATGCGTGTCTGACAGCGCGCGCTCGATCGCGATGCCCAGCGCCGGCCCGTCCTGCCCGCCGATCCGCTCGACCGCGATCGAGCCCAGCATGCTCGCCTCGCGGTTGCTCGCCGGAAATTCGCCGGTGACCTCGATCACTTCGGCCGCAGCCGTGCCGCCGAGCAAAGTCGCTGCGAGCAGCCCCCATATCCGCTTCATATCGCCCCCTCGATTTCCCCAAAACATTCCTGGCATTCGCGCGAGTCAAAGAAAAGAAGCCGCGGATGAGACCGGCGTGAAATCCCTGCATTCGACTCGGGTTGCATCCCCGGCCCCCCGATGCTAGCAGCCCGCCAACCCATAGGGGCGCCCTTCCGGTGCTGCCCCTTTTTTGCATGGGGCCACCTTTCGAACCTCCAAGAGGAACACAATCGCGTGGAGAATTCCGGCGGTATCCAGGCCAGCTTAAGCGGACGCTATGCCACCGCCTTGTTCGAGCTCGCCCGCGAAGCAAAGGCGATCGACAAGGTCGAGGCGAGCCTCGCCACGCTGCGTGGCGCGCTCGACGAATCGGTCGACTTCAAGACGCTGACCACCAGCCCGCTGATCGGCCGCGCCGATGCGGTGAAGGCGGTCGCGGCGGTCGCCGGGACGCTGAAGCTCGACGGGACCACGGCCAGCTTCCTCGGCGTGCTCGCCGAGAATCGCCGGCTCGGCCAGCTCGGCGCGATCATCCGCGCCTTCCGTCAGCTCGCCGCCCAGCATCGCGGCGAGACCACGGCTGAAGTCGTCTCGGCCTATCCTCTCGACGCCGGCCAGGTCGACGCGCTCAAGCAGCAGCTGCGCACGCGAATCGGCCGCGACGTCTCTATCGACCTCTCGGTCGATCCCTCGCTCCTTGGCGGGCTGGTCGTGAAGATCGGCAGCCAGATGATCGATTCGTCGATCAAGACCCGACTGAACTCCCTCGCGCACGCGATGAAAGGCTGAACATGGATATCCGCGCCGCAGAAATCTCGAAGGTCATCAAGGACCAGATCGCCAATTTCGGCACCGAGGCCCAGGTCTCGGAGACCGGCCAGGTGCTCAGCGTCGGTGACGGCATCGCGCGCATTCACGGGCTGGACAATGTCCAGGCCGGCGAGATGGTCGAGTTCGCCAATGGCATCCAGGGCATGGCGCTCAACCTCGAGGCCGACAATGTCGGCGTCGTGATCTTCGGCTCGGACGCCGAGATCAAGGAAGGCGACACCGTCAAGCGCACCGGCACCATCGTCGACGTTCCCGTCGGCAAGGGCCTGCTTGGCCGCGTCGTGGACGGCCTCGGCAACCCGATCGACGGCAAGGGCCCGATCGTCGCGGAGAAGCGCAGCCGCGTCGAGGTGAAGGCCCCGGGCATCATCCCGCGCCAGTCGGTCAGCGAGCCGATGCAGTCGGGCCTCAAGGCGATCGACGCGCTCGTTCCCGTCGGCCGCGGCCAGCGCGAGCTGATCATCGGCGATCGCCAGACCGGCAAGTCGGCCGTCGCGATCGACACCTTCATCAACCAGAAGACGGTCAACGCCGGCACCGACGAGAAGAAGAAGCTCTACTGCGTCTATGTCGCGGTCGGCCAGAAGCGCTCGACCGTCGCGCAGCTCGTCAAGACGCTCGAAGAGAATGGCGCGATGGAATATTCCATCGTCGTCGCCGCGACCGCTTCCGAGCCGGCTCCGCTCCAGTTCCTCGCGCCCTACACCGGCACCGCGATGGGCGAGTATTTCCGTGACAACGGCATGCACGCTCTGATCGTGTTCGACGATCTCTCGAAGCAGGCCGTCGCCTATCGCCAGATGTCGCTGCTGCTGCGTCGTCCGCCGGGCCGCGAAGCCTATCCGGGCGACGTCTTCTATCTGCACAGCCGCCTGCTCGAGCGCGCCGCCAAGATGTCGGACGCGAACGGCGGTGGCTCGCTGACCGCGCTGCCGATCATCGAGACCCAGGCGGGCGACGTGTCGGCGTACATCCCGACCAACGTGATCTCGATCACCGACGGCCAGATCTTCCTCGAGACCGACCTGTTCTTCGCGGGCATCCGCCCCGCCATCAACGTGGGTCTGTCGGTGTCGCGCGTCGGCTCGGCCGCGCAGACCAAGGCGATGAAGAAGGTCGCCGGCTCGATCAAGCTCGAGCTCGCCCAGTATCGCGAGATGGCCGCGTTCGCGCAGTTCGGCTCGGACCTCGACGCTTCGACCCAGCGCCTGCTGAACCGCGGCGCGCGCCTGACCGAGCTGCTCAAGCAGCCGCAGTTCAGCCCGCTGCCCTTCGAGGAGCAGACGGTGTCGATCTTCGCCGGTACGCAGGGTTTCATCGACGCCGTCGCCGTGCAGGACGTGGTTCGCTACGAGCAGGCGATGCTCGCCGACATGCGCGCGAACCACGCCGATATCCTCACCGCGATCCGCGATTCGAAGGACCTGTCGGACGATACCCGCGCCAAGCTCAAGGACGCGCTGACCGCGTTCGCGAAGACCTTTGCCTAATTGAGTTCCCTCATCCCTTGGCGGGGGTGAGGGAGTAGAAGGAACACACCCTTGGCCTCTCTCAAGGCACTCAAGATCCGCATCGGCTCGGTCAAGTCGACGCAGAAGATCACCAAGGCGATGAAGATGGTCGCCGCCGCCAAGCTGCGCCGTGCGCAGGAAGCGGCAGAAGCCGGCCGTCCCTATGCCCAGCGCCTCGAGAGCGTGGTCGCGAGCCTCGCCTCGAAGGTGACCGTCAGCGAGTCCAGCCCGAAGCTGCTCGCCGGCACCGGCCGGGACCAGGTCCATCTGCTGGTCGTCGCCACGTCCGACAAGGGCCTGGCCGGCGCGTTCAACACCAACATTGCCCGCCTCGCCCGCAAGCGCGCCCAGGAGCTCACCGCCGAGGGCAAGACGGTCAAGATCTACACGATCGGCCGCAAGGGTCGTGCGGTGCTCAACCGCCTGTTCCCGAAGAACATCGTCCACTCGATCGAGCCGGGCGATCTCGGCAAGCTCGGCTTCGCCGATGCGCGCGCCTATGCCGACGATCTGATCGCCCGTTTCGAGGGCGGCGAATTCGATGTCGCGACGCTCTTCTATTCGAACTTCAAGTCGGTCCTGACCCAGGAGCCGACCGAGCAGCAGATCATTCCCGTCGCGGTCCCGGCCGCTGCGGCCGTCGCTTCCACCGGCGGTGCCGCCGATGCTGCGGTCACCTATGAGCCCGACGAGGAAGCGATCCTCGCCGACCTGCTGCCGCGCAACGTCGCCATCCAGCTCTATCGCGCGATTCGCGAGAACGCCGCCTCGGAGCAGGGCTCGAAGATGACGGCGATGGACAACGCCACGCGCAACGCCGGCGACCTGATCAAGCGTCTGTCGATCCAGTACAACCGCGCTCGCCAGGCCGCGATCACGACCGAGCTGGTCGAGATCATCTCGGGCGCCGAAGCACTGTAATGCGCGCCGCCCCGGCCCTTCTCACGCTCGGCCTGCTTGCCGCCTGCTCGCCTTCGGGCCAGGCGGTGCAGAAGCAGGAAACCGCGCGTGCGGCCGAGCTGGACAAGCTCAAGGGCTGGGATCGCGCGTTCGAACCCGATGCCGCGATCGCCGCTGCCAATCAGTTCGGCTATCGCAACGATGCCTATGCCGCGGCCAAGGCCGGCCCGGGCTTCGTCTCGACCGGCACCTCGCCGATGATCGCGGGCAGCACCGCGGCGTCGCCCAACCAGACCAATTTCGTCGCCTCGGGCGCCGCTGCCGACAAGATCGATCGCATGGCGTTCACGCTTTCGATCACCGATCCGCAGACCGCCGATCACGCGAAGAAGCGCTTCACCGATATCGTCAACGGCTTCCTCTTCCAGTTCAAGCTCGACGCGAAGAAGGACGTGAGCGCCTTCCTCGCCGACGAGAAGCCTCTGGATGCCACCTACCAGGGCGCGACGTTCTCCGCCGCGGCGACACCCACTCCCGGCGGCGCCAAGGATACGCGCCGCCTCACCGTGACTTTCACCCGCACCGGGGCTAGTGCCCCCGTCAACAGCCAGACCCAAGGAAAGTAAGATGGCCACCGCAGCCCCGACCGCAGAGAAGCCCGCGCGCAAGCCGCGCGCCCCGAAGGCCGCCGCGACGGCCTCTACCGCACCCGCGACGACGAACAATGTCGGCCGCATCAGCCAGGTGATCGGCGCCGTCGTCGACGTCGCGTTCGAAGGCGAGCTGCCGGCGATCCTTTCGGCGCTCGAGACCGACAACAACGGCAACCGCCTGGTTCTCGAAGTCGCGCAGCATCTGGGCGAGAGCACCGTCCGCACGATCGCGATGGACGCGACCGAGGGCCTGACCCGCGGCCAGACCGTGACCGATACCGGTTCGCAAATCCGCGTTCCCGTCGGCCCGAAGACACTCGGCCGCATCCTCAACGTCATCGGCGAGCCGATCGACGAGCGCGGCCCGGTCGATGCCGAGCTGACCTCGCCGATCCACGCGCCCGCTCCGCTGTTCGTCGACCAGTCGACCGAGAGCGCGATCCTGGTCACCGGCATCAAGGTCATCGACCTGCTCGCGCCCTATGCGAAGGGCGGCAAGATCGGCCTGTTCGGCGGCGCCGGCGTGGGCAAGACCGTGCTCATCCAGGAGCTGATCAACAACATCGCCAAGGGCCATGGCGGCACCTCGGTGTTCGCCGGCGTCGGCGAGCGTACCCGTGAGGGCAACGATCTCTATCACGAGTTCCTCGACGCGGGCGTCATCGCCAAGGATGCGGACGGCAACGCCATCTCCGAGGGTTCGAAGGTCGCGCTGGTCTATGGCCAGATGAACGAGCCGCCGGGCGCCCGCGCGCGCGTCGCGCTGTCGGGCCTGACGATCGCCGAATATTTCCGCGACGTCGAAGGCCAGGACGTGCTGTTCTTCGTCGACAACATCTTCCGCTTCACTCAGGCGGGCGCCGAGGTGTCGGCACTGCTCGGCCGCATTCCTTCGGCCGTGGGCTATCAGCCGACCCTGTCGACCGACATGGGCGCGCTGCAGGAGCGCATCACCTCGACCAACAAGGGCTCGATCACCTCGGTGCAGGCCGTGTACGTCCCCGCCGACGATCTTACCGACCCGGCGCCGGCGACCTCGTTCGCCCACTTGGACGCGACGACCGTGCTCAACCGCGCGATCTCGGAGCTCGGCATCTATCCGGCGGTGGATCCGCTCGATTCGACCAGCCGCGTTCTCGAGCCGCGCGTCGTCGGCCAGGAGCATTACGAAACGGCCCGCGCCGTCCAGTCGACGCTTCAGAAGTACAAGTCGCTGCAGGACATCATCGCGATCCTCGGCATGGACGAGCTTTCCGAAGAGGATAAGCTGACCGTGTCGCGCGCCCGCAAGATCCAGCGCTTCCTCTCGCAGCCGTTCCACGTCGCCGAGGTCTTCACCGGCATCGACGGCAAGTTCGTGCAGCTCGAGGACACCATCAAGTCGTTCAAGGCGGTGGTGAACGGCGAATATGACCACCTGCCCGAAGCGGCCTTCTACATGGTCGGCGGCATCGACGATGCCATCGCCAAGGGCAAGAAGCTGGCCGAAGAGGCGTAACCTGACCTCCCCTCCCGCTTGCGGGAGGGGTCGGGGGAGGGCCTGATCGAGCCGGTGGCGCTCGAGGTCCTCCCCTCCCCCAGCCCCTCCCGCAAGCGGGAGGGGAGCGAGAGAAAAAATGCTGCACTTCGAACTCGTCACTCCCGAACGTCTCGTCCGCTCCGAGGACGTACACATGGTCGTCGTCCCCGGCACCGAGGGCGATTTCGGCGTGCTCGAAGGGCATGCCCCACTGATGTCGACCATCCGCGACGGCAATCTCGAAATCTACAAGGCCGGTGCCACCACGCCCGAGATGATCCGCATCGAAGGCGGTTTCGCCGAGGTCAACGAGCGCGGCCTGACCGTGCTCGCCGAAAAGGCCGAATAAGGCTCAGCGTTTCACGCGGTGATAGGCCCACCGCATCGGCTTGCCGCCGTCCGCCAGCGCAATCTCCGCCATCAGCATCTCGCCTTCGCGCCAGTATCGGACGCGCTGCGGATAATCATGCGCACGATTCTCGAACATCAGTTCGGACGGCGCTGCGTCGCGTGCGGTCGACCGGAAATCGGCGGCTGCCTGCCCCTTGGGCTCGGCGTGGAAGACCAGGCCGCCCGCATCGTCGATGATCCGCATCGTCTCGGCCGTCACGATCACCGCGCCGCGCCGCGTCTCGCTGACGCCCTGCATCTCGCCCTTCGCCATCGGCGCCCAACGCTCGCAGGTTTGCGTGCCGCCCTCCGGGTTGGTGCACCATTCACCGACCAGCCAGCCGAGCGGTTCCTGTGCTTGCACCAGCGGCGTTGCGGCCAATGCCGCGAGACTCAAGATGATCGCCATGTCCTTCTCCCCATCTGCCGCCTTGGAGCTACGCCTCCAGCCGCGCCGCTGGCTTGAACCTATGCGACATGCGATGCTCCGCCCATGGACTATGCCGAGCTGCCGCTGCCGCCCGCATTCGCCGGAATGGTCGCGGCGGTCTGGACGGTATCGGTCGATGCCGGGGATTGGGTCGAGCAGGAGGCCACGCCCGACGGCTGCATCGAGCTGATTCGTCGTCATTCGGGCCGCTCGATCTGGCGCGAGGAGCAGCCAGAGCTGTTCGCCACCGGCCTGGCGCACCGGCCCGCCAAGCTCCGATTCAGCGGCGACGCGCGCTTCACCGGGATCAAGCTCTGGCCCTGGGCGTGGCATGCGCTCGGCGGCGCGCCCTGCTCCGGCTTCGCCGATAGCTGGGTGCCGATAGATTCGGCGTCACCGCTCGCATCGCTGCTACCTGTGGAAGGGGATGTGATGGAGCGCCTCATCTCCACGCTGGCATCGCGTCCGCTTCCCGAGATCGGCCGCGCGATCCTGCGTGCCGCCAACCCGGGCGACCTGACCCGCGCCACCGGCCTGCCGCCACGCCAGCTCCAGCGCCACTTCGCACGCGCGTTCGGCATGTCGCCGCGCGCCTATCTGCGGCTGCTCCGCTTCCGCGGCGCGCTGATCGATCTCCAGCAGAGCGACGATACGCTGGCCGGCACCGCGGCGACGCAGGGCTATGCCGATCAGGCGCACATGGCGCGCGAGTTCCGCGCATTGGCAGGCGTGCCGCCCCGCGACGCCCGCAAGCGCGCCCGCGGACCCTTTCTCTAGCGGCAGGCCCCCGGCGCGGCACCGACAAGCGTTAACCTTATTCTCTCCACCTGCGGATAGGATCCGGGCGGGCCGTTGCGCGTCGCCGCGAGGGGAACAAGAGATGGATGCCACCAACACCGCGGCAGTTGCACCCGCACAGCGGCTGCGCCTGGGCGACCATCGCCTGTCGCCCGCCTGGCTCGTCGCCACGCTGGTGGCGATGCTCGGGGGGCAGCAGCTCCTCCTCTGGCGGTTCCTCGATTGGGTGCCCTTCTGGACCTATCCGCTCGCCATGCTCGCGATCGCGGGCGTCTGCATCGTGCTGGTGCGGATGCCGGGCTGGTCGCGCGAATCGGCGCCGAGTGTCCGGCTGTTCGCGACGGCGGCCATATTCGCGACGCTGCTGCTGCTGCTCGGCGGCGAGGGGAGGCTGTTCTACGCCAATACCGACTGGCAGGTGCGCAACTCGGTCCTGCACGATCTCATCGAATATCCCTGGCCGTTCGTCTACGCCGTCCGCGATGCCCCGGATCTGCTGCGCGCGCCGCTCGGCATGTATCTGGCCCCTGCGCTTGCCGGGAAGGGCCTGGGCGCCGACGCGGCGGACTGGGCGCTGCTCGCGCAGAACGTCCTGTTCCTCACCATCCTGATCGCACTGGTGGCGACGCTGTTTCGCGAGACCCGCAGCCGCTGGATCGCGCTCGCGATATTCTGGGGGTTCAGCGGGATGGACGTGGTGGGCGCGCTCCTCGCCGGCCGATCGCTCCTGGGCCATCTCGAATGGTGGAACACCGCGCAATTCTCCTCCGAAGTGACGCTGGCCTTCTGGGTGCCGCAGCATGCGCTCGCGGGCTGGACCGGCGCGGTGCTGTTCCTGCTGTGGCGCGAGAAACGGCTGCCGCTCGCCGCGTTGCTGACGCCGTTGCCCCTACTCGCGCATTGGTCGCCGCTGGGTCTGCTCGGCGCGATGCCGTTCGCCGCGCTCGCGGGCATCGAGACGCTGCTGCGCCGCCGGCTTCGGCTGGCCGACGTGGTGTTGCCCGGCGCCGCCGCGCTGTTCGCCGTGCCGGGGCTCCTCTATCTCGCGTCCGGCAGCGGCGCGGTCGGCGGCCAGGCGAACGGCCTGCCGCTGAACCAATATATCGCGCTCGAAGCGCTCGAGGCGGTGCCGATCCTGCTCGCAGTGGCGTTTCTCCGCCCAAGGTTCGGGACCGGCACGCTCGCGCTGGTGGCGGCATTGCTGATCGTGGTGCCGTTCGGGCAGATCGGCCATCACCAGGATTTCTCGATGCGCGTCTCGATCACGGCGCTGGCGATCCTCGCGCTGATCGCCGCGGATGTGCTGCAACGATGGTCGTCGGCGCCGAGGCCGCTCTGGCGCGGGGTGCTGGTCGGCGTCCTCGCGGTCGGCCTGGTGACCCCGCTCAGCGAGATCCGCCGCGCCATCGCCTTTCCGCCGGCCCCCAAAATGCTGTGCAGCTATTTCGGCGTGGTTCCCGGCGGGGCGGATACCTATGTCACCCCGTTCGCCACGGTGCCGGCGCTCATCGCGCCGCACCAACCTGCGCAAGTGCGGCCGGTGGACCCACCGAACTGCTATTCGGGACCCTGGCCGGATCCCTGAGCATCGCGCGTCAGCGTGGCCGGCACGCCGTAATCGCCGGGCCGAAGCTGCGGCATTCGAAGCGGGGATCGCGCCGCGCGATATCGGCCCGGCGGCTGGCGAAGCGCGGATCGAGCATCACATCGGTGGTCCGCCAGAGGATCGCCGTGCCGGGACCGGTCGCCGCGGCAAGCACCGCCGCATTGGGATCCGCGTCGAGCCCGACCCGGACGACCTGAACCGCCACCGGATGCCCTGCCCGGCGGAACAGGAACCCGGCGAGATCCTTGATGCCCCCCGCGTCGCCATAGCCGCCGATCACCGAGTCCCAGAAGAACACCAGCCTGCCCACCGGGCGTTCCATGATCCATCTCGACGGCTCCTCCAGATTGGCGGCCGCGCGATCGTCCTCGACCCGCCCGGTCATGCGCTCGCCGATCATGAACCCGGCCACCAGGAACAACAGGCCGAACACCAGAGCGACCGGCCGCCAATCGCGCCGCAGCATGTAGCGCGCCCACAGGGCGACGGCGAAGAGCACTGCAGGCAGCGCCGGCGTCAAATAGCGTGGCGCGAAGCTCGGCCGGAAAAACGCCAGCGCGAAGACGCACAGAAAGGCCAGGATGCCGCTCGCCGCCAGCAGCGGCTCGGCCGCGCCCATACGGGCGGTGCGCAGGTCGTTGCGCTGCATCACCAGCGTGGTGCCGATTATCCCCAGAATCAGCAGGCCGTGCACCACGCTGCCGAACAACATTGTCGGCAACAGGCTGAGATCGCCAGCGCCGAGCAGCACATAATGCCCCCCCGAGACCCGCGCGAAATCCAGCACCATCGGCAGATGCACCGCCATCCATGCCGCGACCGGCACCAGCGCCAGCAATGCGGGCCAGGTCGCCACCGCCGCCTTTCGACGGAAGGCGAGATAGGCCAGCCCCTGCACCGCGCAGACCGGCGCGGCATAATAATGCGTCAGCACCATCAGCCCGGACAGCGAGGTCCACAGCAAGGCGCGCCCGGTCGACGGCGTTTCGGCCATGCGCAGGAAGGCCATCGCCTGCGCCGTGCCCAGGAAGAAGAGCTGCGCATAGGGCCGGGCATAGGGCGCCATCGACAGGCCCGGCAGCCACAACAATGCCAGCGCCGCCCAGAAATAGCGCAGGTCACGGTCGCGATGACCCCGCCATGCGATCAGCAGTGGCGCCGCCAGCGACAACAGGAAGCTCGGCAACCGCAGCGCCACATTGCTGTCGCCGGCGAAACGCGTCCAGCCCCATAAAGGCATGTAGAAAGCCGGTCCGCTCAGCTCGTTGAGGCACCAGTGCACGAGGCCGGCAAGGTTCGGCTGGCTCGCGATGGTGCCGCTGAAGGTTTCGTCGAACGACAGCGGGAGAGACCATCCCGACACCATGCGTCCGGCCAATCCGAACAGGAACGCCGCCGCCAGCATCGCCGGCACGAGGCGTCGGGCCGTCAACGATCGTGTCGCAGCAATTCCCGCCTTGCTTTCGGTATGTTCCGCCATTCCGCTCCCCCGGCTGCTCACCGCCATATGCCGGATTTCTCTAGGTTTAGCTAAGCCCGCGACCGGCTCCGGGGCCCCCTCGATGGCGCGATTAGGTAAATCTCAAGCCTTCGCCGCTAACCATGCCGTTCCGGTGGGGATGAAGAGCCTGCGATGAGTGCATTCGGACGACGCAATGGTTTGGGTGGCGGCACGGGTGGCCGGCCGGCGTTCGGAGTCGCGAAGCCGATGCAGGGTCCCGGCCCCTCCGCGCGTCCCGACGCGCCGCCGCTGGGTGGCGAACAATTTCCCCCGATCAACAGCGTGCCCCTGCCCGGCGCCGGCGTGCCCGATCCGATGGCGGAGCGCGATCCTTCGGGCCCGAGCGCCGCGAGCAGCGACGCGCTCCAGCGGCTCGCCGACCGCCAGGCCGCGTCCGGCGATGCCGGCAGTTCGCGCATGGAAGGCTTCGAGGCCTCGATCCACCGCATCAAGGAACAGGTGCTCCCGCGCCTGCTCGAGCGCGTCGATCCCGAAGCCGCCGCGACGCTGAGCAAGGACGAACTGGCGGAGGAATTCCGCCCGATCATCGGCGAGGTGCTCGCCGAACTGAAGCTCACGCTCAACCGCCGCGAGCAGTTCGCACTCGAAAAGGTTCTGGTCGACGAGCTGCTCGGCCTCGGGCCGCTCGAGGAGCTGCTCTCCGACCCGGCCATCTCGGACATCATGGTCAACGGACCCGAGCAGACCTATGTCGAGCGCAAGGGCAGGCTCGAGCTCGCCAATATCCAGTTCCGCGACGAGGAGCATCTGTTCCAGATCGCGCAGCGCATCTGCAACTCGGTCGGCCGCCGCGTCGACCAGACCACGCCGCTCGCCGACGCCCGCCTCAAGGACGGCAGCCGCGTCAACGTGATCGTGCCGCCGCTCAGCCTGCGCGGCACCGCCATCTCGATTCGTAAATTCTCGGCCAAGCCGATCACGCTCGACATGATGGCGGGCGGCGGATCGATGTCGACCAAGATGGCGACAATGCTCAAGATCGCCGGCGCCAGCCGCTTCAACATCGTCATTTCGGGCGGCACCGGCTCGGGCAAGACCACGATGCTCAACGCCCTGTCGAAGATGATCGACCCGGGCGAGCGTGTGCTGACGATCGAGGACGCCGCCGAGCTTCGGCTCCAGCAGCCGCACTGGCTGCCGCTCGAAACCCGCCCGCCCAATCTCGAAGGCCAGGGCGAGATCACCATCCGCGACCTCGTCAAGAACGCCCTGCGTATGCGCCCGGACCGCATCATCCTGGGCGAAATCCGCGGCAGCGAGTGTTTCGATCTGCTCGCCGCGATGAACACCGGCCACGACGGATCCATGTGCACGCTCCACTCGAACAGCCCGCGCGAATGCCTGGGTCGTATGGAGAACATGGTGATGATGGGCGACATCAAGATGCCCAAGGAGGCGATCAGCCGCCAGATCGCCGATTCGGTCGATCTGGTCGTGCAGGTGAAGCGTCTCCGCGACGGCTCGCGCCGCGTCACCAACATCACCGAGGTGATCGGCATGGAAGGCCCGGTGATCGTCACCCAGGAGCTGTTCAAGTTCGAGTTCCTCGACGAGAGCGCCGACGGCAAGATCATCGGCGAGTATCGCTCGATGGGCCTGCGTCCCTACACGCTGGACAAGGCCCGGCAGTTCGGATTCGACCAGGCGATGCTCGAGGCCTGTCTGTAGGTTCCTAACCTTCTTTCCCGCGTGATCCGCCGCGCGCGCGGCGTTAGGCTGGCCGGGTGATGTTCCCGCTGCTTCTCGCCCTTGCCGCGCCCGCGCCGGCCACCGCCACGCTGGCCCCGGATGCCGAGGCGCGCTGGGTGCCGTTCGAGCTCACCCCCAACAACCATATCCGCTTCAACCTCACGCTGGACGGCAAGCCCGCGACGGCGATCCTCGACACCGGCATGACCGACACGATGGTGTCCGAGCGCTTCGCCGCGACCGCCGGCCTCAAACCGCGCCAGCGCCAGCGCGGTACCGCGATCGGCGGCCAGGTCGCGATCGGCTGGACCACCGGCCCCGTCTTCGTGATCGGCGGCCTCACCCGCAGCGGCGGACGCATCGGCATCGCCCCGATGGAGACCCCGGCCGAGGCCAATGTCGTCACCGCCGACATGCTGATCGGGGCGGACATATTGTCGTGCTGCGCGCTGGACATCGATTACCCCGGTCGCCGCTTCCGCATCATTCCGAGCGGCCGGATGCCCTTCACCGGCTTCACCGCGCCGCTCGCGCACAGCCGCGGCCGCAGCGTCTGGGTCACCGAAGTCTCGATCGCCGGCACGCGGGTCCGGCCGATGCTGATCGATACCGGCGACGGCACCTGGCTGTCGCTCACCCGCCCCGCCTGGCTGTCGACCGGCTATCACGGGTCCGCCGTCACCACGACGCTCGGCTATGGGCTGGGCGGTCCCTCGATAACCGAAGCCGCGGTCATTCCGGGTGCGACGATCGCCGGCACCGACGCCGGCGAGGTGGAGGTCCGCAACGAGGAATCGAACGGCTATTCCGGCCGCGCCGGCCTGGCCGGGCGCATCGGCTCGGCGCTGCTGATGCGCTTCCGCGTGCTGTTCGACGTCAAGGCCGGCCATATGGTGCTCCAGCCCGCCGCGCCGAACGCCGCGCCCTATATCCGCTCCACCAGCGGGCTGCTGATGGGCTATGCCGAGAATATGCTGCGCGTGCTCCATGTCATGCGCGGTTCGCCCGCGGCGCAGGGCGGCTGGCGCGAAGGCGACACGATCTGCGCCGCGAACGGCATTCCGATCACCGACGCCGTCTCCGCGCAGAAATTGTCGGGCTGGACGGCGGGCACGCCGGGCACCTCCGTCCGCCTCACCTTGTGCAACGGCACCGAGCGCACGCTGACGCTGCGGCGATTCTACTAGGCGTCTATTTTCCTCGCCTAGCGCATGTTGAGCGCCACGCTCACCAGGATCACCGCGCCCAGCACCGCCAGCACCTGGACCATCGCCCAGGGCATGAAGCCCACCCGATCGAGGTTGCGCCGCTTGCGCCGCCGGCTCTCGCCGACGCCGCTCACCACCGCAAGTAACAGCGCTGCAACAGCTCCGCCCCATAATTGTTGTTGCATAATACCGTCACGCTCCCTCATGCCCGACCAAGCATCTAGGTAAGGAATCGCAATGCGCCAGACCCTCGCCATCGCCGCGATACTCACCACTGCCGTCGCCATCGCCAGCGTTGCCGCCGGCGAGCCGGCCACGCAGCGCCATTCGCTCGAACAGGCCGCCGCCGCCGCCACCCGCACCCCCGCCAATGTCGCCCGCGACAAATATCGCCACCCGGTCGAGACCTTGGCCTTTTTCGGCGTGAAGCCGGGCGACACCGTGGTCGAGATCTGGCCCGGCGGCGGCTGGTACACCGAGATCCTGGCGCCGCTCACCAGCGGCAAGGGCACGCTCTATGCCGCCGGCCTCTGGCCCGATGGCGCCAAGGGCGTGCAGGCGCTCCAGGCGAAGGACGCCGCCACCTATGGCAAGGTGAAGCTTGCCGCCTTCCCGGTCACCGCCGCCGACCAGCCCAAGGTCCCCGACGGCACCGCCGACGCCGTCCTCACCTTCCGCAATGTCCATAACTGGCGGATGGGCTATCGGCGCGGCGGCCAGGATTATTCGGCCGAGGCGTTCAAGCAGATGTACGCGATGCTGAAGCCCGGCGGCATATTGGGCATCGAGGACCATCGCCTTCCCGAGAGCGCCAGCGACGAGCGCGAGCTGAAGTCGGGCTATATGAAGGTCTCCACCGTCCGCCGCCTCGCCGAGCAGGCGGGCTTCAAATATGTCGCCGCGTCCGAAGTGAACGCCAATCCCAAGGACACCGCCGACTGGCCCGATGGCGTATGGACGCTTCCGCCGAGCTATCGGCTGAAGGATGTCGATCGCGCCAAATATGCCGCGATCGGCGAGAGCGACCGGATGACGCTCCGCTTCCGCAAGCCCTGAGCGCGAGCTACCGACGGCAAGTCATTGCGGAAACGCAAGGATTCGTAAGATCGGGAGTGAGCTCTCCACGCGGCGTTAACCCATGCGGTCTAGGCCAGTGAATCGTGCCGCGCCGTATCCGATCCTTGCTGTCGGTCCTGAGGGACGAAGTCGACACCTATGCCAGCACGAGCGAGGAAATCGCCGTGCGGACCAACCTGCTTGCGCTCAACGCCGCGATCGAGGCCGCCCGCTCGGGCGAGGCCGGACGCGGCTTCTCGGTCGTCGCGCAGGAAGTGAAGGCGCTGGCGCAGCAGGCGCGCGGCGCCTCCCATGAGTTCCGCTCCGAAGTCCGCGAACGCCTGGCGCTCGGTGCCGGCATCGCCGACGAGATGGTCGGCGAGATCGAGGGCACCCGCCTCGTCGAGCTCGCCCAGGCGCTGATCCAGAACGTCACTCGCCAGCTCTACGGCCGCAGCGTCGACCTGCGGGTGATGGCTTCGGATGCCGAGATCGTCGCCGCGACGCTCGATCCGACCCCCGAGAAGCTCGCCGCCGCCCAGGCACGGCTCGAGCAGATCGTCGGCATCTCGCCCTATTACGTCAACGCCTTCATCGCGAATGCCGAAGGCCGGGTGCTGCTCGGCTCCAATCCGAACGCGCGCCTGCTCGGCATCGATCTCAGCGCTGCGCCGCAATATCTGAACGCGATGGCCAGCCGCTACCGCGACGAATGGTTCACCGACGAGGTCTGGGAAAACCCCTATTCGGACGGGCACATCGTGCTCGTCTTCGTCACCGGCATCCGCCCGCGCAACACCGACGGCGCACCGGCGGGCGCATTCTATCTCGAGTTCGACTGGCAGGGTCATGTCCCCGCGATCATCTCGGACAAGTCCCTGTTCAACGAGAAGGATTGGGCGCGCACCCGCATCTCGATAGTCGACCCGGCGGACCGCGTCGTCGCCGACACCCAGGGCACACGCTTCGGCCAGATCGTGCCGCTGCCGGCGCATGCCGTGCGCGGGACCGAGAGCCGCGGCGAATCGGTTGTCGCCTTCGCCACCGCCGCCGACTATCACGGCTTTTCGGGGCTCGGCCTGCGCTGCGTCATCGAGCAGAAGATGCTGAGCGCCGAGGAGATCGAGGCCGAGCTCGGCGGGCTGAGAGCGCGCCGAGCGGGCTGAACGCCCGGCCTTACTTGCCGAGCTTCTCGATCTTGTCCTGCAGCCGGGCGAGCTCCGCCTTGAGCGCCGCGACATCGTCGTCACCCGATTCGGCCGCCGGTGCCGCCGGTGCCGCTCCTGCCGCACCGGCCACGCCGCCGGCACCCGGCTTGAACGCATTGGCCGCCGCCTCGAACATCGCGATGTTGCGCTTGGCGATCTCGGCGAAGGGCGAATGCGCGAACGCGCCCTCGACCGCCGACTTGAACTGTTCCTGGTTGCGGCGGAAGCTGTCCATCGACGCTTCCAGATAGCCCGGCACCATCGCCTGCATCGAATCGCCGTAGAGGGCGATGAGCTGGCGCAGGAAATTGACCGGCAGCATCGTCTGGCCGCGCTGCTCCTCTTCCATGATGATCTGGGTCAGCACATTGTGCGTGATGTCTTCCTCGGTCTTCGCATCGATGACCTTGAAGTCCCGGCCCTCGCGCGTCATCGCAGCGAGATGGTCGAGCGTTATGTAGGACGAGGTTTCGGTATTGTAGAGCCGACGGTTCGCATACTTCTTGATGATGACGGGACCAGTACCAGGCGTAGCTTTCTTCATGGGGACCCCCGCGCGTGACAGACGCACACCTAACACGGTTTTTTTCCGCATCGCAACAAGGCCCTCGTCCGCTCCCCTTGTTTCTTGAGCTGCTGCGCAGCGAGACTGCAGCATCGCCGGATCGACGCGCTGCGGCATTGGCGGGACTGGCGGCGTATCAGGCCGCGAAACGCCCCGCGCCGCGCGCGCCCAAGCCCGCGATCGCGCGCGCGGGCCGCGCCACGCTGCGCGACTATGGCGGGCGCGGGCGGCCGGTGGTCTTCGTCCCCTCGCTGATCAATCCGCCGATGGTGCTCGATCTGTCGCGCGGCAATTCGCTGCTGCGCTGGCTCGCGCGCCAGGGCGTGCGGCCGATGCTGGTCGACTGGGGCGTCCCAGACCGGGACGCGCGCGACGAGGACGTGACCGCGCATGTCGAGCAATTGCTGCTCCCCCTGCTGCGCACGCTTGATCGCCCGCCGGTGCTGGTCGGCTATTGCCTGGGCGGCACGATGGCGCTCGCGGCCGCTGCGGCGAGCGAGGCCGCCGGACTCGTCACCATCGCCGCGCCCTGGCATTTCTCGGGGTACGGCCCGTCGCTCGAATCGATCTCGGCGCTCTGGGACCAGGCCCAGCCGACCTGCGAGAAGCTGGGCGTGGTGCCGATGGAAGTGCTCCAGGCGGGATTCTGGCAGCTCGATCCCGCACGGACGATCGCCAAGTTCGAGCGATTCGGCCGGCTGCCGCCGCGGAGCAGCGCCGCCAACGCCTTTGTCGCGCTCGAGGATTGGGCCAATGGCGGCGCCCCGCTCCCCTATGCCGCCGGCCGCCAGCTGTTCGACGATCTGCTCTCCGCCGATCTGCCCGGCCAGGGCCGCTGGCTGGTCACGGGCGAAGCGGTCCGCCCCGAAGCGCTCGCCTGCCCCTCGCTCTCCTTCGTCTCGACCACCGATCGCATCGTTCCCGCCGCCAGCGCGCCGCGCCTCGCCGAGAGCCGCAAGCTTTCGATCGGCCATGTCGGCATGATCGTCGGCGGCCGCGCCCGCGGCCTCGTCTGGCAACCACTCGCGGACTGGCTAACCGCGCTCCCCGCCACTAGATAGCGCGCAAGCAGAACACACCCGCCGCAGGAGTCCTTCATGACCGAAGTCGTCATCACCGCCGCCAAGCGCACCCCCGTGGGCAGCTTCCTCGGCGCATTCGCCGCCACCCCCGCGCACGAGCTTGGTCGCGTCGCGATCGAGGCCGCACTCCAACAGGCCGGGGTGAAGGGCGAGGAAGTCAGCGAAGTCATTCTCGGCCAGGTGCTCACCGCGGCACAGGGCCAGAACCCGGCGCGCCAGGCCTCGATGGCCGCCGGCGTACCCAAGGAAATCCCCGCCTGGGGCGTCCAGCAGGTCTGCGGCTCGGGCCTCCGCGCCGTCGCCCTCGCCTATCAGGCGATCTCGACCGGCGACGCGACGATCGTCGTCGCGGGCGGCCAGGAATCGATGTCGATGTCGAACCACGCGCAGTCTCTGCGTCCGGGCACCAAGATGGGCGACCTGAGCCTGGTCGACACGATGATCAAGGACGGCCTGACCGACGTGTTCAACGGCTATCACATGGGCATCACCGCCGAGAATCTGGCCGAGCAGTACCAGGTCACCCGCGTCGAGCAGGACGAGTTCGCCGTCCGCTCGCAGAACCGCGCCGAGGCCGCACGCGCCGCGGGCAAGTTCAAGGACGAGATCGCCCCGGTCACGGTCAAGGGCCGCAAGGGCGACACGATCGTCGCCGACGACGAATATATCCGCGCCGGCGCGACGCTCGACAGCGTCGCGGGCCTGCGCCCGGCCTTCAAGAAGGACGGCACCGTCACCGCCGCCAATGCCTCGGGTCTCAACGACGGCGCCGCCGCGCTCGTCATGATGAGCCGCGAGGAAGCCGAGAAGCGCGGCGCCCCGATCCTCGCCAAGATCAAGAGCTGGGCCTCGGTCGGCGTCGACCCCTCGATCATGGGTATCGGCCCGGTCCCCGCCTCGAAGAAGGCGCTGGAAAAGGCCGGCTGGACGCTCGCCGATCTCGACCTGATCGAAGCCAATGAGGCGTTCGCCGCCCAGGCGCTGTCGGTCGGCAAGGAGCTCGGCTGGGATGCCGAGAAGGTCAACGTCAATGGCGG
Source organism: uncultured Sphingomonas sp. (assembly GCA_966211615.1). Taxonomy (GTDB): domain Bacteria; phylum Pseudomonadota; class Alphaproteobacteria; order Sphingomonadales; family Sphingomonadaceae; genus Sphingomonas. The sequence goes on from CBIHNZ010000021.1 coordinate 42,698, forward strand.
CGCGATCGCGATCGGCCACCCGATCGGCGCCTCGGGCGCCCGCGTCCTCACCACGCTCATCTACGAGATGCAGAAGCGCGACGCCAAGAAGGGCCTCGCCACGCTCTGCATCGGCGGCGGCATGGGCATCGCCATGTGCGTCGAGCGCGACTGAGCCGCATTCGGCTCGATTTGCGTCGGGAGAATGCGAAGGCCGGGGAGCGATCCCCGGCCTTTTCTTCTGCATGGCGGCGGGTTTCGGCCCCTTGCGGACATATCGGGGATCGAAGAACCTGCGATCCCGCGCACCTCTCGCCGAAGCCGGCGAGATCATTTTCGATAAAGAGGGGATTCTGATGGTCCAAAATGTGAAGCCGGTTCGCAATGCGCTCGCAAGCCTGTGTGCGATCTGCGTGACGTTGTCCGTACAGCCTGCGGCGGCGCAGGACGCGCCGAAGCCGGGCTTCCGCCAGCCCGATCCCGTCGATTTCGAGAAGGACGCGCCCGGTTTCGTGTCGATATTCGACGGCAAGACGTTGCGCGACTGGGACGGCGACAGCCGCGCCTGGCGCGTCGAGGACGGCGCGATCGTCGGCCAATCGAGCGCCGAGAAGCCCGTGAGCAACAGCTACATCGTCTACAAGGGCATGGTCGCCAAGGATTTCGACCTCAAGTTCGAGATCAAAGTCGAGCAGGGCGGCGGCTCGGGGTTCCAGTATCGTAGCCAGACGGGCCTTCCCTGGGATCGCAAGGCGCGCCCGGACGAGCCGCCCTATAATCTCGATCGCATGCTGAGCGGCCCTCAGGCGGACTTCTGGTTCCCGGTGCAGCCTTCGGTCGAGCGCTACACGGGGCAGTTCTACTCGGAGAACAGTCCCCTCGGCGTCCTCGCCTGGCGCGGACAGGTGACGCAATCCGAACCGGGCACCTTCAAGCGCCTGCTCGGGACGTTCGAGAATCCCGAGGCCCTGGGCGGCTACATCAAGACAAACGACTGGAACCAGTATGAGGTCATCGCGCGCGGCGGCGTCTTCATCCATCTGATCAACGGCCATCTGATGGCGGTCCTGGTCGATGACGACCCCAAGTCGATCAATAACCAGGCGGGAAAGTTCGGCATCGAGCTCGAGGGAATTCCGTCGAAAGTCTCGGTTCGGCGCATTCGGGTAAAGTCGTTCGACTGAGCCTGACAACGCCGCGAACCGGTGCGGCGATCGCCGCACCGGTCTTGTCCCGCTATCCCCAGACCCGGTCGAACCGCGCGCCGAGCCCGGTCAGCAGCTCGTACTGCGACAGCCCGCTGAGCTTCGAGGTCGCAGGCAAATCATATTCCAGCGCCACCCAGTCGCCCTCTCCCAGCCCCGGTGCCGCGTCCGCGCCGATCGCGACCAGGTCCATCGACACCCGCCCCAGCACCGGCAACACGACCTCACCGACAAGCGCGCGACCCTTGCCCGAGAAGCAGCGCAGATAGCCGTCGGCATAGCCGATGTTGAGGATCACGATGTCCATGTCCGCCGGCGCGGTGAAGGTGGCGTTATAGCCAACCGCCTCTCCGGCGCCCACCCGCCGCCGCTGCAGCACCTGCGCCTCGGGCGTCACCACCTGGCGGATGCCGGCATGGCCGGGCCCCGGCACGCCGCCATATAGCGCAATCCCCGGCCGGGTCAGGTCGAACGCATAATCCGCCCCCAGCGCGATCCCCGCCGAATTGGCCAGGCTCATCCGCTTCGCCGAAGTCCGCCCATTGAGCGCCGCGAAGTCGCGTTGCTGGCGCGCGTTGAGCGGCGATTCCTCGTCGGCGCAGGCGAGATGGCTCATCAGCGTCTCGATCCGGAGCCCGTCGAGCAAACCGGCCGCCACCTCTTCCACCGAAACGCCGAGCCGGTTCATCCCGGTATCGACCATCACGTCGCAGGGCTGCCCGGTCGGCTTCCAGCGCACCACCTGCGCTGCGGTGTTGAGCACCGGCCGCAGGTTGGGCACGCCCAGCGGATCCTCGGCCCGCACCCCATGCAGCACCGATACCGCCACGCCCAGATCCGCGAGCGCCAGCCCCTCCGCCCAGCTCGATACGAAGAAGTCTCGGCAACCCGCCGCCGCCAGCCGCTCGACCACGCCGCGCGCGCCAAGCCCATAGCCGTTGGCCTTCACCGCCGCGCCGCACGCGGCCGCGCCGCTCATCCGGTCGAGCAGCTTCCAGTTGGCGACGAGCGCGTCACCGTCGAGACGCAGGCGGGAAGGAGCGATCATCCGCGAGCGGTTAGCGCCCGAGCGGCTTCGGCGCCACCGTCTCCTTCAATCCCCAGGCGGTCACCACCAGCGCCATCGCCACCACCGCCATCGTGTACCAGAGCCCGGCATAGGGATCGCCGCTCTTGGCGACGATATACTGGCTGATCAGCGGCAGGAACCCGCCGAAATAGCCGGTGCCGATATGATAGGGGATCGACATCGAAGAATAGCGGATGCGGCTGGGGAACATCTCCGCCAGCAGCGCCGCCACCGGGCCATAGGTCGCGCCCGACAGCGCCATCAGCGCCAGGATCGCGACCACGATCACCGCGATGTTGCGGGCGGGCGGCACCACCTTGGTCAGGTCATACCCCGCGGTATGAAGTGCGGCGTCGAGCGCCGCGGGGCTGGTATCGCCCATCAGCTGCCCGCCGATCGTCACGTCGAGCGAAGACGCCTCGGCAGTGGTGTAGGCGACGCCCTTTTTCGAGAAATAGTCGAGCAGCTGGCCGCACGCCTCGGCCTGTTTGGCGGCGAACGGATCATAGCTGCAATTGGGCCCGGACACGACCACCGGTGCGCGCTTCGCCGCCGCCGCCAGCTGCGGATTGGCCGCGCCGCCGATCGCCCAGAACAACGGGAAGAGCAGCAACAGGGTCAGTGCATAGCCGATCACGATCGGCTTCTTGCGTCCCACCCGATCGGACAGGCTGCCGAAATAGATGAAGAAGACCAGGCCGATCAGCGCCGATCCGCCGCAGATCAGCTGCGCCGTCGTCGCGTCGACCCGCATCGGCCCGGTCAGGAACGACAGCACCGAGAACATCGACGTGTACCAGATCACCGTCAGCCCGGCCGAGATGCCGAACAAGGCGACGAACAGCCTCTTGCCGTTGCCGGGATAGGTGAAGCTCTCGACGAACGGGTTCTTCGCGGTCTCGCCGGCATCCTTGATCGCCTTGAACACCGGGCTCTCGGAGAGCTTGAGGCGCATCCATAGCGACACTGCGAGCAGCACGATCGAGAACAGGAACGGCACCCGCCAGCCCCAGGCGTCCCATTCCGCGGCCAGCGCGAACTTGGCGACGAGCACCACGACCAGACTCAGGATGAAGCCGCCGACCACGCTCGCCTGGATGAAGCTGGTGTGGAAGCCGGCGCGCCCCTTGCCCGAATGCTCGGCGACATAGATCGCCGCGCCGCCATATTCGCCGCCCAGCGCGAGGCCCTGGCAGATGCGCAGCAGGATGATCAGCACCGGCGCCAGCGCGCCGATCGCGGCATAGCCCGGGATCAGCCCGATCCCGGCGGTCGCCAGGCCCATCAGCGTGATCGTGACGAGGAAGGTGTATTTGCGCCCGAGCTTGTCGCCCAGATAGCCGAACAGCACCGCGCCCAGCGGCCGGAAGCCGAACCCCACCGCGAAGGTCGCCCAGGCCATCAGCGCGCCCAATATCGTGTCGCCGGATGGGAAGAAGGTGCGACTGAGGATGCCGGTCGCGGTCAGCGTGCCCCAGATGAAGAAGTCGTACCATTCGAAGATCGTGCCCAGCGACGATGCGCTGATCACCAGCCGCATCTCTTTCGCACTGGGCTCGGCCTGCGGCGCCCCTTCCGCAATTGCCATCATTTCCTCCCCATATTCTGTCGGAAGGTTTAGCGGGTTGGCACCGCGCGGCAAGCGCTGCGACGAGCCGTGCCATAAAGCGCGGCAAACGAGGCCGGACCCGGTTACCGGCCCGTTTACCCCAAATGGCCCCCGCCCTATCAGGCCAGTCGTGCATCGATCCAAAACGGATCGAGGCGCCAGTGAAAGTAAATATCGGGGTTGCAGGGATTCAACCGATCAAGGGGAAACTGCGATGAAGATGAGTTTGATAACCGCGGCATGCGCCGCGTTCCTGATGGCCGGCACGGCAAGCGCGCAGGCGGTCTACAGCAATGATTTCGACGGCAATGTCGTCACGGGTGCCGGCGTTTCGGTAACCAGTTCGAATGCATCGGGCACCGGCACCGCGACCAGCGGCAGCTGGAACGCTTCGGGATGGGCCGGGACCTTCCTGCGCAACGACAGCGTCTCGCCGATCACCACCACCGAATTCAGCTTCAGCGGCCTCGGCTCGCATACCCAGATCTCGCTGGGCGGCGTGCTCGGCATGCTCGACAGCTGGGATTCGACCAACGGCAATCCGGCGCCCGACTGGCTCGAAGTGCTGGTCAACGGCAATGTCGTGGCGCAGCTCACCGCCAACAACGCCAGCGGCAACAACACCGAATATGGCGGCGGCTCGGTGATCGCGCTGCACCAGCAGGTCGATGGCAATTTCTCGTACAGCGACACGCTGGTCGATTTCGCCAACTCGCCTTGGGCGACCTTCGCGCACACCGGTTCGACGCTGACGATCGGCTTCCGCGCCGCCGGCGCCGGCTGGCAGGGCGGTGTCGACGAGAGCTGGGGCCTCGACAAGTTCAGCGTGACCGCGCTGGGCGCCACGAGCCCGGTACCCGAACCCGCCGCCTGGGGCATGATGATCGGTGGCTTCGGCCTGGCCGGCATGGCGGTACGTCGCCGCCGCGCGGACCTCGCGCTGGCCTGATCCTCGGCCGGGAGGGAAACGGGGCGCGGTTCCGCCGGAGCCGCGCCCTTTTCCATGCCGCCTCGACGCCGTGCTGCACCGCGCCTAAGGCTCGGCCGGAGGAGCAAGACCATCATGGCCGAACGTTTCGAACGCCACCGCCAGCCCTGGCGCCAGGACGAGGTGCAGAAGCTGCACACGCTCGCCAAGAAGGGCATGCCGCTAAAGGCGATCGCCAAGGCGCTCACCCGCAGCGAGGAATCGGTCAAGGAACGCGCCAAGGCCGACGGACTGTCGATCGCCAAGCTGCACTGAAATGACCGAATATGACGCGATCGTGCTCGGCGCGGGCGCGGCCGGCCTGATGTGCGCCGCAGTCGCCGGCCAGCGCGGCCGCCGCGTGCTGCTGGTCGAGCATGCCGATGCGCCGGGCAAGAAGATCCTGATCTCGGGCGGCGGACGCTGCAACTTCACCAATATCGGCACCGCGCCCGATCGCTATCTCTCGGCCAATCCGCATTTCGCCAAGTCGGCGCTCAGCCGCTACACCGCGCAGGATTTCCTCGGCCTGGTCGAGCGCTACGGCATCGCCTGGCACGAAAAGACGTTGGGCCAGCTCTTCTGTGACGGCTCGGCCCGCCAGATCGTCGACATGCTGCTCGACGAATGCGCCAAGGGCGGCGTCGAGCTCGCGATGGGCAGTGCCGTCAAGGCGGTCGGCCATGCCGATGGCCGCTACCGCGTCACCACCAGCCGCGGCGAGGCGACCGCTCCCGCGCTCGTCATCGCCACCGGCGGGCCGTCGATCCCCAAGATGGGCGCGACCGGCTTCGCCTATGATCTTGCGCGCCAGTTCGGCCTCAAGGTCGTCGAGCCCCGCCCCGCGCTCGTGCCGCTGACGCTCGGCCCCGACGAAGCGCTGTTCCGCGATCTCTCCGGCGTCGCCGCGCCGGTCGTCGCCCGCGCGGGCAAGGCCGCCTTTCCCGAGGCCGCGCTGTTCACCCATCGCGGCCTTTCGGGCCCGGCGATCCTCCAGATCTCCTCCTATTGGCGGCACGGCGAGAGCATCGGGATCGACTTCCTTCCCGCCCGCCCCGCCGGCTGGCTCGCCGCCGCCAAGCGCGCCGAGCCGCGCGCGACGCTGCGCCGCCTGCTCGCCCGTGAGCTGCCCGATCGCCTCGCCGACGCATTGACCGAGCGTCTCGCGCTTCCTGCCGAGCTCGCCAGTATCCGCGACGCCGCGCTGGCCGAAGCCGAACGCCGCCTCGCCGATTGGCGCTTCAAGCCCAGCGGCACCGAAGGCTTTGCGAAAGCCGAAGTCACGATCGGCGGCATCAGCACCGCCGACCTCTCCTCGCAGACGATGGCGGCGCGGAAAGTCCCCGGCCTCTACGCCATCGGCGAGGCGGTGGACGTCACCGGCTGGCTCGGCGGCTATAATTTCCAATGGGCATGGGCCAGCGCCTGGGCGACGGGCCAGGCGCTGTGAAGACCGTCAGGCCGGCGCTTTCGTGCCCTGCAGCATGTGCGCGATCAGCGCCGTATCGGCGAACTGGGTGAGCGAGACCGCGCGTCCCTCGTCGTCGAACTTCCACAGGTCGTAGATTTCGGTCTCGACCGGCTGCGCCCCGCCGGTGGACACGGTGAGACGCCAGCGCACCGCGGCCGAATCCCCGTCCACCACCGCATCGAGACGCTCGATATCGTGGAACTGGAACAGGTCGATCAGGTCGCTCACCGCCTTCTCGACATCGCTCTCGGCGACGGGCAGGTCGCCGCGCACGAGATTGGCGTTGCCGGCAAGGCGGAAGGTCGCGCCCGGCGCGAAATGGGCGCCGAGCGCGGCCTTGTCGCCGCGTATCCGCGCCGCATAGGCCGCATCGATATTGCTTAACAGCTGGTCCCGGTCAGGCATGAGTCGTCCTCCCCAGAGGCGTAGACTTTACCATGAAACGGGGGGCGGAACGAATCCCGCCGCCGCTCAGTCCAGGTTCGGCCGCAGATAGCGCGTCGCCAGCTCCAGGCTGATCCCGCGCCGCTCGGCATAATCCTCGAGCTGGTCCTGCCCGATCCGCGCCACGCCGAAATATTCGGCCTGGGGGTGGCCGAAATAGAAGCCCGAGACCGCCGCGGTCGGCAGCATCGCGAAGCTCTCGGTCAGCGAGATACCGGTGCGCTTGTGCGCGTCGAGCATCTTGAACAGGATCGGCTTGAGGCTGTGCTCGGGGCAGGCCGGATAGCCCGGCGCCGGGCGGATGCCGCGATATTCTTCCTTGATCAGCGCGTCGTTGGTCAGCTGCTCGCCCTCGGCATAGCCCCAGAGCGCGGTGCGCACATATTGGTGCAGCCGCTCGGCGAACGCCTCGGCAAGACGATCGGCCAGCGCCTTCAGCAGGATGTCCGAATAATCGTCGATCGCGTTCTTGAACCGCGCGAGATGCGGCTCGATCCCGTGGATGCCGACCGCGAAGCCGCCGATCCAGTCGCCGTCATGGTCGATGAAATCGGCCAGGCACATGTTCGCCCGGCCCTCGCGCTTGGCGATCTGCTGGCGCAGCATCGGCAAGGTCACATGGGTCTCGTCCTCGACATGGACGATGATGTCGTCGCCGTCGCGCGCGCACGGCCAGAGCCCGGCGACACCGCGCGCGGTCAGCCATTTCTCCGCAACGATCCTGTCGAGCATCGCCTGCGCATCGGCGAACAGCGAGCTCGCGCTCTCGCCCACCACCTTGTCGGTCAGGATCGCCGGATAATTGCCGGCCAGCTCCCAGGCGCGGAAGAATGGCGTCCAGTCGATATATTGGCGCAGGTCCTGGAGATCCCAGTCGAGGAACTCATGGACGCCCGGCATCCGCGGCTTGCCCGGCTTGAGCGCCATGTCCGCCTCGAACGCATTGTCGCGCGCCTTGTCGAGCGGCAGCAGCTCGCTCTGCCCGCGCCCGGCGCGCGCCTGGCGGACCTGCTCATATTCCGCGGCGATCTTGGCGACATAATCGTCGCGGATCGTCTCGGATACGAGCGTCGTCGCCACGCCCACCGCGCGGCTGGCGTCGAGCACATGGACCACCGGGCCCTTGTACGCCGGCTCGATCCGCAGCGCGGTATGCACCCGCGACGTCGTCGCGCCGCCGATCAGCAGCGGCATCGTCATGCCGGTGCGCTGCATCTCCTCAGCCACCGTCACCATCTCGTCGAGCGACGGCGTGATCAGCCCCGACAGGCCGATCATGTCGGCATCATTCTCGTTCGCCGCCTCGAGGATCTTGGTCCAGGGCACCATCACGCCCAGATCGACCACGTCGAAGCCGTTGCACTGCAGGACCACGCCGACGATGTTCTTGCCGATGTCATGCACGTCGCCCTTGACGGTCGCCATGATGATCTTGCCCTTGCCCTTGGCGCCGGGCTCCTTGCTCGCCTCGATGAAGGGCAGCAGATGCGCCACCGCCTTCTTCATCACACGCGCGGACTTCACCACCTGCGGCAGGAACATCTTGCCCGATCCGAACAGGTCGCCGACGACGTTCATCCCGTCCATCAGCGGGCCCTCGATAACCTCGATCGGGCGCGCAAAGGCCTGGCGGCACTCTTCGGTATCCTCGACGACGAACTGGTCGATACCCTTGACCAGCGCATGCTCGAGCCGCTTGGCGACGCCCCAGCCGCGCCACTCGGCAGCCTGCTTCTCGGCGACCGCGTCGGTCCCGCGGAACTTCTCGGCCAGCGCCACCAGCCGGTCGCCCGCCTCGGGATCCTTGTTGAGGATCACGTCCTCCACCGCGGTGCGCAGCTCGGGCTCGATCTGGTCGTAGATGTCGAGCTGGCCGGCGTTGACGATCGCCATGTCCATGCCCGCGGGGATGGCATAATAGAGGAATACCGAGTGCATCGCCTTGCGGACCGGCTCGTTGCCGCGGAAGCTGAAGCTCAGGTTCGACAGCCCGCCCGAGATATGGACATGCGGGCAGCGCGCCTTGATCTCCTTGCACGCCTCGATGAAGTCGACGCCGTAATTATTGTGCTCCTCGATCCCCGTCGCCACCGCGAACACATTGGGATCGAAGATGATGTCCTCGGGCGGGAAGCCGATCCCGACGAGCAGCTTGTAGGCGCGCTCGCAGATCTCGACCTTGCGCTCCTTGGTGTCGGCCTGGCCGACCTCGTCGAACGCCATCACCACCACCGCGGCGCCATAGGCCATGCACTTGCGCGCATGGTGGAGGAACTGCTCCTCGCCTTCCTTCATGCTGATCGAATTGACGATCGGCTTGCCCGAGACGCACTTCAGCCCCGCCTCGATCACGTCCCACTTGGACGAATCGACCATCACCGGGATCCGCGCGATGTCGGGCTCGGCCTGGATCAGCTTGAGGAAGGTCGTCATTGCCTCGTGCGCGTCGAGCAGACCCTCGTCCATGTTGACGTCGAGCACCTGCGCGCCGGCCTCGACCTGCTGCAGCGCGACCTCGACCGCGGCGGCATAGTCCCCCGCCATCACCAGCTTCTTGAAGCGGGCCGAGCCGGTGACATTGGTGCGCTCGCCGATATTGACGAAGGCCGTGGAGGAGGTGGTCGTGTTCATGTTCTTTTTCTTCTGCTCCCCTTCCGCTTGCGGGAGGGGTCGGGGGAGGGGCGGTAGCAATGCGCGAGACGTCGAGGAGGATAGCCCCTCCCCTAACCCCTCCCGCAAGCGGAAGGGGAACTAAGCCGCCATCGTGAACGGCTCGAGCCCGGCCAGCCGCGTCCGTATCTCGGGAGTCGGGATCGGCCGCGCGGGCAGATCCTGCACCGCATCGGCGATCGCCTTGATATGCGCCGGGGTCGAGCCGCAGCATCCGCCGAGCACGTTGACCTGGCCCTGATCGGCCCATTCCTTGACCAGCCCCGCGGTGGTCGCGGGCATCTCGTCATAGGCGCCCAGCTCGTTGGGCAGGCCGGCATTGGGATAGACCATGATCAGCGTGTCGCAGAGACCGCTCAGCGTCTTCACATGCGGCCGCAGCTGCTCGGCGCCGAACGAGCAGTTGAGCCCGATCGTCAGCGGCCTGGCGTGCCGCACCGCGTGCCAGAACGCCTCGACCGTGTGGCCGGACAGGTTGCGGCCGGACAGGTCGGTCAGCGTCATCGACAGCATGATCGGCAGGTCGCGGCCCAGGTCGTTGCCAGCCTCGATCGCCGCCATGATCCCGGCCTTGGCGTTCAGCGTGTCGAACACCGTCTCGATCAGGATGAAGTCCACCCCGCCCTCGACCAGCGCGTCGATCTGCTCGCGATACACATCCTTCAGATAATCGAAGTCGATCTCGCGATAGCCGGGATCGTTGACGTCCGGGCTCAGCGACAGCGTCTTGTTGGTCGGCCCCAGCGCGCCGGCGACGAAGCGCGGGCGGCCGTCCTTGGCCTCGAACTCGTCGGCGATCGAACGCGCCAGCTTGGCGCTCTCGACATTGATCTCCTTGACCAGATGCTCGGCGCCATAATCGGCCTGGCTGATCCGGTTGGCCGAGAAGGTGTTGGTCTCGGCGATGTCCGCCCCCGCCTCGAAATAGGCGCGGTGGATCGAGGCCGGCACCTCGGGCTTGGTCAGCGCGAGGATGTCGTTGTTGCCCTTCTGGTCATGTCCCAGGCCAAGATCGCCGGCATAGGAAGCCTCGTCGAGCTTCCAGTTCTGGATCTCGGTGCCGAACGCGCCGTCGGTGATCAGGATGCGCTTGGCGGCTTCGGCCAGCAGTTTCTCGCGTGGTGTCATCTCTTATTTCCCTTCGTCACCCCGGACTTGTTCCGGGGCCCACGGTGCAGAAGAGTGCCCGGCGGCACGGCTCCTGCTGCAACCTTACCACCAGCGCCAAGCGGCCCGGCGGACCCCGGAACAAGTCCGGGGTGACGGACAGGCCTATGCCGCCACCAGCTCCGCGCCGACCTTCGGCCGCAGCCCCAGCAGATGGCAGATCGCGTAGCTCAGCTCGGCGCGGTTGAGCGTGTAGAAATGGAACTGGCGCACCCCGCCCGCATAGAGCTTGCGGCAAAGCTCGGCCGCCAGCGTTGCCGCGACGAGCTGGCGCGCCGCCGGATGCTCGTCGAGCCCCTCGAACAGGCGTCCCATCCAGGCCGGCACCTCGGTGCCGCACATCGCCGACATCCGCACCACGCTGGCATAGTTCATCACCGGCATGATCCCCGGCACCAGCTCCGCAGTGATCCCGGCCGCCGCCGCATCGTCGCGGAAGCGGAAGAACGCCTCGGGCGTGAAGAAGAACTGGGTGATCGCCCGGGTCGCGCCCGCGTCGATCTTGCGCTTGAGATTGTCGAGGTCGGCGATCGCGTCGGGCGAATCCGGATGGCATTCGGGATAGGCCGCGACCGAGATCTCGAACGGGTGGAGCTTCTGCAGCCCCGCCACCAGTGCCGCGGCATTCTCATAGCCGCCGGGATGCGAGCGGAACTTCTCGCCCGCGCGCGGCGGATCGCCGCGCAGCGCCACGATGTGGCGCACGCCCGCCGCCCAATATTCCTCGGCGACCTGGTCGATCTCCTCGCGCGTCGCCTCGACGCAAGTCAGGTGCGCGGCGGCCGGGATGCTCGTCTCGCGCGCGATCCGCGCCACCGTGTTGTGGGTGCGCTCGCGCGTCGTCCCGCCCGCGCCATAGGTCACGCTAACGAAGCGCGGTCCCAGCGGCGAGAGCGTCTGGATCGACTCCCACAGCGTCTCTTCCATCTTCTCGGTCTTGGGCGGGAAGAACTCGAAGCTCACATCCACATCGCCCGCCACATCGGCGAACAAAGGCGGCGCCAGGGGATCCACGATACTCATGCCGCCTTCACTTCCTCCACAAGCGCGCCGGTCTTGCGACCCAGCCACAATTTAACCGTCAGTTCACCGCCCTCGAGCGTCTCGATCTTCACCGGGGCGAGCCCCGCGCTCTCGAACCAGCCGAGCATCTGCTCGTCCGAGAAGCCAAGCCGCGCATGCGCGTCGCGGGTGCGCAGTTCCTCGCGCTCATGCGGCGCGAAATCGACGATCAGCAGCCGCCCGCCGGCCGAGAGCACGCGCGCCGCCTCGCCGATCGCAGCACCCGGCTGCTGCGCGAAATGGAGCACATGGTGCAATATAGCCGCGTCCGCTCCGCCATCCTGCAGCGGCAGCGCATAAAGATCGGCCTGGCGAAGCTCGGCATTGGCCAGCCCGCGCTCGGCGAGCTTGACCCGCGCCAGCCGCAGCATTTCCGACGACCGATCGATCCCCAGTGCGTATCCCGCCTGGGGCGCGAACAATTCGAGCATCCGCCCGGTGCCCGTGCCGATATCGATCAGGCAGCCGAGCGGCGCATCGCCCAGCGCGGCCACCATCGCCGCCTCGACTTCGCTCTCCGCGATGTGCAGCGACCGGATCGCATCCCACTGGCCGGCATTGGCCTCGAACCATTCTGCCGCCGCGCTCGCCCGGTCGGCGCGCACCGCCGCGAGCCGGGCCTCGTCGGCCACGGCCCAGGGATCGGCCTCGTCCCAGCCGTCGAGCGCGGCCAGCACCGGATCGACGACCGCGGGCCTGCCCAGCGCGACGAACACCCAGCTGCCTTCCTTGCGCCGCTCGGCAAGCCCGGCGTCGCACAGGATCTTCACATGGCGCGAAACCCGCGGCTGGCTCTGCCCGAGCACCTGCGCCAGCTCGCCGACACTCAGCTCCATCGAGCGGAGCAGCGCAAGGATGCGCAGCCGCGTCGAATCCGCAAGGGCTCGGAAGATGGCGAGGGCAAGTTTCATGGTCCGCATATAGATATAAAGATATCTTTATATCAGGTCAACGCGCCTTGGACACCGCCCGCCGCTTGCGCGCGCCCGCCACGCTCGGCTAGCCCATGCCCAAGCCAGTCCCCGAAAGGAATCCGATGCGCAAGGCCCTGCTCCTCCCCGCCGCCGCCCTCGCTCTCACCGGCCTCGCCGCCTGCGGCCAGAAGGCCAAGAACGAAGCCGCCGAAGCCAATGAGGCGATGACCGGCGACAGCAACACGATGGGCGAGGCCGTGGCCGATGTGAACGCCGCGCAGGATGCCGCCTTCGCCGATGCCGAGAATGCCTATACCGCCACAGGCAACGCGAGCGACGCCGGCGGCAACGAAATCGTCGACTGACCGTTTGTCCGTGCGAACCCTTTTCCTGCTCCTCCCGCTCGCGCTCGCCGCCTGCGGCCAGGCGGACAACGACGCCGCCGGTCCCGACGGCGTCACGCCGGCCGAGGCGCGCCAGCTCGACGACGCCGCCAAGGCGATCGACATCAACACGACCACGGCCAACGCCACGGAGGCCCCGCAATGACCGAACTTCGCGAACTCGGCACCAGCGGGCTCAGAACGCCCCCGCTCGTGCTCGGCGGCAACGTCTTCGGCTGGACGGTCGACAAGGCGCAGAGCTTCCGCATCCTCGACGCCTTCGCCGATGCCGGCGGCGTGATGATCGACACCGCCGATGTCTATTCGGCCTGGGTCGACGGCAATACGGGCGGTGAATCGGAGACGATCATCGGCGAGTGGCTCCGGCAATCGGGCAAGCGCGACAAGGTACTGATCGCCACCAAGGTCGGCATGCTCGATGGCGAGGGCGGCCAGAAGCTCGCGCCCGCGCGCATCGCCGCCGCGGCCGAGGCCTCGCTCCGGCGGCTCGGCGTCGACACGATCGACCTTTATTTCGCGCACCAGGATGACGAGGATGTGCCGCAGGAGGATGTGCTCGCCGCGTTCGACCTGCTGATCAAGGCGGGCAAGGTCCGCGCGCTCGGCGCCTCCAATTTCCACGCGGCGCGCCTCAAGTCCGCGCTCGACGTCGCGATGCGCAACGGCCTGCCGCACTACCGCGTGCTCCAGCCCGAATATAACCTTGTCAGCCGCCACCGGTTCGAGGGCGAACTCGAGGACATCTGCGTCACCCACAATGTCGGGGTGATCCCCTATTACGGCCTCGCCTCGGGCTTCCTCACCGGCAAGTATCGCAGCCAGGCCGATTACGGGAAGAGCGTTCGCGGCGGCCGCATGGCCGCGTTCCTCGAAGGCAAGGGCAAGGCCGTGCTCGGCGCGATGGACGCGGTCGCCGAGGAAACCGGCGCGTCGCACGCGCAGATCGCGCTCACCTGGCTCGCCGCGCAGCCGGGCGTGACCGCGCCGATCGCCAGCGCCACCAGCGTCGAGCAGGTCGAGGAACTGGTCGGATGCTGGAAGGTCCGGCTGGACCGCGGCCAGCTCGACCGGCTGACCGCAGCCGGCGCCTGAGCGCCCGCGCTTTACGCCTTGCTTATGGCGACGCCCGAGCTCCCCGTGGAAGCTTAACGCGGCGCGCGCCCATATTCTGGTTGGCGGCGCGGTCGCGTCGCTCCCGGTCCGGCGGGAAATGCGCCGGCAATGGAGTATCAGATGCAACCCTGCTCGGCATGCGCCGACAGCCCGGCGGATCATGTCCTTTTCGTCGGCCGCGATCGTGACGGCCGTTGGGTCGTCCAGGAAAATCACGGCCTGATCGAGGGCCTGTTCATCAATCGCGCGGCGGCCATGCACTTCGCGCATTGCGAGCGCCACGCCTTCCCCGCCGCCCGGATCGAGCTCGCCAACGCGCCGCTCACCTCGATCCTCAGCCGTTGATCCCGCGAACCATGGTCGCTGACGATGCGCGCTTTCACGCTGCTGACGCTGGCCCTGATGGGGCTGACCCTGACGAATCTGGCCCTGGTGTTCGTGCTCGCGAGGCGGCTGAAGCGCCTGAGGCGGCTGAAGCGCCTGAGGCGGCTGAAGCGCCTGAGGCGGCTCGAGCGGCGGCGGACGGAGGCGCTGGCACGCCGCTCCCGCGCGTGCCGGCACCCCGACCCCACAATCGGATTCAGGGACCCCTGTCGCTGAAGCGCCTCTGGAATGCAGCGGACGGGACGCCGCGCTGACCTGCGCGGCTTCCCCGAGCGTCTTACTGCACGCGCAGGAGTACGGCGAACATGGCGATCAGCGTCACCGCGCCGAGGATCAGGTTGAGCGGCTTCTGCGCGCCCAGCCAATCGGTCACGATGCGCCAGCGGCGCTGGGTCGGGGTTTCGAGGGGCTGGAGGCGGTTCTGCGACATGCCCTGGTGGATGCGGCGACGATTTGGCATGGCACCGATATGCGGCAGCCCGCCGTTAAGCTTCGAGAGCGAATGCGCCGCCGCCGCGTAAAGCTTGCATAAAGCCGGCGCGCCGAGCCCGCCCGGCATCGTCCAGAATCGGGGTGGCACAGCAGTTTTGGCCAAGTGCCGGACAAGTCCCATTTTCCCCGCGACTCGGAGCGCCGATTGCCGCCCTCGATATCCCACGGAGGCACCCAGATCGGGAATCCGGACGCATGGCGCGACGTCCGCCAATCTCATCATTATTGCATATCTATCCGTGAATGCAGCATAATCTCCCCGCTAGACAGGGGCAAGCAAGACTATGTCGAATCCGGTTCTATTTTTGGATAATGTTCAGTAAACTACGAAGCAGAACAATGGTCGCGATGGATCAGCGCAGTGTTGCGCGCATGAGGGGATCACACATGTCCAAGAAGATCGCGTTTGCCGTTGTGGCCGCACTTACCATTGCGGCGCCTGCTTCGGCACAAAACCTTGTTACCAACGGCAGTTTCGAAAGCGGCTTTGGCGGCTGGACTCTCGGCAATGTTGGCGGCGGCACCGCGCCGGTCGTCATTCCCTATGGCAGCCCGAGCGGCTATCCGGGCGGCGCGTTCGGCGAGCCGATCGGTCCGAACGCCGTCGGGACCCTGAGCCCCGATGCGGTAGGCACCAATGTCGCCTATTTCTCGTCGGATACGGCCAATCCCGACTCGCTGACGCAGACGATCAACCTGATCGCCGGCACCACCTACAATATCGGCTTCGACTATTATGCGCCGGCGAACGGCATCGCGAATCCCAATGACGCGACGCTTTCGTTCCTGATCAACGGGCTGCCCGCCGGCAGCACGCTTACCGCAGGCAGCGGCAGCGGCACCGCCGCCCAGACCTGGTTCAACTTCAACACCTCGTTCGTCGCCATGGCGTCGGGGCCCGCCGCGCTCACCTTCGAGTTCCGCGGGCTCGGCGTGACGGCAGCCGACTTCGCCATCGACCGCGTCTATGCGGTCGCGGTTCCCGAGCCGGCGGCCTGGGGCATGATGATCGGCGGCTTCGGCCTGGCCGGCATGGCGATGCGTCGCCGCCGTCCTGCGCGGGTGGCCTACGCGGTCTGATCCTTCAGCACGCATCGGAAAATGAGGCGGAGCCGGCGTTGCCGGCTCCGTTTCTTTTTGGACACGCGCGTCCGGATCACATCTCGAAGTCGATCGTCACGCTGTCAGCCGATCGCTCGGCCGGGCCGTGGAAGACCGCCTCGATATTGTTGCCGTCGGGATCGAGCAGGAACGCGGCATAATAGCCGGGATGATAGGGCCGTTCGCCCGGCGCGCCATTGTCGGTCGCGCCGGCCGCCAGCCCGGCCTTGTGGAAAGTCTCGACGGTAGCGCGGTCCTTCGCCTGAAAGGCGAGATGGTGGCGCCCCGTCAGCTTGCCCTCGGCCTCCTTGCTGTCGGCGGTGGAGACGAACAGCTCGTCGACCCAGAAATATTCCGCGGTCTCGCCGCCGATCGGCACCCCGAGCACGTCGAACACCGCACCGTAGAATTTCCGGCTGGCCGGCAGGTCCCGCACGACGAGCTGGATATGATCGATCAGCCGTCCGCGATGCAGTTGCATGGCTTCCATCGGTCGTCCTCCTTCGATCCCCGCCTCAGAGATACGCAGTCACCTTCGGCGCGTTCCACCAATTGTTGTTGCGTCCGTCGGCATGGCGCACCGGCACGGCGGCCAGTTCCTCGGGGCTCACCTCGTCCAGGCAGTTGAGCGCGATCGAGACATAGGCGCCGCCGATCGCCTCGACATGGCCGTCGCCGAACGGCGCGCAGCCGCAGTTCGAGCAGAAGCGGTGGTGTCCGCTCTTGGTGCCGAACTGATAGTCGCTGAGCTTGTCGGCCCCGCGCAGCAGGCGGAATGCCTCGGGCTTGATCAATATGCCCCAGGCGCGCCGCTTGACGCAGATCGAGCAATCGCATTTGCCCGATCCCTCGGACAGGTCGATCTGCGCCTCGAACGTCACTTCGCCGCAGTGGCAGCTGCCATAATAGGTCTTCAGCATCATCATTCTCCCCAGAGAGTTGCCAGCTGGACCTACTGCCACGCTGCTGCCAGCATGGTGTCAGCAGCGTGGCAGTATTGCGGACGGTGCCGGCGGGCCGCCCCCGCAACCAGGAAGCGAAATGCGCAAGGCCGACCGTCTCTTCCAGATCGTCCAGATCCTCCGCCGCACCGGGCGCCCGGTGACCGCCGATGCGATCGCCGAGGAGCTCGAGACCTCGAAGCGCTCGGTCTATCGCGACATCGCCGCGCTGATCGGCCAGCGCGTGCCGATCCGCGGCGAGGCGGGGATCGGCTATGTCCTCGAAGGCGGATTCGACCTGCCGCCGCTGATGCTGACATCGGACGAGATCGACGCGGTGGCGCTGGGCGCGCGCTGGGTCGCCGGCCATGCCGATCCGCAGCTCGCCCGCGCCGCACGCGACGTGCTGGCGAAGGTGGCGAGCGTGCTGCCCCCCGAGATGCGCCCCTTCCTCACCGATTCCGCGGCACACTCTGTTCCGGTGTGGAACGCGCCGGCGGACGGAGTCGACGTCGCCGAGCTGCGCGCCTGTATCCGCGCGGCGAAGAAGCTTGCGCTCCACTATAGCGACGAGACCGGTCGCATGACCCAGCGCACCGTCTGGCCGCTGCTGATCGGCTATCAGGATGCGACCCGCCTGCTCGTCGCCTGGTGCGAGCTGCGCCAGGACTTCCGCACCTTCCGGCTGGACCGCATCCAGCAGGCGATATTCCTGGAAGAGGCGATTCCGGGCCGGCCCGCGCTGCTCCGCGCGCAATGGCTCAAGATGATCGAGGAATGCGCCCGAGCCCCGCGCCCTCGATCCGTCCCCGGCGCCTAACCCGTCTGCCGCTCGGAATACTCGGGGAAGCTGTGCCTCGCGAGCGCGGGCCAGCGACTGACGCCGGCGGTGTCGTTCAGATAGGCCCGGACGAAGCGCGCCGACGTGCCGACGGCCTGGATGGCCTCGTACAGCTCGCCGGGACCGACTCCCAATTCCCGCATCCAGAAGCGGAGCTCGTCATCGTCGGAGATGTCGATTCGTCTGTGGTGCACGCTGGAAACGGACGGCCCGGACAATGCCATGCAACTTCACCCCCATAGTTGTGCAGGTGCGAACGGACATAATCGAATGCGGTTCCGTAACGATCGTGTCACGGACTATTGTTGCGTGGATGCGCTCCAGTTCTGCGACGAATCGTTGCGTGGGATGCGATTGCGGGTCGTAATTGCCGTCTGCCACAGGCTGTGCGGCGCCATCGGCTGGGATCGACGCGCGCCGACTCGGGACGAGCTGGTTC
Source organism: uncultured Sphingomonas sp. (assembly GCA_966211615.1). Lineage (GTDB taxonomy): Bacteria > Pseudomonadota > Alphaproteobacteria > Sphingomonadales > Sphingomonadaceae > Sphingomonas. The sequence continues at coordinate 60,970 of CBIHNZ010000021.1, forward strand.
TCCGGCGCGTCGTCTCGGCCCGCTAATCCCCCGAGAATCCGAACGCCGTCACCCCGCGCTCGCGGTCGCTGATCACCAGCCCGCGCCCGGCCGGCGGCGCCGACCGCTGGGGGCAGTCCATCCGCGTGCAGGCCCGGCATCCCAGCCCGATCGGCACCGCGCTCGCTTCCAGGTCGACGCCGCGCGCTGTTGCCAGCGCCGCCGCGTCGCGCGCGGAAAGGCCCAGCACCATGGCGAAGCGCGGCCGCACGCCCGCCACCGTCCCGGCATGCGGGTGCGTGCACCGCGCCAGCGTGAACCAGCGCGACCCGTCCTCCAGCTCGACCAGCTGCGTCACGCCTTCGTCCGCCCGCGCAAATGCATCGAACAGGTTCCATAACGGGCAGAGCGCCAGGCTCTCCGCCAGCGGCGATCCGCTCGCGCCGGCATAGCGGATCGAGACCTGCCCTGCCCGATCGGCCCGCACCAGGAAGAAGGGCAGCCCGCGCGCGCCGACCTTCTGCAGGGTGGTCATGCGGTGGGCGACCTGCGCGAAGCTCGCACCGAAGCGCCGCTGGAGCAGCTCGACGTCATAGCCGCTCGCCTCGCACGCGCGCAGGAAGCGGGCATAGGGCATCGTCACCGCCGCGGCGAAATAGCGCGTCAGGTGCCGGCGGAAGAGCCGCTCGCCCACCCGGTCGAGCGCCGCACCGCGCACCAGTCCGTCGATCTCGCCGCGCGCCTCCAACGCCAGCTGTTCGGCCAGCGCGAAGCTGCGCGCCGAAGCCGGCAGCATCTCGGACAATTGCAGCTGCCGCGCATGCAGGTCGAGCCGCGTCACCCGGTCGGGCATCACCTCGGCGGGCAGGATCCGCACCGACAGTTGATGCTTGACCCGCAGCCGCTCGGCCATCGCGCCATACAGGTCGCCCGCCATGCGCAATTCGTCGGCCAGCGCCTCGGCCGCCGCGTCGAGATCGGCAAAGTGGTTGCGCCAGCGCTCGATCTCGCGGCGCACCTGGCTGCCCGGATCGGGCGCCTCGCCCTCCGGCCCCGGCGCAACACCCATCCGGTCATAGGCGCGCGCGAACGCCTCCGCCCCGCCCGGCGCGCCCGCCAGCCATTCCTCGAGCTGGTGCCGGTCGATCTCGAGATCGGCAAAGGCCGGATCGGCCAGCCTCCTCCGCATCGCCTCGGCGCCGCCGCCCGGCTCGCTCGCCGCCAGGCTGCGCGGATCGAAGTCATAGGTCTCGGCAAGCCGCAGCATCAGCGACGCCGAGAGCGGCCGCTGGTTGCGCTCGACCAGGTTGAGATAGCTCGGCGAGACGTCGAGCGCCTCGGCCATCGCCGCCTGGGTCAGCCCCATCTGCCGCCGCAACCGGCGCACCGCATGCCCGGCAAAGAGTTTCCGTTCGGCCACTGGGTCCTCCTTGCCGCCGGCTTGCGCCCCTCTTTCCGTCACCCCGGACTTGTTCCGGGGGCCACTCATCCGCTTGCGAGCCGAAAGAGGCTCAAGCGGCACCGCTCTTGGCGCGGTGGACCCCGGCACTCCGGCCGGGGTGACGAGGTAGGGTCAATAGTGTTGTAAATAATTTACAATATAACAACACGTCAATAGCCGCCTTCGACACCAACACCTCGAAACTGGCCTGATCCATCTATACGCACGAGTCAAAATCGACAATCGATACACACAAGCAAACAGTATCTTGTCAAGGAAAGCACAATGCCCCAGCGTTTCGAGGATCTGATCCCTGCCCCCGCCGGCCGTTTCGACGGCATTGCTCGGCCCTATGGCGCCGAGGATGTGGCGAAGCTGCGCGGATCCTTTCCGATCGAGCATACGCTGGCCCGCCGCGGCGCGCTCAAGCTCTGGGAGCTGCTGAAGGAAGAGGACTATGTCCACGCCCTCGGCGCCATGTCGGGCAACCAGGCGATGCAGCAGGTCCGTGCCGGGCTGAAGGCGATCTATCTCTCCGGCTGGCAGGTCGCGGCCGACGCCAATACCGCCGGCGCGATGTATCCCGATCAGTCGCTCTACCCGGCCAATGCCGGCCCCGAGCTGTGCAAGCGGATCAACAATGCGCTCCAGCGCGCCGACCAGATCGAGCATATGGAGGGCGGTGCCACCCGCGACTGGTTCGCGCCGATCGTCGCCGATGCCGAGGCCGGTTTCGGCGGCCCCCTCAACTGCTTCGAGATCATGAAGGCCTATATCGCCGCAGGCGCCGCCGGGGTGCATTATGAGGACCAGCTCGCATCGGAAAAGAAGTGCGGGCACCTCGGCGGCAAGGTGCTGATCCCGACCCAGGCGCATATCCGCAACCTCGACAGCGCCCGGCTCGCGGCGGACGTCTGCGGCGTCCCCACCGTGATCTGCGCCCGCACCGATGCGGAATCGGCGAAGCTGATCACGTCCGACGTCGACGAGCGCGACCAGGAATTCCTGACCGGCGAACGCACTGCCGAGGGGTTCTACCGCCTGCGCGAAGGCAGCGGCGTCGATCACTGCATCAAGCGCGGCCTGGCCTTTGCGCCGCATGCCGATCTGCTGTGGTGGGAGACGTCCAAGCCCAATTTGGCCGACGCCCGCCGCTTCGCCGAGGCGATCCGGCGCGAGCATCCGGACAAGATGCTGGCGTACAACTGCTCGCCCAGCTTCAACTGGGAGAAGAATCTCGACAAGGACGACATCGCCCGCTTCCAGCGCGAGATCGGCGCGATGGGCTACAAGTTCCAGTTCGTGACCCTGGCGGGCTTCCACCAGCTCAACTTCGGCATGTTCGAGCTCGCTCGCCGCTATCGGGACCGCGGCATGGCCGCCTATTCCGAGCTGCAACAGGCCGAGTTCGCTGCCGAGGCGAATGGCTATACCGCGACGCGCCACCAGCGCGAGGTGGGCACCGGCTATTTCGACCAGATCGCCCAGACCGTGGCGGGCGGATCGAGCTCGACTACCGCGCTCGCCGAATCGACCGAAGCCGATCAGTTCAACAAACAAGCTGCCTGAAAGGAGTGACGACCATGACCAACGAACCCCAGCGCAGCCGCGCTGTCTTCTCGACCGAGGATTTCCGCCTGATCCGCGAAGCCGTCGGCACCCACCTCCAGAAGATCAAGGATACGCCGGAATCGGTGAAGTACTCGAACCTCTATCATCGGCTCGGCCGCGTCGCCTGAGCTGAAGCCTTCCAGTTTTCCTGGGGAGGAAAGGATGCCCGCCGGGGCTTATCTCCCGGCGGGTATTTCCGCGTTCGCCAGCCGCTCGACGCGCGCCAGATGCTCCGCACGCCCGAACGGGAAGCGCCGGTAGAAGAACGCCGCGGCGAAGCCCAGGCCCATGTACAGGAGGATGAACATCAGGGTCAGCCGGTCGATCGCCGCCACCGGCACCTTGCCCGGCTCGGCCAGCGCCGGGAAGCCGGCGATAGACAGGATCGTCCCCGCCGCGAAGATGCCGAGCCCGCTCGTGCATTTCTGGACGAAAAAGGCCCCGGCGAAGAACACGCCCTCCGAACGCCGCCCGGTCTCGACCTCGGAATGCTCGACGACATCCGCCATCATCGACGCGCCCAGGATGGTGGACGAGACGCTACACGTCGCGTTGACGGTGAAGATCGTGAACAGCACCGGCACGAGCATCGGGCTGCCGGCCTCGGGAAACAGGCCCGCCAGCCGCAGGATATAGGGAGCGGTCAGAAGCAGCGCGGCCCCGATCATGAAGCCCATCGCGGCGATCGGCTTGCCGGTCCGCCTGGCCACCCGCGGCGCGATCAGGAAGGCGACGATGACGCCGAGCAGCAGCGACAATGCCAGCAGCTGATAGGCCCAGGCCGGGAATTGCCAGACATAGGCGTAGAGATAGTTGGAGAGCGCGAAGCTGATCCCCTGCGCCGAATAATAGCAGATGCCGGCGCCCATCAGGATCAGGAACGCCCGGTTGCGCACGGTCTCGCCCAGCTCGGCCAGGCTGGCGCCGAAGGGCTGCCGGGCGATCTCGACCCGGGGCAGCCGCTTGATCTCACCATGGGTGCCGAGTGCCGAGACCAGGATCGCTACGAACATCGCCACCGCTCCGCCGATCGCGAACCCCGGATAGCCGCTCCGGTTGAGCACGCCCCCGGCCAGGAACCAGCCATAGGCCGCCATCATCATGCCCATGCCGCCGGCCCAGCCGAACAGATAGCGATAGGCCATGATCCGGGTGCGCTCGTCATAGTCCGCCGAGAGCTCGGGGCTCAGCGCCTGCGACGGCACCTCATAGGCCGAGACCGCGGTGCGCACGACCACGGCGGTCGCGAACACCCAGACCAGCATGCCGTAGTGCGACAGCGCCGGCGGGTTCCACAGGAAGAGCCAGCCGATGACGATCGGCACCGCCGATGCATACATCCAGGGATGCCGCCGCCCCCATCGGCTCCTGGTCCGGTCCGAGAGGAATCCGATCGCCGGGTCGATCACCGCGTCAAACAGCAGGGCGCACATGATCGCGAACCCGACCTCGGCCGAGGGCAGCCCGATTACCTGGTTGTAGAAGAGCAGCAGGAAGGTCGAGAAGCACAGGTCCTTCACGCCATAGGCTGCGGCACCGAAGCCATAGGCGAGCATCGTCGGCGTCGCGACGCGCCGAACCGGCGGAATCGCGCCGATCACGGGCTGTTCTGCGTCCGATTGCATGCAATCCCCCTGCTGAAGTCCCGCGCACCATAGATTGGGGCAGTCCGGGGTCAATCGAAAGCAATTGGAAGATCGGGTACGGCTTGTCCGCAGCCGCGAGTCCGGTATAGCCTCGGCGCTTCGAACAAAGAGAACGGCTGACGATGGCACTCGACCCGGAAATCTTCGATGCTCTGCTCGATACGATCCGCCGCTTCGTCGCCGAGCGGCTGCGCCCGCTCGAGGCCGAGGTCGAGGAAGCCGATGCGATTCCCGAGAGCGTGGTCGAGGAGATGAAGGCGCTCGGCCTGTTCGGCCTGTCGATCGCCGAGGAGTATGGCGGGCTGGGCCTGACGATGCTCGAGGAATGCCGCGTCGCGATCGAGATGGGCCGCACCACGCCGGCCTTCCGCTCGGCATTCGGCACCAATGTCGGCATCGGCAGCCAGGGCCTGGTCCTCGCCGGCACCCCCGGGCAGAAGGCCGAGTGGCTGCCGCGCATCGCCTCGGGCGAGATTGTCACCAGCTTCGCGCTGACCGAGCCCGATGTCGGCTCCGATTCGGGCGCGGTGAAGGCGCGCGCCGTCCGGGACGGTGACGTCTATCGCCTTACCGGCACCAAGCGCTTCATCACCAATGCCGACAAGGCGCAGCTCTTCACCGTGATGGCGCGCACCGGCGACGAGCCCGGCGGCCGCGGCGTCTCGGCCTTCCTGGTGCCGCGCGACCTGCCCGGCGTCTCGATCGGCGAGCCCGAGAAGAAGATGGGGCAGAAAGGCGCCAAGGTCGCCGACGTGATCTTCGACGAAACCCCCGTCCCCGCCGCGAACCGGCTGGGCGGCGAAGGCGAGGGCTTCCGCATCGCGATGCAGGTGCTCGACCGCGGGCGCTTGCACATCTCCGCGGTCTGCGTCGGCGTCGCCGAGCGGCTGATCGCCGATTGCGTCGCCTATGCCAGCGAGCGCAAGCAGTTCGGCAAGCCGATCGCCGAGCACCAGCTCATCCAGGCGCTGATCGCCGATTCGAAGACCGAGGCGCTCGCCGCCCGCGCGCTGGTGCTCGAGACCGCCGCCGCCAAGGACAATGGCGCCAACACCACGATGGAGGCTGCCGCGGCGAAATATTTCGCCAGCGAGATGGTCGGCCGCGTCGCCGATCGCGCCGTGCAGATCTTCGGCGGTGCAGGCTATATCGCCGATTACGGAATCGAGCGGCTCTACCGCGACGTGCGGCTGTTCCGGATCTACGAAGGCACCAGCCAGATCCAGCAGCTTATCATCGCGCGCGAGACGCTGAAACGGGGAGGATAATATGGACACCACCAATCTGTTCCGGCTCGATGGCCGGGTCGCCCTCGTCACCGGCGGGTCGCGCGGCATCGGCCGGATGATCGCGGCGGGCTTCGTCGCGCAGGGCGCCAGGGTCTATGTCTCCTCCCGCAAGGCCGAGGCCTGCGAGGAAACCGCCGCCGAACTGGGCCCGAACTGCATCGCGCTGCCCGAGGACGTCTCGACCGTCGCCGGCTGCAAGGCGTTGGCGGAGAAGCTCGCCGCGCTCGAACCAAAGCTCGACATCCTGGTCAACAATGCCGGCGCCGCCTGGGGCGAGCCGTTCGACACCTTTCCCGAAAAGGGCTGGGACAAGGTCATGGACCTCAACGTCAAGTCGCCCTTCTTCCTCACCCAGGCGCTCCACGAACGGCTCAAGGCCGGCGCATCGGCGGAGCGGCCGGCCAAGGTGATCAACATCACCTCGATCGACGGCCAGCGGCTCAATCCCTGGGAGACCTACAGCTATCACGCCTCCAAATCGGCGCTGATCTACCTCACCAAGCGCATGGCCGCGCGGCTGATCCACGACCATATCAATGTCACCTCGATCGCCCCCGGCGCCTTCGCCAGCGACATGAACAAGGCCGCGCGCGATCATGGCGACGCGGTATCCAAGGCAATCCCGGCGAAGCGCATCGGCGTCGACGAGGACATGGCCGGCGCCGCGATCTACCTCGCCTCGCGCGCCGGCGACTATGTCGTCGGCGACACGATCACGGTCGATGGCGGGCTGGTCAACGCCTCGCTGGGGATCAGCATCGACGGCTAGAGCCGCCGGCCGCTTACCCCCGCCTCGCGCCGCGCGAGCGCATAGGCGCGCCGTGCCGCCGGCGCCATGTCATGGACGATCCACGAGCGGAGCATGTCCGGGCAGTAATAGGGGTCTGCGCGCGATTCGTGCGGCGTGACTTCGGCGCCATGCGCCGCGCAATAGTTCCGCGCCGCGTCCGCCACGCGCGCGCGGAGCTCGGCCCTTCCCGCATGGCTGTCGAAGCGCAGATCGGCATAGCTCAGGCGTATCCGCGCCTCCGAAGCCCGTGCCGGCATGCACGCGCCCAGCACCACTGCCGCAGCCAGGATCATCACTCGCATCGTCCATCTCCCTCTCGATTTCGGACAAACCCGTCCCGTGGCGCGAAATCGCGCGATTTTCGGTTCGCTTGGAGTTGCCGCCCGGCGCTACGGTGTGCCGAGCATGGCCCTTGCTTCGCTTTCCAGTTTCGCCGCCTGAGCACGCAGCGATTGCGCCGCCCTGCGATGCCCTTCACGCGCCGACGCGGGCAGGCCGTCCTCGTTGGCGCTCTCCTCCAGGTCCATCGCCTGTTCGCGCATCTCCGCCGCGCTCTCCATCAGATTGCCGATCGCTTCGCCGCGGCTTTCGGCGCCCTGGCGTTGGCCTTCGGCCGCTGAACGGCGCCCTTCTTCCTGGGGATCTGCGATCGTTACCTGTTGCCGGACCGGCACGGCTATCACGAGCTTGCCGGAATTCGACAGGGTCACCGCGCCCGGCTGCGAAACGGGCGGCCGCGGCGCCGGCGCAGGTGGCGGTGCGACCGGCGGTGCCTGGACCGGTGGCTTCTCCCATGCAGGCGCGGCATCGCGCAGCGCCCTGCCGCGCTCGCGGCGGGCTTCCACCTTGAACGGGGCAGCGAGAGGAGGAGCGGTCGATACGGTCTGCAACCTCACCTCCGGTCCCGCTGGCGAAGCGGCCGGGACGAACTTCATCGCCGCCAGCGGCGCCGTCACGCCCAGCCCGCATATCAGCAGCGCCGCGGCCACCACCCTGTTGGCGCGCCGGGGCGCACCACCCTCGAGCAAGGTCGCGATCCTGTGCGGCAAGGCCCTGCGCGCCAGCGCCATGCCGTTGGCGACGCGCGGGCCGGCTGGGCGCGCCGCGACGGAGAGCAGGACCTGCGCATAGTCGAGATGCGCGATCTCGCGCACCGCGTCATTGTCGGCGGCAAGCTCGGCCTCGCGCATTAGCCGCTGCCGCAGCAGCCACACCAGCGGATTGAACCAGAACAGGGCCACCGCCAGATGCGCCGCCACCAGTGCGACCCAGTCGAAGCGCCGGATATGCGCGATCTCGTGCGCCACCACCGATTCCGCCTGCTCGGGACGGGCAGCCGTTTCCGGGTCGGTCAGGATCCAGGCGGGCGCGATTCCCCAGCTGAGCGGCGCGGTGGCATTAGGCGATACCAGCAAGCGCACCGGTCTCCGCCCTCGCCACACTCGCGACAGTGCCGCCTGCCAGTGCGGGTCCGCCAGCGGGCGCGCCCGCCGCGTCCAGTGCGCCAGCGTCGCCAGCCCGCTCACCAGATGCAGCAGCATCAGCGCTGCGCCACCGAGATAGAAGATCCACACGAGCTCGCGCGGCTCGGCAGCGCCTTCGGCCGCCGGCATCCGAACCGTGATCGAGGCCCTCTGCTGCGGCAGCGATGTCGCCATCTCAGCCGGAGCCACGGCCTTTGGCGCCGGCAGCAGCGGCAGTTCGGCAGCGGGGAGCACGAGCGTCAGCACCGGCAAAGCCAGCAGCGCCGCCAGTGCCACGCGAAGCAGCACCACGCGCTCCACCGCGGGCCGCCCGCGCATCGCCCATATCCCGATCAGCGCCGCGACACAGAGGAGCGCGGATTTCCAGGCGAGCGCGATCAGCAGCGGCGCCATCACTCCGCCTCCTCGCGGGCCCGGTCGATTGCGCGCTGGAGCATTTCGATCTCCTCGGGCTTCAATCGAGGTTCCATGCCGAGCAGCGCGGTCGCCGCGCCTGCCGCCGATCCGTGGAAGAAGGTCTGGACGAGGCGTTGCAGCGCCGTCTCGGCCACCACCTCGGTCTGCGTAGCCGGAGCATAGACATAGGCCTGGTTGACGGTGCGGTGCGTCACCACCCCCTTGGCCTCGAGCCGCCCGAGCAGGGTGCGCACCGCCGAATCGCTGGGCGGATCGGCCATGGCCGTCCGCACCGCCGAGGCGGTCGCCTCCTCCAGGCTGCAAAGCACTTCGAACACCTCGCGCTCGCGGCGCGGCAACGACTCGATCATGGCAAGCTCCTGCTACATTTGTAGCATGCTACAAATGTAGCAGCAAGAGACGCCTTGACCTGCGGGGTAAGAGGCGGAGGTAGAGGAGGAATCGGTTCGCCTCGCCCCAGCCGTCACCCCGGACTTGTTCCGGGGCCGACGCCTCCACGCGAAATGACGACCATGGTGATGCGGCCAAGCTCCCGCGAGAGCCTGTAACGGCGCACCCGAAGCACGGCAGGCCCCGGAACAAGTCCGGGGTGACGTCTAGTGGGGTGTCAGCCGACTGCCCCTATCGCGCAATCCCGCCCGCGGCGAGCACCGCCAGCGTCACCAGCTCGCTCGCGGTCGCGGTCATCGGCGCGATCTGCACCGATTTCTCCATGCCCATCAGGATCGGTCCGATCGTCGAGTCCCCACCCAGCTCGCGCAGCAGCTTGGCGGAGATGTTGGCGGACTGCAGGCCCGGCATGATCAGCACGTTCGCCGGACCAGACAGCCGCGCGAAGGGATAATTGGCGAGCTGGCGCGGGTTGAGCGCGACGTCGGGCGACATCTCGCCTTCATATTCGAACTCGATGGCACGCCCGTCGAGCACCTTGATCGCGCCGCGGACATTGTCGAGCCACTGGCCCTCCGGATTGCCGAAGTTCGAATAGCTCAGGAACGCGACGCGCGGCTCATGGCCCATCCGCCGTGCGACCAGCGCCGCGCCCTCGGCGATGTCCGCCAGCTCCTCGGCATTGGGCCGCTCGTTGACGGTGGTGTCGGCGATGAACACGGTGTGCGATTGGCCGACCAGCACGTGCATGCCGAACGGGGTGCGGCCCGGCTGCGAATTGATCACGCGCTTCACCTGCCGCATCGATTCCGCCCAGGTACGGGTCACGCCGGTGATCATCGCATCGGCCTTGCCGAGCTGGAGCAGCAGCGCGCCGAAGATGTTGCGGTCGCGATTGACCATGCGCTCGGCGTCGCGGCGGAGATAGCCACGGCGCTGGAGGCGGCAATAGAGGCACTCGACCATCTCGGGCACCAGCGGCGAATTGACGCTGTTGTGGAGCTCGAAATCGTCGGGGTTGGCGCCGAGCGCCCGGAGCCGGTCGTGCACCGATTCACGGCCCACCAGCACCGGCGTGCCGTAACCGCCGTCCTTGAAGGCGATCGCGGCGCGCAGCACGACTTCCTCCTCGGCCTCGGCGAAGATCACCCGCTTCGGGTTCGCCCGTGCACCCTCATAGGCGAGGGTCAGCACCGAGGTGGTCGGGTTGAGCCGTGCGCGGAGCTGCTGGCGATAGGCCGCCATGTCGGCGATCGGCTTGGTCGCCACGCCCGAATCCATCGCCGCCTGGGCGACGGCGGCGGGAACGATCTCCATCAGCCGCGGATCGAACGGCGCCGGGATGATATAGTCCGGGCCGAAGCTGTGCTGCACGCCATACGCCACCGCCACTTCCTCGGGCACCTGCTGGCGCGCGAGCTGGGCAAGCGCCTGGGCCGCGGCGATCTTCATCGCGTCGTTGATCGTCGTCGCGCGCACGTCGAGCGCGCCGCGGAAGATGAAGGGGAAGCCGAGCACATTGTTGACCTGGTTCGGATAGTCCGAACGGCCGGTGGCGATGATCGCGTCGGGCCGCGCGGCCTTGGCAACCGGCGGACTGATCTCGGGATCGGGATTCGCCATGGCGAAGATGATCGGCTTGGGCGCCATCGTCTTGAGCAGTTCGGCCGGCAGCGAATTGGCCGAGGCCAGGCCCAGGAACACGTCGGCGCCGTCCAGCGCGTCGGCCAGGGTACGCCGCTCGGTCTTGACCGCGTGCGCCGACTTCCACTGGTTCATGCTCTCTTCGCGGCCCTGGTAGATCACGCCCTTCAGGTCGAGCATCAGCAGATTGTCGTGCGGCAGGCCCATCGCCTTGATCAGCTCGGCACAGGCGATCGCGGCGGCACCCGCACCCAGCATCACCACGCGGGTGGTCTTGATGTCGCGACCGGTGAGGTAGAGCGCGTTGATGATGCCCGCGGCGGCGATGATCGCGGTGCCGTGCTGGTCGTCATGGAATACCGGGATGTTCATCCGCTCGCGCAGCGTCTGCTCGATCACGAAGCATTCGGGGGACTTGATGTCCTCGAGATTGATGCCGCCGAAGCTCGGCTCCATCAGCTCGACCGCGTCGATGAAGCGGTCGACATCCTCGGTCTTCAGCTCGATATCGATCGAATCGACGTCGGCGAAGCGCTTGAACAGCACCGCCTTGCCTTCCATCACCGGCTTGGAGGCGAGTGCGCCGAGATTGCCGAGCCCCAGGATCGCTGTGCCGTTCGAGATCACCGCGACCAGATTGCCCTTGGCGGTATAGTCATAGGCGAGCGCCGGATCCTGCGCGATCGCCAGCACGGGCACCGCGACGCCGGGCGAATAGGCCAGGGCCAGGTCGCGCTGGGTCGCCATCGGCTTCGAGGCGACGATCTCGATTTTCCCGGGTCGCCCTTCCGAATGGTAACGCAGCGCCTCGCGGTCGGAAAACTGGACGTTGCTATCTTCGGACATTCTTCTCTCCCGGGCTTGAGACCCTTTAGGGTCACGGTCGGACAGCCGCAATGTGCCGATTGCACCGCTTGCGCGAAGAATTCATCCTTGCGGTCGCCTCCGAAACCGCGAAATGTGCGGAATCCCGCACATGGCCGGCGCGCGACTCAACTTGTCCCCAAAAAACCGGGACCGGGGAGTTGATTGGACCAAGCGTTTCGTTAGGCCCTGCTGCGATGTCGTCCGCCGCTCCCACTCCGATGATGGCGCAATATCACGCGCTCAAGGCCGAGGCCGAGGATTGCCTGCTCTTCTACCGGATGGGCGATTTCTTCGAGCTGTTCTTCGACGACGCCAGGATCGCGTCCGCAGTGCTCGATATCGCGCTGACGGCGCGCGGCGAACATGAGGGCGAGCGCATCCCGATGTGCGGTGTGCCCGCGCATGCGATGGACACTTATCTCGCCCGGCTGATCAAGGCCGGCCACCGCGTCGCAATCGCCAACCAGACCGAGACGCCCGAGGAAGCGAAGAAGCGCGGCGGCTCCAAGGCGCTGGTCGCCCGCGCGATCGTCCGCGTCGTCACCGCGGGCACGCTCACCGAGGAATCGCTGCTAGACAGCCGTACCGCCAATTGGTGCGTCGCCTTGGGCGAGGCCGGCGGCCAGGTCGCGCTCGCCTGCGCCGATGTCTCGACCGGCCGGTTCGAGCTGATCGAGACCGATGCCGAGCGCGTCTCGGCCGAGATCGCCCGGCTGAACCCCGCCGAGACGGTCGCCAGCGACGCATCGGGGTTTGCCGATCTGGGGACGATCCAGCGCCCCCGCGTCGATTTCGAAAGCACCGCCGGCGAGGCACGCCTCAAGCGCCTGTTCGGCGTCGCCACGCTCGACGGCTTCGGCCAGTTCTCGCGCGCCGCGCTCGCCGCTGCCGGCGGTCTGGTCGCCTATCTCGAGCATACCGCCAAGGGATCGCTCCCCTTCCTCCGCCCGCCCCGCCTCAGCCGCGCCGACGCCGCGATGGCGATCGACGCCGCGACCCGCGAGAGCCTGGAGCTGACCGTCAGCGCCGCGGGCAGCCGCAAGGGCAGCCTGCTCGACAGCGTCGACCGCACCGTAACCGGCGCCGGCGCGCGCCTGCTCGGCACCGATATCGCCGCGCCGCTGATGGACCGCGGCCAGATCGATGCCCGGCTGGATCTCGTCCAGCGCTTCCACGACGATGCAGGCCTGCGCGACAGCGTCCGCAGCGCGCTGCGTGCGCTTCCCGATATCGGCCGCGCGCTCGGCCGCCTCGCCGCCGGGCGCGGCTCCCCGCGCGATCTCGGCCAGCTCCGCGACGGCCTCGACGGCGCCTGGCGCCTCGCCGAGCGCCTCGCCAACATCGCCGACAAGCCTGCGCTACTGACGGGACTCATCCCCCAGCTCCAGGGTCACGGCGCGCTGATCGACCTGCTCGCCCGCGCGCTCGTCCCCGAGCCCCCCATCGACGCCGACAAGGGCGGCTATATCGCCGAGAGCTATGACGCCGCGCTCGACGATCTGCGCGATGCCGGCGCCGGCGGCCGCCGCGCGATAGCGGCGCTCGAAGCCGACTATCGCGCCCGTACCGGCATCGCCTCGCTCAAGATCCGCCACAACGGCGTGCTCGGCTATCATATCGAGGTGCCGGCGAAGAACGCCGATCCGCTGATGAAGCAGGACAGCGGCTTCACCCATCGCCAGACGCTCGCCGGCGTCGTCCGCTTCAACGCGCCCGAGCTCCACGAGGTCGCGATCAAGGTCACCCAGGCCGGCGCCCACGCCCTCGCCGCCGAAGCCGCGCATCTCGAGGACCTCACCGCCGCCGCACTCGACAGGCGCGAGGCCATCGCCGCCACCGCCGACGCGCTCGCCCGGATCGACGTCGCCGCCGCACTCGCCGAACGCGCCGCCGAGGGCGGCTGGGCCCGCCCCGCCTTGGTCGAGCATAGCTGCTTCGAGATCGAGGGCGGTCGCCATCCGGTGGTCGAGGATGCCGTCGCGCGCTCGGGCGGGCGGTTCGTCGCCAATGACTGTTCGCTCTCCGAAAGCTCGCGGCTCTGGCTCGTCACCGGGCCGAACATGGGCGGCAAGTCGACCTTCCTGCGCCAGAACGCGCTGATCGCGGTGCTCGCCCAAGCGGGCAGCTACGTCCCCGCCACCAGCGCCACGCTCGGCCTGGTCGACCGGCTGTTCAGCCGCGTCGGCGCCTCGGACAATCTCGCACGCGGCCGCTCCACCTTCATGGTCGAAATGGTCGAGACCGCCGCGATCCTTGCGCAGGCGACCCCGCGCAGCTTCGTGATCCTCGACGAGGTCGGCCGCGGCACCAGCACCTATGACGGTCTCGCCATCGCCTGGGCGGTGGTCGAGGCGATCCACGAGGACAATCGCTGCCGCTGCCTGTTCGCGACCCATTATCACGAGCTGACCCGCCTGGCCGAGCGCTGCGACGCGCTTACCCTCCACCATGTCCGCGCGCGCGAATGGAAGGGCGACCTCGTCCTGCTCCACGAAGTCGCCGAGGGACCCGCCGACCGCAGCTACGGCATTGCCGTCGCCCGCCTCGCCGGCCTGCCGCCGATCACGATCAAGCGCGCCAAGTCGGTGCTCGACAAGCTCGAGGCCGGCCGCGCCAAGACCGGCGGCCTCGCCGCGGGCCTGGATGACCTGCCCCTCTTCGCCGCCGCTGCCGATCAGGAGGAAGAGAAGATCGACACGCTCCGTGCCGAGCTGGCCAGCCTCGACGTCGATGCGCTCAGCCCGCGCGAGGCGCTCGACGCGCTCTACCGGCTGAAGGGGCTGGCGAGCGAAGCATGACCGCCGACGACCTGATCGACCGCTTCCTCGCGCGGCTGCTGCGCGAGCAGGGCGGCACCCGCCGCCGCTGGCGCACCGTGCTCGGTCCGGTGCGGGTCTACAGCGCCGCGACCCATTCGCACTGCAACTGGTCGATCTCGCCCACCGGCAGCGCCGCGGATATCGCCGCCGCCGAGGCCGTGTCCGACACGCTGCGCAACGAGTATCCGATCGTCACGAGCTGAGGCGCAAATCTGCCGATCGCGGGGCGGATTCGCGCGAACCAGAAAGCGATCGAAGGTCACCGGCCTGTGCCTCGGTTACGAGGATGTGCCTTCTTGCGGCACGATTCCAGGTGACCCATTTCACCCTCACGCACAAAATGTAAGTGAGTAACGAAATGGAACTTCCGGCACGCGATCACGGCTCCTTGACGGCACATGGCTTTGCCGATGCCGCCGCATCCCCGGCCGATATCGGCGCACGTCGGATCGTGCACCGCACCCGCGGGCACCGTCACGGTCCGATCACCCGGTTGATGAGTCCCTCCGACCTGGGCGAACTATTGAAGCCGTTCGTGTTTCTCGACTTGATCGACCATGAGGGTGCGGGCTTTGAGGGAAGCCTCCATCCGCACTCCGGAATCGCCACGCTGACCTATATCGGCGAAGGCAGGATCACCTATATCGATCCCGACAATTTCGCGGGCCAATTGCCCGCTGGCGGCGTCGAGTGGATGCAGGCCGGCGGCGGCATGTGGCATGGCGGCGGCGCGGAGGCTGGGCGCATACGCGGGTTCCAGCTCTGGATCGCGCTTCCCCCCGAACTCGAGCTCGGGCCGACCCACAGCCTCTACCAGGCGCCCGAGGATGTCGCGCTGGCCGGGCCCGCGCGCGTGCTGCTGGGAAAGCATGGCGGAGCCGGGAGCCCGATCGCGAGCCCGTCGCCGATCACCTATCTCGCGGTCACGCTGCGCGCCGGCGAGCGGTGGCGCTTCGAACCGCCTGCCGGACAGACGGTGTTGTGGACGGCAGTCGCCAAGGGAAAAGTCGCGGTGCCTGCGCATCTCGAACAGGGCGACATGGCGGTTTTCGAACACTCGGAGCGCGGCGTGGACTTCGAGGCGCTCGAAGACGCGGAGTTCATGGTGGGAGCGGCAGCGCCGCACGCGCATGATCTCGCGCTGGGCTATTACTCCGTCCATACCAGCGCGGACGCTTTGCGTGCCGGCGAAGCGCGGATCCTGGAGATCCGGACGCAGCTCATTGCAGAAGGCCGCCTCTGACATCGGGTGTGTCCGGAGCAGAAGCCCCAGATCGGGTGCCACCTGTTCCGGACGCCCTCCGCCGCGCAAGCGCGCACCGAGAATTCCCGCCCCCATTTTGCTCCGGCCCGCGCACCGTCTAGCAATAGCCAATGCAGGACCTCTCCCGGATCGTCGCCGAGATCGCCGCCGAAATGCGCGTCGCAACCGAGCGCGGCACGGTCGCCAGCTATATCGAGCCGCTCGCTCAGGTCGATCCGACCTGCTTCGGCATCGCCGTGATCGCCGCCGACGGCACCGAGCATGTCGCGGGCCACGCCGACACCGCCTTCTCGATCCAGTCGATCTCCAAGGTCTTCGCGCTCACCCTCGCGCTCGGCGCGGTCGGCGATCAGCTATGGAAGCGGGTCGGCCGCGAGCCTTCGGGGAGCGCGTTCAATTCGATCGTCCAGCTCGAGACCGAGCACGGCATCCCGCGCAATCCCTTCATCAATGCCGGCGCGATCGTCGTGTCGGACGTCCTGCTCGGGCGCGGCGAGCCCGGCGAGACGATCGGCGAGATATTGCGCTTCGTCCGCGGGCTGGCCGGAGACGAGGCGATCTTCATCGACGAGGCGGTGGCCCGCGCCGAGCAGGACAGCGGCTTCCGCAACATCGCGCTCGCCAATTACATGCGCTCGTTCGGCAATCTCGTGAACTCGCCCGAGCTTGCGCTGGGCGTCTATTTCCATCACTGCGCGCTCGCGATGAGCTGCCGCCAGCTCGCGCATGCCGGTCGGTTCCTGATGAACGGCGGCGTGATCCCCGAGACCGGGCACAGCATCGTCTCGCCGCAGCGCGCGCGCCGCATCAATGCGCTGATGCTCACCTGCGGCCATTATGACGGTTCGGGCGAGTTCGCCTATCGCGTCGGCCTGCCCGGCAAGTCGGGCGTCGGCGGCGGCATCCTGGCGATCGCGCCGGGCATCGCCTCGATCGCGGTCTGGTCGCCGGGGCTCAACGAGCGCGGCAATTCGCAGCTCGGCGTGCTCGCGCTGGAGCGGCTGGTGGCGCGCACCGGCTGGTCGATATTCGAGCCGCGCGAAGGCAGCTGAGCGCTACTTGACCGGCGTCGCGTTCGGTCCGGTCCAGGTCCAGGCGGCGATCTTCCAGCCCGCAGTGGTCTTGCGCAGCGAGAAGGTCATCTGGGCGACCTCGGACATCGCGGTGCCCTTCTGCTTGAAGCGGTAGGTCGACGGCACGATCACATAGGCGCTGTCCCCCGTGACGAGCGTGCGCGTCGGCGTGCCGAGCTCGACCGATTGATCGGTGATGCCCTGCGCCGCGCTGTCCTTCATAAGGTCGGCGACCCAGGCGTCGAACGCGCCCGTCCCGCGCCAGATATAGGGCGATACCTCATCGACGATCACGACATCGGCGAGGTGCGTCGCGCGGGCCGCGGCGACATCGCCCTTGTTGAAGCCGTCCATGAACTGGGAGATCGGCGCCGAAACCGCGGCATCCTGCGCCATGGCCTGCACCGGAAACAACGCGAACAACGCCAGCAGCACGCCAATCAGGGTCTTCATGGCTTCCTCCGTTCGTTGGACCGGAGCGTAACTCGAAGCGCCCCATGTGTCACGCGGCGCGGCCTGCGGAGATCAGGGGCAGAGCGCGTTGCGCAAGCCCTCGATCGCGGTCACGCGGCCCTGCTCGGCGCGCCACCAGATTCGGGCGATCTCGACACAGGGCAGTCCCTCGCGCCGCCACTCCGCGCTATGCGTCGGCGGGCTGACCTTGAAACCTTGCGCGAGCAGTTCGGCGGTCACGGCGGATTCGGGCGTTCCGGCGGGGAAACGGGCGCGCGCGCGATCCGTCAGCATCGCGGTTGCCGCCGCATAATCGCCGGGAAGGTCACGCAGCAGCGGCGGTGCGGAAGTCCCGCGCGCATCGGGAAACAGCAGATTGCCGATCAGCACGACGACGAGCCCCAGCACGATCCCGCCGATGACGGTGCGCACCCAGCGGATACGGGGTCGCGAGCTATCGGTCTGTGCGGACGTTTCCATCGGCGCGCCATAGCAGAAAATGAAAGAGGCCGCCGGGCCCCTTCAGGGTACCCGGCGACCTCCGACATGGTCAGCGGCCGGAAGCTCCAGCAGGGGAGACCATGCGGACCGCTTTGCTGCCAGCGGGCGAGCGTTGGTTGGAGGAGGATACCTCCCGCTCACCATACGGACGGAGGGCTTCCGTCCGCGCTTTCAGCTCAGCGGCGCGTCTCCCGAACGAACTGAACCGACCCCATTGCTGAACCATGAGACATCGGATCACCTCCTTTCGCTAGTTGAAGAACGAGCGTGCGTCACTGCACGAACGAATCATGAATCACCCTGAGTCGCAGAACAAGTCTTGTAATGTTTTTTTATATGAGCGATTCTGGAAGTCTTGGGGCTGAGCGAAGCGTAACGCCGCCGCCGTCTCCTTCGAATCCCGTCATTTTCAGCTGCGGCAGTCTTCCACGACGCGCAGCGTCTCGGCCCAGGCCGGCACCACCAGCACCGGCAGCCCCTGCGCCTCGATCACGAAGCGTCCGCGGCTGAATCCGATCGCATCGAGCACGGGATCGCGCACCCCTAATTCTGCCGCCAGATAGGCCGGCGCGCCGCCGGTCGGCAGCGCATCGAGCCGGCGCGTCACGCTCGTCGTGCGGATGTTGAAACCGGTCGTGCCTTCGCCCCGGCGCGAGAGATAGATACGCGCCCGCCCGCGGTCGCAGCGCAACGTCAGCTCGGCATCGCTGCCCGCCTGCCCGAACAGCGCGATGCTGCCGCGCGTGTCCTGGCGATAGGCCCAGGTGCCCGGCGTCAGCGCCCAGTCGCGCCAATCGGCCGAGGCCGGCGGCGCCGGTCGCGGCGTCGGCGATGGGGTCGGCGCGGGAACCGGCACGGGCGCGGCCGGCGCCGGCACCACCTTGGCGGTGGTCGAGCATCCGCCCAGCGCGAGCGCGGCTGACGAAATAAGGCTGGCGAGCACTGGGACGCGGCGCATGTGGCGCCTTATGGGCGAAGAGGCCGGGAGGCTCAACCTCCGGTCAGCGGACCGGCTCAGGCCGCGGCGCGGCGCTGCGCGATCCGCTCGACATGGGCGTAGAGCACCTGCTCCTCGAGGAAGATGCGGCTGTTGAGGTTCATCACCACCGCCTCGGTCTCGGCGCGGAAGGCTGCCCATTCACTGGTGATCCGGTCGACCGGCCAGGCCGCGATATAGCGTGAGAAATCGGGTGCGAGTTGGCCATGCTCCTGGCGGTAGCGCCAGGCAATCGCCGTCGCCGATGCATCGCCCGAGACCACGAGCTGCTCATAGACCGCGCGATCCTCGCGGGCGCAGTGATCGCTCAGCTTCTGCGCCATCCGCCAGCGCAGCACCGCGACCGCCGCGGTATCGGGGACGAGATTCTGCACAACGCGAAGCAGCGTTGCCGCCTGCTCCTCGAGTTCACGATGCTCGAGGCGAAGGTCGAGAATCGACGTCATGCTATCCCCTTTCAGTACTATAAAAGCACCATTGGGCCGGAAAGGGCACTCCGTAGAGTCCCGTGCGTAGCCGCCGTCCGCCGCTACTGTAGCGTCGTCGTGGTCCGGAGCGCATCGACCATCCCGGGCAGCCAGGCGTTGCCGTCGCGCAATCGGAAGGTGTTGGTATAGGCCCAGGCGCAGCTCGGCACGCCGATCGACGCATAGGCGGCGGTGATCGTCCCGTAATAATTGACCCGCTCGGCCAGCGGCACGCCGGGATCGTCATTGGCGCCATATTCGCCGACGAACACCGCGCGGCCCGTCCGCGTCATGTAATCGCGCACCTTCTGCAGATTGGCGTCGAGCTCGGCCTTGTCGGCCGCATCCCCGAAGTTCCGCCCGAGAGGCGGCGTCGGTGTGATCCAGGTCGCGCCCTGGTGCGTGAAGGCGAACGGATCATAGGTGTGGATCGTCGCGATCACATAGGGGTCCGCCGGCAGCGTCAGCGTCGCCAGCGACGGCACGCCGCTCCAGTTCTGGCCGCCGATGATCACCGGCCGCGTCGGATTGGTCGCCCGCACATTGGCGAGCGCGGGCGCGAGTATGCCGGGCAGGTTGCCGTCGTTGAGCGCGCCGTTGGGCTCGTTCATCAGCTCGAACCACACGCTCGCCACCGGCTCGTCGGCAAAGGCCGCGCCGATCTGCTTCCAAAGCTCGGCGAAGCGCGCGGCATGCGCCGCGGGCGCGGTCGCCATCTCGTCATAATGGTGCAGGTTGAGGATGACGTTCAGCCCCGCCGCGCGCGCGGTGTCCACCACGTGCCGCACCCGCGCCATCCATGCCGCGTCGATCGTATAGGGTGCCGCGGCCAGCGCATGCGTCGACCAGCGCACCGGCAGCCGGATCGTGTTGAACCCCGCCGCCTTGATGATCGCGAAGTCGCCATCGGCGATCGCGCGGCCCCAATCGCCTTCGTTGGGCGCCTCCAGGTGATTGCCCATGTTCACGCACTTGCCGATCGGCAGCGAGATGCCGGCGCTGGGCTTGAACGCCGCGGCGGGCACATAATCCGCCGCGCTCGCCTTGGGCGGGGGCGCGGGGGTCGGCAGCGGCGTGGGAGAGGGGGTCGGAAGCGGGATCGGCGTCGGCGTGGGCGTCGGCATCGGCGCGGGAGTCATCCCCGAAGAGCCGCCCTCGCTGCACGCGGTCAGGGCGAGCACGACCAGGCTCGAGAAGAACAGGCTGTTGCGCACCATCGTATCTCTCCCAAACGCCCCCGCTCGGGATGGAAACTTGCATTCCCATGCATGCTTAACGCCGGAAACACTTTACGCAAGAATCTGTAAAATCAGGCGGCGGCGCGTTTGTTCCCGACCCGCAACGTCAACGCGTCCTTCCCCCGCCCATCCGCATCTTCGACTGCTTGCCGTAGCGCGTCTTGCGCGTGCCCGGCTTGCCCTCGTTGCTGCGGCCCATGACCGGCGCCTTGTGCTCGCCCGCCGGCAGCCCGAGCTCCTCGGCCTCGAGGCTGCGGATCTCGTCGCGCAGCCGCCCGGCTTCCTCGAACTCCAGGTTCGCCGCGGCGTCGCGCATCTTCTTCTCCAGGCTCTCGATGTACGAGCGGAGATTGTGGCCCACCATGTGCGGCCGGTCCTCGTCGATCGCGACCGTCACCTGGTCCTTGCTGGCGACATGCGCGATGATGTCGCCGATGTTGCGCTTGATCGTCGCGGGCGTGATGCCGTGCTCGGTATTGTACGCGTGCTGCTTCTCGCGCCGCCGCCCGGTCTCGGCCAGCGCCCGTTCCATGCTTCCCGTCATGCGATCGGCATAGAGGATCACCCGCCCCTCGACGTTGCGCGCCGCGCGCCCGATCGTCTGGATCAGCGAGGTCTCCGAGCGCAGGAAGCCTTCCTTGTCGGCATCCAGGATCGCGACCAGCCCGCACTCGGGGATATCGAGCCCCTCGCGCAGCAGGTTGATGCCGACCAGCACGTCGTACACCCCCATCCGCAGGTCGCGGATCAGCTCGATCCGCTCCAGCGTCTCGGTGTCCGAGTGCATGTAGCGGACCTTCACCCCCGCCTCGTGCATATACTCCGTCAGGTCCTCCGCCATCCGCTTGGTCAGCGTCGTCACCAGCGTGCGATAGCCCAGGGCCGCGGTCTTCTTCGCCTCGACGATCAGGTCCTGCACCTGCTCCTCGACCGGCTTGATCTCGACCGGTGGATCGATCAGCCCGGTCGGGCGGATCACCTGCTCGACGAACACGCCGCCGGTCCGCTCCATCTCCCAGGTCCCCGGCGTCGCCGAGACATAGGTGGTCTGCGGCCGCATCGCGTCCCATTCGTTGAACCGCAGCGGCCGGTTGTCGATCGCGCTCGGCAGGCGGAAGCCATATTCCGCCAGCGTGATCTTGCGCTTGTGGTCGCCGCGCGACATGCCGTTGATCTGGCCGATCGTCTGGTGGCTCTCGTCGACGAAGAGCAGCGCATTCTCGGGCAGATATTCGAACAATGTGGGCGGCGGCTCGCCGGGCAGGCGCCCGGTCAGGAAGCGCGAGTAATTCTCGATCCCCGCGCAGCTCCCCGTCGCCGCGATCATCTCGAGGTCGAAGTTCGTCCGCTGCTCCAGCCGCTGCAGCTCGAGCAGCTTGCCCTCGATCTCCAGCTCCTTGAGCCGCTCCGACAATTCGTGGCGGATGCCCTCCATCGCCTGCTTCAGCGTCGGTCCCGGCGTCACATAGTGCGAGTTGGCGAACACCCGCACATAATCCAGGCTCGCCACCTTGCTCCCGGTCAGCGGATCGAACTCGACGATCTCCTCGACATCGTCGCCGAAGAACGAGATCCGCCAGGCGGTGTCCTCATAGTGCGACGGGAAGATCTCCAAACTGTCGCCGCGCACCCGGAAATTGCCGCGCGCGAATGCGGCGTCGTTGCGCTTGTACTGCAGCGCGACCAGCTTGCGGATGATCTCGCGCTGGTCGACCACCTGGCCCTTCTTCAGGTCGAAGATCATCGCCGAATAGGTCTCGACCGAGCCGATGCCGTAGA
>CBIHNZ010000022.1:0-81855 GCA_966211615.1 uncultured Sphingomonas sp.
AGATGCTGCGCACGCCGAACTTCGGCCGCAAGTCGCTCAACGAGATCAAGGAAGTCCTGTCGTCGATGGGTCTCCGTCTCGGCATCGCGCGTTCGTCGAGCGTGTCCAGTCGTAGAGTCGCGGTCGCGCTCACGCTCGTGCTGGTGTTCTGGGGGTGATCGGAGGCGGATTGGGTATGCTATTCGGCGCCTGGGCGATCAGCCGGGCGGGGGGGCCGATTGGCCCGACCGACGACGCGGCTTTGCCGCATCGGACCTGAGAAACGAAAGGGCTCCGCAGCAATGCGGGGCCCTTTTCGTTCATGGGGCACCGATGACGCCTCGGATATATCGCAGGCGCGTCCGTTCCGTTCATGTTGTGGTCGGGTTTGGCCGGCCTATAAGGCAGGCATGACCCGCCTCATGCCCGCGCACTTTCGTGCCCGCCCGATCGTGTTCGCCCTTGTCGCGGGAGCGTCCTGCTGGTCGACCGCTTCCTTCGCGCAATCGGCACCGGAACCGGCGCCGACGGCACAGTCCAGGCCCTCGACCGACGACGCGGTTCGCCTGACGGACGAGCAGCGGATGGAAATCCTGGACAACAATACCGAGGAAAAGGCAGCGGCCGCGCGCGGCGAACTGGCGGGATCGGGGAATGTCGGGCGCGGCATCCATGGCGAGGTCGGCGTCATGATCGGATCGAACGGCACGCGCGGCGCCTATGGCACCGCCGACATTCCGCTTGGCGACAATGCAGGAGCCACGGTGTCGTTCGAAACCAGCCGGTTCGGATACCGGCGCCCGCAGCCCCAGCGATAACCCCTCGATCGCCGACGCCGCCGCGACGGTCAGGCGGGACGCTCGAACCGGGCCGTCACGGACGAACGCGGATGATCGTCTTTCCCGGTCGTCGCTCGGTCGGGTTGAAGGCGGCGACGGTATCTTCGAGAGGCGCGACGGTGCCGATGTTCGTCCGCAGTCGTCCGTCCCGCACCCGCTGGATGATCTCGCCCAGCTGGGCACGATCGGACTCGACAACGAAGTCGATCGCCTGGCCGTCGACGGGCCGCTCCTCGGACGGTCCGACGATGGACACCAGCGTCCCTCCAGCTCGAACCAGGCGCGCGGAGCGCTTCCCGATATCGCCGCCGATGAGATCGACGACCAGATCGACTCCGCCGACGTGCTCCAGAGGCTCATTGTCGAGGTCGACGAACTCGTTCGCGCCGAAGTCGAGCGCCGCTTGACGGTCGGGCGCGCGTCCGGTGCCGATGACATAGGCGCCGAACTCACGCGCGAGTTGGGTCACCATCGAGCCGACCGCGCCGGCCGCGCCGTGCGCGATCACGCGCTGCCCCGCCTGGAGGCGGCCGTGCACCAGCAGCCCCTGCCATGCGGTGAGGCCCGAGATCGGAAGGCTCGCGCCCACCGTGAAGTCGACATCGCCGGGCAGCGGCGCGAGATTGCGTGCCTCTACGGCCGCGTATTCGGCGAGCGTGCCGTCGCGATACCAGTCCGTGAGACCGAACACCCGCTGTCCTACCGACAGCGCGGTGGTGCCATAGCCGAGGGCGGTGACCACGCCGGCCAGCTCGTGTCCCGGGATCGACGGTGTTCGGTCGCGGTCGAGGCGATCGGTCCAGGTCGAGGGCCAGGCCAGCTCGGTGCCGACGAAACCCGACGCATATATCTGAACGACGACGTCATTTATCGACGGCTGCGGCTCGGGCCGCTCGGCCAGCTTCATCCCGGCCGTTCCAGCGGCCTGGTCCGTTACCACTATCGCTTTCATGGGCATTCTCCTGACCGCCCGAAAATAGCGCCCGCCGGATCATGAAGAAGTACCAGAAACGCGAAGAACGCGTGTACCACGGGGCGTACGAGCGTCTGCGATGCGATGGTCGGGCAGCTGCACGACCGAAAATGGACGCGGAGCTGTCTGGCGATTGCCGTCTCTCGAGCGGACATGGCTTCTGTCCCTGCCGCATTTATTGAGGCAATGCCCGGACAGCTTGGAGAGAGTGATGAGCAATCCATCAAAACCGTGGGACGGGGAACTGGTCCGCAAATGGCTGGAGCGCCGTTTGGCTGCTTCGAAGCTTGATCAGGCAGCGGCGGACCGGCGAGGGTATGAGGCGCAGGACGACTATGACAAGGCCGCCGCCGAGGAATGGGTCTGCGGCGCGCTGAAAGCCGAGGATTGCACGAACGAGCAGGCCGCGTTCGCCAAGCGCCTCAAGGAACTGATCGGGCAGGACGAATATCAGGCGACGGGCATCTATGACGATACGCGGTTCGAACGGCATGTTCGCGGTCACCTCAGGAAGCTGGCCAGAATGACCAAGACGAATGAGGGATTCGAGAAGACGCTGCGCTATCAGTGAACATGGTGTGGCGTATTGTTTCAGCCAAATTCGGTCGTTGATCGCCGAAGCCGAACCCGTTGCAATGTAGGATATCACCTGCTTGTCTCGGCGAGCGCAGGCTGGTGCGCCGCTCTTTGAACCGTGAAAGCGGGTGAATCGATTTGGACGCGTCGGTGTCGCATCCATGCAGCTTCCCTGTCGCGTACGCGTCGCGCACGTGTCGCGTCGCCGTCGCGTAGTGGACGCGTCGGTGTCGCGCGGGTGTGGCGTTGCCGTCGCGCTTCAGGCGCGAACCATCATCCTCCCACTCAGGGGAGCAGTTGCAAACCCCGCCGGGGAACAACTTAGTCAACAGACAGCCATCGAATCCTTGACTTTCGGTACCGAATCCGCTTTGGGCGCGCCTTCCGCGGAAACGCGTGGGGTTTTGGCGGCGGCCCTTATCGCTGCCTGGTCTGGGGTACCTCACACGGCCCCTTAACGAACGAAGGAAAGACATATGCGCCATCGCGTTGGCGGCCGTAAGCTTCAGCGGACCTCGGCCCACCGCACTGCCCTGTTCCGCAACATGAGCGCCGCGCTCATCAAGCACGAGCAGATCACGACGACCGTCGCCAAGGCGAAGGAACTTCGCCCCTATGTCGAGAAGCTGATCACGCTCGCCAAGAAGGGCGGTCTTTCGAACCGCCGCCTGGCGCACGGCCGTCTGCTCGACGACGCGCAGCTGGTGAAGCTGTTCGACGTGCTGGCGGCGCGCTACGCCGATCGCAACGGCGGCTATACCCGCATCGTCAAGGCCGGCATCCGCGCCTCGGACGCCTCGCCGATGGCGATCATCGAGTTCGTCGATCGCGACGTTTCGGCCAAGGGCCAGGACTCGGGTCCGGTCATGAACGACGAGGATTTCGACGAAGCCGCCTGATCCGGCGCTTTTCGAACTGGAAACGAGATTGGCGGTCGCGGTGCGGCCGCCATTCTCGTTTTGGCGGCGGGCTTGCAATGTAGGATTTCGCCTGCAAGTCCGTTCCGGCTCTTTGACAGCCGAATATCATTCCTTCCTGTCACCCCGGACTTGTTCCGGAGCCTACCCAGCGTCCGGATGACGCGGACGAGCTTCTTGTCCCGCGCTTTTGGCACGGTGGACCCCGGAACAAGTCCGGGGTGACGGCGAGAATGCCTGGATCAGCCATTCTCTGCGACCAAGCGACGAGAGAGCGACCGGGGTGGATAGCCGGGCCACGCATTTTGTTTCATCCACCCAACCATTGGTATGGGTTAAATCGCGCCCCGCGGTTCCCATCTCCAGCACCAAGGTTCTTTGCATCGGCTCGGCCGGTGCCGGAGGTTGAGATGAAGTCGCATTCGAATTCGCGCCGTGGCGCACCGTCCACGCCGATCGGTTCATGGATCGCTGCCGCTCTGGCCTTGGCGCCGCTCTCGGCGCTGTTCTATGCCGTTCAGACGACAGGTATCGGCGTCGCTTGAGCCGGGCCGTGCAACTGGTAGGAGGCTGTACCAGCTTCCTATCAGGACGAACCCAGCCATGACCATCGCCTATCCCGAAACGCGCCGCACCGATCTGGTCGAGGAGCAATTCGGGGTACAAGTCGCCGATCCCTATCGCTGGCTCGAGAACGACGTCCGGAACGATGCCGAGGTCGCCGCCTGGGTGGAGGCGCAGAACCGGGTCACCGACGCCTATCTGGCGACGCTGTCGGGCCGCGACGCCTTCCGCTCCCGGATCAAGCAGCTCTTCGACTATGAGCGCTTCGGCGTGCCGCAAAAGGCCGGCAGCCGTTATTTCTACATGCACAATAGCGGCTTGCAGAACCAGGCGGTGCTCTTCGTCCGCGATACCCTGGCCGGCGAGGGGCGGGTGCTGATCGATCCCAATGGCTGGTCGCAGGACGGCGCCACCGCGCTCGCCGAATGGGCGCCTTCGGACGATGGCCGCTATCTGCTCTATTCGATCCAGGACGGCGGCAGCGACTGGCGGGTGGCCAAGATACTCGACGTCGCGACCGGCAGGGACACGCACGACGTGATCGAGGGGATGAAGTTCACTCTCGCCGCGTCCTGGGCCAAGGACGGCAGTGGCTTCTTCTATTCGCGCTATCCCAAGGTGGCGGAGGAAGAGAAGTTCCAGGCGCTCAACCAGAACCATCGGATCTATTTCCACCGGCTGGGCACGCCGCAATCCGCCGACCGCCTCGTCTATGAAACGCCTGCCCAGCCCAATCACAGCCATTATCCGCAGGTGACCGACGACGGCCATTGGCTGGTGATCACCACCAGCGAGGGCACCGACGACCGCTACGAGATCACGCTTGCCGACCTGAACGATCCGGCCTGGCCGACGCGGACGATCATCCATGGCCTCAACCACCATTGGTCGCTGGCGGGCAATCATGGCACCCGCTTCTTCTGGACGACCAACAGCCATGCGCCGCGGATGCGGATCGTGACGATGGACGTGATCGGCGAGCATCCCGAGGCGCACCCGCTGGTGGCCGAGGACAAGGCGACGCTGGAGGGCGCGGCGATCATCGGCGAGACGCTGATCGCGAGCTATCTGGTCGATGCCCGCACCGAGATCCGCCGCTATGCGCTGGACGGCACGCCGCTCGAGCCAGTGGCGCTGCCAGGCATCGGCACCGCCGCGGGGTTCGGCGGGCGGCAGAACGATCCGGAGACCTTCTTCGCCTTCACCAGCTTCAACGCGCCGACGACGATCTACCGCCACGACGTGCGGACCGGCGAGAGCACGCCCTGGGCGGTGCCGAAACTGTTGTTCGATCCCTCGGAATATCAGGTCGAGCAGCGCTTCTATGCGTCGAAGGACGGCACGCGGGTGCCGATGTTCATCGTCCGCCGCAAGGACGTGACCGGTCCGGCGCCGACATTGCTCTATGCCTATGGCGGGTTCAACATCTCGAACACGCCGGCCTTCTCGGCCTCGCGGCTCGCCTGGATGGAGCAGGGCGGGGTGTTCGTCCTCGCCAATATCCGCGGCGGCGGCGAGTATGGCAAGGCGTGGCACGATGGTGGCCGCCTCGCCAACAAGCAGAACAGCTTCGACGATTTCATCGCCGCGGGCGAGGCGCTGATCCGCGAGGGCATCACCGGCCCGGGCCAGCTCGCGATCCAGGGCGGGTCGAACGGCGGCCTGCTGGTCGGCGCGGTGGTCAACCAGCGACCGGATCTGTTCGCGGCAGCGCTGCCGGCGGTGGGCGTGATGGACATGCTGCGCTTCGATCGCTGGACCGCGGGGCGCTACTGGGTCGACGATTATGGTCACCCGTCGAAGGAAGCCGATTTCCGCACCCTGCTGACCTACTCCCCCTATCACAATGTGCAGGGCGGGCAGGCCTATCCGGCGATCCTGGCGACAACGGCCGACACCGACGACCGGGTCGTTCCCGGCCATACCTTCAAATACACCGCGGCGATCCAGGCGGCGGGGATCGGCGACAAGCCGCACCTCGTCCGCATCGAGACCCGTGCCGGGCACGGCTCGGGCAAGCCGACCGACAAGATCATCGAGGAGGCGGCGGACATCTGGGCCTTCGCGGCACAGTGGACCGGGCTGGAGATCGCCCCGCGCTGACGTACCGTAACGGGGCGATTCAGGCGCTTTTCCAATCGATATCCTCGCATTAGCATCGCCTCCCGGTGGCTTCGCCGCCAGGGGGGCAGGGGGGATATGCGATCCAGGATCTGGTTGGCGGCGCTGCCGCTGATGATGACGCCGCTTGCGGCGCAGGCGGCGGCGGCCGACTTCGCGGCGTGCGACGGCTATGCGGCGCCGAAGAAGAAGTCCGACGGCATTACCAAGGGCACGTGGCTCTGGGGGCTGGCGAGCACGAACGCCGATTTCCGCCGCGGAACGGTGTTCGTAGGCGCCCGCGGCATTGCGGCGTGCGACGCGGCGCTTGCCGATCCGCTGCTCGTCGATGCCTTCTGGGTGCGCCGTGCGCATCTGCTGCAGTCCAAGGCACTGCACCAGATGTCGGACAATGCGTTCAAGGAAGCGCTCGCGACGCTCGACCAGTCCGATGCGATCGGCGCCGCGCATGCCGATCCGCAGTTCAACAACTCGATCAAGCTCGCCAATCTGGCGCTGCGCGCGATTGCCTATTACCGGCTGGAGCGGAAGGAAGACGCCCGCGCGGCGCTGAAGGCGGTCACCGATGCCCGGCCCTGGTCGGTCAGCCTGCGCCAGATGACGACGGCCATCCGCACCACCTATGAGGGGGATTACGAGACGCAGAAGGCCGTGCTGCACGACCAGGCGCGGATCGATCCGCGCAAGCTGCACGTGCTGTTCTGGCTCGCCATGTCGCGCGGCGAGTTCGAGGAAGCGGCCGCCGATGCGCACGAGTTGAGCTTCGACATCCCGCGCTCCCGCCACGACTGGGCGACCGAGAGCGCGGAAGTCCGCGCCTATGCGCTGATCCGCGAGCGGGCCTCGGTTGCCGGGGCGACGGCCTATGCGCTCGCCGCGACCGGCAAGGTGGAGGCGTCGGCGCACGAATATCAGCGCGGGCTCGATGAAATCGAGGATGCGACCCAGCCGCCGCCGCCGGATGAGCGCGGCCGTCCGCCCGGCAAGCAGGCGATGCGCGACTATGACCTGCGCAAGGCCTCGGGCGTCGAGGCACAGAACATGCTGCGGGATTGGGGCCGCGCCATTGCGTTGCGTCGCGAGGCTTCGGGAATGACGGTGGGCGAACTGCTGGCGCTCAAGGACCGGCCCACCGGCGAGGCGCTGATGGTCGCCGCCGATTTCTTCGCCCAGGTGAAGGCGACCGACTTCAAGCAGGCGGACGGGCTCAACCAGGTCATCGACATGCTCCGCAAACGCCAGGAGGAGTTCCGACAAAAGGCGCTGACAATCAGTTTCAACCAGCTGGTGAAGCAGCTGCCACGCCCCGAGACCGCCCAGATGGTGCCCAAGATGCAGCGCGAGGGCGGCAACATCCTGCGGAGCAACCTCAATGGCTGGGCGGTCCGCAAGGCGGACGATCCTGCGCTGGTCAACGTCCGCTTCGGCGATGCCGTGGGCAGTAGTGCGCTGGTCGAGGAGGCTGCGTTCCTAGCGGCCGCCAACCACGTCGCGTCGCTGGGCAAGGACGGCTTCATCATCGAGGCCAGCCAGCTCATCGTGCGCACCACGCAGGTGAGCGGCATGTATATCGGGAGCTATTCGACGCCGAGCGGTTATGAGCTGCGACTGCTGCTCCGCCCGGTCGACACCGCGGCGCCATCTGCGGATATCGAATCGTCGCGCTGGCGCATCGTGAAAGTGCGTGACGTACAGGCGGCGTTGAACGGCAAGTTCCCGCCCGGTTTCTGAAACCCGGGACGGCGATCGGTTCAGCCGCCCGACAGGCGACGCTTCCTAGGCTCGTTTCGCTTGTGGAATGGGAGGCGGATATGGGAATTCTTCGGTTGGCGGGCGGCACCGCGGCGGCGCTTGCGGCAATGTCGATGGCGGTGCCTGCGCAGGCGCAGCGCTATCATGGTCCGCGCCATCATCATCGCGGCGACGGTGACGGCATCGCCGGCTTCGTCCTGGGCGCGCTGTTCGTCGGCGGGATCGCCGCGCTGGCTTCGGGTGAGAAGAAGCGGCGCGAGCGCGAGGCCGCCTACCAGGAGGATTATGAAGCCCCGCCGGTCGAGGGCGAAGAGGGCAGCGCGCCGCCGCGGCCCGCTGGTTCGCCGGTTGCGGACATCCCGGCGCCGGGCTCGGCCGAATATGACGGCCTATACGATCCTGACGCCGCGGCGGACCGCTGCGCGGTGGCGGCCGAAGTCGATGCCCAGAAGTTCGCGCGGCTTTCACGCGTGACGTCGATCTCCAGCACCGTCTGGAATGGCAAGAGCTGGATGGTGAAGGGCAATGTCGAGCTCTCCGAGAGCTATCGCGACGAGGCGAAGCAGAACTACAAGTTCCGCTGTGCGTTGAAGGCCGGCAACGAGCCCGAAGTGTCGATCCCCGGCCTCCAAACGGCTGCGTGAGCTTTACAGCGCCGGACGGTCTGCCTATCGGCTGCCCATGACGACCGAGCACAACGAATCCATCCTGATCGTCGATTTCGGCAGCCAGGTGACCCAGCTCATCGCGCGCCGCGTCCGCGAGGCGGGCGTGTACAGCGAGATCGCGCCCTTCACGACCGCCGCCGAGGCATTCGAAAGGATGAAGCCCAAGGGGATCATCCTTTCCGGATCGCCGGCATCGGTGCTCGACGAAGGCTCCCCGCGGGTGCCGCAGGCGATCTTCGATTCGGGGCTGCCGATCCTCGGTATCTGCTACGGCCAGCAGGTGATGATGCACCAGCTGGGTGGCACGGTGCAGCTCGGCGATTCGGGCGAATTCGGGCTCGCCTTTATCGAGATCGAAGACAGCTGCGTGCTGTTCGACGGCGTCTGGCACGAGGGCGAGAGCCACCAGGTGTGGATGAGCCATGGCGACAAGGTGACCGAGCTCGCTCCGGGCTTCCGCCCCGTCGCGGTCAGCCCCGGTTCGCCCTATGCCGTCGTTGCCGACGATGCCCGGCGCTACTACGCCACCCAGTTCCACATGGAGGTGGTCCACACCCCCGACGGCGCCAAGCTGCTCGCCAATTTCGTGCGCCATGTCTGCGGGCTGCAGGGCGACTGGACGATGGCGGAGTTCCGCAACGCCAAGATCAAGGAGATCCGCGAGCAGGTCGGTAGTGGCCGGGTGATCTGCGGGCTATCGGGCGGCGTCGATTCGGCGGTGGCGGCGGTACTGATCCACGAGGCGATCGGCGAGCAGCTGACTTGCGTGTTCGTCGATCACGGCCTGATGCGCTCGGGCGAGGCTGATCAGGTCGTCAGCCTGTTCCGTGGCCACTACAACATCCCGCTCGTCCATGTGAACGCGGAGACGCTGTTCCTGAACGGGCTGGCCGGGGTCACCGATCCTGAGGCCAAGCGCAAGTTCATCGGCAAGACCTTCATCGACATCTTCGAGGACGAGGCGAAGAAGATCGGCGGCGCCGAGTTCTTGGCGCAGGGCACGCTCTATCCCGACGTGATCGAGAGCGTCAGCTTCACCGGCGGGCCTTCGGTGACGATCAAGAGCCACCACAATGTCGGCGGCCTGCCCGAGCGGATGAACATGAAGCTCGTCGAGCCACTGCGCGAGCTGTTCAAGGACGAGGTCCGCGCGCTGGGCCGCGAGCTGGGGCTGCCCGAGATATTCGTGGGACGGCATCCATTTCCCGGGCCCGGCCTCGCGATCCGCATCCCGGGTGAAGTCACCAAGGAACGCTGCGATATATTGCGCAAGGCTGACGCGATCTATCTCGAGGAGATCCGCAACGCGGGTCTATACGATGCGATCTGGCAGGCCTTCGCGGTGCTGCTGCCGGTGCGCACCGTCGGCGTGATGGGCGATGGGCGGACCTATGACTATGTTCTGGCGCTCAGGGCGGTTACCTCGACCGACGGGATGACCGCGGTCGCCTTCCAGTTCCCGGGCGACTTCCTCGCGCGCTGCGCGACCCGCATCGTCAACGAAGTGCGCGGCGTGAACCGGGTGACCTACGACTATACCTCGAAGCCGCCCGGCACCATCGAGTGGGAGTGAGGGGCGGCATCGATTGTCGTAGCGTAGTATTTACAAGGGCTTGCTTGCCAAGCTGTCCTCTCCGCGAAGGTCTTCCCGCCTCTGAGCGACAGCTTCAACTTCAGTGATTGGCTCAGGTCCGCCCGATTCTGCCACGGCAAGGGTGCGCCCAACCAATAAAATCCAAATCCGTTCGAAACATGCCGGTCATACTTGGCGAAAGGCCCTCGCTGTCCTAGCTTTGGAACGGCTGACGTCGCCAATATCTCGGACCGACTTATGCACGGTCGAACGCTCAAATATAGCGCTCATGCCGGGGTTCTGATATTGTTTTCAATGTGAGGCAATAAAAGACAAAGGCTTAGTATAGTAATTATCAGCATATCTTATAGAGTTAACGTGCTGGTATTTCTATATTGCGTTCATTTTTCGATGAAATGGTTGACTTCAGTCAGGTGTTTGGAGAGTTTATCCCGAGGATAGATGATTCCCGTAAGTCAAGGTCGCCGATAAAACCATCAGAACGTTTCTGAATTGCCTGGATTCAATGGCAGTTACAGCGTCTTTGCGAAGTTCTGATGATTCGCTCTTGATCTGATTTTCTGGGGGAAATCGATGCGGACCATTTCGGAATTCGGCGATCCGGATGCTGGGCGGTGCGCGGCCTCGCTTGGCGTGCCCGGGGTCTTCGTGGTTAGCGATATCCGCCTCGTTCGGGATGGGCTCGTCTGGCAGCTGCAGCGTGACGGTCGGCTCGAGGTGCTGGGCGCAGGGCCGCCCGGACCTGACACGCTCGCCGATCTCGCCGGCCGTCGCCCGCTGGCGGTAATCCTTGATCTGAGCGGAGCCGGCAGCATCGATTTTGCCGAGCAGCTGCACACCGCGGACGCCGAGGTAAAGCTGGTGGGCTTCGCCCTGAGCGAATGCGAGACCGAGCTTGCCGATTGGGCGCGCGCCGGGGTGTGCGGCTATGTCGAGCGCGAAGGCACGGCGGAGGACATCGCCATCACCGTTCTCCACGCGCTGAGGGGCGAGCTCTATTGCTCGCCGCGCTTCGCCGCGCAGTTGCTCGCCCAGCTCGCCACGCGCGCGCAGGCGGTAGTGCAGGACCGCGGCGACATCATCGCTTCGCTGACTCCGCGCGAAGTGGAGATATTGCACGAGATTCGCCTGGGCGCGAGCAACAAGGAGATCGCGCGCCGGCTCGGGATCAGCGCCGCGACGGTCAAGAACCATGTCCATCATCTGCTCGAGAAGCTTGCCGTTCGCCGGCGCTCCCAGGCTTCCGCGGTGCTCAGCGGCCTGATCCAGGCCGGCTGATCCTTTCCGATTTCCCGAGAGACGACAGCCTCGCTGCCGTGAGGTGGAAGCAATGCGCCTGGTGCGATGGACCAAAAGGTTCAGTACGCGGATGAACCGTTCGGTCCAGTCCGCCGGACCAGGCGGAATGGTCCCATAGTCCAGGCGGCCCGGCCCCGAATATCGCCAGACGGTCCATTCTGGCGGGGCGTGCCCGGGCTTAGCCTGCCGGAATGAGCAGCGTTTCCTCCCTCGGCATCGGAACGGCACGGTGAAGGCGGTGCGCGTGGTCCTGGACGCGATGCAGCCGATGCTCAGGGCCATCGTCAAGGATGTGATCGCCACCCATTCCGCTACCGAGATCGTCGCCGAGGATGTCGCCGCCGATCAGCTGCCCGGTATCGTGCGCACGGTCCGTCCGGACGTGCTGGTGCTCGGCGGCGCCGGCGCGGCGATGGCCGGATCGGATCGCCTCGTCGAGCTGCTGCGGAGCGGTGCCGCGCCGCTCCGCATCGTCGCGCTGTCCGACGGCAATCGCAGCGCGATCCTCCACGAACTGCGCCCGCACGTCACGGTGATCGAGCAGCTTTCGCCCCAGGCCTTGCTGAGCGCGATAGTCGGAGCGCCGCTCTCCGATGGCGGACGCGCGAAATGACCGACGCATCGGGCATCAGCTATGTCTCGCAGAGCCTGCAGGCGCTGCTGCGGGCGGCGATCGCTGCCAGTCCGCTCTCCATGGCTTCGGTCGAACTCAAGTCTCCCAAGGAGATCATCGCGGCGAAGAACAATCCGACACTGGTGTCGCTCTGGCTCTACCGCGTCCACCGGCACGAGGACCTCGCCAACGCGCCGCCGGTGATCCGCCCCGATGGCCGCATCGGGATGCGGCCACTGCCGCTCGACCTTCACTATCTTGTCACGCCGTTCGCGGGCGACACGCTCACCAAGCAGCGACTGCTCGGCTTGGCGATGCAGACGATGCACGATCATGCGCGCGTCGGCGCCGAGTTCCTGCTCCCTGAACTGCTCGACGAGCCGCCCGGCATGATCGGGGTCCATCTCGAGCCGCAATCGCTCGAGGAGACGACGCGCATCTGGCACGCGCTGCACGAAGCCTATGATCTGTCGGTTTCCTATCTCGTCCAATATGTCCCGATCGCCTCGGCGCGGTCGCGCCCCGCCGGGCCGCCGGTGCTGGACAAGGCCATCGCCGCCACGGCGATCGAGCGGGTCGCCTGATGGACGCGACCGTCTTCACCGCGGCGCACCGCTACGACATCGTCCATGACCGGACGCTCAGGACGCTGGTGTTCGTCACCGGGGCCATCACCGACGACGGCAACGGACGGGCGATCGCGCCGCCCTATCGCGTCTCGGTCGACGAGCCCCTGCTGGAGGCGGATGCGCACGATCTCGGCTTCGCGCTTTCAGGCGATCCCGAGGTGGCGCTGGTCGATACCAGCATCCCCCATCCGCTGGCGGTCGAGATAGAGAGCGACGGCTATCGGCCCGCCGCGCTCACCGTGACGATCCCGGCGAACCCGGTCTTCCCGATCGCCGCGCCGGTGGCGATGCGCCGCGAGCCAGTGCGGTTGACCGGGCGCGTGACCGAGCTGGCGAGCGGAGCTGGAGTGGCGGGCGCGCATGTGACCGTCAGCGGCCCGCTTCTGCCAGCGCCGCGCCGCGCCGTGCTTCTCGGCCAGCCGCTGGTCGCCGACCTCTCAGGCGCGGCGGCGCTGCAGGGCCATGCCGTCGCGGCGATAGCTTCGCCGGTTGCGATCAAGACCGCGCAGGCGGCGGCTGCGGCGGGCGCGATGGAGATACTGGTCGACGATCGCCAGGCGCTCGCCACCGGGCAATTGTTGCGGCTTGGCCCGCCCGAACGCGCTCATTGGGTCGAGATCGGCAGCGTGTCCGCGACGCCCGTGAACATGGCACTGCCGGGCACGGTCATGCTGACGGCGCCACTGCCGGGCTCGCTCCGGCTGGGCGATCCGGTCGCCCCCTTCGCCCTCGGCGGAACGGTCGGGCCGAGCTGTGTGCCGATCGGCCCGGCCTTTGCCGGCGAAGCGATCGTCATCCTCGACAATCTGCCGAGCGGGAGCCTGGTCGCTATCGTCGATCCCGGCGAGCCGGATCGCTACGTCGCGGTCGGCGTCTTTACCGGAGCCGACGGCGATTATGCTGCCAACGGCCTGACCCGGCTCGCCGCTCCTGTACTGTCCGTCGCCGCCGCCGGCTTCACGACGCAGAACCGGGTCTGTCCGCTGCCCCACCGCCCGCGCGCGGCCGCCACGGCTGACTGGCGGCTCAAGCCATGACCCCCGCTCCCGCCTTTGCATCCTGGAGGATCTGAACCATGCCAGAGTATCTCGCCCCCGGCGTTTTCCTCGAAGAGGTGCGGCTGAAGCCGCCGTCCATCGCGGCGGTCAGCACCAGCACCACCGGTATGGTCGGCTTCGCCTTGCGCGGGCCGACGGTCGGGCGGCCGATGCTCGTCACCAACATGCTGCAGTTTCGCCAACGCTTCGGCGGGCCGGTGCCGGCAACCTTTGGTGCCAAGAGCGAGCTTTTCTATGCGGTGCAGGGCTTCTTCGCCAATGGAGGGCGGCGGCTCTACGTGGTGCGCGCGACCGCGGCCGGCGCTGCCACCACCGCCTTTGCCACCAAGGGCGGCATGATCACGCGGCTGGCAGCCGGTGCGGATGCCGTGACCGGCCAGCCCAACCTCACCCTCGACGATCCAGTCGGCTTGTTCGACGGGGTCGAGATCAAGCTGTCGATGCAGCGCGACGGCATCAGCTATGCGAATCCGGCGCCGCTGAAGATCGCGACCGACGGTGTCGATCGCGCGACCGGCGCGGTGAAGCTCAACGCCAATATCGGCATCGCCCCCACCGCCGCTTCCTATGCGGCAAAATATACGACGGTCATCACCGACGTGAAGGATCTCGACGCCGACGGCTTGCCCGTCGCCGGCGCGCCGCGCCCGACCAGCATCACCATCAAGGCGGCCGATGCTGGCAGCTGGGGCAATGACCTGGTCGTGACCGTCCGGCATACCCGTACCGCGCGTGCCGTGCTCGACGGCCTCGTCGCCGATCCCGGCAATGTCGTGAAGGTGAAGAGTGCCGCCGGCCTCTATCCCGGCGCCTGGGTCGAGATCGACCGGGGCGCGAAGAAGCCGCCGCGTTACCGGCGGATCGTCGCGGTCAACGGGCTGACCGTGGAACTGAGCGGCACGCAGCTGGCTGCGGTCGACGTGACCCCGGCCGCACCGGCGACCGAAGCGGCGATGCGCGTCTGCGAGTTTGCGCTGACCGCGAGCTATGACGGCATCACCGAGAGCTATCCGTCGCTGACCTTGGAGAGCGTCCCCGGCAAATATGTTGTCGATGTGGTCAACCAGAGCTCGGCGCTGATCCAGGTCGATCCCGCGACCGTGACCGCCATCACCGCGGGAAGCCGCCATCCATTGGTGTTCCCGTCGCCCGACAACGGTCTGACCCTCGCTTCGACCACCACCGGCACCGACGCCGCGCCGCTCGCCGCCGATATCCGCGGGACCGACAACGGACCCGGCAATCGCAGCGGCCTGCGCGCGCTGGAGGAGGTCGCCGATATCAGCATCCTCGCGGTGCCCGGCTGGGGCGACCAGAGCGTGCAGGACGCGATGATCGAGCAATGCGAGCGGCTGAAATACCGCGTGGCACTGCTCGATCCCGAAGTCTCCGGTGGCGCCCCCTCGCTCACCGACATCCAGAATCAGCGCAAGCGCTTCGACAGCAAATATGCCGCCATCTATTATCCGCGCATCGAGATCCGCGATGCGGACGACAAGTCGCGGATGATCGGCCCGGCCGGCCATATGGCGGGACTGTGCGCACGGATCGACAATGAGCGCGGCGTCTACAAGGCGCCGGCCAATGAAGTGCTGCGCAACATCGCCGGACTGGAAGCGACCGTTACCCAGGGCGAGCACGAAGTGCTCAATCCCGAGCCCAACAATATCAACGTGATACGCGATTTCCGCGACGAGGGCCTGGGACTGCGCATCTATGGCGCGCGGTGCATCACCAGCGACAATGACTGGAAATATCTCCCCGTCCGCAGATTGTTCATCTTCATCGAGCGCTCCCTCCAGATCGGTACGCAATGGGCGGTGTTCGAGCCGAACGACCAACGGCTCTGGGACCGGATCACCGACAGCATCGACAGTTTCCTCACCCGCCAGTGGCGCGACGGCGCGCTGATGGGAACCGAGAAGGGCCAGGCTTTCTACATCCGCTGCGGCCTCGACACGATGACCCAGGACGACATCGATAACGGGCGACTGATCCTGGAGATCGGTGTCGCGCCGGTGAAGCCCGCCGAGTTCGTCATCATCCGCATCGGCCAGAAGGCCGCCATCCCCGCCGAAGCCTGACCGGAGAGCATCATGCCCGACAGAGACCGTCCAGACCCGTTTCGCGGCTATAATTTCCGCGTCGAGATCGATGGCGTCACCAAGGCCGCATTCCGCGAATTCAGCGGCCTGACCTTCGAGACCGACATCGTCGAATATCGTGAAGGCAATGATAGGCGCCTGCACGTCCGCAAGCTCAGGGGATTGCGCAAATTCACCAATCTTCAGGGCAAGCGCGGGATCACCACCGACCTGCAACTCTGGACCTGGTACAACCAGATCCTCAACGGCGATGCGCCTCTGCGCGACGGCGCGATCGTGCTGACCGATGAGATGCAGAACGACAAGCTGCGCTGGTCGTTCAAGAATGCCTCGATCAGCAAATGGGAGGGGCCGAGCTTCAACGCCACGGCCAACGACGTCGCGATCGAGATGATCGAGATCTGCGTCGATCGCGTCGAGCTCGTCCTGGTGGGCGGCTGATCCGATGAGCGCCGGCCTCGCCCCTGGCGTCCATGTCGCAGTACCGCTGCCGACGCGCGGCGTGCCGGCGGTGCGCATGGACGTCGCGGGCTTTGTCGGCGTGGCGGCCAAGGGGCCGCTCGACCGGGCAGTGGCGATCGACGGCTGGCCGCAATTTGTCGCCACCTTCGGCGAGTTCCTTCCCAACGCCTTCCTCGCCTATGCGGTGCGCGGCTTCTTCGACAATGGCGGGCTGCGCTGCCATGTCGTCCGCGTCGCCGCGCCGACTTTCGAGACGCGGACGACGGGCCTGCAACCCGCGGACGGCGCCGCCTCGATCGTCGAAGATCCGGGCGGCATCCGCCCGGGTGCGGTCGTCACGCTCAGCCAGGAGAGCGACACCCCCGCGACGGGGCTGCAACCGGCCGACCGGCAATTGACCATCGTCGCCAACGCGAGCGGCTTCGCGGTCGGCGACCGGGCGCAGCTGATTCAGGGCGAATCGTCCTTCTTCGCCACCGTCCGCTCGGTCGATACCGTGGCCGCGACGATCGGGTGGCAGGCGCCGCTCGATGCCGGGCTCAACCTCGCGCTCAGTTTTTCGGTCTATGGCCGCCGCACCGTCACCGCTTTGGCCGCGTCCGTGAGCGGCACCACAATCGGTTGGGTCAGCCCGATCGACCCGCGCTTCGACAAGGCGCGACCGATCCGCCTGGCCGCAGGCGCGGGCGCGGCAAGAGGCGTGCTCCTCGACGAGGCCGGACTGCCCTTGATTCTGGTTACCGCGAGCAGCCCTGGCCAATGGGGCAACGCGCTTGCAGTCCGCATCACCACGACGCTTGCGGTCGAGACGCGCACGCGGCTCCGTCCTGCCCCGGACGCGGCGGGGACGCTCACGCTGGAGCGGGTGACCAAGCTGACTTCCGGCAGCATGGTTACCCTGATGCAGGCGGGTGTCGCCCCGGCGCGGCGCGTGCTGCGAGCCGTGGATAGCACCAACCGCCAGGTCGTGCTTGATGCGCCGTTGGTTGGGTTCGACCTTGCCGCCGCGGCTGACGGCACCAAGCCGATCACACTGCGCCGCGTCGCCTTCGCACTGAGCGTCAGCGAGGCCGGGCGGCTGGTCGAGAGTTTCGTCGATCTCGATCTGCCTGATGTAGGAAAGCCGGAGGAATCGCCGGTCAACCAGTCTTCGCGGCTGATCCGGATCAAGCGGATGCCCGGCACCGGCTATCCCTTTCCCGATCCCGCTTCGGGCGTGCTGCGCTTCGGCCAGCTGCTGCTCGGCGAGGGGCGCGACGGGATTGCCACGCTGGGCGTCGCCGACATCGCCGGCGGGGCGGACCAGGCCGAGCGCACCGGTCTGCGCGTGTTCGAAACAGTGGACGAGCCCGCCGCGCTCGCAATCCCCGACCTGGTGATCCCGCCGATGCCGGCGGTCGAACATGTCCTGCCTGTTCCGCCCGCTCCCGATCCGTGCGACATCTGTGCGCCACCACCGTTGCCCGTACCGCCCGTGGTGGTTCCGGCGACGGTCGAGGCTGCGGCGAGCTTCGCGCCCGATGCGGTGCGGCTGATCCAGATGGCGCTGGTCGAGCATTGCGAGGCGCGCGGCGACCGGGTTGCGTTGCTCGATCCGCCGCTACATCGGGACGGCCCCGACGCCCATGATCTCGATGCGCTCACCGCGTGGCGCCAGCAGTTCGATTCGAGCTATGCCGCCGCCTATTTCCCCTGGGCGGCGGTGGTCGATCCGATCGCACAGGCGCCGCGGACCACGCGCGACGTGCCCTTCAGCGGCCATGCGCTCGGCCAGTTCGCGCTCGCCGATCGCGCAGATGGGCATCCCGCACCCGCCAACCGCCAGCTTTCCTGGATCGCGGGGCTGCCGCGCGAGATCGACGAAGCCGAGCATGCCGGGCTCAACGCGGTCGGCGTGAATTGCGTGCGGATCGCGCCCGGCCGCGGCATCCGCATCATGGGCGCGCGCACCTTGTCGAGTGATCCCGACTGGCAGCAGCTCACGGTCCGCCGCACGATCATCCGGATCAAGCGAGTGCTGGGTCGCGCGCTGCGCTGGGCGGTGTTCGAGCCCAATAGCCGCGCATTGTACGATTTGGTGGTCGCGCAGATCGAGGGGTTCCTCGAAGGCGAGTGGCACGCGCAACGGCTTAGCGGCTCGTCGCAAGACGAGGCCTTTTACGTGCGCCCGGCGATGACTCAGGACGATCTCGACAATGGCCGGTTCGTGCTCGAGATCGGCGTTGCCGCCAGCGTTCCCGCCGAGTTCGTGATCCTGCGTCTGTCGCGCGGTGAGGACCGGCTCGACTTGGCCGAGCTGTCGGCGGCGGGAGGCTGGCCGTCATGATCACGCCGATCCGTAACTACAACTTCACCATCTCGACGGTCGAATCCGCGAGTGCGGGCGCCTTCATCACGGCGGTGGTCGGCAGCCCGCCGCAGGGCGGGTTCATCGAATGCTCGGGGCTCGACCTGACCATGACTCCCGAAAGCTATGCCGAGGGCGGCAATAATGGCGGTGCGCTCAAGTTCCTCGGCCGGGCGAGCTGGGCGAACATCGTGCTCAAGCGCGGCGTCGCGCCGTCGCCGGACCTGTGGCGCTGGCACCAGGATTATCTCGAAGGCAAGGGCAAACGCCGCGACGGCGTGATCTCGCTGCTCGACGACAATGGCGAGGCGGTCCGCACCTGGCGCTTCCGCCGCGGCTTGCCGGTGTCGTGGAGCGGGCCGGGGATGAACGCGACGCAATCGCAGGTCGCCATCGAGAAGATCGAGATCGCGCACGAGGGCCTCACCCAGACCGGCGCGGGCAGCGCCTCGCTGGTCGACGCCGTCAGTAACCTGTTCAGCTAGGAGCCGTGATGGATATCGAGGTCGGCGAAGTCCGCAGCGAAATGACGGTCCTGGACCTGCGCGCGCTCAAAGCCGAGATCATCGCCGAAGTCCTCCAGCGCACCGCCGAGGATGCGCGGATGAGCGCGCGCCAGGACGCCGACCGACGCATCCGTGAGCGCGCGGGCGATCGCCCGGACGGAGTCGCCTGATGCTGCGGGTCGCCAAGGCACAGGTCCAGCGGCTGAGCGCCGACGGCACGCCGCGAGGCAGTGCCATGGATGTGTCGTACAATCCGACCGAATATACCCTGACAAAGGGCAACCAATGGGCGGAGATACCGGTCCCGGGCCTGGATTCACCGCTGATCCAGTTCATCCGCGGGCAGACCGAAACGCTCTCGCTCGACCTGTTCTTCGATTCGACCGACGACGGCACCGGCGACGATGCGACGCCGGTCACCGAGAAGACCGATGCCTTCTACCAGCTGATCAAGATCGAATCCGAAAGCCATGCGCCGCCGGTGGTGCTGTTCAGCTGGGGTGGCGATTCCTTCCCGGGCAGCCGCAGCTATGAGTCGCTCGCCGGGCAGAGCCGTTATGGCTTCAAGGGCGTGGTCGAGAACGTCAAGCAGCGTTTCACCATGTTCTCGTCCGAGGGCGTGCCGCTGCGCGCGACCCTCTCGCTGACGCTGAAGGAATATAAGACGCTCGCCGAGCAGATTGCCGAGCTCAATCTTCAGTCGCCCGACCGGACCAAGGCCCATATCGTCCAACAGGGCGAGACGATCACTCGTATCGCCGAGTTGACCGACAACGGGCGCGACTGGCGGCGGATCGCCGAGGCGAACGGGATCGTCGATCCGCTGGCGATCGAGCCGGGCATGCTTCTAACCGTGCCGCCGCGCACCGGGCGGGGGAGGGCGGCATGAGCCGCGTCGTCCAGCTCCATGGCGAGCGCGACACCTGGTTTGCGCCGACCTTCGAGATCTGGCTGTTCGGCCAGGAGATGCTGCCCACCGTGGTGCGCGACATTGTCGAGGTGAAATATGAGGATTCGCTGGAGAAGATCGACGGCTTCACGCTGACCGTGAACAACTGGAACGCCACCACTCGCCAGCCCATCTATTTCGGCCATTACGAGACGGCCGCGAGCGCGGATCATCCCAACGTCTTCGAGCCCGGCACCGAGATGATGCTGTTCCTCGGCTATCAGGGCGATGTGCGGCTGATGATGACGGGCATCGTCACGTCGGTGGATGTCCAGTTCGCCGAGAGCGGCCATTCGAAGATCGTCGTCAGCGGGCTCAACATCCTCGATCGCTTCCGCCGCCAGCAATATACCTGGTCCTGGCCCGACGACGGCCGCACCACCATCTGCGACAGCGATGTGGCGCTGTCGCTTGCCCCGGCCCCCAACGAAGCGCAGCACCGCCCCGGCCTCGATATCGAAGTACGGATAGATGAGGCCGCCAAGGCGACCGAGCCGCAGCTCGACAATATCTTCATGAATAACCAGTTTCCGATCCTCTTCCTGATGGAGCGGGCGCGCGCGCGCGGCTACCAGGTGCTGCTCGGCGAGGAGGAGGACGAGGACGGCAAGACCAAGTCACATCTCTACTTCGGCCCGACCCAATCGCTGCGCGACATCACCTATGATCTGACCTGGGGCAAGTCGCTCGTCTCGTTCCACCCGACCTATTCGAGTTCGCGCCAGATCTTCGCGATCAAGGTCTGTGGATGGGATCGCACGGCCAAGAAGGCGATCATGGTCCGCCGGACGCTCGACGATCTGGCGAAGGCGCAGGGTGCCCCATTGCCCAATGCCGACCATGTCGCGGTCGCGCGCGCGGCCAATCGCGAGGATGTGATCACCGATCCGCCCGCGCGCACCGAGGAGGAGGCCAAGCGCCGCGCCGACGCAGCGCTCGCGTCCAGCCAGCACGGCATGGTGGAAGCGACCGGAACCACGGTCGGCCTGCCTGATCTGCGCGCGGGCCGCTCGGTTAATATCCGCGGCACCGGGCGGCATTTCGACGGCAAATACACCGTGCTTTCGAGCACCCACACGCTCAACGACGGCGGCTATCGCACGACCTTCACCGCCAAGCGCGTCTCGGCGGAGATGGCGGCATGAGCGCGGTTCGCGGCCTCTTGACCGGCCTGGTCGTCGATGTCGACGATCCGCAGAAGCAGGCGCGGATCCGGGTCCAGCTTCCCGCGATGCCCGGCCGGACCGACACCGCCTGGGCGCCGATCGTGGCACCAATGGCCGGTAACGACCGTGGCTTGTGCATGCTGCCCGAGATCGGCGACGAAGCGATCGTCGGCTTCCTAGGCGACGATCCCGAGCAGCCGGTGATCCTGGGCTTCACCTGGAACGGCAAGGATCAGCCGCCGACCGGGCATCCGCGCGAGCGCATCATCCGCTCGCTGGATGGGCACACGATCCGGATGATCGACGGCGCGGCGGCGGGCGGTGTCGGCCAGGCCTCGCTCGTGATCGAGGATGCCAACGGCAACAAGGTCACCATGTCGAACGGCAAGATCCGCGTCGACGCCGTCGCCTTGCTCGAGCTCTTCGCGCCGGTGATCACGCTCGCGGGGCCAGGATGGTCGCGCGTCGTCACTCCCAACAGTTCGCCGATCTGAGGGGAGTGGCATGAAGCACGACGTTGAGATCCCGCTTCCCCCCGAGCTCCAGG
This sequence comes from uncultured Sphingomonas sp., assembly GCA_966211615.1. Lineage (GTDB taxonomy): Bacteria > Pseudomonadota > Alphaproteobacteria > Sphingomonadales > Sphingomonadaceae > Sphingomonas. Next base: position 21,665 of record CBIHNZ010000022.1, read on the forward strand.
AGCTCTTCGCGCTGCCGAGCTGCGCCGACCTGGCGCTGCCCAAGATGGAGAAGCTCCAGCTCCGGCTGCCCAATGGCGCTACGCTGACGCCGATCCCGGATCTGACCAAGGGCATCCCGTCGGATTGCTCGCTGGTCGCGAACCTGTTCCTCCAACTCGCACCGTTCCTCGCCAGCATCGAATGCCTGCTGAAGGTGTTGGCGCTGCTCAAGCCGCTGATAGCGGTGGTCAAGGCGCTGCCCGATCCGATCGCGATCGCCAAGGCCGTGCCCGACTTCGTCAAGGCGGCCGAGGATCTGATCGGCTGTTTCGGAATGATCATCCCCGGTGTGCCGATCTTCAATTTCATCAAGGACCTGCTGCTGCTGATCATCAAGATCATCAAGTGCCTGGTCGGCCAGCTCGAATCGATCCTGAAGATCATGCAGGGGATCGAGCTGAAGCTGGGCGAGGCCAAGGCGGCGGGTAATGACGAGCTGGTCCGCGCGCTCGAATGCGCCAAGGCCAACGCCACCAATGCCGCCGACCACGCATCGCAGTCGCTCGGGCCGGTCACCAACATCTTGCCGCTAATCTCGCTGTTCCTCGAGTTGGCTGGGGTCAAGCTCGAGATCCCGGCGATCGCCAGCGCCGAGGATAGCGCCGCGCTCCAAGGGACGATCGATAGCATGAAGGACACGGTGACCGTGCTCGAACAGATCATCGAGACGCTGCCATGATCGCCACAGACACCTCGCGCGCCTTTCTCGGCAAGGGGTTCGCCTTCCCACTGCGGATCAATCCGCGCGGCGGGTTCGAATGGGCGAGCGAGGAGATGCTGGTCCAGCAGTCGATCTGGATCATCCTGGCCACCGCCAAGGGCGAGATGCAGATGAACCCGCGCTTCGGCTGCGGAATTCACGATCTCGTCTTCATCGCCAATACACCTGCCAATCGCGGCCAAGTCGCGCATCAGGTGCGCGGTGCCCTGCTGGAATGGGAGCGGCGCATCGACCTGACCGATGTGCGCGTCCATGAAGGCGAGAGTCCGACGACCCTGATGATCGAGATCGATTACCGGCTGCGGTCGAACCATGCGTTCGGCAACCTCGTCTATCCGTTCAACATTCTCGATGGCGGGGGAGGGGCTGGCGATGCCGCTTGAAGCGCCCAATCTCGATGACCGCCGCTTCGACGAGATCGTCGCGGACGTAACCGCGCTCATCCCGCGATGGGCGCCGGAATGGACCGATCGCAACGACAGCGATCCGGGCATCGCCATCGCCAAGATGTTCGCCTGGATGACCGAACTGACCTTGTTCCGGATGAACCAGGTGCCGGAAAGCGCCTATATCAAGTTCCTCCAAATGGTCGGGATCGAGCGGCGGCCCGCGGCGGCTGCGCGGACGCAGCTGGTGTTTGCGCCGATCCGCGACGACGTACCCGAAGTGTTCGTGCCGCAGGGAACGCAGATCGCGGCGGCGGCGGACGCGGCCGGGCCGATCCTGTTCGAGACCGAGCGGCCGCTGGCAGTGCTCGGGGCAAGACTGGCCGCGGTGCAGGTGTTCGACGGGTTCGGCTATACCCAGGTCACCACCAAGGCGCTCGCCGCCGGCCAATGGTTCTATCCGTTCGGCCCGCGCGCCGCTGAGGGCAGCAGCCTGATGCTCGGTTTCGCATCAGGGGCGGCGATGACCGCGGGAGCGATCACTTTGCTCGTGCGGTTGGCGCGCGACGGCACGATTCCCAGCCCGGTGCGCTGCGCCGACGACGGTCCGGCCGCAGGCGCGACACTCGCCGCGCGGCTGATGTGGGAATATTGGGACCTGACGCACTGGCAGCCGCTGGCGGTGCTCCAGGATCAGACCGGAGCGCTGACCCATGACGGCATGATCGAGCTGCGCGGACCGGGTGCTTCGGTGCGGCGCACCAAGATCGGCGACGTCGCGGAGTCGCTCTATTGGCTGCGCTGTCGGTTGGAGGCGCCGACATGGGAGCGGGCGCCTCGGCTCGATGCGGTGCTGATCAACGCCGTGTCGGCTTTGCAGGCGAATGCGCAGAGCGACGAAGTGCTCGGCACCAGCAATGCGCGCCCGCACCAAAGCTTCGCGCTCGCACGCCGCCCCGTTCTGCCGGCGATTGTCGAGGAGACGCTGCCCGGTATCGATGGCAGGACCGTCACGATCCACAGCCTGCGGCTCGACGTCGATGAAGGAGCAGGCCCGCTGCCTTGGCAGGAAGTCCCGGACTTCTTCGCCTCCGGGCCCGACGATCCGCATTATACGCTCAACCGCACCACCGGCGTCATCGCATTCGGTGATAATGTGAACGGCCGCATCCCGACCGCCTTTCAGCCCGCGGGCGGCAAGGGCAATATCGTCGCGCGCAGCTATCTCACCGGCGGCGGGCGGCGCGGCAATCTGCCCGCGGACACGGTCACCAACATCCAAGGCTATCTGCCCGGCATTGGTGAGGTCACCAACCCCTATCCCGCCGATGGCGGTGCTGAAGAGGAGACGGTCGACGCTGCCAAGCTGCGCGCTGCGGCCGAGATCAAGAGCAACGCCCGCGCGGTCACGTCCGAGGATTTCGAGGTCCGCGCGCTCGAGGCGGGCCTGCGGCGTGCCAAGGCCCTGGCACTTGCCCATCCGCGCTATCCCGGCGTCAAGATCCCCGGCGCCGTAACGGTGATCGCGGTGCCCGATGGTGACGCGCCCAATCCGATGCCGAGCGCCGCGACGCTGGCAGCAGTTGCGGCTCATCTCGACACCGTGCGGCTGATGACCACCGAAGTGCATGTGGCGGCGCCCAAATACCGGCTGATCCGGATCGAGGTGGACCTGCTCGCCAAGCGCAACGCCGACTTCGCGTTGGTGCGCCAGGCGGTCGAAATGCGCCTCAATGCCTTCCTCCATCCGCTCACCGGCGGGACGGACGGGCAGGGTTGGCCGTTCGGCGGCGACGTCCATTTCTCTGATCTCTACCGGCTGATCCTCGACACGCCGAACGTGCTGCGGATCAAAGACGGTCAGCTGGTGATCAAGTGCGATGGCGAGGCGCAGGCCTTCTGCCGCGACGTGCCGCTGTGTCAGGGCGAGCTGGTCTATGCCGTCGAGCACGGCATCAACATCCTGCCCGACACGGGAGCCGGCTGATGGCGCGGCAACCCATGTTCCGCCTCGATGCGCGCATCGGCTGGCGGGTAGCGTCGCTCGAACGCGTTGCGGCGCGGGGCGATCGGCTGGCGCTGGCGACCTTGCCGGGAACCGCGCGACCGATCGGCGCACCTTCGGGCACCTTCGCGGGCCTGTCGACGCCGCTCCGCGTAACTGCCTGCGCGGACGGGAGCCTGTTCATCCTCGACGGTGCGCACCGGGTGCTGCGCTACGATCCCTGCCAGGAACGGTTCGTGCCGGTCCCCTGCCTTCAGTCGCCAGCGCCGGGACTGCGTGCGCCGGTAGCGCTCGCCTGTCATCCGGGCGGCGAGCTGCTGATCCTCGACGGCGAGACGCGTCGCGTCACCGCGCTGGCGCTCGATACCGGCCGGGTGCGCCGCTCCTGGGGACCATTCGCCTGGCGCGGCGGCGCGCTGCAGCCCGTACGCATCCGCGACACGCTCGATCCGGTCACCGGTGTCCCCACCGGCGGCGTGGAATTCGATGCCGATGCCTGGGATCCGCAGGACATCGCAGTCCTGCCCGACGGTCGTATCGCGGTGAGCGACCGCTTTGCCGAGCGCGTCCATGTCTTCGACAGGCGCGGATCGCCTTGTGCCTCGCTCGGCGATGCAGGCGAGGCCGCGCCGCTCTCAGAGCCTGGCGCGATCGCGGTGGACCGGGCTGGCCGCATCTATGTGGTCGAGCAAGGCAAGCCGGCGGTCGCGGTGGTCGATGTGGCTCACGGCGTGATCGCGCGGACCGAAGATGTCGAGGCACTGCGCGGTCGCTTCACCGCGCCGGCGGTTGCGGTGGACGATGACGGGACGATCTTGATCTCGGACCGGGTCAGCGGCGTCGTCGCGATCGTCCGCTGCGATTGCGCCGGTATGATGGGCGTGCCCGAGCCCGCGCCGCTGACTCCGCCCGGCTGCGCGCTGCTCGCCTTCGATGCCGATGGCCGCGCGATTCTCGGCGATCCGCGCAGCCCGTGCCTGATCCGCAGCGATGACACGCGATACGTGCCGCAGGGCCAGGCGCTGTGCGGCCCGCTCGACGCCGGTCAGGCGCGGATGGCATGGGACCGGCTGGCGATCGACGGCGAGGCGCTTTCGGGCACCCGGCTTGCCGTGGCCACCTTCACCACCGACGTGATGCTGAGCTCGGCCGAGATCGCGCTGCTGCCCGACAGCGAATGGCGGACGATGCCGGTCGATTTCGACGGTGTAGGCCCGTGGACTGGTGCAGTACTGAGCCCGCCGGGCAGATGGCTGTGGTTGCGGCTCGAGATGGAGGGGGACGGACTCGCCACGCCCCTGGTCCGTGCCATCGACGCGATCTATCCGCGCTTCACTTCGGCGCGGTATCTGCCCGGCTGTTTCGCCGCTGATCCGGCGAGCGCCGATTTCCTCGCCCGCTTCATGGGCCTTTTCGACGAGGCGCGGCGGGGTTCGCTGGCGCCGCTCGACCGGCTCCCCGCACTGTTCGATCCCGATGCGACCGAGGCCGCCGAGCCGGGTGCGGTGGGCGGGGACTTCCTAGATTGGCTGGCCGGCTGGATAGGCATCGCGCTCGACCGTAACTGGTCGGTAGCGCGGCGGCGGCGGCTGGTGGCAGAGGCGCCAGCCCTGTTCCGCATCCGCGGCACCGTCGCCGGGCTCAAGCGCCAGGTCGCGGTCTACACCGGCATCGAGCCGCGGGTGGTCGAGCATTTCCGTCTGCGCCGGTGGCTGACGCTGGACGAAGGCCGGCTGGGCGACACCAGCGCGCTTTGGGGCCCTGAGATCGTCAGGCGGCTGCAGCTCGACGATTATTCGGAGATCGGCAGCTTCGCGCTGGTCGATGGCGGCGACCCGCTCACCGATCCGTTCGACGCGTTTGCCCACCGCGCGACGCTCTACGTGCCGGTCTCGGACGAATATGGCGACGCCGATCTGGCCGCGCTGGAGGAAGTCGCCGAAGCGGCCAAGCCCGCACATGTCGATCTCGACATCCGCCTGATGCGGCCGCGCTTCGTCATCGGCTGCGATCTGGTGATGGGCGTCAACACCGTGCTCGGCCGCCACAGCGGGCCGGTGCGCGTCGACGAGAGCATTCTCGGCGAGGACATCCGCCTCGCCAGATCCCGCTTCAGCCCGACCCCCGGCCTTCGGCTCGGGGGCGATTCGATCCTTGAGTGAGCGAGCAAACGCCATGAGCCATAGCTGCGAGCCGATCGACTGCCCCGCCTGCGAAATACCGCAGCTTGCGCGCAACACGCTGTTCGACGGCAAGATAATGACGGCCCAGGATTTCCTGGACGAGCAGAATTACTTCCTCGGCAAGCATCGCCGCCATAACCAGTATCTCCATGGCTGGGGCACCGCCTGCGGGCTCAAGGTGATCGAGCATCCGAACCCCGCGTGCCGCGAAAAATATGTCGTCGTCCAGCCGGGTGCGGCAGTGGATTGTTGCGGACGAGAGATACTGGTCCGCGCCAACGCGATGGTCGATTTCCGCGACGCCTTCCTTGCCGCATGGCAGCAGGCCAAGGGCAGGGAAACGCCGCCGGACGACCAGCCGCATCGCCTGGAGATAGCAATCCGGTACCGGGAATGCCCCGCCGATCCGGTGCCGGCGGTGTTCGAAGGATGCGGCGCCGATGCCTCGGCCTGCCTGCCGGGCAAGCTGATCGACGGTTATGAGTTCTTCGCGCTGCTCGACCGGCCGCCGAGCGAGCAGGATTGCGGTACGAAGCGGCTGATCTGGGAATGCACCAACAATATCGACGGCACCCACCGCATCGCGCGCGATGAAGCGAACCACAGGCTGTTCGTCATCACCGGCCAGGAACCGGCGATGCTCGTTGCGCTCGATACCGCGAACCAGAGCATCGCGGCGAGCGTGTCCTTCCCCGGCTATGCGGGCATGGACGTTGCCGTGAGCAAGACCGGCAGTCATGTCTTCGTGCTGCTCAACACCGAAACCGATATCGAGCTGCGCGTGCTCGACGCCGCGAACCTCGCCGCCGCGCCGCTGCATACGATCCCGCTGCCTGCCGGGACGGGGAGCGTAAGGCTGCTGACATTGGCCGATGGCCGCCTCGCGGGCGCCTGCCACGATAGCGACAAGCTCTATGTCTGGGGAACCGATCTCACCGGTGCGGCCGCTCCCGCCGCACCGGCCGAGATCGCGGTTACCGGTGGCCCGGTGGCGCTGGCCCAGGGTCCGCTCGGCGCCTATCTCTATGTCGCGTCGTCGAACATGGGCAATGTCACGGCGATCAAGCTCGCAGACCTGACGACGACGGTGCTCCAGGTCGGCGACGGCACAGCGCAGCCGAATGCGCTGGCGGTAGGCGTGCGCGACAATCGCGATCTGCTGGCGGTTGCTGACAAGATCACCAGCACGCTGCATTTGTTCCAGGCGATCCCCGACGCAGCATCGCCTGCCGACCGCGTCGATCCGGTTGGTGCGCCGATCACCAACTTGGCCGGTGGGACCCACGGGCTAGCCTTCTCCACGGGCAGCAGTCGGCTTTATACGAGCATGGAACTGCCCGACGGTAGCTGGGGCATCCAGACCATCTCGATCGCGCGGCGCGCCGCGGGGCTCGAGCCATCGGTGAGCAGCTCCAGCCCGGCGCCGCGCGGCGCGATCCAGCCGCTGGTGGTCGGCGAGACGCTCTATGTCGGGTTCGAGGGTGGCGGGGACCCGCCGGTGCCGGGCGGCGTGGCGATCTTCGACGTGACGGGCGACGATTGCCTCGCCCTGTTCGACAAGGTGCTCGATGCCTGTCCGGCGTGCGAGGAAGGCGACGAGATCGTCCTCGCCACCATCGTCGACTACGTCTGGGGCGAACCGGTCGATGCCAAGCGGATCGACAATCACCTCGGTCGCAGGCTGCTGCCCTCGACCACGCTGCTCGCCGAAGTGATCGAATGCATCGCCTCCTGCGCGTCGGGCGGGATGACTGGACCGATGGGGCCTCCTGGAAAGGACGGGACGGATGGTGCACCGGGCCAGGACGGCAAGGATGGGAAAGACGGCGCGCCGGGCAAGGATGGCAAGGACGGCGCACCGGGTCAGGATGGCAAAGACGGGAAGGACGGTGTGCCGGGCAAGGACGGCAAGGACGGCGCTCCGGGCCAGGACGGACTTCCCGGAAAAGACGGCAAGGATGGCAAGGACGGCGCGGGCCTGCGCACCGATCTGCCGCGCATCGTCGGGATCAACTGGCCGCATGCCAAGGAACTGCGCGACGACAGCGACGAGTATCGCACGCTGATCGATGACGGCATCGTCATCGCTTTCGATCCGCGCTGGCCGATCCTTGCCGACACGCTGCACGAGCAGAGCGTCCTTCTTCTATTTCAGGGAAAGCTCGAATGGTCCGGCGACGGCGACAATATCATGCCCGTACGCTGCTATTGCGAGGTCCCCGGCAAGATTGCGGGCGTCGATCTCAACGCGAGCTGCGGCAAGCCGTTCAAGGTTCCAGGCAAGGACGATCCGGGCGTCGCGGTGACCGGAGTGCGTTTCCGGCCGCAAAATGATGGCCAGCCCATCCCGCTCCGACCTGGCACCTATCGTGTCGTGCTGGAGGGCGATCACATCCTCGGCGCGAAGCAGATCGAGATCGAAGACGTCAACAACCCCGGCAAGACGATCGCGGTCAATCCCGCGCTCGACGCCAATCATTTCGCGCCGGGCGTCGGCGCCGGACGCTGCCCGACCGGCGACCGCATCGAGGGCGGCCGCTTCCTGAGCTGGTTCACCATCGTCTCGGCCAGGGGCACCGGCGGACCGAAGGTGGTGAAATGAGCGGCGCAACCATCAACGGCCGCGGCTGAGCGGAGGAGATCGACATGGCAACGACCGTCAAGGACCGCCACTGCTGCTGCCCCACCTGCCGCGGCCTGGTCACGCTCGACCGGCCGGTGTTCGGTGCCGGGCAGATACTCACCGCGGCCGATCTGGCAGGGCTGCAGGACTATGTCCGTGCCAAGAACCGGCTCCACACGCGTTACCTCCATGGCTGGGGCGTGGTCTGCGGCCTCGAAGTGCTGTGCGACGATTGCGAGGGATCGGTGACGATCCGCCCCGGCTATGCGATCGACCCCTGTGGTTCCGACATCGTCGTCGCCAAGGATACGCGCTTCGACCTGATTGCTGCGATCCGTGCCTGCGCGACCCAGGCGCGGGCCAAGACCGGTGATTGCGATCCGTGGATGCCACCGCCCGATCCGGGCTGTAGCGATCTGGAAAGCCATTGGTGCATCGCGCTCAAATATCGCGAGGTCGAGACCGCCTATACGCCCGGCCTGGCCACCGGCCGCGCCACGCCCGCACCCGCCGCATCGTGCGGCTGTGGCGGCGGGGGCGGGTGCGGTGGAGGTTGCGGATGCGGTGGCGGTTGCAGCACGCCTACGCCCGCGCCGGCCAGCGCGCCGCTCGCGCGATCGTCCAACATCGCCTGCACGCCGCGCCGGGTGATGGAATGCTTCGAAATCACTGCGGTGGAATCGAAGGAGGGCTGCACGCCGAGCTTCAAGATCAAGGACGAGGATGGCACCGACAAGATCACGGCGATTCTCGACATCTATGTTCCCAAGGGCACGCTGGCGCGCAAAATCTATGATTGCGTCCTCGGCGACATCACGGCGCTCGGGAACCGGCTGACCGAGCAGGACCAGGAGATACTCGGCCAGTTGCTTAGCAGCACCCCGGCCGAGCTCCAGGCCAAGGGGATCACCCCCGCGATGATCCACGCCGCGCTGTGCCGGTTCCGGGCCGCGGTGATGGATATGCTGGCGAACGACGATCATCCGGTTCGTTGTCAGCTCCGTCGCACCGCCGGGGAGATCCTGCTGACGCCGCCCGGCGACGCCACCACTCCCGGGACGGCCAACGGAGCCGGCGGGCAGACCAATCCCTATTACCAGGATGCGAAGGACAAGTTCGGCGATCTGCTGGCGATCCTGCTGCAGTTGCTGCTCGACTGCATCTGCCACGCTTTCATTCCGCAATGCGACGACGATCCCTGCGACGATCGGGTCGAGATCGCCTGCGTCACGGTGAAGGGCGGCAAGATATTGCGCATCTGCAACCATAGCTGCCGGCGCTATGCGGGGGCCTTCCCATCGACCTTCTACTGGATGTCGCTGGTGCCGGTCCTGCCCCTGATCGGCAAGCTGCTCGCCTTGCTCTGCTGCCAGCCCGATCTGGTCCGCAAGAACTCACCGCTGGTCAACGATCTGCTGCCACTGCTCGACCGCGTCGATCCGACCGGCGCGCTGCGTACCACGTTGACCGCCAACAGCTTCGCGCTGCCGCGCCTCTATCTGTCGAAGGCGGCGGAGACCGGCGCGTCGCCGCTGCTCGCGACGATTGCCAAGCGGTTCGACATCGCCAGCGCCACCGTCGCGCATACTGGCAGCGATGCCGAGCAGGCGGCCGCTGCGCTGAAGGCATCGGGCGTGGCTGTCGAGATGGCGTCGAGCGAGGCCGGTGACGAGAAGGCACTGAAGGCAGACATGCGCAAGCGCGCGCTGCTCCGCCCCGGCGACCGCGCGAAAATCTATTCGCGCGACGGCAAGGTGGTCGCGGTCGTCCGGGAGGATGACAGCGAAGTCGCTTCGCTGCGCCGCGACCTGGAGGAGATGCGGGGCAAGCTTGCCGCGCTCGCTAGCAAGCCGGCCAAGTCCGCGCGCTGAGGGAACAGGCCATGGCACTCGATCCCATCGAACGGCTGAACTACTACCAGCACCAATATGTCGGTGCTGAGGATTTCCGCGACCAGCAGGCCTACCACCGCGATGCGCTTCGCCGTCACGAGCTGGGGTCGCACAGCTGGGGGATCGTCACCGGCTGCAGGCTGATCGAAGTACCCCGCGAGGGCGACGATCCTTTCGTCGATGTTTATCTGCTTCCCGGCACCGCGGTCGACGGCTTCGGGCGCAAGATCGTCGTCCTCGAGCCAGTCAGGATCGATCCCAAGCTGTTCTCCGCCTATCACGGCAACAACCCGGTCTCTCTTGCGCTTTGGATGCAGTATGACGAGGTTCCGGCACGCACGGCGACCGGCGGTTTCGCGCCATGCACAGACGCCGAAGCCTATGGGCGCCTGACAGAGACCTATCGCTTCCTCGTCGACGAGCCGCCGGATCGCGATCCGATCATGGTTGGCGGCGACGAGGCCAAGCTTGCGGCCGTAGCGGCGGCCGGCGATCCGGTTGAGCCAGAGGACGGATCGGTTCCCTATCAGGATTTCCCCGACAACGAGCGCGCCGCGCGCTGGCCGATCCGCCTCGGCACGGTGAGCTGGCACGGCACGCCACAGAAATTCACCAAGACCATTGGCACCGGCGCCGACGCCGCAGAGATCGAAAAGAACGCCGAGAAGATCCGCGGTGAAGGCCGTGTCTATGCAGGCTTTGTCGGTAGCGCGGTGCTTGCCGAGGGACCGGCATTGCGCTTCGCCCCGCGCGTCGCCTTTGCCGATCCCGATGCCGATCCCTTCGCTTCCGTCGAGGGCCAGCTGCGCGTCGATGGGCGCATTATCGCCAAGAAGGACCTCTACCTCCACGGCGGGAAGGTCTCCTGGCAGGAAAGCGGTGGCGGCGAGTCCGGCAAGCCCCTGTGGATCCAGCGCCTGGGGGCCGGAGGCAAGATCGATCTGCGCATCCATATCGGCGATACGGGCAGTGCGAACACGCGCCTGACGGTCGGCCCGGGGCCTTCCGAGAAAGTGGTGCTGGCGGTGGCGGGTAACGACACGGTCGATATCCCGACCGGCACGTTGCGCTTCGACGGTCCTCCGCGCCAGGTGATCGACCTGGCGCTCGGGCTGGGCACGTACGGTATCGGCCGGCATTCCGGATCCATCTATTACCGCTCGGCTGCCGGGCATTACTGGCATGCCGGCGGTACCCATGAAGATGGTGATGGGGACGCCGGCAGCGGCGGCGATCAATTAATGTATCTCAGCCCCGGTGGCGGGCTCCACTTCAGCAACTATTACCGCCAGTTCGTCAATGCAGTCGTCGATAGCCAGATCTTCGGGATCGGCGCGCAGAAGGACACGCTCTACTTTCGCTCGGCCAATTATTTCGCCTGGTATCTGGGCGGGTCCCAGTCGCCGTTGCAACTCGATCCCGGCGGCGGTGGCAGCGAGGCGATGCGGCTCGACCCCGCGAGCAGGCTCACCGTCCAGGGCGGGGTGCGCTCGCTCGGCCGGGTCGAGATTTGGGGCAATGCGCTCGATTTCCGCACCGCGAGCGGCGGGATCGATACCGACATCATGGAGATCCAGCGCGTCAACACCGGCTCCGACAACAACGACCTGCGCATCACCATCGGCGACAATATGGGCGGTGGAGACCGGCTGATCGTAGGCCCGCGCTACAGCGGCGACGGCCAGTTCTACGAACAATTCGTGGTCGAGAATAACGGCGATGTCCGCGTCGCCCGCGATCTCTATGTGCGAGGCTCCAAGATCCCGCTGATCGACGTCGTGTCGGGCAATCTGGTCATGAACCGACCGGGTGGTAGCGGCATCGCCGGGCCGATCGTCGTCCCCTCGACGGGCCTTACCCAAGTCGGTTCGGCCGAAGTGATCCTTGCGTTGACCGACATCGGCAACGACTTCAGCGCCAATGATGCGCGCTGGCGCGTCGAGCCGGTCAACAAGACCATCGTGCCGCCCAACAAGGTCAGTTTCAATATCGCCTGGACCGTGGGGGACTCCGACGGCTGGCTCTACGCCCTGTCCTATATCGTCATTTTCCGGCCATGAGAGGAGCGCAGCATGTGGGTGATCCAGGGAGACATATTGGTCAGCCTGCCCGACGGGGCGCCGGTGCCGGCGGGATCGACCCAGGCCGCGCTGCCGCCCGGTTTCCACGAGAATCCGCACGGCTTCACGGTCCAGGACGGCGCGGTGGTGCCGTTCGAGCGGCCGATCCGCGAACCGCTGCTGCAGCTTACCCAGAGCGAGATCGCCAGGATCAAGGCCGCGATCGAGGCAGGGTTGCTGTGACAGGCCCGGCCGCTGCCGCGAGTCGGGGATGATCGCGGCCGCGCCTGTCGCTATAGACGGGGCTTCGCGATCGCGGCTCCATCTCGGCCGGATCGAACTCGCGGTCCGTGCCGCTACGCGCGATGCTGATTGGCCGGCGCAATGGGCGGACGCGGACCTTTTCCGGCGCGAAGCCGGGGCGGCGATCGAGGAAGCCCTCGCGCCGCTGCTCGACGATGCCGATCCCTCGGTATGGGTCATCCACCGGCTCGACCTCGCGAACCTGATTGACGGCGATCGGGAGCGGGTTGCGCATGGATTCGCCGCTGCACTGCGAGATGCTATCGCGCGGGCATTGCGCGGCGAGGATGGCGGCACGATCATCCGCTTCCCTAGTCGCTCCGCTTATCTTGCGCGCTTGCTCGCCGAAGTTGCGCGCGGCGATGGCTTCGAGCGCTGGTATCATTTCCGCTATCGCCACCTGCGGGCATTGCCGACGCGCGACGCGCTGATCCACATCGTCGGCGGCGATCCGGAGGCGAGCGTGCAGGCGCTGGCCGAGCTCCATGCCGGCAGACAGCTGGGCGAGCTGGTCGAAGCGCTCGGCGAACCTGGGGCGCGGCGGGTGCTCGATCTGCTCGCGGGGCGCGGACAGGCGTCGTCGCCGTCCTCTCCTGCCCATCGCATTGCCGCATCGGAAGCGGTGCGGGCGATCATCGCACGATGGGGATCGGGGGCGTGCGGGCAATTGGTGCTGCTGTCGGGAGCGATCCGACCTTCGGGGCTGTCGGCTCCCGTTCTCGTCGCTGCGGCCAGAGCCCTGATCCGCGCCGAGGCTGCGCATTGGCCGCGGGCCAGGTTGCAGGGCGGCGCATTCGCGGAGCCATTGCACAAGGGCTCGGATCCCGACGTCGGGCGAGACCCGCGCCGGCGTTCGCACGACAGATCGGCTCCGTCGCCCGAACCCGGCCATGTCCTGCACCGAACCTCGGAGGGCACGGCGGAGAACATCGCGATCGACACGCCGTTCGCGGGTATTTTCCTGCTCTGGCGATCGGTAGTCGAACTCGGCCTCGAACGACTGGTGCCGCCGGGCCAGGACGGCGCGCGTGCGCGGCTCACCCTCGCGGCGACACTGGCGGGTCGCGAATGGCGCGTGGCGTTCGAGGATCCGGCGCTGCGCTGGCTGGCGGGCATCGACGACCCCGAAGCGAAGCCGGCGCGCGCCGCGCTGCGGCTTGCCACCGCTTTCGCCCGGCACATGGCGGAGCATGCCGCGCCGCGCCCGCTGCAGTTGGTCGAGCAGCGCCATGGCGCGATCCGGGTGTTTCAAGATGCGGTTAGCGAGGACTGGATTCATCTCGCCGGCCCAGGTGGCAGCGCGCGCTCGGCGTTGCCGCATGCGGTCCCGCCGGCCGATGCGCGTGCGCGTCCGGTTTCGCGCGATCTCGACTATTTCGGGGTGGATGCGCGGACTGCCGCCAGCCGCCTGTCCTGGGTCCTGCTGGCCCGTGCCGCCTTTGCCGATTTCGGGCGGCGGCTGACCGGGCTCGAACGATCGAGCGCCGCCTGGCTCGCGGCCAATCTGATCGCGGGCGAAGGGCGCGTGGCGTTCGGCGATGTTCCCGAGATATTGCTGCCGGGAGTCCCGCTCGATTTGGTGCTGCGCATGACCGGGATCGATGGAACCGTCGTCGCGCCCGCCGAAGGGCCGGCATTCCGGTTGCGCCTGCCGGAGCCCGGCTGATGCGCCTTGACGAGCGAGTTCCGACGCCTTTTGCCGATGCGACCGATCATCTCCGAGAGGAGCTGCGCTGGCTCGACCGGCTGCTCGGGCATCATGTAACGGGACTGCGCGAGCAGGGACGCTTCAACGACGATCCGATGCGCGGGCTCTATATCGCCGAAGCTGAAGCGCTGGCCGAGCTGGGCGCTGCCGGTGCGGGCGGGATCGGCAGCGAGGCGGAGCTGGCACGCGCCGGGCTCGATGCACGCGAAGCACGCGGTCCCGAACTTCCGCTGGCAGCGATTGCGCGCCGTTTCCGCCTCGACGCGTTCGAACGCGCCACGCTGCTGATTGCCGCCGCGCCCGCGTTCGACCGCCGCTATCAGACCCTCTACGCCTATGCGCAGAACGATGTCGCGCGCCGCCTGCCGACGATCGATCTCGCGCTGTCATTGCTGACCGGTGATGCGGTGCAGCGCTTCCAACGCCTCGCACGCTTCGCGCCCGATGCGCCGTTGATGCGCGGCGAGCTGCTGCATTGGAGCGATGCTGACCGCACCAAGTCGCTATGTGATCGCGCACTGGCGATCGACGACCGCGTCGCGCTGGCACTGCTCGGCGGCAACAATGCGGTGGATTCCCGGATCGCAGCATTCGCCCGCGTCATGCGCGATCCACCGGGCGATCCGGACCCGAAGCTGATGCGGGCCTGTGCCGGCGCGGCGGGGGCGTCGCTGCTGCTGTTCGAAGGCCTGCTCGATGCCGGACAGGACAAGGTGGCGTGGGCGCTGGGGAGCGGAGGATTGTTGATCGCCGACCTCGATCATCCCGCGGCGCGCGCGCTGCCGCCCGCCGAGATCGGCCGCCTGCTCGCGCGCGAAGCCTTGCTCGAAGCGAGCGGGCTGTTTGTTACCGCGGCGCGGCCTTGGCCGGATCAAGGGCTGGAGCAGCTTCTTGTCGCGGCTGCGCCGGTTGCGCCGGGCATGTTCGCCGCGATGCGACCGGGCGCGATCGACTTGCCGCTGGTCGCGCGCGACGTGGCGACCGCGCGCGTCGAGATCGCAGCCCCAGCTATGGTCGATCGCGCGCGCTGGTGGCGCGACGCGCTCCCGGCAGGGCATGAGGCGAACCCCGACCGGCTGGCGCAGCGCACCCGCATCGGGCCGAGGACGATCGCGGAACTGGTGGCGCGGTGCACGGCCGGGGACGAGGATACGTTGCTCACCGCGATCGGCCTGCACGCGGATGGCCAACTCCCGGCGATTGCCCAGCGCATCACCGTCCATGCGGGATGGGGCGACCTGGTCGTGCCGGCGCGGCTGTGCGTCCAGCTCGACGAACTCGTCGCCAGCCTGCGGCACTGGCCGCGTGTGACAGGGGACTGGCGCTTCGGTGAACGGCTTGCCGCGGCCCAGAATTGCGTGGTGCTGTTCAGCGGCGCATCCGGCACCGGCAAGACAATGGCGGCGGGGCTGATCGCGCGCGAGGCGGGCATGCCGCTCTACCGCGTCGATCTCTCGGCGATCTTCGACAAATATATCGGCGAGACCGAGAAGCATCTCGATCGGCTGTTCGATGCCGCCGCCGGGGCGGGCGCCGTACTGCTGTTCGACGAAGCCGATGCGCTGTTCGGCAAGCGCACGGCGCTCAAGGATGCGCATGATCGCTACGCCAATCTCGGTGTCGCTTTCCTGCTCCAGCGGATCGAGAACTATGATGGGCTGGCGATCCTGACGAGCAATCTGCCGGGCAATATGGACGAAGCGTTCGCGCGCCGCCTGGCGCATGTTATGACCTTCCCGATGCCCGACGAGAGCTTGCGCCGGGCATTGTGGGCCCAGGCGTTTCCCGAAGCGGCGCCGCTCGATCCCGACCTGGACCTCGACGCCGTCGCGCTCGCTTTCGAGCTGTCGGGTGGCAACATCCGCAACGCTGCGCTCGCCGCCGCCTATCTCGCCGCCGCTGAGGACAGCGCGATCGCGCGGCGGCACGTGCTGGGCGCGGTAGCGCGTGAATTGGAGAAGATGGGCCGCGCGCCGATCGCAGCCGATTATGGCGCGCTCGGCATGGTCGGGTAATTTCGATGCCGCCGCCCGTCGCGCTCGCCGATCCGCGCCAGGCGATGCGCTGGCCGGGCGAGAAACAGGCAACCGATCCCGACGGGCGCGCACCTGCCGAGTTCACCCATAGCATCCTGGCGGCGCGGCGCGGTGGTGGTCCATTCTTTGCCGGGCCGGTCGGGGCGCCGTCTGCCGGCGTCGCCGCGGCGGTGCTCGACGTTCAGGCTAGCGCGGGTAACCAGGCGGTGGCCAAGGCGCGGCAGGGCGGTCCGGTGCCGGCCGAGCCCGCGATGCCCGCCGACACCTTGGTGGCCAGGCCCGCCCCCGATGGAGCCGGACGCGCTGCGGCCCAGCCCGGCGCTCCCGCGAGTGCAGCGGGCACCACTCAGCCGCAAGCAGGGGCACCTGAGGGCTCGCAGTCGCCTGCCATGGCGGGCAAGGGAAGGGGAAGCGCTCGCAATGCTCCCGCGAAAGGCGGCGGCGCGCTCGCCCGGCCAGCCGCCGCGACGCCCGAGGCGATTCAGCAGCAGGCCGTCGCCGTCGCCCAGGCTATTCCACAACCGCCGACCCCCGCGCCCGGCAATGTCCCCGCATCGCCGCAGCGCAGGGCCGCGCCGCGCCGCCAGGTCCAGCAGCAGCTGGCCGGCCCGGCGCCGGTGCCGACGGTGAAGCCACCTCACGCCACGATCGAGGATCCGATCCCCGACGCGACCAAGCAGATCGAGACCGCCGCCAACGCGATGCTGCCCGAACAGGTGCTGCCCGCGGTCGACGCCAGCCCGGGCGGGCACATGCCCGATCTGGTCAGCACCCCGCTAAGCTTTGAAAAGAGACGGATGGTCCTGCTCGGCGAGCAGGCGATGAACGACGCGCAGCTCGACCCGAAGGAAAAGGCGGAATTGCTCGCCATCCGCGACAAGATCATCGCGCCGCCAAAGGAGGAGGCTGCGCCGGCGGCCCCCGCCATCCCGCCGCCGATCAAAGTCGCGTCCGATCCGCTGCCACCGTCCGAGCCGACACTCGCCGAGCGCGACATGTTCACGGCGGTGCTCGCGCGGCTGCTCGCCGATCCGGCCAAGCAGGCGCACGACATCCTTGATGCCGCCAAGACCGATCTGCCCGACTATCCGGGAACGGTGCTGCTCGCCAACAAGGATTTTCCGGCACTCGCCAAGCTCGGCGAGGTGCAGCTTCCTACGATCGAATCGCACCTGACCGGTGCCGTCCAGCCGCTCGCCCAGCTGCTCGGCGTCGCAGGCCAGACGCTCGACACGGCGGTGACAGCGCGGCGGCAGCTGCTGACCGAAGCGCAGAAGCAAGGCGTCGATGCAGCGCAGCTCAGCGCGGAGCAGGCAACAGCCGCCGCTGCCGCCAATGCCGCCGCGCGCACCGCCGACGCGCATGCTGCCAAGACAGTGGCCAAGGACGCCGAGCAGCGTGCCAAGGACGCCAAGCATGCACCCAAGCCCGGCTTCCGCGCGCTCGCCGAAGCGGCGGTGGCGCGCATCCAGGACAAGGTGGGCGAAGGCATCGCCCGGATCCAGCTCCAGGAGAAGGAGCGCAAGACCGCGCTCGACAGGGCATGCAATCGCCAGATCGCCGCCTATGAAGCCGCAGCGATGGCCGACGAACTGGCGGCCACCCAGGCCAATGCCGCGGATGCCACATCGAGTAATGCCGATACCGCGCGCGCCGCGAAGAACCGTACCTCGAGGGCGATCAGCGCAGCGAAGAAATGGGCGGCCGAGCGCATCGAGCCGCTCAAGCTTCGCATCGACCAGCTAAAGGTAGATGCCCGCGCCGAGGCAGCCAAGATGATCACCGCGGTGCAGGACCAGGGCGCAGCCGCCTATCGCGCGTTGCACGCCTGGGGCGACGCGCAGGACGGCGCCGCCCAGAGCTGGTGGCAGGACAATGCCCGCAACCTAGATACATGGGCCAATGCCGCCCGCGATACCGCGACGACCTGGGCGAGCGCCCAGGCGCATCTCGCCAGGCTGGAGCTGCAGCGCGACCTGCAGCGCGTTCGCGAGAGCGTCAACGACAAGATGGCCGCCGATGCCCAGCATGGCGAGCAATACCAGGCCCTTACCGAGGATCGCCGCCGCGACTTCGTCGAGCAGGTGATCACCGATCCGCAGCAGCAGGACAGCGTGCTGGGCGGGCTCGCCGCGGGCTTCGCTGCGCGGCTGACCGAGGCCGAGCGGGCGCCGCTCAAGCCGGTGATCGATTCCGAGCTGTCCGCATTGCCGATCGGCGAGTGGGCGGCGCGCCAATATGTCGCTAAGGCACGCAATCCGGGCTTCAACGCCGCCGAGAAATCCGACGCCATCTATCGGGCCGGGGCCGGCAAATGGGGCACCGACAACGACATCATCTTCGCCAATCTGAAAGGCCTGTCCAAGCTCGAACTGGCGGCCGTCGAGGGCCATTATCAGGCCAACTACAAAACCACGCTGACCGAGGCGATGGGAAGCGAGCTGAGCGGCGACCACAAGGAGCGCGCGCTCCTGCTGCTCCAGGGCAAGGGCGGCGAGGCGGCGGCCGAGGCGATTCATGATGCGGTGTGGGGGCCGGGCACCAACGAAGCGCAGATCATGGAGGCGCTGCGCGGTCTCAGCAAGGAGGAGCGCGACGCTGCGATCAGATATTATAAGGAGAAGTATAAGGAGTCGCTCAGTGCGCGGCTCGACGAGGATCTGGGCGACGCCCAGGCGTTGCAGGCGCAGGCGTTGCTCGCGGGCAAGACCGACGAAGCCGATGCCTATGCGCTCGACGATGCCTTCCGCTTCGGCTGGGGCGAAGCCGACACCGCCGATGTCTCCAAAGTCTATGACCAGGTCCGCGCGGAGGTCATGGCCAAGGCGGAGGGCAAAGGCTGGACCGCGGCCGAGGCCGAGGCCGAGGTGCTGCGCCGCAACGAGGAGATAGAGAGCGCCTTCAACGACAAGCTCGGCAATGTCCGCCAGTACAGCAACAACCGCAAGCGCTCGGCCTTCGCCAATGCGGTCTCCTCCTCGTTCCACACGCCGCAGGAACGCAATTTCGTCAAGACGCTGGCCGCCAACGATCTCGCCAGCGCCGATGCGGCGCGGATGGAGATCGAACGGCAGGGTGGCTATGCCGACGATGCGGTGCTCAAGGGCGTCATCCAGACGCAGATGGACCGCGCGATGCAAGCCACACGGCTCGATCGCGGGCCTCAGCTGGCGGCTGGCGTCAGCAGGCAGATCAAGCGGGAGATGGACTTCGACCGGGCCGCCGGACGGCCCTGGACCGAGGAGCAGCGGCTCGACCGCCAGGCCGAGCTGGAGCGGAAGAACAATGAGACCATCCAGGACGAAGCCTTCGACCGCGCCCGCCACAGCTCGGTGGTGCTCGATTCGGCGCTCAAGCATGATTACGGCACCAACCTTGCCAGCATGATCGCCGACAATATGTCTGGCGGCGACAAGCGCGAGGCGCAGGCCAAGCTCGACCTGATCCAGAAGGACGTGAAGGGCGACGACGCCAAGGCCGAACGGCGGCTCGATTGGGCCTATACGCGGATCCGCTATTCGATCGAAGGCGCCGGCACCGACATGCCCCAACTCAAGGCTGGCTTCAACGGCCTGACCAAGGCCGATATCGACAAGATCAACGAGCGCTGGAAGCGCGACCACCACGACGAGACCCTCGAAGCCGCGGTGGAGGGCGACACCAGCGGGCGCGAGGAAGGCGACCTGGTCGACACGGTCCGATATGGCGCCGCCGAGACCGTCTCGCAGAAGATCAACGCGCTCAAGCGCAAGAAGCAGCGCGACGATGCGGACTCGACCTTTATCGGGCGCTGGACCTCGGACGATGCCCGCGCGCGCACCGAAGCGGATCTCGCCCAGCTCGAGGACATGCTGCCCGATCTGCGCGATCCCAATCTGCCGGAAAGCCGCCGCGCACATATCGGCGCAGTCTTCAACCAGCGTGTCGAGGATGCCCACCGGTCGATCGAGGCCGAGCGCGCGGCGATCGACAGCCTCGCCGACAAGGCGACCACGGTCTTCCAATATGTCGTTGGCGCGCTGGCGGTGGTCGCGGCGGTGGTCGTCGGCGTGGTCTCGGGCGGCACTGCGGTCCCCGCGCTGATCGCTATCGCCGGATCGCTGATCGGCACGCTCGGATCGATGGCGATCAAGGGTGCGGTCAAGGGCGGCGCCTATGGCACCGAGGAGATCGCCACCGATCTCGCGGTCGGTGCGGTCGATCTAGTGGTCACGGCGATCACTGCTGGTGCGTTCAAGGGCGGCGGCTTCCTCAAGGGGCTGACCACCCAGCTCAAGCATATCAGCCAGGTCTCGTTCAAGCTCGCGCTCGGCCAGGGCGCGAAGCGCGCGGTGGGAATGACGGTAGCCGACACGGTCAAGCAGCAGGCCGAGCGCAAGGCCACGTCACTGGCGGCGAGCGCCGCGCGGGGCGCCGGCAAGTTTGCGCTCGGTCAGGCCGAGCAGCTCGTCCAGTCGCTACCGGCCGGGCTCGCCGCCCAGCTCCTCGACGAGCGCAACATGCGCGAGGGCAATCCGCTGAACAATGTCGGCAAGGGCCTGCTCCACGCCTCGCTCGAGAATCTGAAGATGGGCGTGGGGATGGGCGCGTTCGGCCATGCCGTCGGCATGGGGGTGACGCACGGGCTGACCGTGGCGCATCCGCAGCGCACGCCGGTCGAGGCGCAGCTCCACGCCTATGAGCGCTGGCGGACCGAGAATCCCGGCAAGCCGCGCGCCGACTATGTGGCAGAGATGGAGGCCAACCAGGCCCGCGAGGCGCACGACCAAGCCAGTGCCAAGGCGGCGACGCGCGAGGCACGCAAAGCCCTGCTCGACAAGCTCCCGGCCAATGAGCGCGCAGGCATGTCCGATGTGCCGATCGTCCATCTGAGCGATGCACAATTCAAGGCGTTGGCGGCGGGGCGGGGAGGGGACGCCTTCATCCACACCTATGACGGCCAGGCGGCGGTCGTCGTCCGCGAAGGGGCGCCCCCTTCGGCCATCGGTGAGCTTGCCGGCAAGCTTCGCGAGACCGTCGCCCCGGGCACCGCCGGCCGCACGGTGAGCCCCAATGATTCGCTACCCTCGCACCTGCGCAACCGCATCACCTTCGAGCCGACCAAGAACCCGGACTTCGCCGCCGACGGGGTGAGCGCCAAGCCGGTCTTCCATCCCGACGGCCATATCATCGGCATCACGGTGGAGATCGGCCCCAATGCCCGCGCGGTCGATATCCAGAAGCATGTCGGCACGATCGAGGCGATGCACAAATATATGGGGCTGCTCGGGGAAGCGCGGATCGCGGCGAACAAGGCGGCGAACCGCCTCGGCATCGACACCAATTCGCCGCTTGTTCGCGGGCGCTGGGAGGCGTCGCTCGAAGTCGCCAAGCTGCCCGCGATTATCGAGGAGCGCATCTCGCGTCTGGGTAAGGAAGGCCTCGATCCGCGCCGTCAGGCCGAGGTGCTGGAGCAGATCGAGACGCTCCAGCGCCAGCTGGAGACAGAGAAGGCGCGCCTGGCGCTCGGCGCCGAGGCCGAGGCGCGGGGCTATGTCGCGGCGGCATCGGGCAAGAAGAACCGCGCGGCTGCCGCCGTCGGAGCGGTTGCGGCAGACGGGATCGTAACGCCGGCGACGACCAAGAAGAAAAAGAGCACCGTCAAGAAGGACCTGCCCACACTCGATCCCGTCCTCGCGCAGCATCGAGCGGATGCGGTCGCGATCCTGAATTCGCTGGCGCCGCACGAGGCGCACTACAAGTCGCTGAACGAGAGGCTTGCGGGGCTTGCCGCGCGTGTCGAGGAAGCAGGCGTGAAGGTGCAGGACCTTCTCGATCCCGTAAACCCCAAGGAACGGCCGGGCCCCGCATATGACGCAGCACGCGCGCTGCTGGACGAAGGCGAGCATGGCGCAGCGATGGCGCTGCTGAGCGAGCGCGTGAAAGGGGACGCGACCCCGGGCAGCTTCAAGGCCAAGCTGCAGGCGGCGGTGGCCAACTATAATCTTGCGATCGAAAGCCATGCCCGAAACGCACCCGCACTGATCACGGCACTCGAGCCCTGGACCAAGGCCCAGGAGAAGCTGGCGGCCAACCCCTATTACCGCGATCGTGCGCGCTGGTTCGCCAGCCTCGAGCACAAGAGCCTGGGCAAGCCGGGCGCGCTGATCTGCTTCGCCCCGCATACGCCGGTGCTGTGCGAGCGCGGTCTGATCGCCATCGGAGAGATACTGCCGGGTGAGGCGGTGTGGAGCTTTGATCCCGAAACCGGCGCCGCCGTCCTCGGCACGGTCACCGGCCTGCTGCGCGGCTGGGCGCCGCATATGATGGAGATCACCACTTCGGACGGGGCGGCGCTGCTCGCTACGCGTGGCCATCCTTTCTTCGACCCGGAAAGCCGGCGCTGGGTTCCCGCCCGGCTGCTCGTGCCCGGCGCCCGGCTGTTGCGCCGCGACGGCGCGACGGCAAAGGTCGCGGCCGCGATCCTGCGCGAAGGCGACAGCGAGACTTGCAACCTGACGATCGAGCCGCATCATTGCTATTTCGCGGGCGCTTCGCCCTGCCTCGTCCATAACGGCGAGGACGACGACCGTCCGCCCAAGTTCGAAAACAAGGAGAAGCGCGACGGCAAGCTCTATGTCGTGCGCGACAAGAAGACCAAGCAGATCATCTATGTCGGCAAGACCTATGACCCTTGGGAGGTCCGCTGGCGCGCGCATTGCAACAATCCGGACAAGGGTTGGTCGAATGAGACGCATGAAATGATCATCATCAAGGAAGCCCAGATGACCGATTTCGAGATCGCGGTCTGGGAGGAGCACTTCATCAAGAAATATGGCGGACTGAAAAAGAACAATCCGTCCTCGCCGTTGATCAACGACCGGCACGAGATCACCGAGAAGAAATATCGCAAGTTCCGCGATCCCAAATATGGGCATAACCCGTGTCTGGCTTAGAGGAGGCCCGATGAGCTGGTGGGAAACGGAGGACGGAGGTCGCGCGATCGGCGATGGCCCGGCTGACGCCTTCAGCCTGGCGACGCGTACGGTCCTCGAAAGGACCGCGCCCCCGGTGGCGTTCGAAACGCTGCTCGCGGCATTCGTGGCGGCGCTTGCACAGAATCCGGCCAATCTGGTTTCCGATCCCGCGGCAGTTTCGTCGAACTGCATCGTTGCCCGGCTTGGCGACGGCAGCGAGATTCGCATCAACCCGGGCGAGCCCGGCCCCGATCCCGGCTGGATCGAGCTTTACTATGCTGCGCTCGACGAAGCGGCGATGGAATATCGCGAGGCGTATGAGCGAAAGCCTACCCTGGCCGAACTGCTCGAGACCTTTGCCTTCACGATCCGCGCCTATGACGAGATCGTGGTGCCGGGCGGTGTGGAACATATCCGGGAAATCGCTGCCGAAGCCCGTGCCATCCCGACGGGCCCCGACAGCGAGGTGGTTCTCCTGCTTCCAGAGACCGTTCAGCCGGAAGATATCGCGCGCGTCCCCGCGATGGCCGCGCTTCGCCGGGATCCTGACCTCGGCCACATCGCGATTCCTGACAGCGACTGTGTTTCCTTCGCGTCCTGGAGCGGCGCAGTGGGCGATCGTCGCGAAGTGGACTTCCACCATGATCCCGATGCGGGCGCAACACGGCTGGAGGTTCGCGGGCCCGGTGCCGACGTGCTTGCCGATGCGCTGGCCGCTGCGTTGGGCGGCCGGCGCGCGCCTGCACCCGAAGCCGCGCTCGCCGATCTGCTCACGCCACCGTCGGGCGCACCCGTCAGCGCAACCGGCACGGTCCGCTGGGAGATGCTGCGCGCTGCGGTCGCGGCGGCGACGCCGGAAACCATGGGGTTGATCCGCGCGCTTCTCATCGCCGGATTGCACGATCCCGACTGGCGCGTACGGATGGCCGCGGTTCTGGCGACCGGCCGGCTCAAGCTTGGCGATCTCGCCGAGCAGGCCTTCGCCGCGCCGGTGCCCGAGACCGGCACCAGCGGGTTGGGCCAGGAGGAGCGCCGCATGCTGCTCGCGCTCCGCCATGCGGCGCGCAACCTGGCGCTGGGGCTGGACCCAGCCGACAGCCTTGCAGGCGAACCCGGCGAGATACTGGACAGGCGGGTGGCCTATCAGCGCCGGTTGCGGGAATTGCTCGAGAGGCCCGTGACGGAGGCTATCGACCCAGCTGCGACCTTCGTGGCGATCCTGCTTGGCGACCCGTCTGCCGAACATGCGCGACTTCCGCGCTGGGCGATCGGCAAGGGCTAGCGCGTCCGCTGAGCCTGGGCGGAGCGGTGGAGCAGCGGCAACGCCACGCCGGCCGGGGCATTTTGGGGACATGCTTTCAACGCGCGATGGTTTGCTGTGGCATCCCGGGACCGCCCACGCTATCGATGTCTTCGAAAGCTGGTTCTTCGGGGTCTGTCTAAATTATTTAATAAAATCAATAGCATGATTTCCGGGCGGTGCCCCTGTTGGTAGTCTTTGGCGGAAAATATTTTCCTATCGAAAATCATATGCCTAGTGGTCGCGGAATGATCGGATGGGAGTGACCGAGCGCCTCTCCCTTAGAGAGGCGCGGCGGATCGCGCTGGCGGCGCAAGGCTTTGGCGCCGCGCATCCGGCCAGCGTGGGCGCGACGCAGTTGCGGCGGACGATCGACCGGCTCGGGTTGCACCAGATCGACAGCGTCAATGTGCTGGTCCGCGCGCACTATCTGCCGGCCTTCTCCCGACTAGGCTGCTATGATCGCGGGCTGATCGAGCGCGATGCGTGGGGCCCGAAGCGGAGCCGGAAGCTTTTCGAATATTGGGCGCATGAGGCATCGCTGCTGCCGCTGGAACTGCATCCGCTGCTGCGCTGGCGGATGGCGCGGGCCGAGCGGGGCGAGACCGGCTGGACCTCGCTGCGGCGTTTCGCCGCCGAGCGGCAGGCCGAGGCGAAGATCGTGCTCGACCGGATCACGGCGGAAGGGCCGTTGGCCGCCTCTGACTTTGAGAACGGCAAGGGGCAGGGCGGCTGGTGGGGCTGGAGCGACGCCAAGCTCGCGCTCGAATATCTGTTCTGGGCGGGCAGGATCACCACCGCGACGCGCCGGGCGAGTTTCGAACGCATCTATGATTTGACTGAGCGGGTGATCCCTTCGGCTGTGATGGACCTGCCAACGCCGAATGCCGCAACGGCGCAGCGGTCGCTGGTCGAGCGAAGCGCACGGGCGCTGGGTGTCGCGACGGCGGGCGATCTGCGCGACTATTTCCGGTTGAAGCCCGAGGAAGGGCGCGCAGCGATCGAGGCGCTGGCGGAGGAGGGCGTGCTGGTTCCGGCCGAAGTGAAGGGCTGGCGTCACCCCGCCTGGCTGCACCGCGATGCGCGGCGGCCGCGCAAGATCGCCGGGGCCGCGCTGCTCGCGCCGTTCGATCCGCTGGTGTGGGAACGCGCCCGGACCGAGCGGCTGTTCGGCCTGCGCTACCGGATCGAGATCTATGTCCCGCAGGAGAAGCGCAGGCATGGCTATTATGTCCTGCCGTTCCTGATGGACGATGCGCTGGTGGCGCGGGTCGATCTCAAGGCGGATCGACAGGCGGGACGGCTGCTCGCGCATCGCATCACGCTGGAGCCCGGCGCGCCGGCGGAGACGCAAGAGCGGCTGCAGGGCGAATTGGCGCGGATGGCGGTATGGCTGGGTCTTGCCGAAGTGAAGATCGGCAAGATCGTAACGGGAGAGCCGGAGTGACTGACCTTTCTCTGCCGCGATGCAGCTGGGCCGAAGGCGACCCGCTCAACCGGACCTATCACGACGCCGAATGGGGCGTGCCGCAGCGCGACGGACGGATGCTGTGGGAGATGCTGATGCTGGAGGGCTTCCAGGCGGGGCTCGCCTGGATCATCATCCTGAGGAAGCGCGAAGCATTCCGGAAGGCGTTCGCGGGCTTCGATCCGGCCAAGATCGCCGAGTTCGGCGAGGCCGATATCGAGCGGCTGATGGGCGATGCGGGCATCGTCCGCGCCCGCGCCAAGATCGAAGCGACGATCCGCGGCGCGCAAATCTACCTCGACATGGCGGCGAACGGCGAGGGTTTCGCCGATTTCTGCTGGTCGTTCACTGGCGGCAAGGTGCTGACCGGCGAGGGCCATGGCTGGGTCGCGACTACGCCGCTCTCGGAGAAGATCTCCAAGGAAATGAAGCGGCGCGGCTTCAAGTTCGTCGGGCCGACGATCGTCTTTGCCTGGATGCAGGCGGTGGGGATCGTCAACGATCACGCGCTCGCGTGCTTCCGCCGGGCGGAAGTGGCGAAGCTGGCTTAGGACGGCGCGCATCTGGCCTTACGGCAAAGTGCACGGAGCCGAGGCGCATTCGTGCACTTTGCCACCTTCCCGGGCGGCACTTCAAAGAGCGGCCGCACAGGAGGCGGCTGCGAGAGCCAAGCAGTTGAAATCCTACATTGCAAGCCGCCTGGCTAGGCTGCCCGGGCCCGCGGCGCCGCGCCGACCGGATTGCCCTGTTCGGCCGGTTGCGTATCCATTCCCTCCGATGGAGTTGGGTCCCCGGGCGCCCGGTCGCGGCCGGGCTGTACGGCGAGCGGCAGGCTGAACAGGAAGGTGGCGCCGGGGCCGGCCTGATCGTCGACCCAGATGCTGCCGCCATGCGCCTCGATGATCGTACGGCAGACCGACAGGCCCATTCCCATCCCGCTCGACTTGGTGGTGAAGAAGGCGTCGAACACGCGCTCGCGGGCCTCCGGCGAGAGGCCCGGCCCCGAATCGCGGACCGCCAGCGTCGCGCGCGCGCCGTCGCTCGCCGATGTGATGCGGAGCCGGCGGGGACCTTCGCTGCCGGCCATGGCCTGCGCGGCGTTGATCGCCAGGTTGAGGATCACCTGCTGCAGCTGGACGCGGTCCCCGACAACGTCGAGCGCGTGTGGCGCCAATGCGACTTCGACCGCGACCTCGCCGGCGCCGATTTCGCCGCGCAGGATCGCCAGCGCCTCCTCGACGATCGAATTGAGATCGAGGGGAACCGGCGTCGGATCGACCTTGCGGGCAAGCGCGCGGATCCCGTGCAGGATGTTGCCGGCGCGCGCGCCGTCGCTGCCGATCCGGGTCAGGACCGCCTCGACCTCGTCGAGCGCGGGCGGATCCAGCTTGAGGAAGCGCGAGCCCGCGGCGGCGCTGCTGATCACGGCGGTGATCGGCTGGTTCACCTCGTGGGCGATCGACGCGGAAAGTTCGCCCAGCGTCGACAGGCGCGAGGCATGCGCGAGCTCCGAACGCGCCCGATCGAGCTGCTGTTCGGCGTGCCGGTTCGCGCTGATGTCGCGCAGCGCGCCGACGAAGATCGGTGCTTCCCCGTCGCTCGAGATCGCATGGGCGACGAGGTGGAGGTGCTGCGACGGGAGGCGGCGATACTCCAGATCTATCGCGCCGCGCGACTTGCCCGCGCGCTCGATCCATTCGCGGAGCACGACGGCATCCTCCGGCGTCACGCCCACCAGCAGCGTCGACATCCTCGGATTCGCCGAACCGATGATCCCGTAGATGCGGCGCGCCTCGTCGGACCAGAAGGTTTCGCCGGCGCCGGCATGCCAGACGAAGCTCCCGGTCGCGCTCAGCCGCTGGGCTTCGTCATATTGCGCAGCCTCGATCTGCCGGAGCGCCTGTTCGGCGGCCAGGCGCTCGGTAATGTTGTTGTTGGTCTCAAGCGTGCCCGCGATCCTGCCCATGGCGTCGCGGTGGAGCGACCAGCGGCTCGCGACCTGGAGCGGTGTGCCGTCGCGGTGGAAATGGACGAGCTCGCCTTCCCAACGCCCGGTTTCCCGGACGATCGCCTGGATATCCTTGAGCGGCACGGGAAAACGGGTCTTGAGCAGCTCGTGGGTGCGGCGGCCCAGCGCTTCCTCGCGCGACCAGCCATAGAGCTGCTCGGCGGCGGGGTTCCAATAGGTGATCGCGTCATCGCCGTCGCGCACCAGGATGCAGTCATGGGTGAGATCGAGCAGCCGCGCCTGCTCGGACTGGGCGAGCGCGAGCGCACGGATGCGGCTGACAAGCGTGGTCACCACCAGCGCAGTGGCGACGAAGAAGAGCAGCGAGGTGAGATCGCGGGCATAGTCGATCTGGAAGGTGAAACGCGGCTCGACGAAGAAGAAATCGAGACAGGCCAGGGCGATGGCCGACAGGCCGGCGGAGAGCAGGAAGTTGGCCGCCACCGAAAAGAGCAGCACGACCAGCAGATAGCCGAGGACTGCGGTGCCATAGCTGACATCGGCGGCCACCGCCGCGGCGGTGACGAGCCCAAGCGCCGCGAGCCCGGCCAGTCCCAGAAGCAGCAACCTGCTGTCCCGACCCGCCGTGCTGGTCGGGCCGCGAAGGAGCAGTGCTTCAAGACCTTGCTGCAGCCGCGTCATGCGCTTCTCCTGCTGCCAATAGAACTAAATTGGATGGACACCGTTGTCCACGCCGCCCTAACGATCGGCAATGATCGCCGAAGCCAGCATTGCTGACGCCGAAGACACGATCGCGCTGTGGCGGGCGTGCGAACTCGTACGGCCCTGGAACGATCCGGTGGCCGATTTCCGCCTGGCGCTGGAGAGTGGAAGCTCGACGATCCTGATCGACCGGGCTGGCGAGGCGCTGGCCGGCAGCGTGATGGTCGGCTTCGACGGGCATCGCGGCTGGGTCTATTATGTCGCGGTCGCCGAGGCGCAGCGCGGCACCGGGCTCGGCCGGGCACTGATGGCTGCCGCGGAGGCGTGGCTCCGCGCGCGCGGCTGCCCCAAGATCCAGCTGATGGTCCGGACGAGCAACCATGCCGCGATCGGCTTCTACGAAGCGCTCGGATTGGAGCGGCAAGAGGTTGTGACGCTCGGCCGTTTCCTTAAGTAGGGCAGCATGACCACCGCGATCTATGGCATCAAGAACTGCGACACGATGAAGAAGGCGCGCGCCTGGCTGGATGCCAATGGCGTGGCCTATGTCTTCCACGACTATAAGGCGGAGGGCGTCGATCCCGCTCGGCTGGCGCACTGGGTCGAGACTACGGGCTGGGAGACCGTGCTCAACCGTGCGGGCACGACCTTCCGCAAATTGCCCGACGCGGCCAAGGCCGATCTCGACGCGGCCAAAGCCATGGCGCTGATGGTCGAGCAGCCCTCGATGATCAAACGGCCGGTGCTCGAATATCCGGGCGGGCTGCTGATCGGTTTTGCGCCGGAGCGGTACGCGCGCGCGTTTCTCTGAGCTTGACGGGCTTGTCACGGCACAGTGGCGGATTCGATGCTTTTGCGATAAGTTGCCTCGGGGCAACGAAAATCCCGGGAGAGGGGTCGCATGGCATCCTATATTCGGCAGAAGCCGCCAAGCTGGTTCGTAGCAATCGCCGTTTTGCTTGTTCTGTGGGGGCTCGCAGGCTGCGCCTCCTTCTATTTCCATGTCGCTTATGGGCCGGACATGGATCCCAATGCGACCGACTGGGACCGCGCCTTTTTCGCGGCGTTGCCCGGGTGGCTCAACATCGTGTTTGCCGTGGCGGTTGGCGCGGGCCTGCTCGGTTCGATTGCGCTGCTGATGCGATCGAAACAGGCGACATTGCTCTACATCCTGTCGCTGATCGCGGTCATCGTGCAGTTCGGCTATATCTTCGCCGGGACCGACCTGATCGCCCATAAGGGCGTGGCGATCGCGGTGTCGTTCCCGGTCGTGATCGCGGTGATCGCCGTCTTCCAGATCTGGTTCGCGAAGCGGGCGGAACGGCGCGGCTGGATTTCCTGACGCCGCCGCCATAGGGCGCGGTGCATGGCCTCCGAGTTCGACCAGATCCGCGTGCGCGCCGAACAGCTCGGCCTGTTCGAGACGATGGCGCTGCACGGCAAGCTGTCCGACGCCGAGCCGATGACGCAGGCGCTGGAGGCGGCCATCCGTGCCAGGCATGCGGACGACGCCGGGCTCGAGCGCTCGAATGTCGGCGGCTGGCATTCGAAGACCGACATGCTGGACTGGGGCGGCGCGGCCGCGGCCAAGCTCTCCGACCTGTCGGTGCGGCTGGCCCGGCGGATGTCGCATTTCGACGGGCGCGATCCGGCCTCGGTCGAGTGGGATGTCCGGATGTGGGCGAACGTCTCGCCGCCGGGGGCGCTCAACATGAGCCATGCGCATCCCGGCGTGCTCTGGGCCGCGGTCTATTATGTCGCGACGCCGGGCGGGGGCGGGGAGCTGTATCTCGAGGACCCGCGCTTCCCGCTGCCGCAGATGACGCTGCCGGGGTTCCGCGTGCTGGGGCTCGACGGCCAGCCCCAGCCGGTGGAGCACCGCATCGCTCCGGAGCGCGGCGACCTGGTGCTGTTTCCGGCATGGATCCGGCACGGCGTGCGCCCGCACCAGGGCGAGGGCGACCGGATCTCGATCGCGATGAACATCAGCGCACGGTTTGGCTGAACGCTTCGGTTGACGAAGTTTACTTGCGCAGGGGTTTGGAGACGGATCGCGTAGCTTCGCTACCGATCTGAACTCGAAGGAGAAAAGGCAGCGTCGGCGCATTTCGGCACTGGAGCAGGCCAAATCCTACATTGGAAGACCAAGCGTCACCCCGGACTGGTTCCGGGGCCCACGGCGCGGCGCGCGTCAGACAAGAGGCTCCGCCGCCTCGCCGGGGCGCCGGGGGCCCGGCACAGGTCCGGGGTGACGGAAGCTGGAGGGAGTCACTCTTCCTCCCACTGGAACACGTCCTCCAGCGGCTTGCCGAAGACGCGGGCGATGCGGAACGCGGCTTCGAGCGTGGGCGAATATTTGCCCGCCTCGATCGCGGCGACCGTCTGGCGCGTGACGCCGATCCGCTCGCCCAGCTCGGCCTGGGTCATCTCGCCGGCGAGGAAGCGCAGCGTGCGGATCTGGTTGGCGATATGGGGCCTAGCCATGCCGGGCCGCCGATACGGGACATGCCATGGCTCAACCTCCCCGGCGATAGCGGAAGAGCTGGTAGCCCGAATGGGCCAGCTCGGCGGCGACGAGCGCCAGGAGCAGCGCATTGCCGAGCAGCACCGGCGCTATGCCCGGGGGCAGGGCGGGGGTCCATTCATTGGCGATGCGCAGCAGGATCGGTCCCGCGAGCATCAGCATCACCACCAGCGAGGCGAGGACGAAATAGGCGACGCGATAGCCGCCGAGCGCGAACGCCTTTTCGCGATCGTCGGCCGGGGCATTGGCCTCGCGACCCGACATGATCGCGAGCACGATCCCCGCGACGCCCTGGACCGCGATCAGCAGCACGATCGTCATGATGAAATTGCCGACCGCCGCGCCCTGATCGAAGCCGCCCGCCTGAACCTGCTTCACGAAATGCGCGAAATACCAGCCCCACAGCAGCAGTGTCGCCGACGCGGAGACCCACAACATCTTTTCCCGAAAGGCCATATGCCTCCTCCATGTCATCTCAATGTGACTTTATGTAAAATATATCTAACATTGAGTCAAATATTATCGCCATGATCGCGCGGCTTGCTGGCGCGCCCGGATACGGGGCGCTAAGGGGCGCCCATGTCTCACGTCACGATCGACACCGCGACCAGCCGCGCGACCCCGACCCCCGCGCCGATGAAGCGGCTCACCATCCCCGCGATCCGCAATCGCAAGGGCCAGGAGCCGATCGTGATGCTCACCGCCTACACGACGCGGATGGCGCAGTTGCTCGACCTGCATTGCGATGCGCTGCTCGTCGGCGACAGTTTGGGGCAGGTGATCTATGGTCTGCCGTCGACGCTGCCGGTGACGCTCGACATGATGATCGCGCATGGCGCGGCGGTGGTGCGGGGCAGCCATCACGCGCTGGTGATCGTCGACCTGCCCTTCGGCAGCTACGAGGCGAGCCCGGCGCAGGCGTTCGAATCGGCCTCGCGCGTGCTGGCCGAAACCGGCGCGGCAGCGGTGAAACTCGAGGGCGGCGCGACGATGGCGCCCGTGGTCGAGTTCCTCACCCAGCGCGGCATCCCGGTGATGGGGCATGTCGGCCTGACGCCGCAGTCGGTGAACGCGCTGGGCGGCTATGGCGCGCGCGGTCGCAGCAATGCCGAGCATGCCAAGATCATCGACGACGCCCGCGCGATCGCCGAGGCGGGCGCGTTCAGCATGGTCGCCGAGGGCGTGGTCGAGACGCTGGCCAACGAGATCACCGCTGCGGTCTCGATACCGGTGATCGGCATCGGCGCTTCGGCGCAATGCGACGGCCAGGTGCTGGTGATCGACGACATGCTGGGCATGTTCGAGCGCACCCCGCGATTCGTGAAGAAGTTCGACGACCTGGCTGGCCGCATTTCCGCCGCGGTTGAGACCTATGCCGCCGACGTCCGGTCCCGGGCTTTTCCCGGAGCGGAACAGGTCTATGCGGCACGCGACTAAGGACGATTTGAGCGGCTTTCCCTTGTTGCAGCCCGCGGCTAAGGTCCGCGCCCGCAAGACACCCATGGAGTAGATTTTGGCGCTTCCTCCTTCCGGCACCACCGACGAGGCTTTCCTTCGCGAAGTCGACGAGGAATATCGCCGCGACCAGATGCTCGGCATCTGGCAGCGCTATGGCCGCGTGATCATCGGCGTGATCGTGGTCGGGCTGCTGGCGCTCGCCGGCTGGCTCTACTACCAGAATCACACCACGGGCATGGCCGGCAAGCGCGGCGAGGAATATGACGCGGCGCTGCAGCTGCTGCAGCAGAACCAGCCGGCGCAGGCGCTGCCGGCGCTCGACAAGGTCGCCCAGGGCAAGAGCGACGGCTATGCGGCGCTGGCGCGGATCTCCGAGGGCAATGTCATGCTCGAGCGCAACGACGCCAAGGGCGCGGTGGCCAAGTTCACTTCGGTGGTGAACGACAAGTCCGTCGACCAGCCCTATCGCGATCTCGCGCTCGTCCGCCAGACCGCCGCCGAATTCGACGCGCTCAAGCCCGAAGTGGTGATCCAGCGCCTGGGCACGCTGGCCAATCCCGATTCGCCGTGGTTCGGCACCGCGGGCGAGATGGTCGCCGCCGCCTATCTCAAGTCGGGCAACCGCGCCGCGGCCGGCAAGCTTTTCGCCCAGATCGCCCAGGGCGGCGATACCGTTCCCGAATCGATCCGCCAGCGTGCGGTGCAGCTGGCGGGCGTGCTGGGCGTCGATGCCACTGCTCAATCCAAGGAAGCCAAGGTTCAATGAACAACAAGTTGAGGGTGGCCGCCGCCCTTGGCGCACTGGCGCTGGTGAGTGGTTGCGGCGTGTTCAAGGGCGGGGGCAAGAAGACCCCGGTGCTCGGCGAGCGCGTGCCGATCCTGGTCTCCGAAAGCGACATTGCGGCCGACAAGAACCTGGCCGGCGTCGACGTGCTGCTGCCCGAGGCTGCGGCGAACGACGGCTGGCGCCAGCCGGGCGGCAACGCTTCCAAGGCGATGGGGCATCTCGCGCTCGGTGATTCGCTGAGCCGCGCCTGGTCGAAGAATATCGCCAAGCCTTCGAAGCGCGAGCGGCTCGCGGCATCGCCGGTGGTCGACGGCAACAAGCTTTATGTGATGGATACCGACGGCGCCGTGCACGCGCTGGCCGCCGATACCGGTTCCGAGCTCTGGACCACCAGGACCTCGACCGAGAAGAAGAATGCGCCGGCATTGTTCGGCGGCGGCGTCAGCGTCGAGGGCGAACGCGTGTTCGCCAGCAACGGGCTGGGCGACGTCGTCGCGCTCAACGCCGCGGACGGCGCCGAGGTCTGGCGCAAGCGCCCGGGCGGGCCGCTGCGCGGATCGCCGACGCTCGCCAACGGGCAGGTCTATGTGGTGACGCAGGACAACCAGCTCTTCGCGCTGTCGCAGGACAAGGGCGAAGTACAGTGGACGGTCTCGGGGAGCCTTGAATCGCAGGGCGTGTTCGGCGTCGCCGCGCCGGCCTCCGCGCAGGGCACCGTGATCGCCGGCTTCTCCTCGGGCGAGCTCAACGCCTATCGCTACGAGAATGGTCGCTCGCTGTGGGGCGACGTGCTGACGCGCACCAGCATGTCGACGTCGGTCTCGTCGCTGTCCGACATCGATGCCGAGCCGGTGATCGACCAGGGTCGCGTCTATGCCGTCGGCCAGGGCGGGCGCATGGTCGCGATGGACATCGCCACCGGCAACCCGGTCTGGGAGCAGAACATCGCCGGCATCTCGTCGCCCTGGGCGGCGGGCGAGTGGCTGTTCGTGGTGACTGACGATGCCCGCCTGATGTGCCTGTCGCGCGGCAACGGCAAGGCGCGCTGGATCGTGCAGCTCATGCACTACAAGAACCCGAAAAAGCCCAAGAATCCGGTCAGCTGGGAAGGTCCGGTGCTTGCCGGCGGCCGGCTGATCCTCGGCAATTCGCGGGGTGAGATCGTCTCGGTGTCGCCCAAGGATGGCGCGGTGCTCTCGACGATGGAGACCAAGAGCCCGATCTCGCTGCAGCCGGTCGTCGCCAACAACATGCTCTTCATCCTCGACGACAAGGGGCGGCTGACCGCCTATCGTTGATTGTTTCTCCCCTCCCTGCTCGCAGGGAGGGGATCAAGGGGTGGGTCAAGGAACAGGCGGGGCTCGATGCCCCGCCTGTTCCTTTTATACCTGCCCTGTATGAGTCTATTGAGCGCGCTGATCGCGCGCACCCACCCCCAGCCCCTCCCTGAAAGGGAGGGGAGAGGCCAATTATTATGCCCCTTCCCACCGTTGCCATCATCGGACGGCCCAATGTCGGCAAATCGACGCTGTTCAACCGGCTGGTCGGCAAGCGCCTCGCGCTGGTCGACGACCAGCCCGGCGTGACGCGCGACCGGCGCGAGGGGGACGCGAACCTGCTCGGGCTCGAATTCCGCGTGATCGATACCGCGGGTTATGAGGACGAGGACGCGGCGACTTTGCCCGGCCGCATGCGCGCGCAGACCGAGGCGGCGGTGCGCGATGCCGATGTCTCGCTGTTCCTGATCGATTCGCGCGCCGGGGTGGTGCCGCTCGACGAGGAGATCGCCCGCTGGCTGCGCAGCACCGACAAGCCGGTGATCGTCATGGCCAACAAGGCCGAGGGCAAGGCGGGCGAGGCCGGCGTGCTCGAGGCGATGGCGCTCGGCTTCGGCGATCCCATCCCCTTCTCCGCCGAGCATGGCGAGGGCGTCGCCGATCTCTTCGAGGCGCTGCTGCCGCATGTCGACCGCGACGAGGAGGATGCGGAAGAGGAGGATCCCGACTCGCCCGATGCGATCCTCAAGCTGGCGATCGTCGGCCGGCCGAACGCGGGCAAGTCGACACTGATCAACCGGCTGCTCGAAGAGGATCGCCTGATCACCGGGCCGGAGGCGGGGATCACCCGCGATTCGATCGCGATCGACTGGCAATGGGAGGATTTCGAGGGGAACAAGCGCGCGGTTCGCCTGATCGACACTGCCGGCATGCGCAAAAAGGCAAAGGTCGAGGAGAAGCTGGAGAAGCTCTCCGTCGCCGATGCGCTCCGGGCGATCGACTTCGCCGAGGTGGTGGTGCTGCTGCTCGACGCGACGCGCGGGCTGGAGGTGCAGGACCTCAAGATCGCCGACCGGGCGCTCCAGGAAGGCCGCGCTCTGATCATCGCGCTGAACAAATGGGACGTGGCCGAGAACGCCTCGAGCCTGTTCAACGGCGTCAAGGGCGCGCTGGACGAGGGCTTGGCGCAGGTGAAGGGCGTGCCGCTGCTGACCGTATCGGCGGTGACCGGCAAGGGGCTCGACGTGCTGATGCGCGTGGCGTTCGAGACGCGCGAGGCCTGGTCGCGCCGCATTTCGACCGGACAGCTCAACCGCTGGTTCGAGCGCGCGATCGAGGCGAACCCGCCGCCCGCGCCCGGCGGCAAGCGGATCAAGCCGCGCTACGTGACGCAGAACAAATCGCGTCCGCCCAGCTTCGTACTGTTCGGCACGCGGGTCGACCAGCTGCCGGTCAGCTACCAGCGCTATCTGATCAACAGCCTGCGCAAGGAATTCGATTTCGGTGCGGTACCGGTACGCCTGACGCTGCGCGCGCCCAAGAACCCCTTCGACCGGGACAAGAGCTAGGCCGCCTCACAAAGTTCCGGGATATCAACGGGCTGTTTACCCGAATGTCCTAGAATCATCCCACGCCCCATCGGGTGAACAGTCAGGGGATGGACGTGACGACCGGAAACGATCCGCTGGTGAACTGGGACGCCTTTGCGCAGGCGCGCACGGAGCTTGGCGCCAATTTCGTACGTATTCTGGGCTATTTCCGCGAAGACGGCGTGAAATCGGTATCGCGAATCGAGGAAGCCATGCGCGCGGAGAACGCCGCGGCGATGGTGATCCCGGCGCATACGCTGAAGGGCGAGGCGGGTCAGTTCGGAGCGGAGCCGCTCGCCGAGCTGGCAGAGACGATCGAGATGACCGCACGCGCCTGCATCGAGCGCCACGACACGCCGACCCAGGCGCTCGAGTATGTCGTGCAGCTTCGCCCGCTGTTCGAGACGACGCTGAGCATGCTCGAACGCGAGGCGAACCCGCTCGTCGAGCGCAAGCCCGCCGCCTTCGGCCGCCGCGCGTTCGCGAGCTGATCGCTGGGGCTTACGAGCCCTCCTCGGGCTTGGCGTTGAGCTGGATGTAGTTCTCGAGCCCCATGCGCTCGATCATGTCGAACTGCCGCTCCAGCGTGTCGACATGCTCTTCCTCGCTGTCGAGGATCCGGCGGAACAGGTCGCGGCTGACATAGTCGCGCACCGTCTCGCTGTGCTGGATCGCGTCGCGCAGCACCGCGATCGCCTCGATCTCGAGCGCCAGATCGGCGCGGAGCGCCTCCTCCACCGTCTCGCCGATGCGCAGCCGGCCGAGCAGCTGGAAATTGGGCAGGCCTTCGAGGAACAGGATGCGCTCCGACACCATGTCGGCATGCTTCATCTCGTCGATCGATTCGTGGCGTTCGAACTCAGCGAGCTTCCTGACGCCCCAGTGATCGAACATGCGATAGTGCAACCAATATTGGTTGATCGCGGTCAGCTCGTTCTTGAGGACCTCGTTGAGATACTCGAGAACCTTTGCGTCGCCCTTCATTGCCTGCACCCCTGTAAAGAAGGGGCTATTCTAGCGGCAAAAGAACGTCACGAAAACCGCAGAAATCCGCGGTTTTCCAATTGCGAATGTCACGCAGCCGCGCGCTCGTCGGCGATGATCTCGCGGGCGAAGGGAACACACTGGCCGCACTTGGCGGCCCTTCCGAGCGCCCGATAGGCCTGGCAGGCGCTGGTTGCCCCGGCCCGTGCGGCCTCACGCACGTCCCGCTCCCTAATTGCATTGCAAACGCAGACGACCATCGCTTCCTCACGCTCTCTGAAAGCGGATGTACGGTTATTGAGACCGATTCGCAAGGGTAATGCGAGGCGTTCGCATTAGGTATTTTCCACCCCGCCGCGAATCGGCTGGAGCCGTCCGCGCGCGAGACTGCGCCACAACCACTCGAACGGCCCATAGCGGAAGCGGGCCAGCCAGGGC
The DNA here is from genome assembly GCA_966211615.1 of uncultured Sphingomonas sp. GTDB lineage: Bacteria > Pseudomonadota > Alphaproteobacteria > Sphingomonadales > Sphingomonadaceae > Sphingomonas. The sequence goes on from CBIHNZ010000022.1 coordinate 59,074, forward strand.
TTCGACCAGAGCAGGATCAGCGCCCAGACGGCTGCTACGACCAGATAGAGCTGCCAGCGCGACAGATGGCCGAACCAGCCCAGGCCATAGCCGTTGAACAGAGTCGAACATAGGAGGCTGGTCGCCAGATAATTGGTGAACGCCATCCGGCCGGCGGCGGCGAGGCGGCTGGTGAGCGCGCCGCCCGATCGGACCAGCAACAGGATCAGGCAGATCCAGCCGGCGATCATCAGCGGGCGTATCGGCGTGGCGAGCGCCATCACCGAGAGCGTGACCGCGAACAGGCTGAAATTCTCGTGCACGAGCCAGGCAGCGAGCGCGATGTACGCGGGTAGCGCGATGCCCCAGCAGGCGAGCAGCCAGCGCAGATAGCGGCGACGTTCCCATGCCCCGGTGAGCATGCCGGTGCGGAACGCGGCCATGCCGAACAGCATATAGGCCAGCGTCTCGCAGCCATAGAGGCCGAAGAGTACCAGCGGACTGAACGCCAGCTCGGCGAACCGCTCGCGGACGATGCCGGCATAGCCGCCACGATAGACCGCCAGCTCGTGGGCGATGTCCGCGGGCGCGGGGACGCCGAAGCCCGAGACCAGATCGTGGAGCTGACGGGCATTGTCCGCCGCCTCGGCCGCGTTCGCCGCCGGCTGCTGGAGGCCGAGCACCGTCATCGGCAGCCCGGCGAAGATCAGGGCGTTGGCGAGGACGAGCATCACCGCGAGGGGCAGCATCTGCCCGGGCCGCATGCCCCGCAGCGTGAAGGCGAGCATGCCGACCAGCGCGTAATGGGCCAATATGTCGCCGCGCCATATCAGCCACAGATGCGCCAGTCCGAAGACGAGCAGCCATCCCATCCGCGCGAAGTGCACCGCGGCCGGGTTCCGGTCGCCGGCCTCGGCGCGCTCGATCACCAGCAGCATCGATGCGCCGAACAGGAAGGAGAAGAGCCCGCGCATCTTGCCGTCGAACAGCACGAAATTGATCAGATAGGCGACCAGATCGGCGCCGTGCGCGCCGCCATAGGCGCGCGGGTTGAAATAGGCCGCCTCCGGCATGCCGAAGCTGACGATGTTGAGCAGCAATATGCCCAGCACCGCGACGCCGCGGACGATGTCGAGCGATTGGACGCGCGCCGATGCGGCAGGGACTGTCATTCTGCGTCGAACCGCAGGCGCTGCTCTGTCACGCGTGGCAAGTCGGCCTTCTCCCTGTCCGGGAAAGCGCTACAACCAGGTCGCGATCTCCTCCAGCGACTTCTTGGCCAGCGCATGGACGGGGATGGTCGCGTTCTCCGCGGCATGGCCGGCGACGATCAGCATCAGCGGTTTTTCATATGCAGGGCGACGGCATACGCGATTGAGGAAGGACATCGGCGCGGGCGTGTGAACCAGCGTGGCGACGCCCGCCTTGTGCAGCGCCGCGAGCAGCAGCCCGCAGGCGATGCCGACGCTTTCGGTGACATGGTAATTCTGGTCGGAATCGTCGGGCAGTTCGCCCGTGCAATGCTGCGCGAAGACGACGATCAGCCAGGGCGCGACCTCGAGATAGGGCTTGTCCGCATTGGTGCCGAGCGGCCACACCGCCTCCAGCCATCGGCGGCCTGCCTTGCCGCTATAGAAAGCGCGTTCCTCCTCTTCCACGGCGACGCGGATCGTCGCCTTGGCTTCGGGCGAGGAGATGGCGCAGAAATGCCAGGGCTGGCGATTGGCGCCGTTCGGCGCCGATCCGGCGGCGAGCAGTGCCGCCTCGATCACTTCGCGCGGAACGGGCGTGTCGCTGAACGCGCGGCAACTCCGGCGCGAGCGCATCGCCTCGTAAAAGAGACGCGCACGCTCGATCCGCTCTGCGTCGGCAAGATTAGGATAGGGTTCCCAAGGCACTGCGTCATGCATGTGGCATAATTCTTCCCATGCCTGCATCGCATAGGTCCAAAGTGGATCATACCTAGCGTTTATGCGTAATGCCTTTAGCGGTTCTCCTTGCGAATCATCAACTTGAGACCGGACCAAATTTCATCCACTGCGCACACCTTGATGTCTACAAGACCCGTCGGAAGTGCAACATCACGCACGACATTCTCGGTGATGTCGGTTTCCACCCGCGCCGTCTTTTTGGGCCAGGAGACCCAGATGAAGCCGTTGGTGGCGAGCAGCGGGCGTAGCGCCGTGAGCTCGCGTTCGAGGTGCGCGCGCTCGGTGACGAACAGATGGGCGCCCTGGAGGCCATCGGAGGCTGCGGGCTGCTCGTCGATCTCAACATCGCCGATCTCTTCGCGGACGCTGTCGGGCATGTTGTGGAACCACACGCGCATCCCGCGCTTGAGCCCGAGCTTGTCGGCGAGCGGCGTACCCGAATACCCTGCGGTCATGACGGTCTCCCTGGCGCAGAGTAACGCATGCGCCGTGCATCGACTAGCATGGCGAACGACTCGCAGAATCCAGGAGAGACCGGAATGTTCGCCAGCGCCTTGATCGCCGTCACATTGGCGGGCGCGCCGACGCAGACGGTGCAGTGCGTGGACGTGCCGGCGGGCCGGACCGCGGCGAGCCTCGAGGCGCGGGGCGAGGCGTGGTTCGTCCATGGCGAAGCGATCGCGCTCGGAAAACGCCGCTACGTCAAACACGGGCTGCCGCGCGGACTGTCGCCGGCCGATGTCGAGCCGCTCCAGGATTACAAGGGCGCGACGGCCTATGCCGAGGCGGGCAACCCCAAGCGCGACGTGATCTACGTGCTCGCGGACATCCGCGACTGCACGTTCCAGGCGTATCGGATCCGGCCTTAGGCCAGCGCCGCGTCCTCGCCCATCAGCGCGGGGAAGAAGCCTTCGTGCGCGGCCCTGAGATCGTCCAGGCCGACGCAGTAATCGCCCTCCTCCAGCTCGAAGATCAGCCGGCCGGCGATGGTGCGGCCGATCGGATCGGCGGCGAGACCGGCATTGTCCGCGGCGACGAGGAAATCGGCGAGGGCCTCGTCCTTCACCGTCACGACATAGAGGCCCTGATCCTCGCCGAAGAACGAGCCGGCGACGCCGAACGGCTGAGGCTGATCGATGATCGCGCCGATGTCCGACGCCAGCGCCATCTCGGCCAGCGCGACCGCGAGGCCGCCGTCGGAGACGTCATGGCAGGCGGTGATCGCCTCGCCGCAAATCGCCTTGCGGACGAACGCGCCGACGCGGCGCTCCATCATCAGGTCGACGGGCGGGGGCGGGCCTTCCTCGCGGCCATGGACTTCGCGCAGCCAGATCGACTGGCCGAGATGGCCCGAGCGCTCGCCCAGCGCGATGATGATGTCGCCGGTGCCCTTGAAGCCGATCGTGCAGCTCTTCGACCAGTCCTTGAGCAGGCCGACGCCGCCGATCGCGGGGGTGGGGAGGATCGCCGAGCCGCCACCGGTGGCCTTGCTCTCGTTGTAGAGCGAGACGTTGCCCGAGACGATCGGGAAGTCGAGCGCGCGGCAGGCCTCCGACATGCCCTCGAGGCAGCCGACGATCTGGCCCATGATCTCGGGGCGCTGCGGATTGGCGAAATTGAGGCAGTTGGTCACCGCGAGCGGCGTCGCGCCGACCGCGCAGAGATTGCGCCATGCTTCGGCAATGGCCTGCTTGCCGCCCTCGACCGGATCGGCGAAGCAGTAGCGCGGGGTGCAATCGGTGGTGATCGCCAGGCCCTTGTCGGTGCCGTGGACGCGGACCACCGCCGCGTCGCCGCCCGGGCGCTGGACGGTGTCGGCGCCGACCATATGATCGTACTGCTCCCAGATCCAGCGACGCGAGGCGATGTCGGGCGAGGCCATCAGCTTGAGCAGGTCCGCGGCGATGTCGGTGCTCTCGGGCACATTCTCGAGCGGCGGCCGCGGCGGCGTGGGCACGTGCGGGCGATCGTAGAGCGGCGCCTCGTCGGCGAGCGGGGCGAGCGGGATGTCGGCGACGGTGTCGCCCTTCCACTTGAGCACCATGCGGCCGGTGTCGGTGACATGGCCGATGACCGCGAAATCGAGCTCCCACTTCTCGAAGATCGCCTGGGCGAATTCCTCGCGGCCGGGCTTGAGGACCATGAGCATGCGCTCCTGGCTCTCGCTCAGCATCATCTCATAGGGCGTCATGCCGGTTTCGCGCTGGGGGACGTCGTCCATGATCAGCTCGATGCCGACGCCGCCCTTGCTGGCCATCTCGACCGAGGAGGAGGTGAGGCCGGCAGCGCCCATGTCCTGGATCGCGACGATCGCATCCGATGCCATCAGCTCGAGGCACGCCTCGATCAGCAATTTCTCGGTGAAGGGATCGCCGACCTGGACGGTGGGGCGCTTCTCCTCCGAATCCTCGCCGAAATCCGCGCTGGCCATGGTGGCGCCATGGATGCCGTCGCGGCCGGTCTTGGAGCCGACATAGACGATCGAATTGCCGACGCCCGAGGCGGCCGAATAGAAGATCTTGTCCTGATCGGCGACGCCGACGGTCATCGCGTTGACCAGGATATTGCCGTCATAGGCCGGATGGAAATTGACCTCGCCGCCCACGGTGGGCACGCCGACGCAATTGCCATAGCCGCCGATGCCGTGGACGACGCCTGCGATCAGGTGGCGCATCTTGGGATGATCGGGCCGGCCGAAGCGCAGCGCGTTCATGTTCGCCACCGGGCGGGCGCCCATCGTGAAGACGTCGCGCAGGATGCCGCCGACGCCGGTCGCCGCACCCTGATAGGGCTCGATGTACGACGGGTGGTTGTGGCTCTCCATCTTGAAGATCGCCGCCTGGCCGTCGCCGATATCGATCACGCCGGCATTCTCGCCGGGGCCGCAGATGACCTGGGGACCTTCGGTGGGGAGCTTCTTCAGGTGGATGCGGCTCGATTTGTAGCTGCAATGCTCCGACCACATCACCGAGAAGATGCCGAGCTCGGTAATATTGGGTTCGCGGCCCATCGCGTGCAGGACGCGCTCATATTCTTCGGGCGACAGGCCGTGTTCGGCGACGATCTCGGGCGTGATCTGAGTCATGACGCGAGCCCTTAGCGGGGGTGACGGGCTTCGTCACCCCGGTGCGTGCCGTGTTTGCGCATCGCAGGGGTTGCGATAGGATCGCGCCGACCGGCGGGGGCGCCGAAAAGGGAGAGCCAGATGGCCGGACTTCTCACGCTCGCAAGGCATGCCGCGGCATGTGCCGCAATCCTCGTCGCGATGCTCGCCGGACCCTTCGTCGCGCATGCGGCACCCGGAGACGTGGTGGCGTCGATGCCGATCGGCGGCGCGCCGGACGGCGCCGCCGCCTATCGCATCCGCTATCGCTCCACCGACAAGGACGGGCGTGCGATCATCGTCAGCGGCGCGGTGATCGTGCCGATCGGGGCGGCGCCGGCGGGTGGACGTCCGGTGGTGGTCTGGGCGCATGGCGCCTCGGGTATCGCCGAAGGCTGCGGCCTTTCCGACAAGCCGGGACTGTTCGATCAGGTCGCGGGGCTGAACGCGCTGCTCGCCGCGGGCTATGTCGTCGCCGCGCCGGACTATCAGGGGTTGGGCGCGCCCGGCCCGCACCCGTTCCTGGTTGGGGCGGCGAGCGCGCACAGCGTGCTCGACTCGGTGCGCGCGGTGCGCGCCATGGCGGTGGCGAAGGCATCCAACCGCTACGCATTATGGGGCGAATCGCAGGGCGCCTATTCGGTGCTGTGGGCGGGCAAGCTGGCGGCGCGCTACGCACCCGAGCTCCGGCTGGCCGGCGTCGCGGCAGCGGCGCCGCCGACCGACCTCAAGGCGAACCTGACCGGGGGCACCAATGCCGCGGTCCGCGCCTTCCTGACCGCCTATGCCGCCGAAAGCTGGTCGAAAGTGTACGGCGTGCCGCTGACCAGCGTGGTCAAGCCCGCCACCGCCAAGCTGATCGGCGCGATCGCGCGCAATTGCGTGACCTTGGACGGGTTCGCGCTGCGCACCAAGATCGGCATGATGCGGCTGGCCTATCAACTGCGGAAGGTGGATCTCGCCGCGTCGCCGCGCTGGGCGGCGCTGATGCAGCAGAATTCGGTGACGCCGCAGGGGCTCACCATGCCGCTGCTGATCGCGCAAGGGTCGGCCGACGCGATCGTCGCGCCGGCAGTGACCCGCGCATTCGTCGACCGGTTGTGCGCGCGCGGCGCTGCGCTACGCTTCGTGCCGATCGAGAAGGGGGATCATGTTTCCGTCGGCAAAAGATCCGCAGCCGAGGTGGTGGACTGGATCGGCGACCGGTTTGCCGGACGGCCCGCGCCGGTCGACTGCGGACGCATCTAACGCCTGGTTAACCTGCGGAGTCTAAAACGGAATAGTGGCAGCGCATCACTGGATCGAGGCGTTTCAAGGACGCGAAACGGGCCTGGGCGAGGTCGCGCCGCTGCCGGCTTCGTGGGAATGCGATCTGGCCAATGAGGCGCTGCGCTGGTCGCGCGGCGTGTTCGACCTGTTCGGATTGCCGCTGGGCGCCCGGCTCGACCGACGCGCGATCGTCGAGATGTATGTCGGCGAGTCGCGGGTGCTGCTCGACCGGCTGCGCGCGGAGGCGATCGCGACTTGCGGCAGCTTCACCTTCGACGCGCAGATCCGGCGGATCGACGGCGAGCTGCGCTGGATGCGGCTGACTGCCGACGTGCTCGCGCAGAATGGCCGGGCGATCCGGCTCTACGGCACCAAGCAGGATATCACCGCTGAAGTCGCGGCCGGCGGGAGCCCGGCACGCTGATCGGTCGCGGCGTCATGGAGTACCGGCGGCTTTGGCAGGGCCGGACGAAAGGTCAGGGCGTCGTGGGCGGCACGACATTGACCCGCTTGGACAACGCCTTGTCCTGATCCTCGTCATTCAGCCGATTGAATTCCTCCCATTCGGCTTTGGTCAGGCAGAAGCGCTTGGCCATCATCGAGCCGGTCGGAACGATGCCTCGGCAGATCTTCTTTTCCTTGACCGGCTTTGCCGGGGCATTGGCACTGGCGGGTGAGATCGCGGCAGTGTCCTGCGCCTGGGCAGCGGACGCGACCAGAAACCCTGCGGTAATGGCGGCAAGTAATGGCGATGACATCGGATTTCGGCTCCCCGTTCGCAGATCACGGGCATGGTAAGCATAGTCTTCAAGGTTGGGAAGTTACTTGTTTGTCCCAAGCCAGCAGCGTCACCGGAGCGCGTTTTTAGTAGTTTTCCCGCGCTGAAGGCTGGCGTCACTTCGCCGCCGGCTTCAGATATTTGTCGAACCAGGCGACCGTCCGTTTGAGCGAATCGAGCTGGTTCTCGCGCTTCTGAAAGCCATGTCCTTCGGCTGGATAGAAGACGGTTTCGACGACATTGCCCTTGGCCTTGAGGATGTCGTTGACCTCCTGGGCCTGGCCGCGCGGCACGCGGATATCGTTCTCGCCCTGGATCGTCAGCAGGGGCGCCTTGGCGTTGCGGATATAGGTGAGCGGCGAGGCGGCGTCATAGACCTTTGGATCGCTCTCCGGCGTGCCGAGCAGGCCGCGCTGATAGGCCTTCAGCAGTTCGTCCTGGTCGCGGTACATCGTCCGCCAGTTGATGATGCCGAACCACTGGACCGCGGCGGCGAACTCGTCGGGCGCGCGGCCGATCGCCATCAGCGTCATGAACCCGCCATAGCTGCCGCCGAAGATGCCGACGCGCCTGGGGTCGACATAGCCGGTGGCGACGAGAAAGGCCTTGGCCGCGACCGTGTCCTTCAGGTCGCCGCCGCCCAGATCCTTGAAATTGGCATCCTGGAAGGCGCGGCCATAGCCGGTCGAGCCGCGGAAATTGGGCTGGATCACGATATAGCCGCGGCTGGCGAAGGCGGTGGCATAGCGGCTGTAGCCGTCCTGCGCCTGGCCGGTGGGGCCGCCATGCGGCAGGACGATCGCCGGGTTGCTGCCGTCGCGCTTCAGATTGGCGGGCATGGTGACGATCGCGCTGATCAGCGTGCCGTCGAAGCTCTTGTAGGTCACCACATCGGACTTGGGCAGCGCAGCGGGGGTCAGGCTGGCGATCGCCAGCTGCGTGGCCGGGCGCGACGTGCCGGTGACGAGATCGTAGAGATAGAGGTTGGTCGGCGAGTCGGCGCCCGAATGGTTGACCAGCAGCGTGCGTCCGTCGGGCGAGCGCGGATCGTTGCCGGTGAGATAGTTGACGCCGGGCGGGATCGACAGCGCGGTCTCCGCGCCGGTCGCCAGGTCGTATCTGTAGAGCGTGCTGCGCGTGTCGGCGTTGGTGCCGAAGATCAGCGCCTTGCCGTCACGGGTGAAGCTGCTCGCGAGTTGCTCCCATGGCGTCGGCTTGAGCCATTTCCACTGCTTGGTCGCGACCTCGTACAGGCCGGCATGGGTCTGGCCGGTGCCCTCGTCGGTGTTGACCGCGAACCATTTGCCGTCGGGCGTGACGTCGACGGCGTCATAGACCGTGTCGGCCTTGCCGATGAGTTTGGTCGCGGCGCCGGTGGCGACGTCGATCCGCCAGACCTCGCCAACCTTGGAATCGACCCGGTCGCGGTCGGCGATCAGCGCCTTGCCGCCTTCGATCCAGGCAACCGCCGTCCAGCTATATTGCGGGTCGGCTTCCTTGGTCAGCACACGGACCTGGCCGTTCGCGTCCATCACCGCGATGTTCGCCTGGCCCTCGGACTTGAGCTTGGTCGACAGCGCGACCAGACCGCCGCTGGGGCCGACCAGCATGCCGCTCTCACGGCGATCGGGCGAGTTGGTGAGGTTCTCGACCGTGCCGCCATTCACCGGCACGCGATAGATGTCGGGATATTCGTTGCCGCCGACATCCTGCTGGAAATAGACATATTTGCCGTCGGCCGAGGCGGCGAGACCGCTCTGGGTGTCGTCGGACTGGGTGAGCTGGACCGGCCAGCTGCCCGCGGCATCGGTGCGCCAGATATTCGTGCGGCCGGTAAGATTGGTCGCGACGAAGATCTGCTTGCCGTCGATGCTCCACGCCGAGCTGCCCAGGCTGCGCGAGGCACCGATATCCTCGATCGGCACGGCGCGGGCATCGGGGTTGGCCGGGGAGGTGACACTCTTCGGATCGGTGGCGGGTCGTTCGGGCGTCTTCACCTGGGCAAAGACCGGAACGGCAAGAACGAGTGCAACGGCGGTGGCGGTGAGCAGGCGCGTCATAGGATTTCCCCCTCGATGGGAGGGAGTTTGCCAGAGCGCGCCGCGTCGCGAAAGCCTAGAGGATTTCCCGCACCTTTTCCGGCGGCCGTCCCAGCCGGACGCCCTTCTCGGTCTCGACCAGCGGACGCTCGATCAGGATCGGATCGGCGGCCATCGCGTCGAGGATATCGTTACCCGATGCTTGCTTCAGCGTCCGGGCGGCGTCCTCCGCCATGCGCAGCCCTTCGCGCGGCGTCATGCCGGCGCGGGCATAGAGCTCGGCCAGCTTCGCGCGGCTGGGCGGGGTCTTGAGATATTCGACGATCTCGACCTCGACGCCGGGCGTCTCGTTCAGGATCGCCAGCGTCTCGCGCGATTTGGTGCAGCGCGGGTTGTGATAGATGACGGCTTTCATGGCTGTCCATTCGCGGGCGGATCCGGCCTAGTCAAGAGAACCAGCCCCGTGCCCGGAGCTCGGCCACCATCGCGCGCGCCACGGGAACCTCGCGGCCGTCGATGAGGCGCAGGCGCATTGCGCGGTCGCGGCGAAGCACTTCGGCCACGGCGTGCCGGGCGACCCACCAACTGCGATGGACACGGGCGCCTTCGATCGGCGCCAGATCCTCCACGGCGTCGCGCATGCGCATCAGCAGCAGCGTGTCGCCGTCGCGAGTATAGGCGCGGACATAGTGATCCTCGTTCCCCAGATAGAGAAGATCGCGACCGATCCGAGGCGGGAGCTGGGCAAGCAGCGCGGGTTCGCGTGGCGATGTCGATGGTGCCGGTTCGAGGGTTGCCGGCGCCGGTTCGGCTGACGGCATGGCGGGCACGCGGGAGCGGAGCGCGATCTGGATCGCCGTTATCACCGCGCCGAGCAGCACCACCTCCGCATAGAGGCCGAGCAGGCTGCCGAGCGTCAGTCGCGGCAGGCTCATCCCCGTAATCGCCCAGGCGACCAGCAGCGTGGTGGGAAGCGAGGCGAGCGCCACTGCGGCGCACAGTGCGATCCAGCGGGGAATGCCGCTTTGTGCGGAAAGCGCGTCGGCGCTGGCGATGACCGGGCGGAAAAAGGCATAGCCGCCCAGCGCGAAGAGCAGCCAGTTTACCAGTCGCGTGCCGAGCGGCAGGGCAAAGCTGCCGAACGGGCCGATCAGTGCCGCCACCATGCCGGCGGCGGCCATGATGGCGAGCTCGAACGCCAACGCGCGTTTCGGTTCCGTTGGACGCGTCCCGTTCATGCTTCGCCAACGGTACAGGCAGGATGCCGTCGCCGCATCCACGAATTTATCCGCACCCGCCATGCGCTTCGCCTTGCCCGCGAAGGGGCCGGCGACAGGCTCGAGGGGAAATCCGACGGAGAAAACATCATGACCGCTGCTTCTGTCCCGCTTGTCCGCACGCGCCGCGACCTCGCCCTGACGATCGCTGCCCTCGCGTTGCTCGTGCTGCTGTTCTCGGCCTTGGCGCACAGGCTGGCGGTGGCTGGCACGTTGATGCCCGACGACCGGAACCTATGGCTCGTCTTCCATCTGGCGACGGTGATCCCGGCGCTCCCTTTGGGCGCCTATCTTCTCGCGCGCCGCAAGGGCGACCGGCTGCACCGGATGCTGGGAAGGATCTGGGCTGTGCTGATGCTGCTGACCGCCGCTTCCAGCTTCGGGCTGCACTATGTGACGGGCGGGTTCAGCCCGATCCACCTGCTATCGGCGCTGGTGCTCGCCTCCGTGCCCCTCGCGGTGCGCAATGCCCGGCGCGGCAATATCGCGGCGCACCGGCGCACCATGACGATCGTCTATGCTTCCCTGGTGATCGCCGGCTTCTTCACCTTCCTGCCCGGGCGGATGATGGGGCAATGGCTGTTCGGCTGACCGGCGTCACCCCGGGGATCAGTCCGCGTCGTCCTGCTTCGCCAGCCATTCCTCGAGCCATTTGATCGTGTAGTTGCCGGCCTGGAAATCGGGATCGTCGAGCAGCGCCTGGTGGAGCGGGATGGTGGTCTTCATCCCCTCGATCACGAACTCCTCAAGTGCGCGGCGCAGGCGCATCAGGCAGCGTTCGCGGGTCGAGCCATAGACGATCAGCTTGGCGATCATGCTGTCGTAGTAAGGCGGCACCTTGTAGCCGGCGTAGAGCCCCGAATCGACGCGGACATGCATGCCGCCCGGCGCGTGGAACTGCTTCACAGTGCCCGGCGAGGGGGCGAAGGTGCGCGGATCCTCGGCATTGATGCGGCATTCGATGGCATGGCCGCGGAACTGGACGTCTTCCTGGCGGCACGACAGGCCATGGCCTTCGGCGACGCGGATCTGCTCGCGGACCAGATCGATGCCGGTGATCATCTCGGTCACCGGATGCTCGACCTGGAGGCGTGTGTTCATCTCGATGAAGTAGAACTCGCCATCTTCCCACAGGAACTCGATCGTGCCCGCGCCGCGATAGCCCATATCGGCCATCGCCTTGCTGACGATTCCGCCCATCCGCGCGCGGTCCTCAGGGCCGAGCACGGGGGAGGGGGCTTCCTCGAGCACTTTCTGGTGGCGGCGCTGGAGCGAGCAGTCGCGCTCGCCGAGGTGAATCGCATGGCCGTTGCCGTCGCCGAACACCTGGAACTCGATATGGCGCGGATTGCCGAGATATTTCTCGAGATAGACGGTGGCGTCGCCGAACGCGGCCTTCGCTTCGCTGCCCGCCTGCTGCATCAGCGTCTCGAGCTGGTCCTCGGACGCGCAGACCTTCATGCCGCGGCCGCCGCCGCCCGAAGCCGCCTTGATGATCACCGGATAGCCGATGCGCTTGGCGATCGCCTTGGCCTCGTTGACGTCGCTGATCGCGCCGTCCGATCCGGGAACCAGCGGCAGGCCGAGCGCGCCCGCGGTGCGCTTGGCCTCGACCTTGTCGCCCATCGTGCGGATATGCTCGGGCTTGGGCCCGACGAAGATGATGCCGTGCGCCTCGACGATCTCGGCGAACTGGGCGTTCTCCGAGAGGAAGCCATAGCCCGGGTGAATCGCGTCGGCGCCCGAGATCTCGGCGGCCGAGATGATGTTGGGGATGTTGAGATAGCTCTCGCTCGCCGCCGGCGGCCCGATGCAGATCGCCTCGTCGGCCAGCCGCACATGCATCGCGTCGGCATCGGCGGTGGAGTGCACCGCTACCGTCTTGATGCCCATCTCATGGCATGCGCGATGGATGCGCAACGCTATTTCGCCGCGATTGGCGATCAGGAGCTTCTTGATTTCGGGCATTCTGTTTTCCTAGGCGGCACCAGCCCGCTCCCCCACCCGGCCACCCAAAACATACTGCCGTTGGGTGGCCGGGTGGGGGAGCGGGCTGGTGCGGCTCATTTCAAGTGTGCCTTACTCGACCACTACGAGAGGCTGGTCGAACTCGACCGGTTGGCCGTTCTCGATGAGGATAGCCTTCACCGTGCCCGCGGCGGGGGCGTGGATCGGGTTCATCACCTTCATCGCCTCGATGATCAGCAGCGTATCGCCCGCCGAGACCTTCTGGCCGACCGCGACGAAGTTCTTCGCCTCGGGATTGGCGGCGAGATAGGCGGTGCCGACCATCGGCGACTTGACCGCGTTCGCAGCAGAGGGCGCCGCGGCGGCGGGAGCGGCTTCGATGACCGCCGGCGCCGCGGCGACGGGCGCCTGGGAGTAAGCGGGCGTGGCGTACTGCATCGGCGCCGCCGTCACGGTGCGCGCGACGCGGACGCGGCGTTCGCCGTCCTCCACTTCGATTTCGGTGAGCTGCGTATCGTCGAGTACGGCGGCGAGCTGACGCACCAGGTCGATATCGACCTGCATCGCTCCCGTCTTGTCGTTCTTGTCGGCCATGCGACCCTTCATTTCGATGAAACCGCGCCCTCTGTCAGAAGCGCGCGGCGGCTTCAAGCGCAAGCATATAGGAAAGCGCCCCGAACCCGGCCACGGTTCCTCGCGCGGCACGCCCCACAAAGGAGGTGTGGCGGAATTCCTCGCGGGCGTGCGGGTTGGAGAGATGGACCTCGATCACCGGCGTCGTGATGCTCTTCACGGCATCGTGCAACGCGACCGAGGTGTGGGTGTAGCCACCCGGATTGAGAATCACCGCCTTGGCACCATAGGCCTGCGCCTCGTGCAGCCAGTCGATCAGATGCCCTTCGTGATTCGACTGGCGCATGTCGATCTCGAGATCGAGCGCCCGGGCGCGGTCTTCCAACTGACCGGCGATGTCGTCCAGCGTGTCGTGCCCGTAGATTTCGGGCTCGCGCAAGCCCAGCAGGTTGAGGTTCGGGCCGTTCAGGACGTAGATCGTGTCGGCCAAAGCCAAGCCTTTCGGTTGCGGGCGGAGCGCGGCCCTCCCTATATGAGCGCGCGTCCCCGATCAAATTCCCAAGGCAGTTGTTATGCACATCGACGGCACCGTCTCCATCACCGTCAACGGCGAGCACAAGCGTGTCGCCGCGGGCCTGACCATCACGCAGCTTGCCGAGACGCTGGGGCTGGTGCCCGAGAAGATTGCGGTCGAGCGCAACCTGGAGGTGGTGCCGCGCTCGACGCTGGGCCAGGTGATCGTCGACGACGGCGACGAGCTCGAGATCGTCCATTTCGTCGGGGGCGGCGATCATGCCCGCCCGATCGACGACGACAGCTGGAGCGTCGCGGGCAAGACCTTCCGCTCGCGGCTGATCGTCGGCACCGGCAAGTACAAGGATTTCGAGCAGAATGCCGCCGCGGTCGCGGCATCGGGCGCGGAGATCGTCACGGTCGCGGTGCGGCGGGTGAACGTCAGCGATCCCAAGGCGCCGATGCTGACCGACTATATCGATCCCAAGAAGGTCACCTATCTCCCCAATACCGCGGGCTGTTTCGACGCCGAATCGGCGATCCGCACATTGCGGCTGGCGCGCGAGGCGGGCGGCTGGGAGCTGGTGAAGCTCGAAGTGCTCGGCGAGGCGCGGACGCTCTATCCGGACATGGTCGAGACACTGCGCGCGACCGAGATCCTGGCCAAGGAAGGCTTCAAGCCGATGGTCTATTGCGTCGACGATCCGATCGCGGCGAAGCGGCTCGAGGATGTCGGCGCGGTGGCAATCATGCCGCTGGGGGCGCCGATCGGCTCGGGGCTGGGCATCCAGAACCGGGTGACGATCCGCCTGATCGTCGAGGGGGCCAAGGTGCCGGTACTGGTCGATGCCGGCGTGGGCAGCGCATCGGACGCGGCGGTCGGCATGGAGCTGGGCTGCGACGGCATCCTGATGAACACCGCGATCGCCGAGGCCAAGGATCCGATCCTGATGGCGGCGGCGATGAAGGCGGCGGTGGAGGCCGGGCGGCTCTCCTATCGCGCCGGGCGGATGGGCAGGCGGATGTACGCCGATCCGTCGAGCCCGCTCGCGGGGCTGATCTGATGCGCGGCGCGGTGGCCGCCGCGGCGGTGCTGCTCGCGCTCGGCGCCTGCCATCCGCGCCAGCCGGCGCAGCAGCCGGTCAATGCCGGGCCGATCTCCGCCGAGCCGGTGACGCTGGCCGCCAAGGACGGCGTCAAGATTGCCGGAGTCTATACCAAGGCGGCAGACCCCAAGGCGCTGATCCTGCTCTTCCACCAGGCGGGGTCGGGCAAGGACGAATATGCGCTGATCGCGCCGCGGCTGGCGGAGGCAGGCTATTCGTCGCTGCGGATCGACCAGCGCGCGGGCGGCGAATTGTTCGGCGTCAACGAGACGGTGAGGGCGCTCGGCAAGTCGGCGGATTATCTGGACGCCAAGCCCGATCTGGAGGCGGCGTTCGACTGGGCCAAGGCACAGAAGCTGCCGATCATCCTGTGGGGCAGCAGCTATTCCTCGTCGCTGGTGTTCGTGCTCGCCGCCGAGCGTCCCGACGTGAAGGCGGTGCTGGCTTTCTCGCCAGGCGAATATTTCGACGACAAGACGATGATCGCCAAGGCGGCGGCGGGCGTAAAGGCGCCGGTGTTCGTCACCTCGGCGCAGGACGGCAAGGAAGTCGACGCGGCGCGCGAGATCCTCAAGGCCGTGCCGGTGGCAGGCAAGGAACAGTTCGTTCCCAGGCTGGGCGGCGTGCACGGTTCCTCGACGTTGCTGCGCGCCAAGAATCCAGACGGCGCGGAAGATGCGTGGAAAGCCGTGATGGCGTTCCTGGCGGCCGTGACCAAGGGCTGATCGGAGCGGGCCGGCACGGCCGGCTCGCCCTCGTGATTTCAGCCGATTAGCGGCATTTCTGCAGGCATATGCATGTCCCGGAACGGGACGTCTCGCAGGAAACATGAAAATATCATCAACCTGTCATTTTGGACGAATAATTCAAATCGGGACGGTCGCTGAAGTCTGGGCGATCAGCCATGCGAGGTTCGTAACTATTTTGCCATGAGGCGGAATAGTTACTTTGGCATGCGCGCGTCACTGTCCAAAAATTAGGGGGATTACAGGTGGTCGCTACTATCACTAAGCTTGCGTGCGTCGCTGCACTTACTTTCTCGGCTGTCTCGGCTCAGGCGCAGGAAGTCCTCACCAACGGCAATTTCGAATCGGGCCTGACCGGCTGGACTTCGTACACCACGCCGAACGGCACGATCGCCGAGCTGCCTAGCTTGCCGGGCGCGCCTGCGCCGCAGAGCGCATCGGTGACTTCGTTCAACGTCACGGGCTCGGGCGCCTCGGATGCGTTGTTCCTGAACGCGGGCAAGTATCTTC
Source organism: uncultured Sphingomonas sp. (assembly GCA_966211615.1). Lineage (GTDB taxonomy): Bacteria > Pseudomonadota > Alphaproteobacteria > Sphingomonadales > Sphingomonadaceae > Sphingomonas. The sequence continues at coordinate 74,866 of CBIHNZ010000022.1, forward strand.
CGCCTTATGGCTCGGGTCCGCAGGAAGGCGGCGGCGTCTCGCAGATGTTCACGCTCGCCACCGCCGGCCTTGCCAGCTTCTCGGCCGATGTCGCGGCGCAGTTCAACAGCATGAGTGGTTCGTTCGGCCTCGGTCTGGTCAGCGTCCTGCTCGATGGCGTAGTGAAGGACAGCTATGAGTTCCCCGGCGTGGGCGCCGGCCCGGCGACGCTGCGCAGCACGCTGGAATTCACCACCAACCTGTCGGCGGGCCAGCACACGATCTCGCTCCAGGCGACGCGCCTCTTCGCGCCGGGCCGCGGCGTGACCTCGCAATATTTCGACAATGCCTCGCTCGTCGTGACCCCGGTTCCCGAGCCAGCGGCCTGGGCGATGCTGATCGGCGGCTTCGGCCTGGTCGGCGCGGCGATGCGCCGCCGCAGCACGAAAGTCCGCTTCGCCTAAACCGGCGTTGCACCCACAATGGAAAGCCGCCGGCCGAGAGGCTGGCGGCTTTTTCGCGGGGATTATCCGGCGGCCAGCAGAGCGTCCGCGAAGAGATCAATGTCCTTCTGGCCGATGCTCGTATTGTTGAGCAGGACGAGCGTGGAATCGCCGTCCAGCCGGTGCGCCAGCAGAGAGCGATAGCCGTCGACACGCCCGGTCTCCCAGGCGAAGGCATGGGCGCCGCCTTCCATCTTCACCGATCGGATCCGGCCGCCAAGCGCATAGGATTCCTCGGGCACGAGCACCCTCCTTAATGCCGCGCGGGCGCTGGCGCTCAGCAAGGGCGAACCGTAGACACCCTGGGCCGCGCGGACAAGATCGGCGGCGGTGCCGCAATAGCCGCCCGATGCGACCGTATAGACGCTCTGGGGAAACATCTTGCGCACCGGCGGATCGAGCGAAGCATAGCCGGCGGCAACCCGGCTGCGCGCCTCTGGTGAATAGGCCGGAAGGATGGTCTTGAGGCCCAGAGGCGCGAGTGTCAGCCGGTCGACGGTCTGCGTGAACTCCTCGCCGGTCACCGCCTCGACGATGCCCTTGACGAGGATCCAGTTGGTAAAATCATAGGAGAAGCGGCTGCCTGGCTCGAATGCGAGGTCACCCGAGCAGAAGGCCTTGACGGCCTGCTCGGTGGTGAACGGTTTCGTCCAGAGATCGGGGTCGGTCTTCAGCACCGCACTGAAGCCGTTGGGAATGCCGCTGGCGTTCGACAGCAGATGCCTGAGCTGCACCTTCGCTCCGGTATCGGCACGATAGGTCTTGAGATAGTCGGAAAGGCTCGCGTCGAGGCGGAGCTTGCCCTGATCGGCCAGTCGCAGCACCGTGACCGAGGTGAACCATTTGGAGATCGAGGCGATCGGATAGAGCGTATCGAATGCCGCGCGGCGTCCGGCCTCGACATCTGCCATGCCGAAGGCTTGGAAGAAGAGGGGCTTGCCGTTCCGGACGAAGTGAATGACGCCGTTGAAGCCGCTCGATTTCACGAAGGCATCGACCGTTGCCTGGATCCCGTCTTCGAGCGTGACGGCGGCCCCGAGCGGCCCCGATATCGCGCCGGCGGCGATCGTTCCCATGAACGCGCGGCGAGTCCAGTTCCCCATTCTTCCCCCCGATTTTTTCCGCTGAATGCTCCTGGGTACGATGATGGGATTCGAGTGAATTGGGTATGAATCGACACGGGCCGGCAAGGGTCCGAGCCGGGGCAGACTAATCCGCCTTGCGCGCTAGCCAGACCGAGCGCCCGCCCGTCGCGTGGTCGTCGGGTGCGAAGGCGATTTCCATCAGCCCGAGCTCGGCGAAGAGCGCGCGATATTCGGCCGGGTCGAGGCTCGCATGATAGAGGGGCTCGCCGAACTGGCAGCCGGTGACTTCGCCGCGCGCCGGGCCGGTGTTGAACAGGAACATCCCGCCGGGTGCGAGCCAGGCGGCGGCGCGGGCGATCACCGCGGCCTGATCGGCATGGCCGAGGTGGAACAGGCTGTCCCAGGCGAGCACTCCGTGGAACGGGCCGTCGACCGGCACCGCGCGCATGTCCGCCTTCAGCCAGTGGTGCCGCGCGAATCGGGTGCGGGCGAGGCCGATCATGGTTTCGGACGCATCGACGCCGGTCAACTTATGGCCGCGATCGATCAGGTAGCGGTCGACCGGCTCGCCGCCGCCGCAGCCGAGATCGAGGATCCGGCCCCCCCTGGGAACGCCCAGCAGGAAGCGGTCGAGCCAGGGCTTTTCGGTGAACTGTCCGCGGCGCGCGGAATCGAACGCGTGCGCGTTGCGCTCATAATGTTCGGCAATGATATCGGGCATTTATGGAACCCCGCCCGGCGCGAGCCGTTGTTTTCATTGAACGAACCGGGTGCGACCAAGCACCGGCTCGCGGCCAGGAGAGTAAAGTCATGGGTGAGCTTACCGACAAGATCAAGGGCAACGTCAACGAGGCGATCGGCAAGATCAAGCAGCACAGCGACGACCCCGACACCCGTGACGAAGGTGCCGCGCAGGAAATCAAGGGCAAGGCCGAACAGACGATCGGCAAGGTCAAGGGCGCGCTCGGCGACGATATCTGACGCCGCGCACCCGAAAGCGAAAAAGGGCCGCTCCGGGGAACGGGGGCGGCCCTTTTCACGGGTAAGACGCGATCAATCCTCGACGTAGAAGGCCCAGAGGTTCGGGCCGACCTGGCCGGCCGCGAAGCGCACCGGGTTTCGCATGCTGCCGACCTCGCAGATCATGAAGGAGAAGCTCTCCGTCGTATGCAGCGGGTGGGGAAGGTAGACGGTGCGGCGCTCGACCCAGCGCCACTGCTCCTCCCACACATGGACTCCGTCGATGCGGAGACGGTCTCCGCGCTTGCCGAGATGTACCGATCGCCAGTGCACCCTGCTCCTCCTGCTCCCGGCACAATATCACCAAGGGCATTCGGCCGCACCCGCGGGAAGATGGTCGCCACCCCGGCAACCAACTTCCCGTGGCGCGATTGGTTCACGCGTCGGCGGTCTCGCGGTAGCGCGGGGCGACGTCGCGGCGCGAGAGGTTCGGTCCGAGCGCGAGGCGCGCCTGGTGATAGGCGTCCCACTGCCCTTCGTCGGCGAGCGGCGGGATGGTGACGGTCTCGCCGCGATCGAAGCCGAGCAGCGATGCGTCGACCAGGTCGTTGACGTCCATCACGATCTCCGGCGGGAAGCTGTCGACATCCTTGCCCGACCGCTCCCAGATCTCGGTGCGCGTGGCGCCCGGCAGGACGGCCTGGACCCGCACGCCGCTCTCCGCGAGCTGGTTCGTCAGCGAGAGCGACAGGTTGAGCAGATAGGCCTTGGTGCCGCTATAGACGCCGTCGAACGCCTCGGGGGCGAGCGCCAGCACCGAGGCGATGTTGATGATCCCGCCCTTGCCGCGCGCCTTGAACGCCTTGCCGGCGGCCGAAGCGAGCAGGGTGGGCGCGGTCACGTTGAGCGTGATGATGCGCTCGAGCTGCGGCGCCTCGTTGTCGAGCAGCCCGCCGTTCAGCGACATGCCTGCATTGTTGACCAGCAGGGTGATCGCAGTGTCGCTCGCCAGGCGCTTCGAGATGCGATCGAGATCGTCGCCGTCGGTCAGGTCGGCAGGGACGACCTCGACGGTGCGGCCGGTTTCGGCGCGCAGCTTTTCGGCCAGCGCCTGCATGCGGCCGGCGTCGCGGGCGACGAGGATCAGGTCATGGCCCCGGCGGGCCAGGCGATCGGCATAGACCGCGCCGATGCCGGTCGAAGCGCCGGTGATCAGGGCAGTGCCGAGGGAAGAGTTGCTCATTTCATGTCTCCATGCGGCCCCGAAGCGAGTCGCTTGCATTTTAATAGTAACTCACTATCATTATGCAATGGACAAGAGAGAAGAAAATTTGACGGTCTGCCCGGTTGCCCGTGGATTGGCGCGGGTCGGCGACGCGTGGAGCATGCTGATCCTGCGTGACGTGAGCCTGGGGATGACCCGGTTCGACCAGTTGCGCACCAGTCTCAAGATCGCGCCGAACATCCTGACGGCCCGGCTGCGCGCGCTGACCGAGGCGGGCGTGCTGGAGAAGCGCCGCTACAGCGAGCGGCCGCCGCGCGACGAATATGTGCTGACCGCGGCGGGGCGCGATTTCCTGCCGGTGCTCCACGTCATCGGCGAATGGGGCCGCACCTATAATGGCGAGGGCGGCACGAGCCGCCTGGTCGACGAGGAGACCGGCAAGCTGGTCGAACCGATGGTGGTCGACCGGCTGACCGGCGTGCCGCTGGAGGGCCGGGCGCTGCGCGTCGCCCAGCCCGACGACCCTTTGGTCAGCGGTTCCGGATCGCGGAGATCGTGGTTGCTGGAGTGATGAACTCCACCTCGGTCTTGAGGTGGAGCAGCTTCACGCCCGGCTGATCGAGCGCACGGGCGAGGGCGGGGGCGAACTGCTCGGTCGTCTCGACCGTCTCGGCCCAGGCGCCATAGGCGCGGCCCAGCGCGGCGAAATCAGGGTTCCTGAGCGCGGTGCCGGACAGGCGCGCGGGATATTCGCGCTCCTGGTGCATGCGGATCGTGCCATAGGTGGAGTTGTCCACCACGATGACGAGCATGTTCGCATCGTGCTGGATCGCGGTGGCGAGCTCCTGGCCATTCATCAGGAAATCGCCGTCGCCGGCGACCGCGACGACCTGGCGATCGGGTGCGCGCAGCGCCGCGGCGACCGCGGCGGGAACGCCATAGCCCATCGCGCCGGCGGTGGGGGCCAGCTGCGAGGGCTGGGGCCCGTAGCGCCAATAGCGGTGCCACCAGCCCGAGAAATTTCCCGCGCCGTTACAGATGATCGTGTCCGCCGGCATCGCCTCGCGCATCGCGAGCACGCACTGGCCGAGATCGAGCGCGACGCCATCGCGCGGCTTGGGGGTCGACCAGTCGAGCCACTCGGCATGCGCCTCGGCACCGGCGAATTGCGGGAGCGGGGTCGACGTCTCGGCATTGTTGCGCTGGGCGGCGTGGACGAGCTCCCAGACGAATTCGAACGGATCGGCGCAGATCGGCCAGTCGGTCTCATAGACGCTGTTGAGCTCGTTCGGATCGGGATGGACGTGGATCAGCATCTGTCCCGGATGCTCGGGCGTGATCAACGTATAGCCGTCGGTGGTCGCCTCGCCGAGCCGGGCGCCGATCACCAGCAGCAGGTCGGCCGACTTGATCCGCTGGACGAGCTTGGGATTGGGGCCATAGCCGAGATTGCCCGCCCAGGCCGGAGAGGTGTTGGGAAAGGCATCCTGGCGCCGGAACGCGGTGGCGACCGGAAGCCCGCAGCTTTCGGCGAACTTGGCGAATTCCTGCCCGGTCTGCCGCGTCCAGCGCGCGCCGCCGACGATCGCGATCGGTCGCTCGGCCCGGGCGAGATACTCGACCGCCTCGACGACATGCGCCACGTCGGGAAGCTGCGGCGGCGGGTTCAGATGGCCGCGATCGGCCGCCTCGACGACATCGCACAGCATGTCCTCGGGCAGCGCGATCACCACCGGGCCGGGCCGTCCGCTCATCGCGGTGGCATAGGCCCGCGCGACATATTCGGGGATACGCCGCGCGTCCTCGATCCGCGTCGCCCATTTGGCGAGCGGGGCGAACATCGCGGGGAGGTCGACTTCCTGGAAGCCCTCGCGGTCGCGCATGCCTCGGTCGACATCGCCGATGAACAGGATCATCGGCTGCGAATCCTGCATCGCCACATGCACGCCGATCGAGGCGTTGGTCGCACCCGGCCCGCGCGTGACGAAGGCGATGCCGGGCCGCCCGGTCATCGCGCCGTCGGCGCATGCCATGAAGCCGACGCCGCCTTCCTGGCGGCAGGTCACGACATCGATCTCGGGCGTGTCGTGCAGCGCGTCGAGCACGGCGAGGAAGCTCTCGCCCGGCACGTGGAAGATGCGGTCGCAGCCCTGTGCGACCAGATTGTCGACGAGGATCCGGCCCCCGGTTCGTTTCGCGGTCATGCGGTCTGTCCTAGCCCGACACACGCGCTGGACCAACCCATGCGATCGCTACTGGTGCATAGGCGTGGGCAATGGTGTTGGCGGAGCGGTTTCCCAGGCAAACAATGTCCAATCCGGAGATTTCTGATCGGTTCGCCGGTTCCCATGATCGCGATGTGCCCCTAGGAAAAATGGTACGAAAGGGGAACAAAATGAGTGACGATTTTCAATCGGCTTTCGAGACGTGGCTCGCCTTTCTGCGCGGCCTGGGCTTTGCCGCGGAGGTGCATTTTCATCCGCCGGCGACCGAGGCGGCGATTGCGGCTGCCGAGGCGGAGATCGGCTTTCGCCTGCCTGACGATCTGCGCGCGCTTTATCTGCGCGCGGACGGGCAGACAGACATTGGTGATATCGCGGACCCGGCGCCTGGCACGATTGTGACCCCGCTGTTCGGGGATATGAATTCGTCCCGCTTTCAAAGGCGGTCGATGACTATCGCAGCTGGGATGATATGATCGACGACTGGGACGCGGACGACGATCCCAATTTTTGCATCACGCCGCGCGCTGGCGATCCGCCGGTCGCGCGCGAATATTGGCGGCGTGGCTGGTTTCCGTTTGCGATAGATGGTGGAGGAAATGCCTATGCGGTCGATCTGTCGCCGGTCCCGGGCGGCACCTATGGCCAGATCATCCTGACGGGTAGCGACGAAGACGAACGGCGGGTGCTGGCGCCCAGCCTGACCGCCTTCCTCATCGAGGCCGCCAAGTGCGACCCGGTGTGGGAGGAGGGTGATGGCCCGGTACGCTTTTTCGAGATAGAGCTCTGATCCGGGATCGGAGATAGTCGCTTTCAGGGGGTTCCATGCTGATCGTTGGCAATCATGTCTCGCCCTATGCCCGCAAGGTATTCGTAGCGCTCGATCACAAGGGCGTCGACTATGAGATGGACCCGATCGTGCCCTTCTACGGCACCGAGGAATTCACCCGGGTCAGTCCGCTGCGCCGCATCCCGGTGCTGGTCGACGGCGATCTGGTGCTCAACGATTCGACGGT
>CBIHNZ010000023.1:0-81154 GCA_966211615.1 uncultured Sphingomonas sp.
CTCGATCTCGGCCTGCATGTTCATCGTGATGATGATGTCGAACTCGTCCTCGATCGCGGCAACGAAATCCATGACCGTCAGGCTGTCCCATTCGAGATCGCCGGCAAAGGTGGTGCTGTCGCCCAGCGCGACGCCCTTCTTGTTGAACGGCTCGATCAGGGCGGCGACGGTCTCGAAGATTTCAGCGCGGTCGGTCATAGGGCGGGGTCCTTAAAGCGATCGATGGTACGTGCCAAACGAATGCGGCGGAAAGGCGCCGCTGAGGGGGCGATGCCGCTGCGCAAGTTGACAAAGTTGACGCCTGCTATGTGAAAAAACGGCGTCGCCCGATACGGCCGACATGCCACGACGGACAGGAACGAAGAAGCGCGGATTGCGGGCAGCATATGTGAAGGCAAGCAGAGCAAATCCTACTTTGCAAGCTAGCTCGGCGGGCGCCTCAGTTCTCTTCCCGCCCCCCCGGCCCGGTGCCGGGGCCCACCAAGCAACCAACTGAACCGACCGAGCTTGGTACGGCTCGCGCCCGGCAGAGTGGACCCCGGCACAGGGCCGGGGTGACGATGAGCAAAGCGAAGCCGATCGGTCCTCGAATGTCGATCCGATTTAGAGCAATCCCTGCTGGCGATACCAGGCCGCCGTCGCGGCAAGACCCGCCTCGGTCTCGACCTGGGGGGTCCACAGATTGGCCGGCGGGCGCTTCGCCGCGTCGATCACCCAGTCCTGATGACAGAAATAGGCGACGCGATCGGGAGTGAGCTTCGCGCCGTCGCCGCGCACCAGCCGATCCAGATGCGCACCCGCCATCAGCAGCGGCCGCGGCAGCGCGAAGGCGGCAACGCGCTTGCCCACCGCCGTGCCGATCGCCTGGGCGAACTCCTTGTGGCTCCAGCCGCCGGAAACGCCGTCATCGGCGTCGAATGTCGCATGGAAACGGTCGGTGACCGCAAGCGCGAGCAGCAGCCGGCCGAGGTCGCCGACCTCGATCACCGAGATGCGCCCGCCCGGAGGCAGCAGCGCCACGCCCTTCTTGGCCAGCTTGAACAGCTCGAGCATCTCCATATCGCCCGGGCCGTAGATCGCCGGCGGCCGGACGATGCTGGTTTCCAGCAGCGAATCCTCGACCAGCTTGTCGCCCTCGGCCTTCGACCAGCCATAGGCCGACATTTCCGGCTCGCGCGCGGCGAGCGACGAGACATGGACGAAACGCCTGACCCCTGCCCCTTCGGCGGCGGCGAGCATATTGCGCGTGCCCTCGATATTGCCGCGCGCAAAGCCCGCGCGATCGGGCGCGTTGACGACGCCGGCGACATGGATGACGGCGTCCGCACCCTCGGCAAGGCTGGCAAGCGCGGCCTGGTTCTCCAGGTCGCCGCGAACCCAGCTGATATGCTCGCGCTCGATCTGCTCGCGCCGGGTGAGCGCGCGGACCTTGTGTCCGGCCTCCACCGCGAGCGCGATCAGGCGCGATCCGACGAAACCGGTGCCTCCGGTGATGGCGATAATGCTCATAGCAGCGCCATATGGCTGCGATGGACCAAGGTCGAGCGCGGCGCGTAACCGAGAATCTCGGCATGCTCGTCGCTGCGCTTGCCGACGATGCGCGCGACATCGTCGCTGGGATATTCGGCGAGGCCGCGGGCGAGTTGCGCTCCGTCGGGCCCCGAGATCACCACCAGGTCGCCGCGCACGAAGCTGCCCTCGACCCGCACGGCACCGGCGGCGAGCAGGCTCTTGCCCTGCGCCAGCGCCCGGGCGGCGCCGGCGTCGACATGGATCGTACCGCGCGCGGTGAGCCCGCCGGCCAGCCACGCCTTGCGCGCCGGGGCCGCCTTCTCGGCGACGAACAAGCTATGACGCGCCTCGGCGGAGAGCGGGTGCTCGACGCGGCCCGAGGCGATGGCGAGATGCGCCCCGGCGGCGTTGGCGATGCGCGCGGCGGCGATCTTCGAGACCATCCCGCCCGATCCCATCCCCGAGCTCGACCCGCGATCGGCCATCGCCTCGATCGCGCCGTCGATGCGCTCGACCCGGGCGATATGCACCGCGCCGGGGAGCGCGGGGTTGCGATCGTAGAGCCCGTCGACGTCGCTCAGCAGCACCACGCCCTGCGCGCCCGCCGCCTGGGCGACACGCGCAGCGAGGCGGTCATTGTCGCCGAAGCGGATCTCCTCGGTCGCGACGCTGTCATTCTCGTTGAGCACGGGCACGACACCGAGGCCGAGCAGCCGGTCGAGCGTGGCCGAGGCGTTGAGATAGCGGCGGCGGTCCTCGAGATCGTCGAGCGTCACCAGCATCTGCGCGGCGGTGAGGCCGTTCGCGCCCAGGGTCTCGGCCCAGACCTGGCTGAGCGCGATCTGGCCGGTGGCGGCTGCAGCCTGCGCGTCTTCAAGGCTGGCGCGTCCGCCCTTGGGGAGCCCCAGCCGCCGTGCTCCCAGCGCGATCGCGCCTGACGAGACGACCGCGATCTGCTGGCCCGCGCGGCAACGCACCGCGATATCGGCAGCGATCCCCTCGAGCCATTCCCGCCGAACGCCGCCATCGGGATCGACGAGCAGCGCCGAGCCGATCTTGACGATCAGGCGCGGACAAGAGGTGAGCGGGAAGAGGGGCATGGAAGCCTGCGTTAGCGTCACGCCGCGCCGACGCCAATGTCGATCACATCTGGGTCGCGGCAAATGTGGCTATCAGGCCAGCGTGATCCTTGTCCGCGTTGCTTCGGCGGCAATCTGCGCGATCGCGCCCAGAAACGGCTCACCGTCCGCGCGGCGCAGTGATGCGAGCGCACCGCTTCCGCGGAAGACGAGCTCTGCGCCGCGAGGCCAGCCAGGTCCGCCAATCTCGACAGCATCCCAAAAGGCATCGAGATTACGTCCGAAGATTTCGGCACCTTCGGGTGGGACCGCATCAAGATAGCGCTGCCAGAACTCGTTTTCGGAGGTCACGCCCGAACAATCGATCTCGACGACATGACTCACACCGGCGACCACTGGATCTCGTCTTCGCCCTCGTCGTCCGCGCTCACCGTGCTGGCGCCCTCGCCGATCGCTTCGAGCAGCTTGTCGAGCACCCAGTCGACCCCCGTGCCCGCGGCGGCCGAGACCGGGATCACTTCGGCGCCGCTGGCTTCCTCGAGTTCGGCGGAGAGCGCGGCGATCAGTTCGTCGTCGAGCGTGTCGATCTTGTTTAGCGCGACGACCACCTTCTTGTCGGTGAGGCCCGCGCCGTACGCTTCCAGCTCGTCGCGGACGATGCGGTAGCTCTCCGCGACATCGGCGTCATTGGCGTCGACCAGATGGAGCAGCACGCGGCAGCGCTCGATATGGCCAAGGAAACGGTCGCCGATCCCCGCGCCTTCCGCAGCGCCCTCGATCAGGCCGGGAATGTCCGCGACGACGAACTCGCGCATCTTGTGGCGGACGACGCCGAGCTGCGGACGCGTGGTGGTGAAGGCATAGGCGCCGACCTTGGCCTGGGCATTGGTCACCTGGTTGATGAAGGTCGACTTGCCGGCATTGGGCAGCCCGACCAGCCCGGCATCGGCGAGCAGCTTGAGCCGCAGCCACACCCAGGCTTCCTCATAGGGCCAGCCGGTGCCGTGCTGGCGCGGGGTGCGGTTGGTCGAGGTCTTGTAGCTGGCATTGCCGCGGCCGCCGTCGCCGCCGCGCAGAAAGACGATCCGGTCACCCACCTTGGTCAGGTCGACCAGCAGCGAGCGCTCGTCGTCGTCGGCGAGCACCTGGGTGCCGACCGGCACCTTGATGACCAGATCGTCGCCGCCGCCGCCGGTGCGGTTGCTGCCCGAGCCGCCCTGCCCGCGCGGCGCCCGGAAATGCTGGGTGTAGCGGAAGTCGATGAGCGTATTCAGGCCGGCCACGGCTTCGAAGATGATGTCGCCGCCCTTGCCGCCATTGCCGCCGTCCGGGCCGCCATATTCGATGAACTTTTCGCGCCGGAAGCTGACCGCGCCGGGGCCGCCGGCGCCCGAGCGGACGAAAATCTTTGCTTGATCGAGGAAATGCATCGCCGCGCCATACGCTGTCGTCGCAAATCCGTCACCCCACGGTAGGATCTTGTTTACGCCGTCCATGGGAAAAGGTGCTCCGGCAAGGCGGAGTGGGGCGATGATCCGGGAATTGCTGATCGGGACCGCGGTGATCGGCGGCGGCGGTTATTACGTCGCCTCCACCTATAGCGGCGCGGAAGTCGTCCGCACCGTGAACGCGACGCCGCACGATACGTGGCGCGGCTTCGACCTCGTCTTCAACCAGACCGCCGCGGCCCAGTTCATGTATCCCGACGAATCCGGCATCTATGGGTACTCGCCAAGCGGGATGCGAAATTCCGCCCTGGACGAAGCGCGCAAGGTGCGGCCGATGGTGGTCAGCACCGATTCCAAGGAAATCGACTTCCGCCTGAACCAGGGCGGCGAGCAGCTGGTTCGCGTCCATATCCGTTTCGAACCGCTGGCGGGGGGCGCGCAGACCAGGCTGCGGGTAGATACCGAAGTCAATCGTGCCAGGTTGCCGGGCGATTCCGACAGTTCGCTACCGCGCCGGCTGATATTCAAGCAGATGCTGACCCGGCTCACCGACGACATGGTCAAGGGCATTGAATCGGGCAAGCTCGTAAAGTTCGCCGAGATACTCGCCGAGGCACGCCGCCAGTACGACGCGGATCCGCGCGCCGGTGAGAGAAAGCTCCGCGCGGAAGAATATAAGCGCCGGGAAGCCCAGGCAGCAGCATCGGCGCCGATGGTCGATCCGGACGCGGCGAAGCTCAATCCGGTGGGCGCACCCGTCGCGCCGGCAAGCAGCTATCCGGGCCGCTAAAGCGCGTTTCGACACTTTCGGGCTGGCGCGGCAGGGAACCGAGCGTATAGGCTTGCGCTTTAATCGCGCGCGTTCACGGCGCTGGCGAACAGAGTAGGCACCCGTCGGGACGCAATGAATTCGATCGATCGCTATATGGCGCGGCTGATCGCGGTTCCGCTGATCTCGACGCTGTTGATCTCGGCGATGCTGCTGGTGCTCGACCGCATGCTCCGCCTTTTCGAGTTCGTCGCGACCGAGGGCGGGCCGGTGAGCGTCGTCTGGCGCATGCTCGCCAATCTGCTTCCCGAATATCTGGGCCTGGGTATCCCGATCGGGCTGATGCTGGGCGTCCTGCTTGCCTTTCGCCGCCTCGCCACCTCGTCCGAGCTCGACGTGCTGCGCGCGGTGGGCATGAGCTACACACGGCTCCTGAAGGTGCCGTACATGTATGCGATCGCACTGGCGCTGCTCAATTTCTCGATCGTCGGCTTCGTCCAGCCCTGGGCGCGCTACAATTACGAGCAGCTCCGCTTCGAATTGCGTTCGGGCGCGCTCGGCGCGTCGATCAAGGTGGGCGAGTTCACCAGTTTCGGCCCCAAGATGACGCTCCGGATCGAATCGAGCCAGAACGAGGGCCGCGATCTGAAGGGCATCTTCGTCCAGATGATCACCAAGGACGGCAGCCCGCTCGCGGTCACCGCCGAAAAGGGCCAGTTCCTGCGCTCCGACGATCCCGACACGATCATCTTCAAGCTGACCAACGGCACGCTGGTCCACCGCGACAAGAACTCGCCGGTGCCGCGCGTGCTGACGTTCAACACGCACAATCTGCCGATCCCGCTCCCCAAATATGAGCAGTTCCGCAAGCGCGGCGACAAGAATCTGGAGCTGACGCTGCCCGAGCTCGCCAGGATCGGGCGCAACGATCATTCGGATCCCGTGCAGCGCGAAACCAGCCGCTCCGCCTTCCATTTCCGGCTGGCCGAAGTCCTGTCGATGTTCCTGCTGCCGCTACTCGCCGCGGCGCTGGGCATTCCGCCCAAGCGCTCGACATCGGCGCTGGGCGTGTTCCTGTCGATCGTGATGATCGTCACTTATCACAAGGTGAACGAATATGCGCAGGCGGTGGGCAGCCTCGGGCGGATCGATCCGCTGATCGCGCTGTGGACGCCATTCGCGATATTCGCCGGGCTGACGTTCTGGATGTACTATACCGTCGCCTATGTACCCGGCGGCCAGCCGATCGGCGGGCTCGAAAAGGTCTTCGAAAAGATCGGCAAGTTCATCCGGAAGCTCCTGCCCGGCCGCCGCAAGAAGGAAGAAGCCGCGTGAACTGGGTCAATTTCTTCCCGTCACGCACGATGTCTGTCTACATGGGGCGGATGTTCCTGATCCGCACCTTCGCCATCCTGGCGGCGCTGGTGATGATCCTCCAGTCGCTCGACCTGCTGAGCGAATCGGGACGCATCCTCGCCTATGCCGGAAACGGCGACGCCGCGGTGTGGCGCTATGTCGGGCTGCGCGTGCCGCAGATCGTCGAGACCTTCCTGCCTTATTCGGTGCTGCTCGCTTCCATTCTCACGCTGTCGCAGCTCAACCAGAACAGCGAGGTTATCGCGATGAAAGCCTCCGGGCTTTCCGCGCACCAGGTGCTGGCGCCGCTGCTGGTGGCCGGGATGGTCGTCGCGGTGATCTCGTTCGGTTTCAACGAACGCATCGTCACCCGCGCGACGGCGACGCTCGAGCAGTGGAAGAAGGTCGAATATGGCCCGCTTCCGATCGATCGAGGCGATCGGTCCAACGTCTGGGTGCGCGACGGCGACCATCTGGTCGAGGCCGCGCAGATCAAGGGCAAGGGGGACGCGACCCAGCTCTACGGGATCACGGTCTATGAGCGGCGCGGCGGATCGCTGCGTTCGATCCTCACCGCCAAGCACGGTCAGCGCGAGGGCACCGGCTGGAGGATCGACGGCGCCGAGCGCTTCGACGTCGCGGCAGGCAAGATCGCCAAGATCGGATCCCAGCATGTCGGCGAAGGCGTGCGGCCGGACCAGTTCACCCTCAGCCATGTCGACGCCGACGGACTTTCCTTTTTCGCACTGAAGGAGGCGGTCGACGACCTCAAGCTCGCCGGCAGGCCTACCAAGGCGCTGGAAGGGTCGCTGTGGCACAAGCTCGCCGGGCCGCTGTCCTCGGTCCTGATGCCGCTGCTGGGCGCCGTCGCTGCGTTCGGCCTGGCCCGTTCGGGCAAGCTGTTCTTCCGCGCGGTGATCGGGATGTCGCTCGGCTTCCTCTATTTCGTCGCCGACAATTTCGCGCTGGCGATGGGCAATCTCGGCGCCTACCCGCCCTTCCTCGCCGCCTGGGCGCCGTTCCTGCTGTTCCTGATGATCGGCGAAGCGGTGCTGCTGCGGACGGAGGAGTGATCGTCTAGCGCCGATCAGGCGCGCGGATAGGCGATCCAATGTCCGCTATTGTTGGAAAGCTGTCCTTTCCTATCCTTCGTCACCCCGGGCCTGACCCGGGGTCTCACTTCTTCTGACCTGCGCAGATGGCGCATGATCCGCAGGGCGGGTGGGTCGATATCACGGCGGACCGCGATCGCGACCAACTCGTCTGACGCAGAAGAAGCGGGACCCCGGGTCGAGCCCGGGGTGACGGTTCCGATGTGTCCGCAACTGGGTCGATAGCGATCATCTGCCCGACGCATGATCACAGGTCGGCATGCGAACCCAAAGAAAAGGGCGCGCACCTCGCGGCACGCGCCCCATTTCTGATACCGAATCCGAAGATCAGGCCGTGCGATCGGCCTTCATCGTGCTGCTCGCCAGCCGCTGAACCAATCCGCCGAGCGTCGGATAGTTGGCCTGATGATAGGCCGAATTGGCGTCGAGCGCGGCCGACAGGCGGCGATGCGCCTCGCCGAGCGTATGGTAGGGCAGCCCGGGCAGCAGATGGTGCAGCGCGTGATAGCGCAGCCCGATCGGCGCCCAGAGATAGGGCAGCAGGCCCGGCGCCGGCACGTTGACGCTGTCGAGATACTGCGCGGTGACCGTCAGCGGCTCGCCGTCATTCTCCCAGAGATGCGCGACCAGCGTGCGGACCTGGTTGATCACCGCCACGCCGGAGATCACCGCCATGTAGATCAGGAAGGCATGCAGCGGCACGACGCCGGTGAAGACCAGCGCGAGCAGCGCGATCGACCAGACGCTGGCGCCCAGCTCCTGCCAGAACCATTGCGTCTTGAGCTCACCTTCGGGCATCCGACGCTCGAACGCCGGGTTTATCTTCAGTCCAGAATAGCGCGCGACGACGACGCGGCGCAGCTTCGGCGAGAGCAGCGTCAGCGGCGACAGCACCGCGAAACGCAACAGCAATCCGATCGGCAGGAGCACCGAAACGAGCAGGAACGCCGGCAACGTCCAGGGCTTCATCAGCGCGAGCGGCAGATATTCCGGATCCTCGGCAGTGCCGTAGCGCGTGCGCGCGTGGTGGAGGTTGTGGACGCCCTCATAGGTGAACGACGGCACCAGCAGCGGAACGCCGAGCAGCAGGTTCCAGCCGAGGCGGAAGCCCGGCAGCAGCGAATGCTTCACATGCGTCATCTCGTGTATGAACATGGCGGCCCGATACAGCGCGAGCACCGCGACCACACCGGCCAGCGCGACGAGAAACGGCAAGGTCGCGAATATCGCGAGCGCCAGCGCGCCATAGCCGACCGTCGCCGAAGCGAGGAAATCGCCCCAGTAGATCAGCGGGTTCGGCGTGTGCAGATCGCGCGTCAGTTCCGCTGCCGTACGCAGCATCGCGCGATCATCGGCAACGCCGGACAAACGGATGCGCGCCGCAGTGGGCGTCGCGGCTTCGGTATCGTGCAGATCGAAGGCAAGAGATTTAGTCATGATGTCCGCCATTGCCGGTAGATAGTGGCTTTATGGTGGCATTCCAGCGATGCCGAGATGGCCGTTGCCGCATTCGCTGCTGGCGCTTGACAGCCGCTCGCCAAGGCAGGACTGCAAGGCCCTCATCACGAACCAAAGAGACTTCCCTTGGCAGCTTCCGATCTCATCGTCCGGCCCGTCTCGGGCAAGGCGGACACCAAGAAGTTCATCGATCTCGCCTATCGCCTCAACGGAAACGACCCGAACTGGGTGCCGCCGCTCAAGATGGATGTGGCGGCGACGATCAGCCCGGAGAAGAATGGCTGGTTCAGCCACGCCGAGGCACAATATTTCCTGGCTGAGCGCGACGGCAAGGTGGTCGGGCGGATCTCCGCGCATATCGACCAACTCGCGCTCGAAATGCCGCCTGAGCAGGGCTTCGGCCCCGGCACCGGCTTCTGGGGCCTGTTCGAGGCTGAGGACCAGCAAGTCGCCAAGGCGGTGATCGCCGCCGCCGAGCAATGGCTGCGCGGCAAGGGCCTGACCAAGGCGATCGGCCCGGTCAGCCTGTCGATCTGGGAAGAGCCCGGCCTGCTCGTGAAGGGGCACGACCATCCGCCGACGGTGCTGATGGGGCATCATCCGGCGCATTATCAGGCCTGGATCGAGGCGGAGGGCTATACGGTCGCCAAGAAGCTGCTGACCTATGACCTTGATGTAACAGGCGGATTTCCGCCCTTGGTCCAGCGCATCGTCGCGAATGGCGAGAAGAATCCGCGCATCCACATCCGCAAGGTCGACAAATCGCACTTCGACAAGGAAGCCGCGATCATCCTCGCGATCCTGAACGATGCCTGGTCGGACAATTGGGGGTTCGTGCCGCTGACCCAGCCCGAGGTCGACGATGTCGGCAAGAAGCTGAAGCCGCTGGTGTTCGAGGATCTGATCATGATCGCCGAGCTCGACGGCGAGCCGGTCGCGTTCATGGTCACCCTGCCCGACCTCAACGAGGCGCTGATGCCGCTGCGCGGCTCGTTGCTGCCCTTCGGCTGGGCGAAGCTGCTGCTATGGCTCCGCAAGCCCAAGGCGAACACGATGCGCGTGCCGCTGATGGGGGTGGTGAAGCGGCTCCAGGCTTCGCGGATGGCGAGCCAGCTCGCTTTCATGATGATCGAATATATCCGCCGCGCTGCGGTCGCGCGTTATGGCGCCAAGCGCGGCGAGATCGGCTGGGTCCTCGAGGACAACCAGGGAATGAACGCGATCGCCGATGCGATCGAGAGCAAGATCAATCGCGAATATCTGGTCTACCAGAAGCCGCTCTGACCAAAGGAAAGGGTTCGCGGCGCACCCATATGCAGCCGCGAACCCCTGGTACCTGTTACTTGCGGGCCGGATCCTGGCCGGTCTCCGCGATCCACTGGTCGCGCGTCTTGCAGACCTTGTCCGGGCGGAGCATCGAGCCCGTCGTGGTCTGGGTCACGCAATAGCGCTTCTCCTTCGGAGGCTTGGCTTCCGAGGCCTTCCCGGTGGGATCGCTCGCCGCGGCGGCGGGCAAGGAAGCACCGGCGACGAGCGCGACAGCGGCGAAAACGGTGGCGGTGCGAGCGATGGTGCTGATCATTTCCTGAACTCCTCTACATTGCGGATCTGACAGGCGCTCCCTCGTTCCGCCTGTGCCTCATGCTTTGCAGGGCTCGTGCCAACTTATCGCACCACGCGATTTCAATGACTTAGCAAATCATGACAGGATAGTTACCGCCATAACACGGCAATACACACCAAGTTTTGGGGTATCCGGCCCAATGGCCTGTTCGATAGCGGACAGCGACTGTCCGGAAGCGGGCGCCAGCCAGGGTCCGGCTAGCGGAGGCTCACCCAGGTAGGTGCGTGATCGCTCGCCTTTTCGCGGCCGCGATAGTCCTTGTCGACGCCGGCACCGGCGAAGCGGTCCGCCGCCAGCGGGCTCAGCAGCAGGTGATCGATGCGGAAGCCCGCATCGCGCTGCCAGGCGCCGGCCTGGTAATCCCAGAAGGTCCAGATGCCACCGCCCGGAAAGCGCGTGCGCAGCGCGTCGGTCCAGCCCTGCGCAAGCAGCGCGCGGTAGCGCTGGCGCGATTCGGGTTGCATCAGCGCGTCGGTCGCCATCGCGCGGACCGAGAAGGTATCGTCGTCGTTGGGAATGACGTTGTAGTCGCCGGCGAGGACCACCGGCCGCTCCTGGGCGAGCAGCGTGCGCGCGCGATCGGCCAGCCGCTCCATCCATTTGAGCTTATAGTCGAACTTGGGCCCTGGTTGCGGATTGCCGTTGGGCAGATAGATCGATGCGACGACGAGATCGCCGATCTCCGCCTCGATATAGCGGCTATGCGCATCCTCGGGGTCGCCGGCCAGGCCGCGCTGGCGTTCGACCGGCTGTTGCCCGCGCGCAAGTACCGCGACGCCGTTGAAGCCCTTCTGCCCGTGCCAGACTGCGCCATAGCCCGCGGCCTCGATATCCTTGGCCGGCAGCGTCTCGTCGGCGCCTTTCAGCTCCTGGAGGCACACCACGTCCGGCTTTTGCTCATCGAGATATTCGAGCAGGCGCTCCATGCGCGCCTTGATCCCGTTCACATTGTAGCTGACGATCTTCAAGGCGCGCGCTCAGACCGAGAAGCTGGTGCCGCATCCGCATCCGGATGCCGCATTGGGATTGGTCACCGCAAAATGCGCGCCGCCGAGATTGTCGACGAAATCGACCTGCGCGCCGCGCACGAGATCGAGGCTGATCGAATCGACCACCAGCCGCACGCCATCCACCTCGGCGATGGTGTCGTCGACCTCGACGGCTTCCGCGAAGCCGAACTTGTACTGGAAGCCCGAACAGCCGCCGCCTTCCACAGAGAGGCGCAGGATCGCGGGCTTGCTGGTCTTTTGTGCAATCACGGCCACGCGCGCCGCAGCGGCAGGCGTGAGCGCGATGTCCGGCTGGGTCAGCGTCGTCATGGACACGAGATAGTGGCGGGACGACCTACAGGCAATGGAGGGAATGTCAGGATGGGGACCGCCTCACGGACGGTCCCTCTCCTCTCCTGCCTCTTACTTGGCGGGGCCGCCGATGCCGCCCTGCGCACGATCCTGGATGCCCGCGAGATACTCGCCGGTCTGCAGGAACGGAATCGGATTGACCGCGCGGCCATCGACGCGGACCTCATAATGGAGGTGGCTGCCGGTCGAACGGCCGGTCGAGCCCATCAGGCCGATGATCTGGCCGCGCTTCACGCGGGTATTGTCGGCGACCAGGATCTTGGAGAGGTGGCCATAGCGCGTCTCGAGGCCGCGGCCATGGTTGATCTCGACGAGGTTGCCATAACCGCCCTGGCGGCCGGCATGGCTGACGACGCCATCGGCGGTCGCGTAGATCGGCGTGCCCATCGCACCGGGGATGTCGACGCCGGCATGCATCGCGGCGGTGCCGCGGAACGGATCAGAGCGAACGCCGAAGCTGGAGGTGAAGGTTACCTTGTCGACCGGCTGCATCGACGGGACCGAAATCACCGTCTGCTCGAGCATGTCGAGCTTCTTCCAGGTCAGGAACAGCGCACGGAACTGGGCATCGGCGCTGGCCGAGGCGCTGTCGTTATTGTCGTTCTCGTCGATCGGCTCGTACGGGCCGCCCATCGCGACATTGACCTTCACGAAACGCTCGGGCCGAAGGCCGAGGCGGCGCAGGTGATCGGCGGTCTGCTGGTAGCGGGCTTCGCCGGCGACGCGGGCCTTGCCGGCAAGCGCGACCTGGCGCGCTTCGATCTGGCGGAGGGGAGCGAGCACCTCGTCGGTCACGGCGCTGGTCTTGGCATTGGTATCGGGAAGCTCTGCTTCGATGGCCGCACGGTCGGCCTTGCCCGAGACCACGGCGTTCAGCAGCGCCTGGCGTTGCTCGACCTTGGCGGCCTGGAGCTTGGCGGCTTCCTTGGCATCGGCGACGTCGGCCTTCATCTTGGCGACTTCGGCGCGCATCTTGGCGACCTGGGCTTCGGGCGAACCCGGGGTGGCGGTGACGCCGCTGATCGCGATCGCGCCGACCATCGCCTGCGCGACGCCATAACCCGAGAAGAGCACGGTCACCGTCGCGACACCGGCGAGCAGCGCCTGGGTACGGCCCGCGACGCTGAAGCGGCGCAGATCGCGGCCATCGTGGAAAATGAAATCACGAGTGGTGAAAAAAGCGCGGAACCTCTCGGCGAGATTCGCATTATTGGTGATCGATGCCTTAGCCATGAATCCCCGGCAAAACCATGGAAGCACGCACCGATTTGCGACCCGGTGTCCGCTCCGAAAATTCTAATTGTCCTGGCAGCAGCCCCTCCGCGCCTGAACGTGGAGTGCTTCTGGCCGAACAATTCATGGAACGGCAAGTGCTTGGTAGTAATCCCGCGTCAAACCGGCTGAGTCGCGCGCCGAGTCGTTGAACGGAGGCTTCAGCACACCCCGAAAATGGCGCCGGACCAGAGCCTGCCAGGTCGTTTCGGGAGCGAAACCGCCCGCAGCACAGGCCGATTCGAACCAGATTCGGCCCGCTCGAACATGATCGACCTCATCGTTCAGAATCCGTCTCAAGATTCGCGCCGTGGCGATGTCCCCAACGGCCTCGAAACGCTCCATCGTGGCAGGGGTCACATCGAGCCCGCGGGCCTCCAAAACCATCGGCACGACAGCCAGACGGGCCAGCACGTCATGCGCGGTTTCGGACGCGGCATCCCATAATCCGTCATGCGCAGGCATCGCGCCGTAATGGCTGCCGAGCTGCTTCAGGCGACGATCGAGCAACGCGAAATGCATCGCCTCGTCGGCGCCGACCTTCATCCAGTCATCGGTGAACCCGGTCGGAAACTGCGCGCCGAACCTGCCGACCAGATCGAACGCCAGGTCGATCGCCGCGAATTCGATATGCGCGAGCGCGTGGATCAGCGCGACGCGGCCGCGCTCGGAGCCTCCGCGACCCCGTTTGGGCATGCGATTGGGCGGCAGTAGTTCGGGCGCTGCGGGCCGCGCGGGGCGATCGGGCATCGTGCGGTCGAAGCGATGCGCGAGGCGCCCCAGCCGCCAGTCGCGCGCCGCGCTGCGCGCCGCCTTCACCTTGGCGAGCGGATCGGCGGCGTCGAGCACCGCCCGCGCCGCATCGGCCACGCTGCGGGTCACTTGCGCGCCAGTTCCTTGACCGATTCGAGCACGTCGACCGCATGGCCGGGCACGCGCACCTTGCGCCAGGCGCGGAACAGCCTGCCGTCGGGCGCGAACAGGAAGGTCGAGCGTTCGATGCCCATGTAGCGCTTGCCGTAGAGCTGCTTCTCTCCCCACACGCCGAGCAGGTCCATCGCCTTGCCATCGACATCGGTGGCAAGCGGCACGGTGAGGTCGTATTTCGAAATGAACTTCTGGTGCTTGGCTGCCGGATCCTTGGAAACGCCCAGCACGAGCGCGCCGAGCGCCTCGAACTCGGGCATCAGCGAAGAGAAGTCCTGCGCCTCGCGGGTACAGCCCGAAGTATCGTCCTTGGGATAGAAATAGAGCACGAACGGCCTGCCGGCCGCCCATTCGGGCAGCTCTATCGTGCCGCCGTCCGACGCCACCAGCTCCATTTTGGGCAGCTTGTCGCCTTCGTCGATCGCCATCTCGCTCTCCGTCATCCGCGGGCGCGGATCTTCGCCCAGCATGCGCGGACCTCCTGCCGGGTCCGGTCGAGCTGCGCAACCACTGCGCCCCAATCGGCGAGCCCCACCGCGCGCGCGATCAACGCCTGGGTCGAGGCTCCCGGCGGCTGCGCATCGGGCGCCACGAGGCGCAGCGTGACGAGCAGGCGCGACAGAAAATCATGGGCGGGGCGCATCTCAGCAGCCATCAGTCCCGCACCTATCAGCGCATCGATCGCACGACCCAGTTGCGGGTCGAACCCGGTCCGGTGCAGCAACTGCTCGACATGCACGGCGAATTCGAGATCGACCAAGCCGCCATCGAGCAGCTTGGCATCGAGCGGCCCCGCCGGCGGCTTATGGGCGGCCATGTCGTCGCGCATCTTCGCCGCATCGGCGACAAGGTCGCGCTCGGGCCGGGCGCCCTCCAGAACTTCGCGGATGATCTCGGTCACGGCCTCGCGCGCGGCGGGTGACCCGAACACCGGCCGGGCGCGAGTGAGTGCCATATGCTCCCAGGTCCAGGCATCCTCGCGCTGATAGCGGCGGAAAGCGTCGAGCGAGACCGCCAGCGGCCCCTGCCCGCCCGAGGGGCGCAGCCGCGTATCGACCTCGTAGAGCGGCCCCGCCGCCGTCGCGACCGAAAGCGCGGCGGTCACGCGCTGGCCGAGCCGGTTGTAATAGGTCACCGCGCCGAGCGGCTTCGCGCCATCGGATTCGGCCGCATAGTCGCCGGTGAAGACATAGACGAGATCGAGATCGGAGGCGTGGGTGAGCGCCTGCCCGCCCATCCGGCCGAGCGCCAGGATCACCAGCTCGCTTTCGGATACGCGGCCATGGACGCGTGCGAATTCCTCCACCGCCGCCGCCGCGAGCGCTTCGATCGCAGCCTCGGCGACGCGGGCATAGCCGGCGGAAACGTCGAGCGGATCGCTTATCCCCGCCACGATCTGCGCACCCAAAGCGAAGCGTTTCTCGCCCACCAGGCGGCGGACATGCTCGAGCTGCCACTGATAATCGGCGCCGCGCTCGCGGGCGGACATCTCCCGGATCAGCGTAGGCACGTCGGCGACCGGATCGAGCGCGCTCGCGTCGATCAACCCGTCGAGCAGTTCGGCGCGGCGGCTCAATTGCTCGGCCAGGGTCGGCGCGTGACTGAGGATCGCACTCAGCAGTCGCGCGAGCCCGGGCTGGGCTTCGAGCAGGCGGAAGAAATTGATCGCGCTCGGCAGGCGCGAGAGCATCGCATCGAAACGGAGCAGCGCCTGCCGGCTGTCGGGCGCCTCGGCGAACGCGTCGATCAACCCTGGCAGCACCGATTCCAGCGCCTCGCGCGCGGCCGTCGTGCGAAGCGCCGGATAGCCGCCCCCGCGCCACCCCTCGACGATGCGCTGCGCACCCTCGACATCGGCGAAGCCCGCTTCCGACAGGCGCTGCGCCAGCGTGTCGGCGTCGCTCGGCAGCCGCGGCTCCTCGTCGCCCGCGAGCGAATCATAGATGCGCCCTACCCGCTCGACATGCGGACGGAGCATCTCGATCAGCGCCGCACCATTCTCAGCGCCGTGCAGCGCCGCGACATTGTCGAGCGCCTCGGCATTGGCCGGCAGCGTGTGCGTCTGGCGATCGTCGACCATCTGGAGGCGGTGCTCGATCGTCCGGAACAAGGTGTAGGCGCTCGACAGCGCTTCCGCCTCGTCGCGGTCGATCCGGCCCGCCTCGGCCAGCGCCGCCAGGGCGTCGCGCGTCGCCGGCGCGCGCAGCGCAGGATCGCGCCCGCCATGGATGAGCTGATGGATCTGCGCGAAGAACTCGACCTCGCGGATTCCGCCCCGCCCGCGCTTCAGATCATAGCCGGGCGCGAAGACCTGTCCCTTCGAATGATGGTCGCGGATCCGGCGGGATATGTCGCGAATCTCGCGGATTGTGCCGTAGTCGAGCGCGCGGCGCCACACGAAGGGCCGGATCGCCGCGAGGAAGCTCTCGCCTAGCACGAGGTCGCCGGCGCACGCCCGCGCGCGGATGAATGCGGCGCGCTCCCAGGGCAAAGCCTGAGATTCGTAATAGGAAATGGCCGCCTCCACCGGCAGCGCGATCGGCGTCACTTCAGGCGAGGGTCGCAGGCGGAGATCGACCCGCATCACATAGCCGTCGCCGTCGCGTGCCTGGAGCAGCTCGATCACGCGCCGTCCGATCCGGACAGCCGCCTCCTCCGGCGCTTCGCGCGGACGGCATGGCAGCGTCTCGGGATCGAAGATCAGGATGGGATCGATGTCCGACGAATAATTGAGCTCGCAGCTGCCCTGCTTGCCCAGCGCGATCGCCGCGAAACCGCGCGGATCGGCGTCGGGCGTGCGTTCGAGGATTGCTGCGCGGATGGCGCGGTCGAGTGCATTGTCGGCGAAAGCGGTGAGGAGGCCGGTGACGCGCGTCAGATCGAAGCAACCGGAAAGATCGCCGAGCGCCACCAGCAAGGCCAGCCGCCTGCGCTCGAGCCGCAACCGCCTGCCCTCGGGCATCTCACCGTCGAATGCGCGGGCCGTGGCGAGTGGATCGCGCAACGCATCTTCGAGGTCGCGCAGAAGCTCCGACTCGCGCTCCGCAAGGTTCGCCAGAAAAGGAGAATGGCCGCGGAGCCGCGCCAATGCATTGTCGAACAAAGGGGAATCTGGAGATTGCGACATCTGGAAATCAGACACACCGACGACGAAAATGCGACGAGTCAAGCAACAAAGTTAAGTCCGGGCCGTTTGTAGGCCCGTGGTTAGCGCGTCTTCAAATCCCGCCTCCGAGGCCAAACAGTCCGCATTCCGAGTCGAATCCCCTCGCGCCAGCGACGCGATCGGCAAGGCACTGCGCGATATCTATGTCCGGGATCTGGGGCTTCCCGAGGATATGGCCGCCATGCTGCATCAGCTGAACGGACACGATAGCCGAAAGCCCTGTTGAGCCGAGTGCCTTGCAGGCGCCCGATCAGCGGTCGCGGCTCAGATCGTCCACTTCACCCATGATAGTATCGAGCGCACTGCGCCCATCCGCATTGACCGGGCTGTCGCGACGCGAGGGCAGTTGCCCTTCGGTCAGCAGCGACTCGAGCGCCACGCGGCCGCGCGCAACGCGGCTCTTGATCGTGCCGACGGCGACATTGCAGATCTCGGCCGCCTCTTCATAGGCGAAGCCGCCCGCGCCGACGAGGATCAGCGCCTCGCGCTGGGGCTGCGGCAGATGGAGCAGCGCGCGCTGCATATCCGAAAGCTCGACATGGCGATCCTGGCTGGCCGGCGCGGCAAGCAGCCGGTCGGCCACCAGATCGTCCCACTCGCCCTTGAAGCGCGCGCGGCGCATCTGGCTGAGATAGAGATTGCGCAGGATGATGAAGGTCCAAGCCCGCATATTGGTGCCCGCCTGGAAGCGCTTGCGCGCCGCCCAGGCCTTGAGCAGCGTTTCCTGCACAAGATCGTCCGCCAGGTCGCGGCTGCCCGAAAGCGAGCGGCCGAATGCACGAAGATGCGGGATCACCTGCGCGAGCTGGGTCTTGAACTCCGGATCGGAGAGCGAGACGTGTTCCGGCACTTCACCTTCGGCGGCGTGCGGGTTTTCGTCAGGCTGATTGGCCTCGGTCATTCGATCCCGTTCGTTAACACGAGCCGCGCTGCGGCGAATAAAGGAGATAGGCGTCGCAGGTGCGATTGCCAGCATATTCGGGCCGTCCGGGTCAGGACCAGAGGATGACCGCAAAGGCTATGATCACCAGTACCAGGCCAACGCCAAGTACATAGCGGGTGACATGCGGAGTTACGCCGGCGCGGGCATCCTCCGTCGAGATGTGAACGGGTTCGTTGTTCTCAGCCATGTAGCTTCAACACACCAAAACCGTTTTGGGTCCGTATCATATGGAACCCGCGCCAGCTTTTTTGCCTCGTCAGGCCGGAACGGTAGCCTGATCGAAGAACAGCGCCTGGCTGATCGTGGTCTTCACGGTCTCGCGCTGGAAGGGCTTGGTAATGAGGAAGGTCGGCTCGGGCCGTTCGCCGGTCAGCAGGCGCTCGGGGAAGGCCGTGATGAAGATCACCGGCACGCTATATTCGGCCAGGATGTCCTTCACCGCATCGATGCCCGAACTGTCGTCGGCCAACTGGATGTCGGCAAGCACCAGGCCGGGCCGATCCTCCATCGCCAGCGCCACCGCCTCGTCGCGGGTGACGGCGACGCCGGTGACTTCATGGCCCAGATCGCGGACGATCTGCTCGAGGTCCATCGCGATCAGCGGCTCGTCCTCGATGATCATCACGCGGGTACGCGTCTGCCGCTCGATCTCGGCAACGGCTTCGGCGACCAGATTCGACACTTGCTCGGGCTCCTCATCGATAAGATAGGCCGCGTCCTCCGGACTGAACCCCTCGACGGTGGTCAGCAGCAGCGCCTGGCGTGAAAGCGGCGTGAGCCGGGCAAGCCGCTTGCGCGCGATCGCCTCATTCTCATTTCCGGTATCCTCGACGACATCTTCTTCTTCGAGATGCGTCGACTGCCAGATCGCCTGGAAGGTGCGATAGAGGCCGAGACGCGGATCGACTTCCCGCGGAAACTGATCGGGCGCCGCCACGATCGCCTCCAGCGCCGCGCGCACATAGCGGTCGCCTTCGGCCTGGCTGCCGGTGAGGGCGCGGGCATAGCGCCGCAACAGGGGGAGATGAGGCGCGAGTTGCTGTCCTAGCGACATAATCCGGTAATTCTCCTTCGAGTGCGCTTACCGCAATCTCGGCTTCGCGCAGGTACATTGCAATCAATTCTGCTACCCGAAGGAGCCCCTCCCCGGATTTCGCATCGCCTGTGGAACAATCGAGTGGCTCTTTGGTTTCATCCCCTAATGCCGCGTCGTGTGGGTGCACGAACGCCGGGTGTTTGCACTCGGCGGCTTTGTGAGTATTCGTCGCACGCGGTTGAATAGTGTCGATCATAGTCCGGGGCCCCGTCGACCCGGGCCCTCAGGGGGGAATTGGTGCGTTCCGCTAAAGACGAAAACAAGAAGCCGCTAAAGGCGAGAGGCGGAAACGATGCCAATCGGCCCGGCCGGAGCGTGGGCGAAGCGTTGCGCCAGGCCTATGACGAGGCCGTTCGCGAATCCGTTCCCGCCGACCTCCTCGACCTCCTGAAAAAGCTCGACTAACGCTTTCACGCATGGACGACACGGATCTTGAGCCGCGCGCCAAAGGCCCAGCGGCTCTGCTGGGGCGTATGCCGACGGGCGCCAAGGTCTTTCTGATCTTGGTCGGCGCATTGCTGCCGCTCGCGCTGATCGCATTGTTCACGACCACCCAGACAACGCGCCACGCCGGTGCCGAGGCGCGCCAGCGGCTGGGCGTGGCGGCGGACGAAAGTTCCGGCGTCGTCGCCAATGTTCTCGCCAACCATGTGAGCCAGCTCAACGAGGCGCTGACGGCGCTTGAGCGCGACCCACAGGATGCGCCGAGCTGCACCCGGCTGGCGGGCACCTTCGCGGCGCAGGGCGGCGTGCGTTTCGTGATCGCCGACGCCGGCGGCAAGATATTGTGCGGCGAGCGTTTCACAGTCGCCGGCGCCGCGGTGCTGGATCCGCGCCAGGTGCAGGCGGCGATCCTGGGCAATGGCCTGATCATCCGCGTCGGCGGCAATGCCGGGCTCAGCGCCGCCGCTTTCTATACGCCCGCCGCGCTCGCCACGCTCGCCCGCCCCAGCGGCTTCGTACCCGAATATGGCGCGGCGATCGTCCGCGGCGGCGACCGGCTCGCCCTGCGCGCGCTTGCCCATTCCGGGCCGCTGGATCGGCGCGAAACGATCAAGCGCGAGCTGGGGCTGGACGGGCTCGTGCTCGAAATGTCGATGCCGGGCGCGCCGATCACCTCGCCGCTGATGATCGCCACGGTGCTGCTGGTGCTGATGTGGCTTGCCGCTGCTGCAATCGGCTGGTTCGTCGTCGATATCCTGCTGATCCGCCCGCTCAGGCGGCTGCGGACGAGCGTGGGCAACTACAAGCCCGGCGAAGTGATCGACATGCGCCGCATCGGTGCGATCCCGGCACAGGAGATCCGCGAGCTCGGCCGGACGTTCCGCGAGATCAGCCGCACCGTGCAGGCGCATGAATCGGATCTGGCCGAAGGGCTGATCCGCCAGACGCGTCTGACGCGGGAGGTCCATCACCGCGTGAAGAACAACCTCCAGGTGATCTCCAGCCTGATCAACTTCCATGCGCGCGCCGCCAAGGGGCCGGAGGCTGCCGAGGCCTATGCCTCGATCCAGCGGCGTGTCGACGCACTCGCCGTGGTCCATCGCCACCATTACGCCGAGCTCGAGGAGAATCGGGGGCTAGAGCTGCGATCGGTGATCGGCGAGCTCGCCTCCAGCATCCGCGCGACCGCGCCCGAGCGGGCCGCCGGGCTCGGCATCTCGCTCGAGATCGAGCCCCTGCTCGTCAACCAGGACGTCGCGATCGCGGTAGCGTTCCTGATCACCGAGATCGTCGAGCTCGCGATGAGCTGCAGCGGCAGTGCCCAGGTCCGCATCTCGATCAAGTCGGACGAGGAGCCGGACCGCGCGATCCTCCGCGTCAGTTCGCCGGCATTGATCGGCAGCCCTCAGGTCGAAGCGCTGATCGAGAGCCGCTATGGCCGCGTGATGAGCGGATTGGCGCGGCAGCTGCGTACCAAGCTGCACCACGACCCGCTTGTCGGCGCCTATGAGGCCTCGATCGCCATCACGGGCCGGCCCTGAATCTTTTCCGAAAATTTTTTGCGAAATTCGGGGAACCACATACGCCGGATGTCGTTTTGCTATTCGGATAGTGACCTTTTGCCCCCCCGCTCTCGCTATCCAAGACATAGGCCCGGAAGCGTCCACCCTCCCCCCCCCGGTGACGCTTCCGGGCCTAACACTTTCCGATATCAAAGATTTTTCGAACGGCCAGAGCGCTGCGCTCGTGCCTGTTGCGGAACGATTCCGCCGGCCCGCGCATTCCTCCTCTGCCTTTTACGATTATGGAGAATTTCAATGCGCAAGATTTTCGCATGCATCGCGATCGCCGGCGCAGTTCTGGTTTCGGCATGCAACACGGTCGAGGGCGTCGGTAAGGACGTCTCCTCCGCCGGCGACACGGTCGCCAACGCGGCCGACGACAACAAATAAGCTACCGGCGCCCCTCCCCAGCGGGAGGGGTCGTCAGGCCGCGCCGGCCTCGTTGTCGGCTTCGGCTTCCGCCAAGCGCTCGCGGCGGCGCCGCGTGAACCAGATCGCCACCAGCGACAGGAAATACAGCCCGACCAGCGGAATCGCGAGCAGCAGCTGCGATCCGATATCGGGTGGGGTCAGCACAGCTGAAAGCGCGAACGCGCCCACCGTGGCATAACGCCATGCTCCCTTGAGCTGCTCGAAGGTGACGATGCCGGCATGCTCAAGCAGCATCAACAGCACCGGCAGCAGGAACGACAGTCCGAAGCCGAAGACGAACTGCATCGTGAACTTCAGATAGTTGTTGATCTCGAGCAGCGCCTGCTGCTGGACGCCGTCCAGATCGCCCTGGAAGGTGAGCAGGAATTTGAGCGCGGCCGGGATCGCCACGAAATAGGCCATCGAGGCGCCGAGCAGGAACAAGACCGGCGTCGCGAGCAGGAACGGCAGCAGCGCACGCTTTTCCTTGCGGTAGAGACCCGGCGCAACGAACTGCCAGAGCTGGTTGGCGATCACCGGAAAGGCGATCATCAGCGCGGCGAAGAACGCCACCTTCAGCTCGACGAAGAAACCGCCGACCACTTCGGTGTTGATGACCGTCACCTGACCGGCCGCCTTGAGCGGGGCGACCAGAAAACGCAGGATGGTCCGGGCAAAATACATGCAGCCGCCGAACGCCACCGCGAGCGCGACGAAGGACCAGATAAGCCGGCGCCGGAGTTCGATCAGATGGTCGAGCAGCGGCGCCTGGGTGTCGTCGATCTCGCTCACGGCTGGGGCTCGTCCTGGACGGGGGCGGCGACCGCCTTGGGCTTGCGGGTGCGCTTCGGCGCGGGCGCGGCGTCGTCCATGGCGGGAGCAACCGCCTTGGGCTTGGCAACGCGCTTCGGCTTGGGAGGCGCCGCCTCGACGATCGCGGGCTGCTCCACCATCACGGGCACGGTATCGTGATGCTCGATGAGCTGGTCCCCGGCAGCCTGCTCGGCTTCGGGAGCGGGCAGCGAGGGCTGGGGCGGATATTCGCGCATGATGCGCTCATTTTCCGCGGCCCATTGCTTCTCCATCTCGGCAAGCTCGGATTCGCGGATCATCGTGTCGATGCCCGAGCGGAACTGGCGCGCGATGCCGCGGGCGCGACCGACCCACTTGCCGACCAGGCGCATCGCCTTGGGCAAGTCCTTGGGACCAATCACCACGAGCGCCACCACGGCGACCAGCATCAATTCCGTCGGAGCGACGTCGAACATTCAGCAACTGCCTCAAGCGCGCCCGTCATCCAGGCGCGCACGTCAATCGATCAATCGGGTGCGCTTAGCGCTGCTCTTCGCGAGCGCGCTCGGCTTCGGACTGCAGGCCTGCCTCGGGGGCGGGCTTGCCTTCGAGCCGGGTCGGCGCCGCGGGCTTCACCGCTTCATCGTCTTCGGCCATGCCCTTCTTGAACTGCTTGATGCCCTTGGCGACGTCACCCATCATGTTCGAGAAACGGCTGCCTCCGAACAACAGGATCACCAAAACACCGACGATCAGC
The DNA here is from genome assembly GCA_966211615.1 of uncultured Sphingomonas sp. GTDB lineage: Bacteria > Pseudomonadota > Alphaproteobacteria > Sphingomonadales > Sphingomonadaceae > Sphingomonas. Next base: position 23,090 of record CBIHNZ010000023.1, read on the forward strand.
CAGTGCATCAAACTCATGCTACCCATGGGAAATCTCCTCGTATCCCAGCCTATCTAGGCTGAGCGGCGCCTTCCGGCAACGGTTGGATTGTCCAAGACTGCTCGGCACCGCCGCGGACGAAATGACCGGGGTGCCCTATTCGTCTTCCGTGACAGTTTCGCTTTCCATCGTTTCGAACGCGAGATCGACCGGATCGAGCAGTCCTGCGGCCTTGAGATCGTCGATTCCGGGCAGGTCGCGACGGCTGGCGAGCCCGAAATGCGAGAGAAAACCGGGCGTTGTCGCATAAGTGAGCGGGCGGCCCGGCACTTCGCGCCGGCCGGCGGGGCGCACCCACCCCGCCTCCATCAGCACGTCGATCGTCCCCTTGGAAATCTGCACCCCGCGGATCGCCTCGATCTCGGCGCGGGTCACCGGTTCGTGATAGGCGATGATCGCCAGCGTCTCGATGCCGGCCCGACTGAGCTTGCGCGACTCCTCGCGGTCGCGGCGGAGCAGATGGGCGAGATCGGCCGCGGTCTGGAAATGCCAGCGGTCGCCGCGCCGGGCGAGCTCGATGCCGCGGCCGGCATAGAGCGCCTCCAGTGCCCCAAGGGCGCCGCGGACATCGGCATCCTGCCCGACATGCGCCTTGATCTCGTCGATCGAGAGCGGCTGCTCCGAGGCGAACAGCACCGCTTCGACCGCGCGGGACAGATCGTCTGGCGGCGTCATGCACTTGCCTTGAGATAGAGCGGCGCGAATGCCGATTTCTGGCGGAGCTCCAGCCTGCCTTGCCGCGCCAGTTCGAGCGCCGCGACGAAGGAAGAGGCAAGCGCGGACTTGCGATAGATGCCGCTCGCGCCCTCGGGCAGGAAGGTCTCGATCGTGCTCCACTCGATTCGCGTGCCGAGCAGGGTCGAGACACGGTCGATCGCTTCTTCGAGCGTCATCACGTCCCGGATGGCGACGACGTGCATCACCGGGCGGGTGCGCGCGCTGATCCGACCATAGGCGGCGATGAGATCGTAGATCTCCGCTTCCCAGCGCGCCTGGCGCACCACCCGCAATCCTTCCGGAGCAGCGCGGAGGAAGACATCGCGCCCCAATCGGTCGCGCGCCACCAGCCGTGCGCCCGCCTCGCGCATCGCATTCAGCCGCTCGAGGCGCAGCTGGAGCCGCAGCGCCAGTTCCTCGGGGCTGGGTGACTCCTCGGGGTTGCGCGGCAGCAGCAGCGCCGATTTGAGATAGGCGAGCCAGGCCGCCATCACGAGATAGTCAGCGGCAAGCTCCAGCCGCAGCTCGCGCGCCTCGTTCACAAAGGCGAGATACTGCTCGACCAGCTCGAGGATCGAGATCGCTCGCAGATCGACCTTCTGGTTGCGCGCGAGCGCGAGCAGCAGATCGAGCGGCCCTTCCCAACCGTCGATATCGATCTTGAGGGTATCGTCTCCGCTCTCGCTCATCCGACGTAATCAAGCATAGCCGTCAGGCGAGCGCCAGAAGCTCGTCGCGCTTGGCGATGAGCGCGCCGATTTCCGCAATCTCCGGCCCCTCCGCAATGGTCGCCATCGCGCGCGCCAGCCGATCGAGGCATTGCGATCCGGCATCGGGCAGCAGCCCTGTGATCTCGATCATCTCGTCCATCCGCGCCCAGCAATCGAGCACCACATCGCAGCCCGCAGCAAGCGCAGCCATCGCCTTCTCGCCCGGCGTGCCGGACAGCGCCTTCATGTCGATATCGTCGGTGAAGAGCAGCCCGTCGAACCCGATCCGGCCGCGGATGATGTCGCGAACCACGATCGGCGAGAGCGTGGCGGGGCGATCGGCGTCCCACGCCTCGAACACGAGGTGCGCGGTCATGCCCATCGGCGCGTCGGCGAGCCGGGTGAAGGGCTCGATATCGACTTCGAGCGCGGCGGCATCGGCCTTGACCCGGGGCAGCTCCATATGGCTGTCGACCAGCGCCCGGCCATGGCCGGGCATATGCTTGACCACGCCGACCACCCCGCCTCGCCGGAGTCCGTCAAGGATCGCGCGGCCGAGCGCCGCCACCCGCATCGGCTCGCCGCCCAGCGCGCGGTCGCCGATCGCGTCGGTCACTTCGGGCTGGCGCACGTCGAGCAGCGGCGCACAATCGACGGTGACGCCGACTTCGGAGAGCATCTGCCCCAGTGCCTGGCCATTGGCCCGCGCCGCCTCGATCGCCGAGATCGGCGCCTTCTCGTAGAGCGCATCAAAGGCCGCGCCGGCGGGAAAGGCCGGCCAGACCGGTGGCAGCATCCGCGCGACGCGTCCTCCCTCCTGGTCGATCAGGATCGGCAGATCGGCACGCCCCGACAGCGCGCGCAAGCTGTCGGTAAGCGCCCGCATCTGCGCGCGATCGCCGCAGTTGCGCTTGAACAGAATGTAGCCGAGCGGATCGGCATCACGGAAGAAATCGCGCTCCTCGGCCGTGAGTTCGAGGCCGGAGACACCGAATATGACGGGTTTCATGCGGCCGACCTATCCGATCCGTTTCACCAAGGGGAGGGTTGGTGCGGCCAATCCACCGCAAAGTTGACAGAGTTCACGATAATGCGCCCGATCTCGCAACTTTATTACAAGGTTGCGCCACTTCGATAAGGGCATCGCGAGGATCGAGCGCACGCATCCGAAGATGCAAGCAAATCAGATCCTACATTGCAATGCGTCCGAACCTTTGGAGGTTCAGGAGAAGTTCGGCTTGCGGAGCAGGCGCGTGCGCAGCTCCTGCATCTTGACCGCCTCCGCGGCGGCCAGGCGATCGGATGCGCTGAGGATGTCGCCGATATGCTCGAGCACCTGGCTTGCGCGGTCCAGATTCTGGAGCGCCTGCATATGGCGCTGGAGAACGACCGGATCGTCGGCCACTTCCTCGCCAAGCGTGTCCAGCAGCCGGCGCACATAGACGATCTCTTCGACGATGCGGGCTTCGAGTTCGGCGCCCGACAAACCGCCGCTCGCCGTTGCCGGTGCCTCAACGGGCAGGGCATCGCCACTTCGGACGGCGTTCTGGATCGCATCGACCCGCGCCTGACCCTGGTGGCCGTTGAAGGATGGGGCCCGCGCACCCGCGACCCATTCATCCACCGACGCCGTCGCGTCATCGAACCGGACACCGCAGCGCCCCAGGAGGCGCCACACGACGGTTGCGCCCATGCGGATATCCGAGCGCTGCAGGACAAGCTTGACGCCGGGGTCCGGCAGGGTGGCGCCTTCCAGCATGGCGCCGGTAGTCGAAAGATTCCGCAGCCTGACCGGGGCCTTCAGCGAACCCGCCTCGATCGTCGCGCCCAGCAATAGATTCTTGCGCGACGCGCGCGGCTGTTGGCCTACCGCGCTGCCGCCCTGGGCATTCGATTCCTGCGGGTACACGCTGGTCACCGGGGGCAATCCCCCCCGGCCCGGCTGCACCCACGCGAAATCAGGATCGGTCGAGATAGGTTAGCGCTCACTACACCATTGTATCGCGAGGAAGTTTTCTACTTCCTCAAAGCCGCCAAAAATATTTTCACGACAGCTTTTATCGGTCGACCGGCCTCAGCTCGCGACGAAGCAGTTCTCGCCCGCGACCCGGAGCTTGCCGCAGATCTCGCGGGCCTGGCCGTTGCTGCCGGCGTTGACGCGCAGGCGGAACACCGATTTGTCGCCGACCTGCGCGCGCTCGACCGATTTGCCCAACGGGGCGAGATAGGCGAAGCGCTTGGTCAGGCGCGCCCAGGCGATATTGGCGCCTGCCTCGTTCGGGAAAGCGCCGAGCTGGACGAGCGACCCCGATCCGCCGCCGAGCGCCGGTGCGGATATAGTCGGACGCGAAGATGCGGCCGGACCTGCCTTGGTCGCCGTGCCGGGAACCGAGATCGTCGCCGTGCGCGTGCCGGGCGCGGCGCCGGCGGGCCCCTTGGGCGCGGCCTTGCCCTCGATCGGCGCCTCGGGCAGCGCACCCACATTGATGCTGGCGTTGCTCGCGGCACCCTGGCTGGTGGCAAAGACGCTGTCGCCCTGCCCCTCCACCTTCATGCCGCCGGGCTCGTCGGGCTTGACCTTGTAATCGCCTTCCTGCGCCTTGATCAGCTCGCCGTTGCCGGCCTGTCCCTGCTGCTGGCGGACATAATAATAGCCGAGGATGACCAGGCCGGCGAGAAGCAGTGCCACGAAGACATAAAGGAAGACGCGGCCGCGCTTCTGTCCCTCGTCATAGTCTTCGTCGACCGTTTCCAGCCACGGCAGGCGATCATCGCCCTCATATGTTTCGCCGCTGCCCGTAGTCATCAGTGCATCTCCTGCACGGCCTCCACCCCCATGAGTCCCAGACCGTTACGGATTATCTGCCCGATCCCCTGCGCCATGAAAAGACGCGCGCAGGTCAGCGCCGGATTGTCCGGGAGCAGGAAACGGCGATCGGGGCGATCGTTGCCGACATTCCACAGCGCATGAAGTGCCGCCGACAAGTCATAGAGATAAAAGGCGATACGGTGTGGCTCGCGCGCCGCGGCGGCGCCCTCGACCGTGCGCGGGAACTGCGCTGCGAGCTTCACCAGCGCCAGCTCCTCTGTATCAAGCAGGGACAGGTCCACGGTCGCGCATTCGATCCCGGCCTCCGCCGCCTTGCGGTGGAGCGAGGCGATGCGGGCATGCGCATAGTTCACATAGAAGACCGGATTGTCCTTCGACGCCTCGACCACCTTGGCGAAATCGAAGTCCATCTGGGCGTCGGACTTGCGCGTCAGCATGGTGAAGCGGACCACGTCCTTGCCCACCTCGTTGACCACATCGGCGAGAGTGACGAAGTTGCCGGAGCGCTTCGACATCTTCACCGGCTCGCCCGCGCGCAGCAGCCGGACCATCTGGACGAGCTTGACGTCGAAGCGGGTCTTGCCGCCGGTCAGCGCCTGGACCGCGGCGACGATCCGCTTGACCGTGCCGGCATGATCGGCGCCCCAGATGTCGATCAGCTGGTCGGCCGACTGCGCCTTCTGGAAGTGATAGGCGAGATCGGCGCCGAAATAGGTCCATTGCCCGTTCGACTTCTTGATCGGACGGTCCTGGTCGTCCCCGAACTGCGTCGAGCGGAACAGCGGCAGCTCGACCGGCTCCCAATCCTCAGGCGTCTCGCCCTTGGGCGCCTCGAGCACGCCATCATAGACGAGGTCGTGCTCGCGCAGCCACTTCTCAGCCTGTTCGGGCTTGCCCTCGGCCTGGAGCTCGGCCTCGGACGAGAAGAGGTCGTGATGGATGCCGAGCAAAGCGAGATCGGCCCGGATCATGACGAGCATCGCCGCGACGGCTTCCTTGCGGAACAGCGCGAGCCACTCCTCCTCGGGCTTGCCGACATATTTGTCGCCATGCTCGGCAGCGAGCTTCGCGCCGACCGGCTTCAGATAGTCGCCGGGATACAGGCCTTCGGGAATCTCGATCGTCTCGCCCAGCGCCTCGCGGTAGCGGAGATGCACCGAACGGGCGAGCACATCGACCTGCCCGCCGGCATCGTTGACATAATATTCGCGGACCACCTTGTGGCCGACATATTCGAGCAAGGACGCGAGCGCGTCGCCCACCACCGCGCCGCGGCAATGGCCCATGTGCATCGGGCCGGTCGGGTTGGCCGAGACATATTCGACATTGACCGTGAGCCCGGCGCCGATCGTCGAGCGACCATAGCTCACGCCGGCCTTCTGGATCTCGGTAAGCTCGTCGCGCCAGGTCGCGTCGGTGAGGCTCATGTTGATGAAACCCGGGCCGGCGACGCTGACCGCGGAAACCTCGGGCAACTTCTCGAGCTGGGCCGCGATCTTCTCCGCCAGAACGCGCGGGTTGGTGCCGGCCGGCTTGGCGAGCACCATCGCGGCATTGGTCGCGAGATCGCCATGCGAGGGATCGCGCGGCGGCTCCACTGTCACCGCGCGTCGCTCCAGCCCCGCGGGAAGGTCGCCCGCCAGGACGAGCGCATCCAGCGCGAGGTTCATGTGCGCGGCGAAACGGGTGTAGAGCGTCATTGCGATTCCAGCGGTTATCGGAAGCGCGGGCTCTAGCGGAAGCGAGAAGAAATCACCACCCAACCGTCATCCCCGCGAAAGCGGGGATCCAGAGCAAGGCAAGACGCCGCTCGTGACCCTGGATCCCCGCTTTCGCGGGGATGACGAATGATGATGGGTAGAGTCGACTCAGGCCCGCACGAGGTCCTTCATGAACCGCGCGCTTTGCATGCCGGGGAACAGCGCCTGCGCGGTCCTGGCGGGGGTCAGGTCGAAATGGCCGGCGACGGCGCTGCCGATCACGGTGTCGAGCCCGGCGGTGGGCTTGAGATCGCGGCCTTCGTAGAGCGCCGCGTCCGAGAGGCCCGGCCAGTCGGCGACCACGCGTCCGCCATTGACCGCACCCCCCATCAGCATCGCGACCGACCCCGTCCCATGATCGGTGCCCTGGGTGCCGTTGACCTTCACCGTGCGGCCGAACTCGGTGGCGACGACGACCATCGTGTTCGCCCAGAGCGGGCCGAGCCCGTCCCTGAGCGCGCCGACCATACCGTCGAGCCCCTTGAGCTGACCCGTAAGGCGGCCGCGCTGCTGGGCATGGGTGTCCCAGCCGCCGGTCTCGATCATCGCGATCCGCGCCCCGCCTCGGGCGGTGAGCAGCTTGGCGACGAGTGCCCCGGTGGCGGCGGCGTTGCGACCATTGTCGGCGGCCATGTCGCTGGTCAGCATCCGGGTAGCGATCGCCTGTTCCCAGATGCCGTGGAGTTGCGCGTCACCCTGGTACATCGCCGAGACGCGGCCGAGCAGATCGTCCGACGCATCGGGCAGCGCCGAGGGCGCGTAGCTCGCCACCTCGACCTTGCCGCGCAGCGCCATCGGAATGGTCGCGGCGAGCGCGATCGCCTTGTCGTCGGCGGGCAGCAGGGTGAGCAGGCGGTTTATCCAGCCATCCCTGAGCTGATAGGCCGAGGCACCGCCGGTCTCGAGCACATTCTGCCCGTCGAAATGCGAACGGTCGCGATAGGGCGAGGCGACGGCGTGGACGAACATCGCCTGCTTGGCCTGGTAGAGCCCGTGGACGTTGGCGAGCGCGGAGTGCAGCGCGAACATCGAGTCGAGCCTGGGCGCCGCGGTGAAATCCTCGGCCAGGGTGCCGCGCTGGGCGGCAAAGGCGGGATCGCCTATCGGCGCGACGGTTGCGAGTCCGTCGGCCGCGCCGCGCTGGATGATGAAGACGAAGCGCCGGTCGGTCACTGCCCGGGCAAAGGCCATGCGCGTGCCGAGGCCGGTGGTGAGGACGGCGCTTGCGCCGGCGGCGACGAAGCCGCGTCGGGTGACGAACATGGTCCTATCTCCGCATGAATTCGGGCGAGGAGAGCATCAGCGCGATGCCCTGCCCCGGGCTCTCGGCCCGCGCGATCGCCTGGGCCGTGCCGGCGCTGAGCGCGCCGGGGAAAAGCTGCGCGGCGCGCTCGCGCGCGTCGATGTCCTTGGTGCGCTGGGCCATGCGCTGCGCCGCCTCGACGCGGCGGAGGATCGCGTCGGGCCCGGCCCAGGCGCCAGCGACATCGTCCCAGCCCGCGGGCGATCCGGGCTTCCACACCGGCTGGCCGAGCTGGGTCATCAGGCCGTTGACCGCCATCGGCGCAAGCTGCTGCGTACCCAGCCCGCGCATCGCCGAGATCGTCCATTCCCAGGGCGACTTGAACTTGACCGGCTGCGGTACCCAGCATTCGGGCGCGGCGATCAGCGCCCGATAGACGCTGGGGAGATCGCCGTTCGACTTGAGGAACGCCGTCTCCAGCCGCGCGACCAACGGCGCGGGGGGATCGTCACCGGCGAAATGGCGGGCCAGCTTGGTGGCGATATGGCGCGCGGTGGCGGGATGCACGGCGAGCATGTCGAGCACGGCGGAGGCCTGGCCCTCGCCCGGTTGCGGCCAGTTCCTGCCCAGGATGGTGCGCGCGCCCGGCTCGTGCAGCCGCTCGGCGAAGACGAAGCCGCCGGACGGGCCGTCGGTGCCGGCGAAGCGCGCCCCCTGTCCGCGGCCAAGACCCGAGACGCTCCAGCCGGTCATCGCCCGGGCGAATTCGGTTACGTCGGCCTGGGTGTAGACGGTCCGCACGCCCAGCGTGTGGAGCTCCATGATCTCGCGCGCGAGATTCTCGTTGAGCCCGAAGCGGCGCTGCGCATTCGGTCCCTGCCGCCGGCCGGCGACCTGTGCGGCCGGGCTGTTCGGCCCGACCGATTGTGCCTGATCGAGATAGACCAGCATTGCCGGATGCTGCTCGACGGCGAAGAGCATGTCGCGAAAGCTGCCCAGCACATGCGGGCGGATCGCCTCGAATTCGAGCGTTCCCGACAGGCCGATCGTCTCCAGCTTGTCCGCCGAGACCGCGAAGTGATTGGCCCAGAAATGCACCAGCCGCTCGACCATCGGCGCCGGCGAATTGATTGCGCTGAGCGCGCGTGCCGAGACGGCTGCGCCATAGGTTTCGCGCGCCTGCTTGCCCGCCAGGCGCCGCGCCGCCATCACCGGATCCTCGGTATCCCGCACGATCGGCTTCGCCATGTCCTGCATCACCGGCGCATTGGCGCGCATCGCCTGACCCGTTTCCGGAGACATATCCCCTGCGACAGGCGTCGTCTGCGGAACCGCGAGTTTTAGCTGGCGCGCGGCGCGCGGCCCCAGTTCCCGCCGGAGCATGCGCGCCTGCTCGAAATAGTCCGCGACTTCACCGACTATAGTCGCGCTGGAAGGCGTCGCGGCGATCGCTGCCGGCCGCGCTTCGTACCGATCGAATTGCCCGATCAGCCAATGCCTGGAATCGGAGCCGGGATCGTCCCCCGGACGGGCGCCTAAGCCGAACCGGTTCAGAGCGATGCTAGCTTCCGCCATTGCGAGACCCCTGTTGCGAATGTCCGGGCGTAACCCACAGCTGTCGCACAAGTTTGTCACGCGCTCGGCCTGTCGCGCCCATCCCTCGCCTCGTCGCTTGCGTTGCCTGCAATCATGACGCCCGCATTTTGCGGTTGTCGATCATGTTGCGATGCAGCATTTCCCCGGTCGAGAACAGAACAATAAAGGGATGCCGATCTGGCTCTTTTCAAGATGAAGGAGAAAGATCGTGACCAAGTTTATCTTCGCAGCAACCGCCGCACTCTTCGTCGCCTCGCCCGCATTCGCGCACGAAGCGGAACGCAGCTTCTCGCGTGACGGCGTTACCTACGTCTATACTTCGACGACCAAGGGCAACGTGCAGATCCTCGAAGGCACTGTGCAGCCGACCGGCGACAGCTTCCGCCTGGTGGTCCACAAGGGCTGGGTGAGCGGCAAGGCCGCCGGCACGCGCGTCTCGTTCCGCGTGCCCAAGGTTTCGCACGACCGCGTCGAAGTCGCGCAGCGCTAAGAACTAAGAATAACGAGAGCCCCGCGGCCCAGGCCGCGGGGCTCTCGAATTTTTGCAGCGCTCAGTCGCTGCCGGCCACCCCATCTTCCGCGCGGCGGGCCGAAACTTCCTTGATCTTGTCCTTCGATCTCACGGCCACCGGCATCTGGCCCTTGCCCGCCTGATGATGGTTATTGGCCGCAACGCCCTCCGCCCGGTCCCGCATGCGCCAGATGAGCATCGGCGTCTTGCCCGAGGGCATCCAGACCCGCTCATGGGTTTCGTCCAGCGATTGGGCGGCGGCGGGCGTCGCGATGAAGGCGGCAGATAGAATTGCGGCAGTGAGAAGCTTCACGATCGGATCCTTTCGGGTGATCCGACCGATTAGACGTCACCGCCTTGCCCGCGATTTGCCTCTCGGTAACAAAACATGTCCCGCGCCCGGCGCGGTCCGCGAGCAACATTTCCTTACGAACCAGGCACGAACCAGCCATTTTGTGCGGTGCATCATTGTGCTTCCGGAAGGACGAAGCCCGCCCCTTGAGCAGAGAGGCTTTGCCGGCCGGACGCAGGTGGGGACATTCCAAAGCCCAGAAGAGGGGGAGTGTTCAATGCAATCCAAGCTCGCCGCAGCCGTGCTGCTGCTGATCCCGACCGTCCCGGCCTATGCCCAGGAAACCGATCCGCCCAAGCCGCTTACGGTATCCGGCAGCGTCGCCCTGGTTTCCGATTATCGCTTCCGCGGAGTCTCACAGAGCGACGAGGAAATGGCGGTCCAGGGTGGCCTGACCGTGTCCCATACGAGCGGTCTCTATGCCGGTGCATGGGGATCGAACCTGTCCGGCTGGGGCACGTTCGGCGGCGCCAATATGGAGCTCGACCTGATCGCGGGCTACAAGACCGAGGTCACCAGCGGCGTCAATGTCGATGTGGGCGTGACCTGGTACATGTATCCGGGCGGCGCCGACATCACCGATTTCGCCGAGCCCTATGTGAAGGTCAGCACCTCGCTGGGGCCGGTCTCCGCGCTCGCCGGCGTCGCCTATGCGCCGTCGCAAAAGGCGCTCGGCAACTGGAGCAACACACCCGAGAGCCGCGCGGGCGACCGGGAGGACAATCTCTACCTCTGGACGGATCTGAGCTCAGGCGTTCCCGGCACGCCGCTGACGGTGAAGGCGCATCTCGGCTATTCGGACGGCAATCCGGGCCTTGGGCCGAACGGCACCAGCGTGGCGCCGACCGGCAGCTATCTCGACTGGCTGGTGGGGGCGGACCTGGTCGTCGGACCGGTCACGCTGGGCGTCGCCTATGTCGATACGGATATCAGCGCCGCGGACAGCGCCTATCTGCTGCCCAACTTCTCCAGCACCAAGGACGGATCGTCGATCGCCAACGGCAAGATCCTGTTCTCGGTAAGCGCGGGATTCTGATGCGCCAATCCTCCCCCGCAAGGGGGAGGATTGGAGGTTCCTAGAACCCCTCAGGCAGGTCGATCTTGCCCACCACCTCGCGATAGCGCGCAATGGCGTAGCGATCGGTCATGCCCGCGATGAAATCGGCGATGTGACGACTCCGATCGGGATCCTCCGCCGGCATCGCCTCGCGCCATTCGGGCGGCAGCAACGCGGGATCGGCGGCATAGGCGCCGAACAGGCCCGCAACCACCGCCTGCGCGGCATCGGCGGCGGCGAGCTGCTTCGGATGGTGATAGAGATTGGCGTACATGAAGCGCTTCAGGCCGCGCTCGGCATCGCGCATCTCGTCCGAGAAGCCCGCCAGACAGCGGCCCGCGGCGCGAACGTCGCCGACCGACTGGACATTGCTCTCGGAAATCCGCGCCCGCGTCTCGGCGACCAGGTCGTTGACCATCGCGCCGATCTGCGAGCGTGTCAGCTCGCCGATCAGCCGCTTCGGTTCCACGCCCGGGAACTTCGCCTCGACCGCGCGCCACCCTTCGGCGATCATCGGCACTTCCATCAGCTGGTCGAGCGTCAGCAGGCCCGCGCGCAGGCCGTCGTCGATGTCGTGATTGTCATAGGCGATATCGTCGGCGATCGCCGCGACCTGCGCCTCGATCGAGGGCCAGCTCGCCAACTCGAGCGGAAAGGCGGCATCCACCTCCGCCAATGCCCATTCGGGATGCTCGACCGGGCCGTTGTGCTTGGCGAGCCCTTCCAGCGTGTCCCAGGTCAGGTTGAGGCCGTTCCACGCCGGATAGGGCCGTTCGAGCACGGTCAGCGCGCGCAGCGTGTGGCCGTTGTGATCGAACCCGCCATGCGCCGAGAGCGCCCCTTGCAGCGCCTCCTCCCCGGCATGTCCGAACGGCGGATGACCGATATCGTGCGCAAGGCACAGGGCCTCGGTCAGATCCTCGTTGAGCCCGAGCACGCGCGCGACGGTGCGGCCGATCTGCGCGACCTCCAGGCTGTGGGTCAGCCGGACGCGGAAATGATCCCCGTCCGGGGCCATGAACACCTGGGTCTTGTGCCGAAGGCGCCGGAAGCTGATCGAGTGGATGATCCGGTCGCGATCGCGCTGGAAGGCGTCACGCGGGCCGCGTGCGGTCCCGCCCTGCTCCTTGTGGAGGCGGCCGCGACTCTGTTCCGGATTGCAGGCCCAAGGAGCCCGCGCGCTCATTGTGCCCCCAGCTTGGTGACTTTCTGACCCGCATCGCTGGTGAAGACGAAGCCCGAAGCCCCCGCCTTGCCGAGCGAATTGACAAAGGCCTGCGCCTCCGCCGCGCTCTTGAACGGCCCGGTCAGCACGCGATTGGTGGCACGCAGCGGCGTCCACCAGCCGGACTTGCCCTTGAACGCCGCCGGCGCCTTGGCGACCGCGGCCTTCCATGCCTTGGGGAGCGAATCGATGTTCGCACCGCCCGCAACCTGCACCCAGACGCGCTTCGGCTCCGCCTTGGCGGGGTCCGGCTTCTTGGGCTCGGCCTTTTTCGGATCGGGCTTCTTTGCCTTGGGATCGGGCTTGGCGGTGTCCGCCTTGCCCTTGGCGCCGGGCTTCGTTGCCGTGGCCTTGGCTTCGGGTTTTGGCGCCTCGACCTTCGGAGCATCCGCCTTGGCCTTCACGATCGGCTTCGGCGCAGGCCTTGCCGCCTCGGGTACCGGTGCGGATACAGCCGGTGCCGAGACGGGCTCGCGCGCCGCCTCGACCGGGCGGTTCACGGCCTCCAGCTCTTCGGCCGGGATGGTGATGCTGGCGACGATGGACGCCAACGCCGCGTCTTCCGCCCCCACACGGCGAACCGGCACGGGCGCGGGCCGCGTTTCCACCGGAGCGGGGCGCGCTTCCTCGGCGGGCGGCAGCGTCTCGGGCTGTGCCATCGGCATCGAAGTCTCGACGGCGGTGCGTGTCACCGGCCCGGGCGTATGCGCCGGCATTTCCGCGCGCGGCGTGGGATCGGTGCGCTCGGGCATGCGCACCTCGCGGCTTGCCAGCTGCACCGACCGTGCGGGCACCGGAGCGGGCGTCGGCTCGGGCGTGGACGGCACGGGCTGGACCATGGGCGCCTGGCGCTGCACGAAGGCAGGGGCGGGCGGAAGCGGCGAGGCTTCGGCGGCCTGCGTGGGCGCCGGGGTCGGCGTAGCGACCGGCGCCAGGTCGGCATGATCTCGCCTCGCTCGGCGATCATTGCCCTTGGGCGCGGCGGCCGGGGGCGCCGCGACGGGCTGCGCCTGTGCGACCTGGACGGGGCGTCCCTGCGGAACATAGCGCGGCACCGCCGGCGCCATACGCCCATCCGCGAGCCGCGCCTGGGTGGGAGACATTTCACCGAAATGGACGGCGAAGGCCCGGTCCGCCGGCGACAGGCCGGCAAGACGGCGGAAGAACGGCGTGAGCGACGCGCCCATGCTGCCCGGCATCATGCGCGCCGCGATCCGTTCCGCGCCGGCAGCGTCGCCGTTCATCGCCAGAATGAATGCCCGCGCGCGCCACGATGCGCGATCGCCACCGCGCAGCAGCGTGTCGAGTTGTCGCATCGCCTCTTCAGTGTCGCCGGTGATGCCGAGCGAGAGCGCATAGCGGCGGATCGTCTCGTCGTCGCGCCGCTGGGCCAGCGCGAGCTTGTAATCGCGCTGCGCCATTTCTGGCGAGCCGAGCAGATCATAGGCGAAACCACGATCCGAGGCATATTCGCGCGGGTTCACGCCCTTTGCCTCGGCCTCCTGGAACAGGCGCAGCGCCTCGCCGGGCCGCTCGAGGCGCACCAGCGTCGAGGCACGGCCGCTCAGGATGCGAGGGTTGGTCGGCTCGACCGCCTCGGCACGCTGGAAAAAGGCCAACGCCGCGGAAGTGTCACCCATCTTCGTGCTGAGCTGACCCGCCGCAAGCAGCGCATCCACGTCGCGCGGACTCTCGGCCAGCACGCGGATCTGCGTCTGGAGTGCATCCGCATCCGGATTGGGTGCGGCGACGACCTCGGTCTGGGCGAATGCGGGACCTGCGCCGGCCACGGCCACAAGGGCGAGAGCGGCGATCCCCGAGCGTAGGTTTCGAATCCGGTTCATGCGTGTTTCGATTATAGGCCGGTCGGCTGCTGAACCGCTGATTACGCGTCGCCAGCCCCTCGGCGAACCGAGACGGGCCGGCGACAAACGCCCTTACTGGTTGTTCTGGCTGCGCAGGAAGCGCGGGATATCCAGCGGATCCTTGTCCTCGTCCTCAGCCTTGGCGCCGCGCGATGCGGAGGCCATGCGCTCGAACAGCGTGCCGCCGATCTTGCCGCGGGCCGGCTTGGCCTCGGGCTCAACTTCGGGCTCGTCGCTGCTGCCGCCGGTCAGCCAGCGGCGGCGGCCGGTGGGCTGTTCGGGAACCGTCGCCTCGGGCTCATCCGCAAGCATTGCCGGCTCGGGTAGCGCGGTGTCTGCGCCGAGCAAAAGCTCGTCCGCATCTGCGGCTTCTTCCTGCACCTCGGCGACCGGCTCCACCTCGGGCTCATAGGCCTCGGGAACAGGCGCGGTCTCTTCCGCAACGGGCTCGATCTCGGGTTCGGAGAAACCGGGCTCCGGCGCAGCTGCCGGCTCCGCAGCAGTGGTGCGGCGCGGAGTCGAGAAGGAGAAGACGCGGGTCTGATCCAGCGCCGGCGCGGCGCGCGGAACCGCGTTGGCATCGATACCGGTGGCAACCACCGAGACGCGGATCTTGCCTTCGAGCTCGGGATTGAATGCCGAACCCCAGATGATGTTCGCATCGGGATCGACCAGCTCGCGGATATGGTTCGCGGCTTCGTCGACTTCGAGCAGGCGCATGTCTTCGCCACCGGTGATCGAGACGATCACGCCCTTGGCGCCGTTCATCGAGACGCCGTCGAGCAGCGGATTGGCGATCGCCTTCTGCGCCGCGATCAGCGCGCGGTCGTCGCCGTCCGCCTCGCCGGTGCCCATCATCGCCTTGCCCATCTCCTGCATCACCGAGCGGACGTCGGCGAAGTCGAGGTTGATCAGGCCCGGCATGACCATCAGATCGGTGATGCCGCGCACGCCCTGCTGCAGCACCTCGTCGGCCATCTCGAACGCTTCCTTGAAGGTCGTGTTCGCATTGGCGATCAGGAACAGATTCTGGTTGGGGATGACGATCAGCGTGTCGACGAACTTCTGCAGTTCCTCGATGCCAGCCTCCGCCGAATTGGCGCGGCGCTTGCCCTCGAAGGCGAACGGCTTGGTCACTACGCCCACGGTCAGGATGCCCATGTCGCGCGCGGCCTTGGCGATCACCGGCGCGGCGCCGGTGCCCGTGCCGCCGCCCATACCGGCCGCGATGAAGCACATATGCGCGCCTTCCAGCGCCTTCTGCACCTGGTCGATCGTTTCCTCGGCAGCCGCGCGCCCGATCTCGGGCCGCGAGCCCGCGCCCAGGCCCTGCGTGATCTTGGCGCCGAGCTGGATCCGCTGACCGGCGCTGGACTGCTTGAGCGCCTGCGCATCGGTGTTGGCGACCAGAAACTCAACGCCTTGCACTTCGGCCTTGATCATGTTTGCGATGGCGTTGCCGCCCGCGCCGCCGACACCGATCACGGTGATCTTGGGCGTCAGCTCGTCCACGTCGGGCGGAAGGAAATCGATACTCATTCTGTGGTCTCCCCTGCGACACGCTGGCGATGGCGTGTCACGTTAATTCCTTTTCTGCACTAACCGTTACTTCGACTCTAGCCAAAAGCACCCCGGCCGACGCATTTCTTTAATAATTCGTCCGAAACGCGGCCATGAGCCGCCTAAGTAGCGCTCCCGAGCTCGTCTTGGTGACGAGCTGGTGCGAGGGTTCGAGCGAACGCAGATCGATCGGATCCGCCGCAGCGAAGCGCGCAAGGCCCGCCAGCGTCGCGAAAGCCGGGCCGCTATGCGCCTCGGGCAATGCCGCCAGTCCCTTGGGCCGGCCGATGCGTACCGCGCTGCCCAGCGACTGCTGCGCGTAATCGGCGATGCCCTTGAGTTCGGCGCCGCCACCGGTGAGGACGATCTGGCGGCCGATCGGATCCTGGAAACCGAGCTTCCTCAGTTCCCTCTGGATTTCGGCCATCAGCCGCTCGAGCCGCTGGCGGATGACCGAATTGAGCGCCGTCTTGGTGATGCGCGGGCCCTCGGCACTGTCGTCGGGGATCGCGAGGACCACGTCGATCATCTCGTGATTGTCGCGCGGCGACAGATTTGCCGAGCCATGGAAGCATTTGGTGCGCTCGGCCCAGCTGCGCGGCGTTCCGAAGGCGGAGGCGATATCGTCGGTGATGTCCGCCGAGCCCATCGGAATCGAGGCGAGGCCGGCGAGCACGCCCTGGATGAAGACCGAGACATTGGTGACTGCGGCGCCGATCTCGACCAGCGCGACGCCCAGTTCGCGTTCCTCATCGGTGAGGCAGGCAAGCCCCGTCGCGACCGGCGCGGCGATGATCGAGCGGACTTCCAAATGCGCCGAGCGGACGCAGAGATCGAGGTTGCGCACCGGCGAGCCGTCGGTCGAGACGACATGGATGTCGACGCCCAGGCGATCGGCATGGAGTCCGAGCGGACGCTTGACCCCGGCCAGGCCGTCGACGGTGTAGCGCGTTGGCTGGGCGTGGAGGACCATCTTGCCCTGCGGATCGATCGCGTCGCGGCCGGCCCTGAGCAGCTCGTCGATATCGCCCTGCTCGACCCGGTGGCCGCCCAGATCGGCCTCGAGCTTGACGATGTCGGAGATCAGCCCGCCCGCCGAGAAGCTGACCCAGACATCCTCGATGTTCGTGCCGGCGATGCGCTCGGCCTGCTCGACCGCCTCGCGGATCGCGATCTCGGTCGCATGCATGTCGGCGACATAGCCACGCTTGACGCCACGGCTCTCGCGCTGGCCTGTGCCGAGCACGACCAGTTCGCCATTGTCGCCCTTCTGCGCGATCAGCGCGGAAACCTTAGACGATCCCACGTCCAGCGCAGTGATCAGTCCTTCCGGTGCCGTCTTCGCCATCGCTTGTACTCCCCTGCCCCTAAACTCAAACGCCCGTCGGTGTCGGCGTCGGCTGCGGTGGCTCGACCACCCCTTGCCTGCGTACCACCATCTTGTCCGGATCGCGCATGTCGAAACCGAGATACCCCTTGCCGAGCAGCCGCTCGGTTCCGTCCAGCTCCGCGAATTTCTTGAGCGCCGCCGCCGATTCCGCCTCGCCCTCGGGAAGCTGGAGCTTCTCGCCGGTGTTGAAGATCAGATCCCAGCGGCGGTTGCCGATCCAGGTCGCCGCCTTGACCAGCGGGCGCAGCGCGGGCGCGGCCTCGAGCAGCTGGCGGCGCGCGGGCTCCTGCGAATTGGCGCTCTCGCCGATCAGCAGCGGCAGATCAGGCATCGCATCGCGCGACACGGGCTCGAGCGGCACCCCCGAGGGATCGACCAGCATCAACTGGCCATGGTTCTGCCAGATCGCGGCGGGCTCACGCTCGACGATCAGGATGCGCAGCGTATTGGGCAGGCGGCGCGAGACGCGCGCGTCCTGTACCCAGGGGAATTTGAGCAACCGCTCGCGCACCTGGGTCAGATCGACGAGCGGCATCGCGCGCGAATCCTGATCGAGGACCTGCTGATAGACCGTCGCCTTGTCCATGCGCTTGAGGCCGTCGATCTGGATCTCGTCGACCTTCAGGCCCGCCTCGCCCACGGCCTGCGACATGCCGATGCCGATCATGCTGGGGACACCCAGGAAGCTCGCGACGCCCAGCGCGCCAACGCCGACCAGCCCGACAATGCCCCAGGTCACGATCCGGTGCAGCGTGGCCTGGCTGAACGGCAGCCCGGCGATCGCCTGATCGAGCAGACCCGGCCGCTTGGTCCGGCGCGCGTTCTTGCGCGGCTGGGGTTTGGCGCCCCGCCGCGTCGCAGTCCGCTGGGCCGGCTTGCGGCTCATGCGGCCTTCTCGGCCATGGCTTCGTCGATGATGCGCTGCACGAGCTCGGCATAGCCGATCCCGAGATGCCTTGCCTGCTCCGGAACGAGACTGAGCGGAGTCATACCGGGTTGGGTGTTGACCTCGAGCAGGAACAGTCCCTCGACACCCTGCTCATCGTCCCAGCGGAAATCCGAACGCGACGTACCCTTGCAGCCGAGCAACCGGTGCGCCTCGCACGCGATGCGCTTGCAGGCATCGGCGACATCGTCGGGGATCTGCGCGGGGAAGACGTGCTCCGTAAGGCCGTCGGTATATTTGGCGTCGTAATCATAGAAGCCGCTCTTGGGCTTCAGTTCGGTGACGCCGAGCGCCTGGTCACCGAGCACCGCGGTGGTCAGCTCGCGTCCGCGAATGAAGGGTTCGGCGAGCAGCTCGTCGAATTCCTGCCACGGGCCCTTGGCATCGGCGCTGATCGGATTGCCGTAATTGCCCTCGGCGGTGACGATCGCGACGCCGACCGACGACCCTTCGTTGACCGGCTTCAGCACATAGGGGCGCGGCAAGGGATCGTGCTCGTACAGCTCCTGCACCTGCACCATGCGGCCACCGGGCATCGGGATGCCATGCGGAATCAGCGCCTGCTTGGTGAGCTGCTTGTCGATCGCGATCACCGAGGTGACGAGGCCGGAATGGGTGTAGCGAATGCCCATCAGATCGAGCATGCCCTGGACGCTGCCATCCTCGCCCGGCGTGCCGTGCAGCGCATTGAACACGATATCGGGCTGCGCCTCGCCGAGCTTCACCGCGACATCGCGGCCCATGTCGATGCGCGTGACCCGGTGCCCCAGGCTCTCGAGCGCGTCGGCGATGCCCTTTCCGGACATCAGCGACACTTCGCGCTCGGCGGACCAGCCGCCCATCAGGACTGCAACGTGCAGCTTACTCACTTGATTACTCCAACAGAATCTTCGCCGGCGTTGTCGGCAAACATGCCGACCCGCTGGATTTCCCATTCCAGCGTCACGCCGGATTGCGCCTTCACCTTGGCGCGCACTTCCTCACCCAGAGCCTCGATATCGGCCGACGAGGCACTGCCCAGGTTGAGCAGGAAATTGCAGTGCTTCTCGCTGACCTGAGCATCGCCCCTGCGCAGGCCGCGACAACCGGCCGCATCGATCAGCGCCCAGGCCTTGTTGCCTTCCGGGTTCTTGAAGGTCGAGCCGCCGGTCTTGGAACGCAGCGGCTGCGATTCCTCGCGCGCCGCAGCAATGCGGTCCATCTCGACCTGGATCGCCTCTGGTTCGCCTGGATGCCCCCGGAAGGTGGCACTGACCACGATCGCGCCCCTGGGCAGCTCGCTGTGCCGATAGGTATAGCCGAGATCGTCCAGCGCCAGCGCCCGCCGCTCGCCCGAGCGCAGCACGACCTCGCATTCGACGAGGATGTCCCTGGTCTCGCGGCCATAGGCCCCGCCGTTCATTCGCACGAACCCGCCGACCGTGCCGGGAATCGAGCGCAGGAATTCGATGCCGGCGATGCCCGCATCGCGGGCCTTGGACGAAACCAGGATGCCCGACGCACCGCCGCCGCAGCGCAGCGTCGTCGCATCGATCTGCTCGACGCCGGCGAATGCCTTGCCGAGCCGCACCACCACGCCCGGCACGCCACCGTCGCGCACGATCATGTTCGAGCCCAGTCCCAGGCCCATCACCGGCACCGAGGGATCGAGCGCGAAGAGGAAATCGCTGAGATCCTCGATATCCGTTGGCTCGAAAAGCCATTCCGCCGTGCCGCCGCTCTTGAACCAGACGAGTGGTGCGAGCGGAGCCCCGTGCGTCAGCCGCCCACGAACCGGAGGCAGTGCGTAACAGACTGCCGTCACTTCCACCCCCAGAGGCTCGACCATTGCTTCCACGCGGCGAGATTGGCCTCGGCGGCCTTTTGCCCGGCTTCCTGGAACTTCATGAACTCGCGGCCGCCCTCGAGCATCTTCTGCGCGGCATCCATCTGCGCCTTTTGCGCGCGCAGGATCTCGCGCTGCATCTCGATCGCGGTGGAGAAGAAGTCGCTCACGCGGCCACTCCCTGGCGCGCTTCCTCGATCGCGGGAGCGAGACCCGCTGCCCATTTGGTGATGTCGCCCGCGCCGAGGCACACGACCATGTCGTCGGCCACCGTTGCCTCGGCCAGCGCCTTGGCCAGACCGTCCGCATCGGCGACCGCCGCGACGGCGCGGTGCCCGCGGCGGCGGATATTGTCGACCAAAGCCTCGGCGTTCACGCCCTCGATCGGCTGCTCGCCTGCGGCATAGACCGGCGCGACATAGACCATGTCGGCATCGTTGAAGGCCTGGGCGAAGTCGTCCATCAGATTGCCGAGCCGCGTATAGCGGTGCGGCTGGACGACCGCGATCACCCTGCCCTTCGCGCTCTCGCGGGCCGCCGCCAGAACGGCGCGGATCTCGACCGGATGATGGCCGTAATCGTCGATGATCGTGACGCCATTGGTCTCGCCGACCTTGGTGAAGCGGCGCTTCACGCCACCGAATTTGGCGAAGCCCTGCTGGATGGTCGTATCGGGAATGCCGAGTTCGAGCGCCACGCCGATCGCAGCGAGCGCGTTCTGGACATTGTGGCGGCCGGGCATCGGCAGCTCGATATTCTCGATCGAGCGCGTCGTGCCATCACGGTGGCGGATGATCGCCTCGAACCGGTTGCCGCCGCCATGCGGGGTGACGTTGACGCCGCGCACGTCCGCCGAAGCCGCGAAGCCATAGGTGACGATCCGCCGGTCGCGGACCCGCGGAATGATCGCCTGTACCTCGGGATGGTCGAGGCAGAGCAACGCCGCGCCGTAGAAGGGCACATTCTCGACGAATTCGACAAACGCCGCCTTCACCCGATCGAAATCGCCATAATGGTCGAGATGCTCGGGATCGATATTGGTCACGACCGCGATGGTGCCGTCGAGGCGGAGGAAGCTGCCGTCACTTTCATCGGCTTCGACCACCATCCAGTCGCTGTCGCCGAGGCGCGCGTTGGAGCCGTATTGGTTGATGATTCCGCCGTTGATGACCGTCGGATCGACGCCGCCGGCATCGAGAATCGCCGCGATCATCGACGTCGTCGTCGTCTTGCCGTGCGTGCCCGCCACCGCGACGGTGGACTTCAGCCGCATCAGCTCGGCGAGCATCTCCGCGCGGCGCACCACCGGGATGCGGCGGTCATAGGCAGCCTCGACCTCGGGATTGGTGCGCACGATCGCGGTCGACACCACGACCACCGCCGCGTCGCCGAGATTGGCGGCGCTATGGCCGATCTCGACCCTGATCCCGCGATCGCGCAGACCCTGGACGACATAGCCGTCGGCGACGTCCGAACCCTGCACCTTGTAGCCGAGATTGTGCATCACCTCGGCGATGCCGGACATGCCGATCCCGCCGATGCCGACGAAATGGATCGTGCCGATGTCGGTTGCGACGCCCTTCATGCGTAAACTGGCCTTCCCTGGACTGCAGCGCGCCCGCGCCCGACAGGGGCTTCGGGCGCATGGATCGATTCGACGAGATCGGCGAGGTCGCGCGCGGCATAGGGCCGGCCGCAGCTGCGCGCGCGCGCCGCGGCATTCTCGAGCGCATGCGTGTCGAGGCCGAGCTTCTGGATCTGCTTGGCGAGCTCGGTAGCGGTGAAATTGCGCTGCTGGATCGTGCGCGCCCCCCCGGCATCGGTGATCTCGCGGGCATTGGCGGTCTGGTGATCGTCGGTGGCGCTGGGCAGCGGCACGAGGATCGCGGGACGGCCCGCCGCGGTCAGCTCGGCGATGGTCGAGGCGCCGGCGCGGGCGATGACGATATGCGCCCAGGCGAGATGCTCGGGCATGTCGGGGAGATAGGTCGCGATCTCCGCCGGGATCTCGTGCGCCTGGTACTTGGCGCGCACCGCGTCGATATCCTCGAGCCGCGCCTGGTGTGTCACCTGGAGGCGGCGGCGGAAATGGACGGGGAGCAGCGCGAGTCCGTCGGGCACGACCTGGCTGAGGACCGAGGCGCCCTGGCTGCCGCCGGTGACCAGCACGCGGAAGATCCCGTCTTCCTCGATGATCGGATAGGGCCGGTTGCGCAGCGCCAGCACCGCCTCGCGCACCGGATTGCCGACGAGATGCGTCTTGGGCTGCCAGCTGTCCTTCAGCCGCTCGACCGTGCCGTAGGAGGTGGCGATCGCGTCGACCCGTCCCGCAACGAAACGGTTCACCCGGCCGAGCACGGCATTCTGTTCGTGGACGATCGTCGGAATCTTGGCGCGAAACGCGGCGAGCAGCGCCGGAAGTGCCGGATAACCGCCGAAGCCGATTACCGCCGAGGGCTGGATATCCTTGAACAGGCGCAGGGCCATCGAGCGGCCCGCCATCATCTTGCCCGCCGCCTTGACGAAGCCCAGCGCGCCGCCGCCGAGCCGGCCTGCGGGCAGGACATGCGTCTCAACATCCTCGAAAAGCCCGGGAAAACGCACGCCGCGATCGTCGCTGACCAGGGCGACGCGATGACCGCGATTGGCCAGCTCCACCGCCAGCGCAGCCGCGGGCACCATATGCCCGCCAGTGCCTCCGGCTGCCAGAACGTAGCTGCGCGACTTGCTCATCAATTGCTCCACCGAACCGTGTATGGGGAGCGCTTCAGATACGGGTTTCGCCGCGTGAAAGCGAGAAGGAGACCATAGCCGATCGAAAGCGCCACCATCGACGACCCGCCATAGCTGATGAACGGCAGGGTCATGCCCTTGGACGGTGCGATGCCGGTGTTCACCGCCATGTTGATCAGTGCCTGGACGCCGAACTGCGCGGCGAGGCCGGCGGCGGCGAGCAGGCGGAAGGCGTCCTCCTCGTCGAGCAGCTTCATCAGCACGCGGATCACGATGGCGAGATAGAGCAGCACGATCACCGCGCAGGCGATCAGCCCGAACTCCTCGCCGATCACCGAGAAGATATAGTCGGTATGCGCCTCGGGTAGCTTGAACTTGACCTGGCCGCTGCCCGGGCCCGCTCCGGTCAGCCCGCCGGCGGTGAGCGTCTGGTGCGCCATTTCGAGCTGGTAGCGATCGGAGAGCGCGGCTTCCTTGGTCGGGAACAGGAAATTGTCGATGCGGGTGCGCGCAGTGCCGTAGAACAGATAGGCCGCGACCACGCCGGCAACCGCGCTGCCGCCGAGGCCCGCGATCGCCGCGGGCGAAATGCCCGAGATCATCAACAGGATCACCCAGACCGTGCCGAACACGATCGTCTGACCGAAATCGGGCTGCATCATCAGCAGCACGCCGATCAGCGCGGTGATGCCTCCGGTGACGAACAGCACCGGCAACTCGGGATCCCTGGCGCGGAAGGAGAGCATCCAAGCGGTCGAGACGATGAACAGCGGCTTGAGGAACTCGGAGGGCTGGAGATCGGAGATGCCGAGGCTGATCCAGCGCCGCGCGCCGTTCACCTCATGGCCGACGAACGGCACCAGCGCGAGCAGGACGAGGAACAGGCCCGCGCCGATCAGCGACAGGCGCCGCGCCAAGGTGGTCGGCAGCATCGACACACCGATCAGCACCGGCACCGAGACGCAGACCCACATCAGCTGGCGCCAGAAATAATACATCGGCGCCATCTGGTGCGACGCGTCCGAATAGCGGCGCGCCGTCGCGGGCGAGGCAGCGGCGACCGCCACCAGCCCGATCGCGATCAGCAGGAAGGCGAGCAGCAGCAGCATGCGATCGACTTCCCAGAACCACATGCCGGCCCGGCTCTTGCTCGCACGGCTGAGCTGGTTCGACATCCGCGGCCGCGCGACCTGGGGCTCCGTCGCTTCCGGCGCTTCGGACACTTCGTTCACCCGAGCGCCTCCACGGCATCGCGGAAGGCCTGCCCTCGGGCCTCATAGTCGCGGAACTGGTCGAACGACGCGCAGGCGGGCGACAGCAGCACTGTCTCGCCGGGCCCGGCATTGGCAGCAGCGCTGCGGACCGCTTGTTCAAGCGTGCCCGACTGCTCGACCGGCACTTCGCCTTCGAGCAGCCGCTCGAACAGCTCCGCCGCCTCGCCGATCGTATAGGCGCGCACGACATGGCCGAAACCGGGACGGCAGGCGTCGAGATCGTCGGTCTTGGCCTTGCCGCCGAGGATCCAGTGGATGCGGGGATAGGCCGCGAGCGCCGGCGCCGTGGAATCGGGATTGGTGGCCTTGCTGTCGTTGACGTAGAGCACGCCGTCGAAGGTCTTCACCCGTTCCATGCGGTGCGGCAGGCCCGGGAAAGTCTCGAGCCCGCGATCGATCGCGGCCTTGTCGATGCCGAGCGCCTCGCACGCCGCGATCGCCGCCAGCGCGTTCTGGGCATTGTGCGGCCCCTGCAGCGCCGGCCAGCGAGACTGATCCATGCACACGCCGGGCGCGATCTTGGTCAGGTCTTCGCTGCGGCCGGCGGCGGCAATCTGTCGCGCGACGGCGGCGGAAGGTCCGTCGCCGATCCCGATGACCGCGGCATGTCCCTTGGACTGCATCGCGAACAGCCGCGCCTTGGACGCGGCATAGCCCTCGAAGCCGTCATAGCGGTCGAGGTGATCGGGGGTGATGTTGAGCAGCACCGAGACGTCGCAATCGAGGCTGTGGGTCAGATCGATCTGATAGCTCGACAGCTCGAGCACATAGACGCCGCCTTCGGGAAGCGGATCCTGCCCGAGGATCGGCAGGCCGATATTGCCGCCGAGACGCGCGGGAATGCCGGCGGTCTCGAGAATGTGATGGATCAGCGCCGTGGTGGTCGACTTGCCATTGGTGCCGGTGATGCCGACGACCTTGTGCGGGGGCAGCTCGGCGCGGGCCTGGGCGAATAGCTCGATGTCGCCAATTATGGGAACACCATATCTCGCGGCTTTTTCGGCCACAGGGTGCCGATTGAGCGGCACCCCGGGCGAAACAACGATCGCTTCAAAATCCATCGACAGATCGACAGGGAAGGAAACCCAATCCTTCGTCTCGATATGTGTCAGAGTTCCCGATCTTTCGCGATCAGATTTGGCCTGTTCCCAAACCGCTTGTCGCGCCAGTTCGTTGTCGTCCCAACCCAGGATATAGGCACCACTCGCCCCCAACGCGCGCACCGTCGCAAGCCCCGAGCGTGCCAGCCCCAGAACCGCATAGCGTCTGCCGCTCCAGGCCTGAGAGACGATCACCGCAGCTTCAGCGTTGCCAGCCCCGCGAGCGCGAGCACGAAGGCGATGATCCAGAAGCGGATCACGACCGTCGGCTCGGACCAGCCGAGCTGCTCGAAATGGTGGTGGATCGGCGCCATCTTGAAGACGCGCTTGCCGGTCCGCTTGAAGAAGAAGACCTGGATGATGACGCTCAGCGCCTCCATCACGAACAGGCCGCCGATGATGCCGAGCACCAGCTCGTGATGCGCGGTGACGGCGATCGTGCCGAGCGCGCCGCCCAGGGCCAGCGAGCCGGTATCGCCCATGAAGACCGCCGCCGGCGGCGCGTTGAACCAGAGGAAGGCAAGCCCTGCCCCGATCATCGCTCCGCAGAAGATCGCGAGATCGCCCGCGCCCGGCACGTGCGGGATGCCGAGATAGGTCGCGTAGATCTTGTTGCCGGCGAGATAGACGATGAGCATGAACGCCATGCTGGCGATCACCACCGGCATGGTCGCGAGGCCGTCGAGCCCGTCGGTGAGGTTCACCGCATTGCCGAACGCCACGATCGTGAAGGCGGCGAAGGCGATGTAGAAATAGCCGAGATCCGGGTGCACCCAGCTGAAGAAGGGCACGTAGAGCTGGGTATTGCCCTGCGAGAAGATGATGATCGCGCTGGCGATGCCGGCGATGACGAACTCGCCGAGCAGCCGGATCCTGCCCGAGACGCCCGCCGTGCTCGCCTTACGCACCTTGTCGTAATCGTCGAGGAACCCGATCATGCCGAACCCGAAGGTGACGAACATGCACGCCCAGACATAGGGGTTGCGCAGGTCCATCCAGAGCAGCAGCGAGAGCATCAGGCTGGTCAGGATCATCAGCCCGCCCATCGTCGGCGTGCCGCGCTTGGCGAGGTGGCTCTGCGGCCCGTCGCTGCGGATCGGCTGGCCCTTGCCCTGGCGCAGCCGCAGCCAGCCGATGAAGCGCGGACCGATCAGCAGGCCGAGCAGCAGCGCCGTCGCCACCGCGCCGCCGGTGCGGAACGAGAGATAGCGGAAGAGGTTGAGGACGCCCGGGAAGCCCAGCTGGTCCGCGATCAGATATAGCATTACGCAGGGACCCTTTCCGCCAACGCCGCCACGAGCGTCGAGAGCCGCACGCCGTTCGAACCCTTTATGAGGACCGTGTCGCCCGGCGCCAGCACGGACTCGAGCCGCGCACGCGCAGCCGCGGCATCGGCCACATGGACGAAATCGATCCGTCCCTCAAGGGCTTGCGCGAGCGGCGCCATCGCATCGCCGACGAGGATGGCATAGTCGACACCCGCGGCCTCGACCGGGCCGGAAAGTTCGGCGTGGAAAGCGCCCGAATGCTCGCCGAGCTCGCGCATCTCGCCGAGCACGGCGAGCTTGCGGCCCGGCTCCTGCGCCAGCACGTCGAGCGTGGCGCGCATCGATGCGGGATTGGCGTTGTAGCTCTCGTCGATCACCAGCGCCTCGCCCCCGGCGACCGGCACGAGCAGGCGCGCACCGCGGCCGGGGAGCCCGCCCATCTCGGCCATGGCAAGGCCGGCAAGTTCCAGATCGGCACCCACGGCATCGACCGCGGCAAGGATCGCCATCGCGTTGGAGACCCAGTGCGCGCCGGGCTGCGAGATGGTGAAGCTCAACTCGCGGTCCCCGAAACGCGCGGTGACGAAGGTGCCGCCGGTGCGCGTGCGCATCATCTCCACCGCGCGGTAATCAGCGCCGTCGCGCATGCCGAAGGTCACGATCCGCGCGGCATGGGGTCTGGCGGCGGCGATCAGCCGGTCGCGGTGCGGGCTGTCGAACGGGACGATCGCGGTGCCGCCCGGCTCGAGGCCCTGAAAGATCTCGCCCTTGGCGTCGGCGATCGCCGCCTCGCTATCGAAAAAGCCCATATGCGCCGGCGCGATCGTGGTGACGATGGCGACATGCGGGCGCACCAATCGCGTCAATTGCGCGAGTTCGCCGGCATGGTTCATTCCCATTTCGAACACGCCGAACCGCGTGGCGCGCGGCATGCGGGCCAGGCTCAGCGGCACGCCGGTATGGTTGTTGTAGCTTTTGACCGAGCGATGCGCACAGCCGGGATCGTTGCGGTCGAGCGCCGCGAACAGCGCTTCCTTGGTGCCGGTCTTGCCGACCGAGCCGGTCACGCCGATCACCTTGCCTGCCATGCGTCCGCGCGCGGCGATCCCCAGCGCGTCGAGCGCGGCTGTCGTATCCTCGACAAAGACATGCGGATGCGTCGTCGCCTGCGATACCACCGCGCCCGCGGCGCCCTGCACAAAGGCCTGGTCGAGGAAGCGATGCCCGTCGGTGCTCTCGCCCTTCAGCGCCAGGAACAGGTCGCCGGTGCCGACTTCGCGGGAATCGAAGGTGACCCCCGATGCCTCGAACGGCTCGGATGCCGTGCCACCGGTGGCGCTGGCGATCTCGTCTGAGGTCCAGAGCCTCATGCCGCGCACTCCCGCGCGACGGTCACGTCGTCGAAGGGCAGTACGAGGTCGCCGACGATCTGGCCCTGCTCGTGCCCTTTGCCGGCGAGCAATACGATGTCTTCGGCTCCAGCCATCTCGATCGCCGCGGCGATGGCGGCGCGGCGGTCGCCGATCTCCAGGGCTCCGGGCGCGCCCTTCAGCACTTCCGCGCGGATCGTCGCCGGGTCTTCGGAGCGGGGATTGTCGTCCGTGACGATCACGACATCGGCGCCCGCCGCAGCGGCCTGCCCCATTGGCTCGCGCTTGCCGGCATCGCGATCGCCGCCGGCGCCGAACACCAGGATCAGCCGGCCGCTGGTATGCGGCTTCAATGCCGCGATCGCCGCCTCCAGCGCATCGGGCGTATGCGCATAGTCGACATAGACCGGCGCGCCGGCCTGGGTGATCACCGCGCGCTCAAGACGCCCGCGCACCGGCTGCAGCCGGGCGAGATTGGCGATCGTCGCGGCGACATCGCCGCCGGTCGCGATCACCAGCCCTGCCGCGGTCAGCGCGTTGGCGGCCTGATAGGCGCCGATCAGCGGCAGCATCACCTTGTGGGTGCGGCCCTCGGCTTCGATCTCGAGGCCCTGGCCGAGCAGGGTCGGGTCGCGCGACACCAGCTTCAGCGTCTCGCCATGCTCGCCGACCGTCACCAGCCGGTTGCCGCGCTGCCGGGCGAGATCCTCGATCCGGAGCGCGTTGGGATCGTCGGCCCACACCACCGCCGCGCCGTCCAGGTCGAGCACGTCGGCGAACAGGCGCATCTTGGCGTGGAAATAGGTTTCCATGTCGCCGTGATAGTCGAGATGGTCGCGGCTGAGATTGGTGAAGGCGGCGGCGCGCACCGGCAGGCCTTCGGTGCG
The DNA here is from genome assembly GCA_966211615.1 of uncultured Sphingomonas sp. Lineage (GTDB taxonomy): Bacteria > Pseudomonadota > Alphaproteobacteria > Sphingomonadales > Sphingomonadaceae > Sphingomonas. The sequence goes on from CBIHNZ010000023.1 coordinate 51,348, forward strand.
GTATTGCGACAGGCCGTGCGAAGAGGCCTCGAACGCGACATGGCTGACGCCCTCGCGCGCCAGCCCGGCGACGTTCGACAGGAAGGTGACGATGTCGGGCGTGGTGAGCCCGGTCGAGACGCGGTCGTCGGCGGTGGTCACGCCGAGCGTGCCGATCGAGGCGGCGTGGAAGCCGGCCATGCGCCAGAGCTGGCGCGTCATCTCGACGGTGGAGGTCTTGCCGTTGGTGCCGGTCACCGCGACGGCCATCTCCGGGAACGGCGCGAAGAATTTGGCGGCGAGCCGGGCGAATTTCTCGCGCGGATTGGCATCGGCGATATGGACGGCACCTTCGACCACGGCTTCCGGCCGGGCCACGATCGCGATGGCGCCGGCCTTCACGGCTGCCGGGATGAAATCCTCGCCGTTGAAGCGCGCGCCTTCGAACGCGCCGAAAACGGTCCCGGGCGCCACCTTGCGGTGGTCGATGGCGAACCCGGTGACGATGGCGTCCTGGTCGCCGCCCGTCAGTGCCCCGAGCTTCATCGCGGATCCTTGGCGGGATCGGTTTCGCTCTTCACCAGCGGAAGCAGCTCGCTTTCATCGATGTCGCGATTGGAATCGGGCGCGACGCCCAGCATCGAGCCGGTCCGGCTGATGACGCGCGAGACCACCGGCGCGGCGGTCCAGGCAGCAGTGGTGCGGTAGACCCCGATGGCGGGGTTGGATTTGGGCGAGTCGAGCATGGCAAGCACCACATAGCGCGGCGCGTCGATGGGGAAAGCCGCCGCGAAGGTCGAAACGTTGCGATGCTTGTCATAGCCGCCTTCGGCAGCAGCTTCTGCCGTGCCGGTCTTGCCGGCGACGCGATAGCCGGGCGCCTCGCCCTTCCGGCCGGTGCCGTTGAGCACGATCAGCCGCAGCAGCTGGCGCATCCGCATGCTGGTCGATTCCTTCATCACCCGACGCCCCTGGGGCGCATGGGCGGGATCGACCTTCATCAAGGTCACCGGCCGCCAGATGCCGCCATTGACCAGCGTGGCGTAGGCATTCGCAAGGTGCAGCGGCGTGACCGCGATGCCATGGCCATAGCCCGCGGTCATCACCGTGATGCGCCCCCAGAAACTGGGCCACATGGGCTGGCGGCCACTGCCGAGCTCGGTGACCGGCTGCTTGTCGAAACCGAGCCTGCGGAACATGTCCTGCAATTTCTCGGCACCCAGCTCGTCGACGATCCGCGCAGTGGCGATGTTCGACGAATAGACCAATGTTTCCGGGATGTTGAGCCAGCGGAACTGCTCGTCGCCCGGATCGTCATGCACGGCAAAACGGCCGACCTGGAGCGGCTTGGTCGCATCGAAGCGGCGCGACATCGAGGTGATCGTGCCCGAATCGATCGCGGCCGCAACCGCGATCGGCTTGAAGGTCGATCCCAGCTCGTAGACGCTCTGCGTCAGGTTGTTGCGCGGCACCTCGGTCTGGATCGCGTTGGGATTGAAGCTGGGCAGCGAGACCATCGCCAGCACCTCGCCCGTGTGCACGTCGAGCACCACGCCCGCCGCGCCCCGCGCCTGAAGCGCGTTCATCGTATTGCCGAGCTCGCTCTCGAGCGCAGCCTGGACACGCGCGTCGATCGAGAGGGCGACCGGCTGGCCGCGGCGTACCGGATCGGTGAGCTGGGCGTCGAGCGCCCGCTCCATCCCGAACTTGCCGCGCCCCTTGTCGTCGAGATAGCCGAGCACGTGCGCAGCCATGCCGGACTGGGGGTAGAGCCGGTCGGGCTCGCGCTGGAATTCGATGCCGGGCTGGCCGAGCGCGTTCACCGCGCTCACCAGCTCGGGCAGCGCGCGGCGCTTCAGATAGGCGAAGGTGCTGCCCGAATTGAGGATCGCATAATAATGCCCGGCGCTCTGCTCGGGGATCAACTCGGCAAGCCGCTGCGCGAGCTGCCCCTTGTCGCCGATCACCTGGTTCGGATGGATCGCGATCGACCAGGCATCGATGCTGCGTGCGAGCGGCGCACCGTTGCGGTCGACGATGTCGCCGCGCGGCGGGAGCAGCCCGGCCGCGACGTCGCGCGCCACCGCCGGTTCCGCCCAGATCGCGAGCAGTGCCAGCTTGGCGATCACCGCCAGCATTCCCGCGCCGAACAGCAGCGAGAGGATCATCAGCCGCAATTGGGCGACGGCGACAAGCGCTTGCCGGGCTCCGCCCGTACGACCCTTGCGGGTCGGCGGGGCGACGACGACGATCAACGCAGTGCCAGCTTCTCGCGCTTGGCCAGCTTCTCGAGATCGTTCACCGTCGACGCGCTCAGCACGCCGCGATCCACCATCGCCACGGTCTTGCGGTCAGCCCTGTTCATCAGATTGCGAAGCTCCGAATCCTGCTGGGCAACGCTCTTGCCCGAATCCTTCGCCTGCACCCGATTTGTGTTGGACGCCACCACCGCTGCGACGGCCTGAACCGGGGTCGCGCCCGTCGGAACCACCAGAGAGGCAGTCTGTACGGTCGCGTCGGTATTGACGCTGTCGAGGCTGGCAAGCTGTGTTTCGCTCGCGAGATATTGCTGCGGCGCAGGCGCCGCCATCGCCAGAACGTCACCGTTCCAGCGTTCGATCTGGGCGAGGTTGGCGCGAGTGTTGAACTCGGTCTCGAGTCCGCGAATGTCCTTCTGGGCCTGGACGATCGACGCCTCGACCGATTTCAGCCGCGCGCGCTCGGCCGCGCCGTGCGAGGTCACCATGTAGCAAGTCGGCGCCACGATCACGCCGCACAGGAACCAGCCCAATCCCTTGAAGCCCTGAACCGCCATCATCCCGCTCCTTCATTCGACCACGGCGCCGCGGCGGTCCGCTGCGCCACGCGCAGGGTTGCCGATCGGGCACGCGGGTTACGCGCTACCTCCGCCTCGCCGGGCTTCACGGCCTTGGCTGGCGGCTCAAAACTGGGTTCGGCTCTGGGGCCGGTCGCCGGACGGTGGCGCGAGCCCGCGGGCTCGCTGCCGCTGCGCTCCCGGAGGAAGCGCTTGACCATCCGGTCTTCGAGGCTGTGGAAGGTCACCACCGCGAGCCGCCCGCCGGGCTTGAGCACGCGCTCCGCCGCAGCCAGCCCTTCGGCCAGCTCGTCGAGCTCGCGGTTGATGAAGATGCGGACCGCCTGGAAGGTGCGGGTCGCGGGATCCTTCTTGTCGTGCGGCTTGTAGCCCAGCGCCTTGCGGACGACATTCGCCAGCTCCGACGTACGGCTCAGCGGACGCGCGCGCACGATCGCGCTCGCGACCCGGCGCGAACGCGGCTCCTCGCCGAACTCGTACAGCACGTCGGCGATCTCGCCCTCGTCGGCGGTGTTGAGCCATTCGGCCGCGGTCACGCCCTCGCCCGCCATCCGCATGTCGAGCGGACCGTCGGACTGGAACGAGAAGCCGCGATCGGCCTGGTCGAGCTGCATCGACGATACGCCGATATCCATCGTCACGCCGTCGACGGGCACGAAGCCGCGGCGGACGAGCTCGCTCTCCATCTGGCTGAACGGCGCCTCGATCAGGGTCAGTCGTCCGCCCGAAGACGCCACGAGAGTTTGGCCGCCCTCGATCGCACGGGGGTCGCGATCGAAGGCGGCCACCTCGGCACCCCGCTCGAGGATGGCGTCGGTGTAGCCGCCCGCTCCGAAGGTGCAGTCGACATGACGCTCGCCGGGCACGATGGCGAGCGCGTCGACCACTTCGTCGAGCAGCACGGGAATGTGGGGCGCAGCGCCGGTCACAGCGTCACCCCCTTGGACTGGCAGAGAAACTCGCAGATCTCGCGCAGGTTCGGATCGGCATCGGGATCGGCGAGCAGCACTTCGGGCGCCCAGACCTCGAAGGTCTCGCCGGCGCCGCTGAAGAAAGCCCATTTGCCGATCTTGGCCTTGGCCTTGAAGAAGGGCGGGATCACGAAGCGGCCGCTGTCGTCGAACGGTGCCTTCTCGACCAGGCCGAAGGCACGACGCTTGGCACGGCTGTCGCCTTCCTCGCCGCGATCGGCAGCGATCTGTTCGCGGCGATCGATGCGGTCGTACTTTTCCTTCGACCAGCCGGCATCATGCGCGGAGAGGCACGGATCCGCCGCATGCATGCCGATGACGATCTGGCGGGTGTCGGAATTGCGTTCAGCGGCGGCGCGCAGGTCTGCGGGAATGGCGACACGACCCTTTAGATCGACCGCCTGGAGCGCAAACCCTTCGAAAAGCTCCCTGTCCGCCACTGCCCAAACCCCAATGGGCACGACCCTCCCGTCTCCGGAATCACGCCCTTTGCGGCGCCCCGGTACTCGACTCGAGGAAAGGGAATCGTGCCCCCCTTAACCAGCTTGTTTAATCACAAACCGGCCGGGGATACAACGGGTGAATCGGGGATTGAGCGGGTATTTGCCCCACTAAGCTCCAATTTCGACGGATGTTTACTTTAAAATCTGTATTTGTTCTTTATTTGTTTTAACCTCTGTTCGGCCCGATCGGCCATTTTAAGTGTAATTCCTGAGCTGGTGGGGCAAGATCCCGGCGCACACCCCGAAAAACCCGTTTTGTGGTGGCCGCTCCCCGATTTCCCCCCGCTTCGATAGCAGGACATGCGGCGCGGCGAATCCCCTTCGGACTCCACAAGCCGCGAAAACCCTGCAGGTCGACGCAGATATCGGGTCTTGCTGGTTGCCTGTCGCCCTTAACCGAGTCCATTCAGGACGCGAATCAACGACTTAGTTCGGCGTTTCGCCGCGCTTCCGCGCCTCTTCGCGCCGGGCGATCTCGGCTGCGTTGACCGCTTCGGTGGATTCGGTGCTGGGCGCGACGCCCAGTTCGGCAAGTGGCTCGTCCTTGCTCTTGTCGAGCGCGCCTTCGGTGCCGCCTTCGGAGAGATTGGCGACCACCGAGGCGTTCGGCGCGCCGATCGCGGAGATCGGCCGCTCGCGATTTGCGGAGGAGAAGACAACGCTCACGATTCCAATCAGCACCAACACGATCGCTAGACCGGTCATGCCGACGCGAATTCTCTGCATCGCCTGGGCAGAGTCTTGGTGCGATCCCGACTTCATACCTGTGGCATAAATGTAACGGGTTATCGCTAACTTGTCGAGCGACGGGATCAGCCGTGCGCGAGCCAGGGCAGCATGGGCAGGCCTTTGGCCTTCAGCCACTCGCCATTGTAGAGCGTCGAGAGATAGCGGAAGCCGGTGTCGGCAAGGATCGTCGCGATCCTTTTGCCCGGCCCCAGCTCACGCGCGAGCCGCACCGCACCGGCGACGTTGATGCCGGAGGAAAGCCCCAGGCACAGCCCCTCTTCGGACAGCAGCCGGCGAACCCATTCCATCCCTTCCTCGTCGGAGATGCGGAACTGGGTGTCGACCGGCGCGCCTTCCAGATTGGCGGTGATCCGCCCCTGCCCGATCCCTTCGGCGACCGACGAGCCTTCGGCCTTGAGCTCGCCGCAGGCATAATATTCGTACAGCGCCGCACCGTACGGGTCGCTGAGCGCGATGCAGACCTTCTCGTCCTTCGACTTGAGGCCCAGACCGACGCCGGCGAAGGTGCCGCCGGTGCCGACCGCGCAGGTGAAGCCGTCGATCCGGCCGTCCATCTGCGTCCAGATCTCCTCGGCGGTGCCGACGATGTGTGCGCGGCGATTGGCGATATTGTCGAACTGGTTCGCCCAGATCGCGTTCGGCGTCTCCTCGGCGATGCGGCGCGAGGTGTGGATGAAATGGCCGGGGTTCGAATAGGGTGCGGCGGGGACCAGCACCAGCTCGGCGCCGAGCGCGCGCAGCGTGTCCATCTTCTCGCGCGACTGGGTTTCCGGCATGACGATGATCGTCTTGTAGCCCTTGGCATTGGCGACCAGCGCCAGGCCGATGCCGGTATTGCCGGCGGTGCCCTCGACGATCGTCCCGCCGGGCTGGATCAGCCCGCGCTCCTCGGCATCCTGGACGATGAACAGCGCCGCGCGGTCCTTCACCGAGGCGCCCGGATTGGCGAATTCGCACTTGCCGAAGATGTCGCAGCCAGTGGCCTCGCTCGGGCCTTTCAGGCGCACCATCGGCGTGTTGCCGATCAGGGCCAGCGTGTCGGGGGTCGCATGCATGCCGCTAGATAGGGGCGCAAAGGTGCTCGCGGCAAGCAAGGGCTGATAGGTTGCCATCAAGATCGCTTTGGGCGCTTTACGAAAACACTATGCCCGCAGGCACAATCCCTCTCGAAGCTTTACGCGCGGCCCCCTTAATTCCGGTCTCGCAAACAATATTGGAGAAACCAGGGATGACACCGCATTTCAGCCTGACCGGCCTGTTCCGGTCGGCGCGCACCGCGGACGATTCCGACGACCCGGGGCAAGGCCCGAGCACTGCCCAGATCGCCTCCAGGCTCGCCGAATGGCGACACCGGGGGCACCGTTCGATCCGTATCCTCGATCTCGCCTGTGGCAAAGGCGACCGTCTCCTTCGCGCCGCCGCCCGGGCGCGCGAGCTCGGCTTCGTCTCCATCGAGGGACGCGGCGTGGACCCCTCCCCCGGCTGCATCCGCCATGCCCGCCACCATGCCGAAGCCGAGGCGCATCCCAGCACCAGCCTGGTCTTCGAAATCGGTGAGCCCATCACCGCGCTGGCCGCCGAACATGACGGCGCGGCCGACCTGATCCTGCTCTCCGAAGCCCGCCCCTATCCGTGCAGCCCGCTGGGTGCCGCGCTCGATCGCGTGAACGCAGGCTTTGTCCTCAGCGCCAGTTGATCAGTGCGCGACCCCGGCGCGTGCCAGATGCGGCCCCAGTCTTCCGGTGAGCCACAGGAAGAACATCCGATAATCCGAAAACAGCGACCAGAGCGGATAGGTGAAAGTCGCCGGCCGGTTCTTCTCGACGCCGAAATGCGCGCCCCAGGCGAAGCCATAGCCGGCGAGCGGCAGCAAGGCCCACCACCAGCCGCCCGAACGGAGCGCGACGACCAGGAACACGAAGGTCAGCGCGGTGCCGACATAGTGCAGCGTCCGGGTGCCGGGCTTGGCATGCTCCTGGAGATAATAGGGCCAGAAGTCGCGATATCGGGTGATGGTGCGCGCCATTTGGAGAAGCTATCGCAAGCCGATGGAGCCACGCAAGCACAGCTTCCCGCCCGTCGTCGACGCCAATATTCGCCTGCTCGTCCTGGGATCGCTGCCCGGCGAGCGCTCGCTGGCCGAGCGGCGCTATTATGCGCATCCGCAGAACCAGTTCTGGCGGCTGATCTCGCCCGCTGCCGGACGCGATCTGGCGGCGCTTCCCTACGAGGAGCGCCTCGCCGCGCTCCTCGCCGCGCATATCGGGCTGTGGGACGTGGTGGCGAGCGCGACGCGAACGGGCAGCACCGACGCCACGATCCGCAACATCGAGCGGCACGATCTCGCGGCACTGGCCACGACCCTGCCGCGGCTGCGCGCGATCGCCTTCAACGGCGGCACCGCGCTCCGCCACGGCCTGAAGCAGCTCGGTCCTCTCGCGGCGGACTATGCGATCGTCGCCCTGCCCTCGAGCAGCCCGCTCCACACGGTCGGCCTGGCGGCGAAACTGCCTGGCTGGGAGGCACTGCGCACGCACCTGACGGGCTAAATCCATATTCCCACTCGTCGAGTAGGTTTTTCTTGCCGACTCCGCCTTATTCGTGCCACAATTACGGCGAGATTAAGGCAGGAGAGAATGCAATGCGCGTCAAGTTCTTGATTTCAAGTGCAATTGCCGCCGCCATGCTGGCGGGGTGCAGTAGCGGACAAAGTGGCCCAAATGAGGCACCCAGCTATGAAGCAAGCACCGATGGGATGCTCGAAAGCGTGCCGCCGGTGGAGAATGCCGAAAAGTACAAGGCCAACGCCGTCTCCCCGGTCCATGCGGTGGCGGAGGCGCCGGTCTCCACCTTCGCGGTCGATGTCGATACCGCCGCCTATGCCAATGTCCGCCGCTTCCTGAACCAGGGCCAGCTCCCCCCGAAGGATGCCGTCCGCGCCGAGGAGCTCGTCAATTATTTCCGCTACGACTACCCCCTGCCGGGCGATCGCGGCGCGCCGTTCAGCATCACCACCGATGTCGCGCAGACGCCGTGGAACGCCGATACCCGCCTGCTCCGCGTCGGCCTGCGCGGCTACGACCTAGCCCGCAGCGAGCGGCCGCCCGCCAACCTGGTTTTCCTGGTCGACGTCTCGGGATCGATGGACGAACCCGACAAGCTGCCCTTGGTCAAATCGGCGCTGGCGATGCTGGCGGACAATCTGCGGCGGCAGGACAGCGTCTCGATCGTCGTCTATGCGGGCGCGGCGGGGCTGGTGCTGCCGCCGACCAGTGATCCGCGGCGGATCAAGGCCGTGCTGGACGACCTCCAGGCCGGCGGATCGACCGCGGGCGGCGAGGGCATCCAGCTCGCTTATGCCACCGCACGCGCCACCTTCCGGCCCGAAGGCATCAACCGCGTGATCCTGGCGACCGATGGCGACTTCAATGTCGGCATCACCGACCAGAAGCAGCTCGAGGAACTGATCGAGCAGAATCGCGACGACGGCATCACGCTCACCACGCTGGGCTTCGGTCAGGGCAATCTGAACGACGCGATGATGGAGGCGGTCGCCGACAAGGGGAACGGCAACTACGCCTATATCGACAGCGCGTCGGAGGCGCGGAAGGTGCTGGACGAGGAGCTGTCCTCCACGCTCCTCACCATCGCCAAGGACGTGAAGGTCCAGGTCGAGTTCAATCCGGCCCAGGTCAGCCAATATCGCCTGATCGGCTATGAGAATCGCGCGCTGAAGGAAGAGGATTTCGCCAACGACAAGGTCGATGCGGGCGATATCGGCGCGGGGCACCAGGTGACCGCCCTCTATGAGGTGGTGCCCGCGGGCGCCAAGGGCTGGCTGCCCGAGCGCCGCTATGCCGCCAACCAGCGCGGCAATGCCCTGTCCGATGCGGGCGGCGACGAACTCGCCACCGTCAAGCTGCGCTACAAGCTGCCGGGTGGCGACACCTCGCGCCTGATCGAGCGCCCGGTCGCCGCATCGCTGCTGCGCGCGGCGCCGCTTCCCACCGGCGACATGGCATTTGCCGTCTCGGTCGCAGGCTTCGCGCAGAAGCTGCGCGGCGACGCGCTGCTGGGCGACTGGGGCTATGCCGATATCCGCCGCCTCGCGGGAACCCAGTGGGGCTTCAGCAGCCAGGCCTATTGGCGCCAGGAATTCCTGAGCCTGGTCGATCTCGCGCAATCCCGAAGCCGCATCGCCCGAACCGCGGTAGAGGGAGCACGGCCGCTCTAGGGTCGGTCGCGCAGGGCCGGCGGCGATCCGGCGTCGCCGGCCCTTTTCAGGATATGGGAACACCTCCCACATCTTCGCCTCGGACAAATACGGACTATCGTTGCTGCGCCTGCGAACATAAATTTCACTCGGAGAAGCAGGCTTGAAATGATTTCCGACAGCGTTGTGATCAGCGAGGCTATGCCGGAGACCCGCGAAGGCGGGCTCGCCGAGACTCGCCAGCTGCGCTTCCTGGAGCTGCTCGCCGCCAGCGCGGCCGACCTGCTCGACGCGAGCGATCTGGGCCCGGCGCTCGACCGGCTGTTCCGCATGATCCGCATCGAGCTCAAGCTCGATGTCTTCTTCCATTATTCCTATGACGAGGATGCCGGTCTCGATCTGGCCGCGCATGGCGGGCTGACCGCGCTCGAGGCGGAAGAGAGCACCCATATCCGGGTCGGCGAGGCCGTATGCGGCTGGGTGGCGCAGCATCGCACGCCGCTCATCACCAGCCATGTCCAGGATTCGACCGAAACGCATGACATATTTGCCCGGCGCATGGGGCTCGACGCCTATGTCTGCACGCCGCTGCTCCATGCCGGCAAGCTGCTCGGCACGCTCGCTTTCGGCCGCCGCGGCGCGCCAAGCTTCGACGAAGCCGAGGTCCGGTTCCTGCAGACGCTTTCCAGCTATGTCGCCCTGGCGAAGCACCGCATCGGCACCGACAATGCCTTGCGCGCCGGGATCGCCGAACGCGAACGCCTGCTCGCCGAACGCGGGGAGATGGAACGCCGGGTGATCGAACTCACCCGCGCCGGTGCGCTGGGCGCCATAGCCGCGACGATCGCCCACGAGCTCAACCAGCCGCTGTCGGCGGCGGCGAACTATCTGTCGGCGATCCGCCTCGATCCGAACCCGAGCACCGATGGCACGCGTGAGCGTGCCGGCGCGGCGGAGGCACAGCTCCTGCGCGCCGGCGAGATCATCCGCCGGATCCGTCGCATGGTCTCACACGACGATCTCACGCTCGAGATCCACTTGTTGCAGCCGATCATCACCGAAGCGATCAACCTGGTCGGTGCCGCCGCACCGGGGCCGCTTCCCGTGTTTCGCATCGAGATCGGTGAAGCGGCGGCCCGGGCGCTGGTCGATCATGTCCAGCTCGTCCAGATCCTCGCGAACCTGCTCCGCAATGCCGCCGAAGCCACCGAGGGCGCGGGCGGCGGTCTGGTGATCATCGAAACCCGTGCCCGATCGGCCGGCGAGATCGAGATCCAGGTGATCGACAATGGCCCGGGAGTCGCTGCCGACATCAAGGAGGCGCTGTTTCAGCCACGCCTCGGCACTTCGTCCAGCGGATTGGGCGTGGGGCTGGCGATCTCGCGCAACCTGGTGGAAGCGCATGGCGGCAGCATCCGCGTGGAGGATACGCCCGGCGGCGGCGCCACCTTCTGCTTCACGCTTCCCGCGGTCGCGATCTACTGAGTGACGTTCCCGGCGCTCGCGGGCGCCGCGCTGTTGCCACCCGGCTCGAGCCCGACCTCGCCGGTCGGCCCTTGCCGCGCGCAGCCCGCCAGCACCCGTGCGCCGATCTTAACCTCCGCGGTCAACGGGTCGGCGGTCGCGGAGGCTCCCTTCCCGGTGCACTCGGCGCGCGTCAGCGTGATCGTCACCACGTCGCCGTCCGGAGTCTGTGTCGCGAACATGGCGTGGTCGGCATCGACCTTGGGCGAGACCGGATAGAAATCGGTCAGCTTCGCGCCTTTCCCGGCGGAATCGGTATAGGTGATCCGTCCCGGCGCGATCTCGAGCGCCCAGAAGGGCGACGCACCGCTGGCACGCACCGCTTGCGAGAGATCGACGCTCCCCAGCATCGGGCCCTTGCGCAGCACTGGCGCGGCAACGTTCGCGCTATTGTCGACAGGCTCGTCCGAACCGCATCCGGCGAGCAGCAGCGGCACGGCCAGTAACAGGAAGCGGGTCATCGATATCTCCTGGTGCATTCCCGATCCCTGCGCATCTCGCGGGGCGCGGTCAAGCCGGCGATTCTCGCTGTCCGCAACCGCCATGTTCTGCTATTGTTCCAAGACCATGCCGGCTGCGACCTGCCCTGCCCCAGGATCTTCGCCTTTGGAGCCTCGTCCGCCGCTGCTCGCCTTTCCGCCGCGGCCGCTGCGCTGGCTGTTTCTCGATCTCAACAGCTATTTCGCCAGCGTCGAGCAACAGCTCCAGCCCGAATTGCGCGGACGTCCCGTGATCGTCGCGCCGGTGGATGCCGACACCACCGTCGCGATCGCCGCCAGCGTCGAGGCCAAGCGCTACGGCATTTCCACGGGCACGCCGGTCTGGGAGGCCAAGCGCAGATGCCGCGACATCCTGATCACGCCGGCGCGGCACGAGAAATATGTCGAGTTCCACGACGCGATCGTCGCCGAGATATGGAAGCACATCCCCGTCACCCAGGTCTGCTCGATCGACGAGGTCGCGTGCCGGCTGCTCGACAATGAGAACAGCGTGGCAGCAGCGGTGGCGCTCGCGCACCGGATCAAGGCGGGCATCCGCGCGCGGATCGGCGCGTGCCTGACCAGCTCGGTCGGCATCGCGCCGAACCGGCTGCTCGCCAAGCTCGCCTCCGACATGCAGAAGCCCGACGGGCTGATCGTCCTCACCGCCGACGAGCTTCCGGAACGGCTGTTCGACCTCAAGCTGCGCGATATCGCCGGCATCGGCGCCAAGATGGAGCGCCGCCTGGCGCAGGACGGCATCCTCGACATCCGCCAATATTGCGAGCGGCGCCCGCGCGATGCCGGCACCAGCTGGGGCGGCGTCAATGGCGACCGGCTCTGGTACATGCTCCATGGCGTCGACCTGCCGGCCAAGCCCACCCAGAGCCGCACGATCGGGCACAGCCACGTCCTGTCCCCCGCCAAGCGCGGGCTCGAGCCGACACGGCTCACCGCGCGCCGCCTCGCGCTCAAGGCGGCCAGCCGGTTGCGCCGCAAGGGTTATCGCAGCCGGCTGTTGGTGCTCCACGGCAAGTTCGAGGACGACAAGTCCAACTGGCGGGCATCGATCAAGCTGCCGGGCACGCAGGACAGCTTCGTGATCCTCGCGGCGCTCGACTCGCTGTTTCCGCGGCTGGCCGATGCGGGCCGGGCCCGGACGGGCGGCTTCCGCCTGCGCATGGTGGGCGTGACCCTGGCCGAGATCGAGGCGGTCGAAGGCGAGCAGGGTTCGCTGTTCGGTGCGCTCGATCCTGACGACCCGCTTGCACGGGAGACGCGGACTCTGGCGCTGTCTCGTGCTATGGATAGGCTCAATGAGAAGTTCGGACGTCATGCCGTCAGCGTCGGGCCGATGGGTGGCGGAAGAATCGATCGAGTCGGTACGAAAATCGCGTTCGGACGCATTCCGGAAATGAGTGAATTCCACGAGTAAGCGCGCAGGGTCGGGATTAGCGCAACATGTGGAACTCCGCGCTGCGTCGCACAAATATTATGTGACTATATATCCATATTTGCTTGACGATTCTTGCGACTCAAGGAAAAGCACCTCTCGCTATGAAGAACCCCTCCCCGATCGCATTTGCCGCAGCTGCGCTCCTGTCGCTGGCTGCTTGTGAAAACAAAGCCGAAGAAGTCGACACGCGCGCGCCGGATCCGATGGCGGAAGCGCTGAAGAACGCGCCGAAGGTCGAGCTGCCGCCCGCCGTGGCCGCCAGCAAGACGCTGCGCTGCGGCGATAACAGCCTGATTTACGTCGAATTCTTCCAGGGCGACAAGCAGGTCAATGTCCGCACCGAGAAGGACGGCAAGCCGACCTTGCTCAAGGCGCCGGCCGCCGGCGAGCCCTATGTCGCCGATGGCGGCTACAAGCTCACGGGCACGCCCAAGAGCGTCGACGTCACCCTGCCGGGCAAGGGCTCCAAGACCTGCCACGCCTGACATCGGTCAATCGGAATTAATTCCAGGCTCGGCGGGCATTCCCGCCGGGCCTTTTTCATGCCAGCTTGGCCCGGCGGAGGAGAGCGAAGTGCCGACGATCGCGGTCTACAGTCTGAAGGGCGGCGTGGGTAAGACCACGCTGGCGGTCAACCTGGCCTGGATCTCCGCGGTACGTTCGGCCCGCACCACGCTTCTCTGGGACCTCGATCCCCAGGCAGCCGCAACCTTCCTGCTCGGCGGAGACGGCTCGTCCAAGCACAAGGCGCAGGCGATCTTCTCGAAGGATGTCGCCGCCGCACGGCTGGTCCAGCCGACCGATACGCCGCGGCTCGACCTGATCGCCGCAGACACGTCGTTGCGCGGGCTCGACCAGCTCTTCCACGATCTCGACAAGAAGAAGCGGCTGGGCAAGCTGCTCGGCGATGTGGCCAAGGCCTATGACCGCATCCTGCTCGATTGCCCGCCGGGCCTGACCGAGACCAGCGAGCAGGTGATGCGCGCCGCCGATCTGATCGTCGTGCCGGTCGTCCCCTCGCCGCTGTCCGAGCGCGCGTTCGAGGAAGTCGCCGCGCATCTGAAAGGCAAGGCCGCGCTGATGCCGATCCACTCGATGGTGGATCGCCGGCGCAAGCTCCATGTCGAAGCGATCGAGCGCAACCCCGACTGGCCGATCATTCCGTCCGCGAGCGTGATCGAGGCGGTCGCCGCGCAGCGCCGGCCCATCGGCGCCTTCGCGCCGCGCACCGCGGGCGCCCAGGCCTTCGCCAATTTGTGGCAGGCGATCGAACGCCGGCTGATCTCCAAGCGTTAGGATGATGTGACGCACCGCCTCTCCCAGCAACACGATCTCGACCCCGACCTGGTCCTGCGCGCCTATGCGATGGGCGTTTTCCCGATGGCCGATCATCGCATCGCATCGAGCGTCTACTGGGTCGAACCCAAGCTGCGCGGCGTGCTCCCGCTCGACGCATTCCATTTGTCGCGCTCGCTCAGGAAGACGATCCTTTCCGATCGCTTCCGCGTCACCGCCGATGCCGCGTTCGAACGGGTCATCCAGCTATGCGCGGAGAGCGCCGGCGATCGGCCCGATACCTGGATCAACGGCCCGATCGAGCGTGTCTTCATCGAACTCTATCGCCGCGGCTTCGCGCATTCGATCGAATGCTGGGACGGCGAACGCCTGGCCGGCGGGCTCTATGGCCTTGCGCTGGGCCGTGCCTTTTTCGGCGAATCGATGGTCACACGCGTCCGCGACGCCTCGAAGGTCGCCTTCGCCCATCTGGTGGCGCGGTTGAAGGCGGGCGGGTTCACCTTGCTCGATTGCCAGTTCCAGACCGAGCACCTCGCCTCGCTGGGCGCGGTCGAGATCCCGCGCGACGATTATGTCGCGTTGCTGGGCGCCGCGCTGGGCGAAACCTCAGCCGGGCTCTCGCTCGGCGTGCCTTCGGTCGACGGCGACTTCTTCGCGCTCGACCGGTCCGATTCGCCCGGCGATCCGGCGGGTACCGTATCCGGCCCCTTGTCGCGGAAGGTCATCTCGCAGCTCTTGGGCCAGACATCGTAGACCGGGTCCTGCACGACGTTGAGCGCCGGTCGCTCCTTGTACAGCCAGCCCGAGAAGACGCGGCGATAGCTCTTGTCGGGCTGCTGGACGTCGACCTGGACGAAGGCGCCGGTGAGCTGGTCCGTCTCCCAGGGCGCGGTACGCTCGCAGGCACGCAGCCGCACGATCACATCGTCGATCCGCGCCGCCTGGCCGGGCTTGAGCTTGAACTCGCGCGCCTCGCCATTGCGCTTGTTGAGGATGCCGAGCGTCGCGACGCGATCCTTCATTGGCGTCGCCGCGGCGTCGATCGTGCTACCGTCAGGCCCCACCGCGACCACTTCGGGGCCGGCGCGGTTGCCCGGCGCATCGCTGGTGACGACGATGTCGCCGCTGCTGCTGTTGTTTCCGGCCGCCGGCTGGCCGCCGCCCGAACATGCGCCGAGGCCCAGCAGCAGCACCGCCGCCGCGTGTCCGGCGCGAAGCGTCATGCGTCGGGAGTCCAGGCCTCGTAGTCGCCGGTGGCGCGGGCGCGGTGTCCGCCCTGCTCGAGCGCGCCGGGCGGGCGATAGGCGAGTTCGCTGCCGGTATGGTTGGGCTCCCAGGGCTTTTCCCAGGCGCGCGGCGCGGGCAGCGCCTGATCGGGCGATTCGTCGATCTGATGGTGCAGCCAGCTGAACCATTCGGGCGCGACTCGGCTCGCGTCGTTCGCGCCCTTGTAGATCACCCAGCGGCGGGTGATCCCGTTGGGATCGGTCCCGCCTTCATAATAGATGTTGCCGAGCGAATCCTCGCCCACCTTGCTCTTGCCACGCAGGCCCACCCAGGTGCCGAAGGTGGCGCCTTCCCACCAGGTGAAGATCGACTTCAGGATTCCCATGCGCGCCCCTTAGCGTGACCCGGCGGCCGGAGGCAACGCGTGATTGCGCGCTTTTGCCTCCGCTCGGCTATTGCCCCTGGCCCATCCAGCGCACCTTGTCGCCGGGCGCGATGCCCAGCTCGGCCGCCTTGCCGCCGTTGATCTCGAGCACCGCGCTCACCGGCTCGCCCGATTTCACCGGCGTCTCGGAATAGGGCACGACATTCTCCGCGATCCGCGCGATCGTGCCGTCGGGGCGGATGAAGATGATGTCGAGCGCGCTCGGCGTGTTCTTCATCCAGAAGCTCGCCTCGCGCGGGCCGGTGCCATCGGCCGGATAGGGCGTGAAGATCATGCCGCCATCGGCCGGGATATTGGTGCGGAACATCAGCCCGCGCTCCTGTTCGGCGGCGGTACGCGCGACCTCGACGTTGAACGCCTTGGCGCCGGCGCTGGTCTGGACCGTCAGCGGGATCTTGGCTGCCGCCTGGCCGCTGGTGGAATTGGCGCCTGCATCCCCCTTGCACGCGCCGGACATGAGCAACGCCGTGGCGGCAAACGCCGCAGCAAACCTACGCTGTACAATCATCGACTCAATCGGTCCTTTCGACCGCCACGGCTAGCGGTCCTCGTTCGCCCGCGACGATGCGGGCGCGCAAGGGCTGGCCGGGTTCGACCTCCTCGATTTCGGCGCGCCGCAGCGTCTCCATATGGACGAATATATCCGCGGTATCGCTGTCGCGCACCAGGAATCCATAGCCCTTGAGACGATTGAACCATTTGACGCTGACCGCCTCATAGGGGCCGGCCTCGTCGATCAGCTTGAGCCGTTCGGCGCGTTCGGCAGGGCGCTTGGGCGGCTCGACGGCCTGACTGAGATCGATCGACTTGATCTCGCGCGCCTGGAGCCCCCGCTGGCGCTGGACCGCGACGCATTCGACCCGCGCGCCCTCCGGCAGGCTGCGCCTGCCATGCTCCTGCAGCACGGTGAAATGGATAAGAATATCACCGGCTTCGCTGTCGTCAGCGACCAGAAAGCCGAATCCCCGAGTAACGTCGAACCATTTGACGACGCCGCAATAGACCTGGGCATCGCTGCCGCCTTCCGCCTCGAAATGAGGGGCATCCTCCTGAGTCATCGCATAGTCGTTCGACGCAAGCTGTTGGTCAGCACGCATTTGTTTTTCCCCCAAGCCTGCAACATTAACACAGCATTACCGGAAAGGGGAATTGGGTTTGTGAAGGTCAGTCCCGGTCCGGGGCAAGCAACGCTTCGACGCTTTCTCCGGGTTCCATCCTCACGATTTTCCGGGCGAGATCGAGGGTATGACCCGCCCGAATCATCGCGGCGATCTGCTTTTCCCGGAGCGGTCGGTCCGCCGCCTCACGCGAAAACGGGCCGATCCGCCGCCGCCTGGCAAAGGCCACCGCACTCGCTTCGGCATCGGCCTGGATGACCGGCGCGACCGCTTCGGCATCCTCGCCGTCGATCCCGGCATGGCGCAACGCCTGATTGACGCGGCGTGCGCCCAGCCCGCGCCGTCCCATCGCCCCCGCGCGCGCTTCGGCAAAGGCGCGATCGTCGATATAGCCGAGCTCCGCCATGCGTTCGGCCAGCGCCGCGGGGTCGGGAGAGCCGGTGCCGGCCCAGCCCCGCTCGCGGATCTTGCGCTTCAGATAGTCGGTCAGCTTGCCGCGCGTGGTGGCGTAGCGCTCGACATAGCGGAGCGCGAAACGCTCCAGATCGGAAGGCTCTAGCGGGGGTCTGGGGCGCTGGGGGCGGGACATGCGCCATGATTGTGCCACAGTGGCAACCGATTTTGAACGACAGTGCGTAGCAGAGCCGATCGTCTATCGATGCGTTGTGGGGGCACAACGGCCTGCTTGCTCACAGGGGCACGAGAAAAGAATGGTTTTGGAAGACACGGGATCGCTTGAGTTGAACGCGGAGACGGGAACGCCCGCTCCGACGCCCACAGACGACAAGCTGCCGCGCCGGCTTGCCGATTTCGCGACGCTTGGCGAGGCGCTGGACTATGCCGCACAGGGCGTCCGCGGGCTCAATTTCCATGATGCGCGCGGCAATCTGGTGCGTCCATACAGCTTCAAGGAGCTGCGCGAGGACGCGCTGGCGCAGGCGCGCCGGCTGATCGCCGCGGGCGTCAAGCCCGAGGACCGCATCGCGCTGATCGCCGAGACGGGCACCGAGTTCGCCTCGCTGTTCTTCGGCGTGGTCTATGCCGGCGCCTGGCCCGTGCCGCTGCCGCTGCCCACCTCGTTCGGCGGCGCGCAGAGCTATATCGACCAGCTCCGCGTCCAGCTCGACAGCTGCGACCCAAGCATCTTGATCTTCCCGCCCGAGATCGGCGCGATGTGCGCCGAGGCCGCACGGGTTTCCGGCGTCGAGGGGATCGACTGGTCCGAGTTCAGCCAGCGCCCGACCCCCGAGGCCGAGTTGCCGCAGGCGAGCACCGACGACATCGCCTATCTGCAATATTCGAGCGGCTCGACCCGCTTCCCGCATGGCGTGGCGATCACGCACAACGCGCTGCTCAACAATCTCGCGGCGCACAGCCACGGCATGAATGTCGGCGACGGCGATCGCTGCGTCTCGTGGCTGCCCTGGTATCATGACATGGGCCTGGTCGGCTGCTTCCTGTCGATCGTCGCCAACCAGGTCTCGACCGATTACCTCAAGACCGAGGATTTCGCGCGGCGGCCGCTCGCCTGGCTCGACCTGATCAGCCGCAACCCCGGGACCACGCTCTCCTATTCGCCGACCTTCGGCTACGACATCTGCGCACGCCGCATGTCGAGCCAGACCAAGGCTTCGGACCGGTTCGACCTGTCGCGCTGGCGCGTGGCGGGCAATGGCGCCGACATGATCCGTCCCGACGTGATGCAGTCGTTCGTCGACGCGTTCGCCGATGCGGGCTTCAGGGCCTCGGCCTTCCTGCCCAGCTACGGCCTGGCGGAGGCGACGCTCGCCGTCTCGATCATGCCCCCGGGCGAAGGCATCATCGTCGAGCTGGTCGAGGAAACCCAGCTTTCGGGCGGCGTCTCGCGCGCCGACCGGCCCCAGCGCTTCCGCGCCATCGTCAATTGCGGCAAGCCCGCACGCGACATGGTGATCGAGATCCGCGAGGAAGACGGCACGCCGCTCCCCGAAAAGGCGATCGGCAAGGTCTGGTGCAAGGGTCCGTCGGTGATGGTCGGCTATTTCCGCGACGAGGAGGCGACCGACGCCTGCCTGGTCGATGGTTGGCTCGATACCGGCGACATGGGCTATATGTCGGACGGCTATATCTACATCGTCGGCCGCGCCAAGGACATGATCATCATCAACGGCCGCAACCATTGGCCGCAGGATATCGAATGGGCCGTCGAGCAGCTCCCCGGCTTCAAGCAGGGCGACATCGCAGCCTTCGCGATCACCACGCCCGGCGGCGAGGAGACTCCGGCGGTGCTTGTCCAGTGCCGTACCTCCGATGAAAAGGAGCGCCTGCGCCTGCGCGACGAGATCCGCGAGCGCGTCCGTTCGGTCACCGGCATGAACTGCGTCGTCGAGCTCGTGCCGCCGCGCACGCTGCCGCGCACCAGTTCGGGCAAGCTCAGCCGCGCCAAGGCGCGCAACCTCTATCTGAACGGCGAGATCAAGCCTTACGCCCTGGCGGCGTAAGCTTTCGACCTATCCTGACATCTATAGGCTCAAGCCCTCCCCCTGATGGGGAAGGGTTGGGTGGCGGTGATCTCTCCTCAAGCGACCTGGCGAAGCTGCATGTCGCCGCGCTCACCGCTCCCTATGCGCCCGGAAAGCGGTTCCTCGCGACCGGCGGGTTCCTGTGGATGACCGACATCGCCCGGATTCTTCGCGAGGGGCTCGGCGAGCGTGCGGCGAAAGTGCCGCGCAAGCTGCTCCCCGATTGGGCAGCCCGGGCGCTCGCGCTGGTCATGCCGCAGCTCCGCATGTTCGTGGGCGATCTGGGGCAGCGGCGCGACGTCGACGCCTCCAGCGCGCGGGAATTGCTCGGTTTCGCGCCACGGCCCGCGCGGGAGACGCTGCTCGACTGCACGGAAACTTTGTTAGCCGCGCATGTTGCGTGAAGGCACTGTTACAAATTTTTCCACGTGTTTTGCGCCCAAATCTAACTTCTCGCTAACCAACGCTCGGTTATTCCGGGCTCGTGACCAGCCAGACGACTTCGCAATTTGCCAAGCCGCGCATCGACGCTCGGGCTCTGCTTGGGCTGTACGATCCCGCGGACACCACCGATTGGGGACCTATCCGCGCGGCCCAGTTGCACGCCGGCAGCCAGCTTGCTTTGTTCATGCTCGCCGCCAATGTCGTCGGCGCCGCGCTCATCACGTTGATCCTGGCGCCGCTCGTCCCGCTCTGGCAGCTTGCCAGCTGGGGGGCGCTGGTCGCCGCCGTCGCGGCATTCGTCGTCTTCCGCCGCCTTTCGAAGCGGCATCGCGGCGCGGTCACCGCAACGCTCCAGGATGTCCGCGCCACGGTGCTCGACGGGATCGCGCTGGGCGCGGTCTGGTCGATTCCGCCGATGGCCTTCGGACATGCCGCCGATTCGGATGCCGCGCTCGGGCTGTGGATCGTGCTCTCGCTGCTGATGACCGCTTCGGCGGTCGCCATGGCCGCGCTGCCGCTCGCCACGATGATCTTCGTCTCGATCGTCGGCGCATCGATCACCGCAACCCTGCTGATCATCGCCTCACCCACCCTCGCCGCCGCCGCCGCGCTGTTCACCCTGCTGCTGGCGATGACCACGTTCGGCCGCGGCAAGGCGCTGGTGGTGATCCGCGCGAACGAGATCGCGCTCGCCGAACGCGACGAGACGGTGAGCCTGCTGCTCCGCGAATTCGAGGATTCGGGCTCCGACTGGCTGTGGGAAATCGACGCGCAGCGCCGCGTGGCGCGCGCCAATCCGCGTTTCGCCCTGTCGCTCGGCGTCGATCCCAAGGTGATCAACGGCATGCCCTTCCTCCAGGTCCTGGCCGGACCGACCTGGGAAGCGGGCAATTTCGCGACCGGGCTTCGCGACCTCGCCGAGAAGCTCAAGGGCCGCGAGCCCTTCCGCGACCTGCTGCTTCCCGTCTTCGTCGATGGCGACGAGCATTGGTGGGAGATGTCGGCCAGCCCGCGCTTCGATGAACGCGGCGTGTTCATCGGCTTCCGCGGCGTCGGATCCGACGTCACCGAGCAGCGCCGCTCGACCGACAAGATCAACAAGATGGCGCGGTTCGATACGCTCACCGGCCTGCCCAACCGCCTGCTGATCAACGAGGCGCTGGGCAAGGCGATGGCCGATGCCGACAAATGGTCGTCGCGCTGCGCCTTCATGATGATCGACCTCGATCGCTTCAAGGCGGTCAACGATACGCTAGGCCACCCGATCGGCGACCGGCTGCTCGGCCGCGTGTCCGAGCGTCTCCGGCATCTGATCACCGACAATGAGATGATCGGCCGCCTCGGCGGCGACGAGTTCGCCGTGGTCGTTCGCGACGCCAGCGACACCGCCCGTGTCGAGCAGCTGGCACAGACGATCATCGACAAGCTCTCCGCTCCGTACGAAGTCGATCAGCACACGCTCTATATCGGCGCTTCGGTGGGCCTGGCGGTTGGCCCCCGCGACGGCCGCACCGCCGAGATGCTGATCCGCTCGGCCGATCTCGCGCTCTATCGTTCGAAGGATGCCGGCGGCGGCTCTTTCCACGCCTATGAGCCGCAGCTGCACCTCGCCGCCGAGGAGCGCCGCGTCCTCGAAATCGCGCTGCGAAACGCGCTCGACAATGGCGAGATGCACCTCAACTACCAGCCCGTGGTCGACGCCCAGACCGGCAGCCTGACCGGTTTCGAGGCGCTGCTGCGCTGGGTCCATCCCGAGCTGGGCAACATCTCGCCCGCCAAGTTCGTGCCTCTGGCCGAGGAAGCGCGGCTGATCGCGCCGATCGGTGAATGGGTATTGCGCACCGCCTGCGCCGAGGCCGCAAGCTGGGATATCCCTGCGCGCGTCGCGGTGAATGTCAGCCCGGACCAGCTCTACAATCCCGCCTTTGTCGGCATCGTCGCCAATGCACTCGCGCAATCGGGTCTATCGCCCGATCGGCTCGAGCTCGAAGTCACCGAGAGCGTGTTCATGCGCGAGGGTACCGTCGCGATCCAAGTGCTCGAGAAGATCCTCGATCTCGGCATCCGCCTGAGCCTCGACGATTTCGGTACCGGCTATTCCTCGCTCGGCTATCTCGCCCATACGCGCTTCTCGTCGATCAAGATCGACCGCAGCTTCATCCAGGGGGCGTCGAAGGGCCGCAAGGAACCGATCGCGATCATCCGGGCGGTCGTCGCGCTCGCCGGCAGCCTGGGCATGGCCACGACCGCCGAAGGAGTCGAGACCGAGGAAGAGCATCTCATGGTCCAGCAGCTCGGCTGCACCAAGGTCCAGGGCTATTATTTCGGCCGGCCGCTGCCGGTCCAGGAAGCCCGCGCGCTGGCCATGCATCGCCGCGACGGCAGCGTCGCCGCCTGATTCCGCGTCGCAACGCGCGCTTGCGGGAAAATATCGCCTTCTGAACCGCTCGGCTCATCGCAAACTTCGCCGACGGCCGATATTCTGGTCACTTGGCGCAAATAGCTGAGAACAGAGGCTTCTGTTGCGCTGCAGCGTAAAACCGCCCGGCAACGCGACATTTCGGCGCTTTGAGCCGCCCCGAATCCACGACGAATCGAACCCGACGCCACGGAACCGGAGCCTTTGCTAGGCGTCTGGGCAACTGCGCAGAGGGTTAATTTTGTTAAGGAAGCGTCTATGATCCGGAAGCTTATTGCTCTGGCACTGACTTTCGCGGCCCCGCTGTCGTTCGCATCCGCGACAGCGCAGGCCCAGACTTATTTCACGGCCGCCGACATGAATATCTCGACCGCTCCCGACGGGTCGAGTTCCGTCAGTTTCGGTCAGTCGGGCATCGTCGCCGGCATGTTCCAGCACATCTATCAGTTCATCCTGCCGGTCGATGCTCTGGCCAGCGGCTCGATCACCACCAGCGCCGTCACGCTCGGGAGCGCTTCTGACCTCGATTTCATCTCGGTATTCTTCAACGGCATCCAGCTGACGGGCATCACCAGCTCGCTGAACGAGGTCGTGTTCGCCAATTCGGTGCCGATCACCGCGGGTGTGGTCAACGAGATCGTGATCAACGGCCGTTCGCGCGGCAACGGCTCCTATGGCGGCCAGAGCGTGATCGTTCCCCTCGTGGCGGTGCCGGAGCCCGCGGTCTGGGCGATGCTGATCGGCGGCTTCGGCTTTGCCGGCCTCAGCCTGCGCCGCCGTGCCCGCACGGCGGCCGCGCTCGCCTGAATCGACGCGACTCCCATCGCGCACGGGAGGCGCCGCCGTGAAAATCGGCGGCGCCTTTCGCACATTCTTGGCGTTGGCAAGCGTACGCTCTTGCCCCCCGTTTCGACGCACGCTACAGCCGCCAACCGCACAGGGGCGTAGCTCAGCTGGTTAGAGCGTCGGTCTCCAAAACCGAAGGCCCTCGGTTCGAATCCGAGCGCCCCTGCCATTTCGGACTCGCGCCAGTTTTGCGCCCTTTTCCTCGCTCGACGGGGCTGTCCGTGGGAAGATTTTTCACAAGGATATCAAAGGGCTTGCGATAGGTGGCAGTAAGCTTTCGATTCCGAAACGAACAGTTCGAAAGTACCACTGAAAGCACGTGTTTTTTGACCGCCAGATCGGCCTCGAGAAACCGACGCTTCGATTCTCGTGCGACCGTCAGCAGAGCGATTCCGTCGTCCATATAGCTAAGGTCGGCGTCGTGACGCAGTTCCAGCTCACGTGAGACCTTCCGCTCCTGCTCTCGAAACTGTGCGGTGAGAGCATTGAAGATCGTGTCCTCGATCCGGCCATCAAGGTTATCGAGATAGACCTGCATCATGCGCTCGCGCAGCCGGTCGCGCTCCTTCCGAAGCCGGCTGACCGCCTCATCATGGTCCAAACGCTGCTCCGACAGGCTCTCCCGAAGCGCGTTCCTCAGCCACTGGAATACCTCGTCCGACATGGAGAGCCGGTCGAGCATCTCGCTGAATTGCTCGATCAGCACCTCTTCGCGCACATAGGGCTCGGCGCATTTCCGCTTCGCATGGCTGCACCGATAGTAGATGTATTTCTGCTTCTTGATGTCGCCGACCAGCGCACAGCCGCAATGACCGCACCTGATCATGCCGGTAAACAGGAAGTCCTTCTCGACACCCCTGACGCGCGCGGTGTGGCGGCCGTCCAGGACGCCTTGGACCCGCTCCCAAATCTCGATCGACACCAGCGGCTCGTGCGAGCCCTTGTAGCGCTTGCCGAGCCATTCGAACTCGCCCGTGTAAATGCGCGAGCGCAGGATCTTGTGGACACTGCTCAAGCTGATCGGTTTGGCGTTGTCGCGAAAAGTCATGCCTTCGGAACGCGCTCGGGCCGCAGCCTGCTTGAGCGAATACAAGCCGGTGGAATACCATTCGAAAAGCTTGGTCACGAGGCGCCCCGTTTCCGGCTCGACCTCAATCACGCGCTTGCCGTTCGCCCCGATCACATTGCGATAGCCGGTGGGCGCCGCGGACGGCCAGATCCCCTGCTCCGCCTTTTCGAGCATGCCCTTGCGGACCTCCTCGGACAGGTTGTCGATATAGTTCTTTGCCATCAGCACCTTGATGCCGTGGAGGAATTTCTCCGAGGAGCGCGAATCCGACGCGAGAACAATGTTCTCCTTGACGAAGTGGATGCTGAGATCGAGCTCGTCGACCGTCACCCAATCGCGCAGGTTCCGGTAGAGCCGGTCGGTCTTCTCGACGAGGACCGTGTCAACCGCGGGATGGCTGCGCAGATAGGCGACCATCTCGCCAAAGAAGGTTCGGCCGCTCGTCTTGGCCGTTTCGACATCGACATATTCGCGGACGATCTGGAGCCCGTTCTCCTCGGCATAGGCCTTGAGGAGCTTGAGCTGCGAGTCGATCGAAAAGCCCTCCCGCTCCTGCTCCTTGGAGGACACGCGTGCATAGAGAACCGCGCGTTGTGCTTTGCGCGCCGCCTGGCGACGGCCCGATCTCATCCTGTTCATATTCGCTCACTCGCTGACTCGACTGCCAGCCGCGCGCGCTCCGGCATCGGGCTGGTCATCGCCAGTCTGTCGGCCAGGCCGCCGATGGCAAGCGGTCAACGCTGGGACTTCTCCGAATCGGATGAGATTCCTGCACGAGGCCGGACGACGCCGAGGCCCAGCAGCGCGGAAGCAAATGCCGTCATGTTGCGAATGATCTCGGTCGCATCCTCCTCGCTCAGCGGCGCGTCATAATAAGGCTGCCAGACCTTGATGGTCTCCTCGATCAGTCCGCGTGAATATCGTTGCTTCGGGCGGCGTTGCCGGGGGATCCCGGGATCCTCGACCGGCTCGCGATTATTCCGTCGCGACCGAGGGGCGCGCCGGGTCATCCTAATGCGCCGCGGTCCCGCCCCGTCGCCGGCGCACGAACTCGCGATCACTATCGAGGAAGGCCGCCAACATTGCCGGGACCAGGTCTACGATCTGGACTTCGCCGCCATAATCCTCCGCGTAGAGGGCCGCATAGTCGACCAATTGGCCATGGAGGTCCGGCGCAATGCTGAGGGCGAGCTTGATCGGCGTGCGGTCCGGCAGCTTGGCCAGCTTGAGCGCGGGCATGTCAGCGGGCTCCCCTTTGCCAAGGCGCAAGCACGAGGTCCTTATGGACGATGACCGTCAGGGGCCATCCCGGCCGGACCTTGATCGTCGGCTGGATGCTGAGGCTCCTCGACACAAGCTGATCACCGGCGCGGGAAGCGCCCTGCTGGGTGGAGGCGCGGATCGCTTCGACCAGGTCTCCCTTTCCGGCGATGGCGAGCTCGGGTCCTACGCCGAGCAACGTGGAAAGCACCACTCCCTTCAGCAGGGTCCAACTGTGCCGGTCGATCTGGTCCGCGAGGCCCGCATAGCCGCTCGGATCGCTCGCCGGCCAATTGTCGATCTGGACGGAGCTTCCATCGGGCATGACGATGCGCTGCCAGACGAGCAGCGCCCTTTGCTGCCCGAACGCCACCACACTGTCGTACTTGCCGATCAACCTGCTTCCCTGCGGAACGAGAAGCGTCCTTCCGGTGGTGCTGTCGAATATGTTCTCCGTCACCTGGGCCGTGACCAAGCCGGGCAGGTCCGAATTGACGCCGGTGATCAGGCTGGCGGCAATGACGCTGCCGGCGCTCAGCATGTTGGGGGACGCAGCGGACCGAAGCTCGTGCGGATTGACGTCGACCGCATCCTGCGGCGCGGCGAGGAACGCCTCCTTTTGCTGCTGACTTGCCGCGAGGCGCATCGATCCGGCCGGCGATGGCCCGGTCACAGCTCCTACCGATGGCGCCGATGCGCCCGTCTCGCCCTGGGCCCCGGGGGCCTCGCTCTGCGTGTGCTGACCGCCGGCCAATTGCATCATCACGCCGGACTGACGGGCCGCATGCCGTTCAGTGATGCGGCGCTCGCGCTCCGCGTCGGCGGATTGCGGACTGGACGCCTGAACCGGCCCCGCTTCGACTATCTCATGCCCGGCAAGCGAACGCTGGCGATCGAGAATAGGCCCACCGAGATCGCCCGGAAGTGGTGGACCTAGCCTCGGCACGTCGCCATAGCCCCTGGGCGCCCCTGCCAATGCCTCGGGCGGTCGCCGCGCCTCGCTTTCCGCGGTCTTGTCCTCGGCCGGCACGACCGGACCCGAAATCGGGCGAAGCGCGAAAGACGCGATTCCGATCACCGCCACGGCTGCGGCGCCCGCACCCGCCATGATGACGCTTCGACGGAAGCGGACGACCCGGCGCGGCGCACCGCGCAGCACGAAATCCGCCGGATCGGCTTTGGGGAGAAGCGAAGGCCGGTCGGCGGGCGCGGTGCCCATTTCCTGAGGGGAGGCTTCGGTCATGCGCCCTTCCCCTTATGCTTGGCCGAGCCGTCCCGGGTGATCCGCACGACCAGCTGGCGCTTGGTGCCAAGCCGGAGCTCGGCCGCGTTGAACAGCCGGTCGACCACGTAGAAGTTGCCGCGCTGGCGGTAATTGACAAGCTGGGCGGCGCCATCATCCCCGATTACGAACAAGGGCGGCGCCTCCCCCTGCCCCAGCGTCGCCGGGAACTCGATGAATGTCTGCTGGCCGTCGTCGAAAGCACGAAGCGGCCGCCAATCGGGTCGATCGCCGTCTATGGTGTAGCCGAAACGCAGCCTGTCGACCGCTATCCCCGCCGCGACCGGGGTCGACGGCTGGGTATCGCCTGACCGTTTGAAGGCAAGCAACGCGTCGGGAGCATAGGTCCAGGAGATCGCAGCCATGGCCGTCGCGGCCGTGCTCTCCAGCTGGAGGTGGTAGCTGCGACGGTCGGTCGTCACGACCAAATTCGTCTTCAGCCCGGCCGAGAATGGCTTCAAGAGGATATGGGTGCGCTTCCCCGCGCCCGATCCACTGGTGGTATCGCCCACCGTCCAGCGGACCGTGTCGCCCGCAGCGATCGCCGTCAGCGTCTCGCCAGGCTCCAGGGCGACATCGGTTACGCGCTCGGGCGCGGCATAGAGGCGGTACAGCGAGCCTTCGGTCCAGGGATAGACCTGCACCGCGTTCACATAGCCATGGCTGCTCGGCTCGAGCAGCGCGGCGCGCGTCGCGCTGTCGACCTGCGCAATTGGTGTCCGCGCGCGTGCATGGCGAACCGTCTGTCGCCGGGATGTGCGTGACCGCGACGCCGGCCTTTCCTTGTCGGCCGGCTCGACGGTGTTGCCCTGCGCCTGTGGCGACGCAGCAAGAACAATGCGCCGGTCCGGCGCATGTTGCGCGAGAGCCGGGCTACTCGCGAGGCAGGCGGACGACAAAAGAATGAAGCGGATCATTGGACATTCTCCATCTGAGGCAGGGAGGCTTCCGCGAGGGCCGGTCCGGCCACGCCACCAGGGGCGGGCACGGTCTGACTTTCGGGCGGCGCAAAGGGAGCGACGCGCGGGTTGGATCGTGGCGCCGGCTCTTCAAGCTCGCGGCTCCAGTCCACCGCGTCGACATAGAGTCCGAGCGGGTTCCTGCGCAGGACTTCCGCCGACTTGGGCGGCTTTATCACGACTGTCAGGATGGCGGTCCATCGCGCCGTGTTGACGAGGTTGCCACGCTCGTAGCTGGCCTCGCTCCACTTGACCTGAAACGAGGTCGGCGACGCGCGGACGACGCTGGTCACCTGAACCGACACGGTCCTGTCCCCGACACGGGCAAAGGGTGCCGCGACTCGAGCATATTCGCTCAGCGCCTGCGCACCGCGCTCGCTCGCGAAATCATAGGCGTGAAGCCAGTTCTGGCGCATCAGCACGGGGTCGAGCGACACGGAGCGCACATCGCTGATGAACCGCGCCAGGAACCAGGTCACTTGTGGGTCGGTCGGCTTATAGTCCGCCGCCGCGGGGCTGACCGCCCGGGCCTCGCCAAGCGTGTCTACCTCGACGACATAGGGCAGGACGCGGCTCTGCATCGACTGCCAGACCAACCCCGAGGACAGGCCCGTCGACAGCAGCAGGCCGCCAAAGGCCATCAGCCGCCAATTGCGTGCCTGCACGCGAGCCGAGCCGATACGTTCGTCCCAAACTTGTCCCGCGCGCTGGTAAGGCGTCTCGGGCTCTGGCGTCCTGCCATAGCGCTGCACGCTTCGCCTGAACTTCATGGTTCGTCCCTTTCCTTGATGTCGGGGGTGGCCGAGGCACCACCGCCGTCGCCGTCCTTCAGCGTCTGAAGGGCGGCCTGCCGGTGGTGTCGGGCGGTTTGCTCGGAGCGGAGCTTGCGCGCCCAGTCGGGCGCCTTGTCCTGCGTGCCGTTGCCGGCGGGAGCCGGCGAACCGGATGTCGTGCCGGCATTCCAAGCCATGTCGCGGCCGCGGGAGGCTGCGTCGCCAAGCGGCGCGCCGATATGCCGGGCAGCCGCGCCCTTCGCGGCGTTCGCCACGCCGGCAAGGCCGGCACCGACGCTTTTCGTACCCGAAGTCTCCTGGCCGAGCTGGTAGGCAGTTGATGCCGCCGATCCCATCGTCGTGCCCGCGCGGACCGCACCGAGCGCGGCGCCGCCTGCCATTCGGCCCGCGCCGGCGAGCGCGCCGCCACCGATCGCCGCGCCGCCGGCCACGGCGGCGGCGGCACCCACCGCTGCACCGGCACCGAGCTGCGGCGCGCCCACGACCAGCCCGGACGCGATGCCGGGTCCAAAGATGGCGAGGCCGATCAGTGTCACGCTTGCGAGGACCAGGCTCATCGCCTGGGCAAGATCCGGCTCCTCTCCCTGCAAGGTGCCCACGAAATCAGCGAAGAAGCCGCTGCCGATGCCGATGATGACGGCCAGCACCATGAGCTTGATGCCGGAACTGACCACCGACCCCATCACCCGCTCGGCGAGAAAGCTGGTCCGGTTCCACAGGGCGAAGGGGACCAGCACGAAGCCGGCCAGCGTCGTCAGCTTGAACTCGATGATCGTGATGAAGATCTGGACCGCGAGCACGAAGAACGCGGCGATGACGACCAGCCAGGCGATCAGCAGCACACAGATCGTCAGGAAATTGTCGAAGAAGCTGGTGAAGCCCATCATCTGCGAGGCCTGGTTGAGCAGCGGCCAGGCAGCCTGATAGCCGAGGCCGGCGAGGCGTCCGGGCTGCATCAGCTGCTTCTCGGTAAAGGCGCCTCCGCCCGCGGTCAGGCCGGCATGGGCAAAGGACGCGAAGATGATGTTCGCGAGCCAGGAGAAGTTGTTCAGGATATAGGCGAAGGCACCGACATAAAGGATCTTCTTGAGGAAGCGGCCGATCACATCGCCCTCGCCCGCCATTGCCCAGAACAGCCCGGCAAGCGTGATGTCGATGCCGATCATCGCGCTGGTCAGGAAGCCCACATCGCCCCCGAGCAAGCCGAACCCGGTGTCGATGTAGCGGATGAAGGCAGCAAGAAAGCTGTCGATGACGTTGAGGTTGTGCACTTCGGACTATCCTCATGTGAAGAGCGATGGCCGCGGGGCGCCCGGAGAGGCGGCAGACGCCCCGCGGCGGGGCGCGGGGGGGGGGGGGGGGGGGCCGCCCGCCCCCCGGGCGCGTGTAGGGGGGGGGGGGCCGGGGGGCCGCACGGGGTGGGGGGGGGGCGGGCC
>CBIHNZ010000024.1:0-80605 GCA_966211615.1 uncultured Sphingomonas sp.
GACGCCGTGCTGGCCCGCGCCGGTCTCGGCGATGATCCGGGTCTTGCCCATGCGGCGGGCGAGCAGGATCTGGCCGATGCAGTTGTTGATCTTGTGCGCGCCGGTGTGGTTCAGCTCCTCGCGCTTGAAATAGATCTTCGCGCCCATGCCGGCAGGGGCGCCGTCGCGATAATGCGCGGTCAGCCGCTCGGCGAAATAGAGCGGGCTCGGCCTTCCGACATAATGTTCGAGCAGATCGTCGAACTCGGCCTTGAAGGCCGGATCGGCCTTGGCCGCACGATATTCGCGCTCGAGGTCGAGGATCAGCGGCATCAGCGTCTCGGCGACGAAACGTCCGCCGAACCGGCCGAAATGCCCGCGCTCGTCAGGCAGGTTTCGCAACGAATTGGGTCGGATGGCAATATCAGTCATGGCGCTACAGTCTCTCGATATGTGGGTCCGGTCGCTCCGACAAAGGTCGGCTCGCGATCAGCGCCATCGAAACCCAATGCGCTCTGGAGTCTGAAGCATCAGCATTGCGCCACCGCCTTAAGGAATGCGGCGATCTTGTCCACATCCTTGATGCCCGGCGCGCTTTCGACGCCTGAAGAGACATCGACCAGAGTCGCGCCGGTGACGCGGATCGCCTCGCTGACATTGACGGGGTCGAGCCCGCCGGAGAGCGCCCAGGGCTGGGTGTGGCGATAGGCCTGGAGCAGAGTCCAGTCGAAGCGCAGGCCCATGCCGCCGGGAAGCGCGGCGCTATCCGGCGTCTTGGCGTCGAACAGGATGCGGTCGACCGCGCCGGCAAAGGGCAGGGCGTGGTTCAGATCGGCGCTGGTCTTGACCGCGACAGCCACCCAGACCGGAATGCGCGCGCGGATCGCGGCGGCACGCTCGGGCGTGACCTTGTGCAGCTGCACCGCATCGAGGCCGGCGGCGACGGCAGCGCCCAGCAGCGCATCGTCCGGATCGACGAACACGCCGACCTTGCCGACATGGCCAGGCACCCGCGCAATCAGCGCCCGCGCCTGATCGAAGCCGACATTGCGTGGCGAGGGTGGGAAGAAGACGAAGCCGACATAGCTCGCCCCGCCCGCGACCGCGGCGTCGAGCGTCTCGGGCGTCGAAAGGCCGCAGATCTTGGCGGAGACCGGCATCAGAGCGCCTTGACCAGCACGTCCATGAACAGCGGCGGATCGAGCGGGATCGGGAAATCGCGCTTCTCGCCCGAGACGGCATAGCCGCGGCGCTCGTAGAATTCGATCAGTTCGGAGCGGCGATCGATCACCGTCATTTCCATGGTCCGGGCGCCGAACGCGTCACGCGCCGTCGCTTCCGCCGCCGTCACGAGCTGCTTGCCGAGCCCGGCCGACTGCAGCGTCGGGTCGACGCAGAGCAGGCCGAGATAGGCGAGGCCGTCGCCCCGGTGTGTCACCTGCACGCAGCCGATCGGCTGTCCGTCCGCTTCGGCGATCAGCAGCCGCTGGGCGGGATCGTCGACGATCGCCGCGAGGGTCGGGATGTCGGTGCGGGCGCTCTCGATGATCAGGTCGGCCTCGTGCGTCCAGCCCTGGCGTGCGGTCTCGCCGCGATAGGCGCGCTCGATGACGGGGTGGAGGGCGGGCAGGTCTTCCCGGGTGGCGACGCGGATCGTGATCGACATGCCCGCGCCTCTACCGGGATCGGCGCCGACAAAAAAGGGCTGCCGGCACGGATGCGGGCAGCCCCTTCATGACGCGGTGCGCCGGGATCAGGCGAGTGCGGCCTGCGCGCGGCGACGACGGACGCCGACACCGACCATGCCCGTGCCGAGCACCAGCATCGCCCAGCTCGCCGGCTCGGGCACGCCGGCGATGGCCGAGATCGTGTAGGTGGCGCCGCCGGCTTCGGTGAACTGGGTCGGGCCGAAGGCGAACAGGGCCGGGGTCGCGGTGCTGCCGGTGAACAGCGCCATGCCGGTCAGGTCGATCGTCAGGCCGTTCCAGGTGACGATCGAGATGCCGCCGAGCGCCGAATCGTCATAGAAGCTGAGCCCCGCCGTGGTGGAGCCGTCCGCGTAGGTGCCGGGGGCATCGAACAGGAAGAAGGCATAGCTTTCGAGCGTGAGCGGATCGGGCGTGGCGTGATCGTCGAGGACGAAGCTCGCGAACACGCCAGTCGGGCCGGTCACGGTGTAGCGCAGCGGATCGGCCGAGGCCGGGGCGGCGCTGACGAGCGAAAGGAGCGCGCCGAGCAGCACGAAGAGACGGGTCATGGGGACGGTCCTTGGTTAAGAAAGCGTATCCGCAAGAGCATGGGCCAAGAGGGGCGACAACCCGACATGCCTGTCCCCGATCGGGAATCGGGCCGAATCTTCCGTCATATGCGTGTCACGGATTTGGGCGGAGCTTAACGGCTGGGACTTGGCGGACCATCCGCCGGCACCCCACTTGCGGACGTTCAGTGCACCCTATAGCCATTGCTGATGGCAAAGACCCGCGCTCCCGGAAACTTGCGATTGGCGGCCCGCTGGCCCTATGTTGCAATACTCGTTTCCTCGCTCATCACAGTGGGCGTTACGAGCCATATCATCGCGGCTCCCTATAGCCTCCCGCTGCTGATAATTGGAGGCGGTTTGCTGGCGATAAGTAGCTGGGCTGTGTTTCGTCTCCACGGCCGCGAATAGAACGACAGCTAACCGCCCTTCTCGGGCTTCGGCGCGCACCTGCGCTCAGCACCCAAGAATTCTTCAGCGTGATGCAATTCGCCGCGCCGATTTTGGTGGTGAGCGCCGCCTTTCCGGCTGCGGCGCTCGATCCGCTACTGGTTGCCGGCGACCCAGTTATTGGCAGGCAGGAAGACGTCGCTGATGCCGTGATTGGCCTTGCAATACCGCTTGCAGCCGGGCGAGGCGAGCGTGTCGATCCGCGAGACATTGCCGGCCTTGTCGCGGGTGAGCAGGAAATCGACCTTGCACGCACCCGAGGTCCAGCTCGCCTTGGCGGGTGAGGCGAGGGTGGCGATCGCGCCGGGCTCGCTGTCATTGGCGGGCAGCTTGCAGAGCGTCTCGCCCTCGAGATCGCGGGTGAAGGCGAAGTCGAACTGGCGCGCGTCGACATGGTTGATCGTCAGCGTGCCGACATCGGCGGTCTTGTAGCTCGCCTCGTAATTCTCGGCGAGCGGGGCGCGGAGTGAATCGCGCTGCTGGACATAGTCGGCCTCGACCGCCCTGGCGTCACAGGTCCTGGCGCAGCGGGTGCGCAGGATCTGCTGCCAGTCGCGCTGCTGGCCGCGGAAACTCTCCTTGTCGAAGATCAGCGCGAGCCGAGCGCGGTAGAGCGCCGCCACCTCGCCATCGAGCTTCGACAGCTTCGAGCTGGCGCAGATCGTCTTTTCGAGCGGATGGCTGGCCTTGCTGCAGTCGAAGCTGGCCGACTGGACCGGCGCGGCGGCCTGGAGGCCGAAGATCGCGAGAAACAGGGCAAGCACACCGAAACCCGCAATCCGTATCATCGCTGTCCCCCCGTTGGCTAAACCGTCGTCAGAGCGTCGCCTCGATTGCCCGTGCCGCCTGGTCCGGGTCCTCGGCCTGGGTGATCGGCCGACCGACCACCAGGATCGAGGCGCCGGCATCGAGCGCGGCGCGCGGGGTGACGACGCGCTTCTGGTCGCCGGCAAAGCCGTTGGCGGGGCGGACCCCAGGCACGACGAAATAGCCCTGCGGCCAGAGCGCCTTGGCCGAGCCGACCTCTTCGCCCGAGCAGACGATGCCGTCGACGCCCGCTGACTTGGCCAGCTCGGTCAGGCGCATCACCTGCTCGTGCGGATCGCCGGCGAGGCCGATCGAGACCAGGTCGCGGTCATCGAGGCTGGTGAGCATCGTCACCGCGACGACCTTGGTGCCGGCTGGCGCGGCTGCCTTGGCATCCTCGAGCATCGCGCGGCCGCCCGCGGCATGGACGGTGATGATCGCGGGCTCGAGCGGGCGGAGCGCCTGTACCGCCTTGGCGACGGTGTTGGGAATGTCGTGGAACTTGAGGTCGAGGAAGATCGGCAGGCCGATCTCCGCCATTTCGTGCACGCCGGCACGGCCGTTCGCCATGAAGAATTCGAGGCCGAGCTTGATCCCGCCGACATGGTTGTGGACGCGCCTGGCGAGCAGCTTGGCACGCTCCAGCTCGGGCGTGTCGAGCGCGACGAAGATGGGTGAGCTCATGATTGCGGCACGCTGATCAGCGGAGGCGCCTGCGGGCCGTCGGCGGGGAGCACCTCGAAGGTGGGGCCGGTATGGTTGACCGCACGCAGGTCGGCGAGCGCGCGCTCCAGGCCCGCGAAGCGCTGCCGCATCCGCCAGCGCAGCGTCTGATAGGCGATCAGCGATGGCAGGAAGCCGGCGAGGAAGACGATGATGAGCAGCAGCGGCAGGCTGAAATCCGCGATCAGGCCGCCCCAGAGCTGGATGCTGACGCGCTCGTCGCCATTGTAGATCACGAACGCGGCGAACAGGCCGCCGAGCAGGAGCCAGAACAGCACCTTCAGAAACCGCATTCCGCTCCCTTCCTTGCCTCAAACGGTGACGACTCTAGGCCGCCGGTCCGGTTTTTGCCAGCCCGGGGTCCGTGCCGGCATCGATTTCGGCGCGCAGTTCGCGGAACAGGCCGGGAATGGCTTTCAGGTTCGGCTCCTCCTCGTCGAGGATCGCAAGAAAGGCGCTGCGCTTGATCGCGGCGATGCGCTCCTCGGGCAGGCGCGTGGTGAGCGGCAAGGTGGAGAGGACGATGTCGATCAGCCGCTCCGCGCCGTGGAGGCGGCCCCAGAGATAGTCGTTCTCGCGATAGGCGCGGCTGAAGAACGCGCCGAAGCTGTTGAACTGGATGCCCTTGAGCGTCGCCTCGGCGCCGCCCTTGCGGATCGAGCCGGCATCGTCGGGGGCGATGCGGTCGACCCGGATCGGGTCGAACTCGTCCATTCCCTCGCCCTGGAGCAGCGGCAGGGTGGCGATGTCGAAAAAGGGGAAGCCGAGATGCGCGAGCAGCATCGGTCGGCGCAGTTCCTTCGACAGGGCGCTGAAACCTTCGGACAGGCGCGTGTCGGTGATGCCGTCGAGCTCCTTCAGCCGCATCCGATCGGCGAGCAGGTCGAGGATCGGTCCGGCATCGTCGGTCATCGAGCGGATCTGGTCGCGCAGATCGGCGAAGGTGTCCGAGCGCTTGAGCTCGAGATAGGCAGCGAGCGATTCGTAGATCGCCTCGCGCATCGGCATCAGCTCGGCATGCGAGCTCGGCAGGTCGATCTCGGTGAGGCGGCGGGCGAGCAGGCGCAGGCGACGGATGCGGAAACCGAGATCATGGCTGCGCAGGAATTCGAGCGTCTGGGGCGAGGCGCCGTTGGAGAGCGTCGCGCCGAACCGGTCCGCGCCGCGCGCCTGGACGGCATGCGCCACCGACTCGCGGATCTCGCGCAGCCGCTCGGGGCCATGGCCGTCGCCGATCGTGTGGAGCAGCTGCGCGATGCGATCGATCGCGCCGTCGACCTTGAGAAGGCCATAGGCGGTGTGGCCGTACCCCGCCTTGGCGGCGGCAGCGACCTGCGAGCGGCGGCGCCAGGTGGCGATGCGCTTGGGCGTCGGATAATCGAGCCACAGGGTGTAGCCGAACAGTCCCTCGACCTGGGTCTCGACCTCGGCGCGGATCTCGGTGACGATCGCGAGCATGCGCTCGATCCGGTTCGAGCGGCGGGCGATGGCTTCGAGATTGTCGCGGATCGGCTGCTCGCGGGGCAGTTCCGACAGCGCGCCGATGATCGTCTGGAAGAAGCCCGGCTGCTCCTGCGGACGGCCGTAGAAATCGAAGCGCATGTCCGGCGACGGATCGATGAAGACGAAGCGGCGATCGACCTGGCGGCGGGCAGGGCGCTCGCGCAGGGCCTCCATCGCCGGGACGAAAGGCGCATTGGCGAGGACCGAACCGTCGATCAGCACGGCCTTTTCCGCGCGGTTGTCGGCCCATTGCTGGGGCAGGACATGTTCGAGGAACGCGTCGCGCCCGGGCCAGGTGTCGCCGCGCTCCTTGAGCACCTCGTCCATCTCGGTGACGGTGAGCGGCGGGAAGGCGCCGGGGAAGCTGGATGTCGCGCGGGCGGAGAAGGCGAGCTCGGCCGGATGGGCGAAATCGCGCTCCTCCAGCCCGTGATCGGTGAAGGCGAAGACCAGGCGATGCTCGGTCTCGATCACCTGGGGCGGCGAATTGAGCCGCAGCGCCTCGGGATGGCCGCGGAAATCGGTGACGGTGACGAACAGGTCGAGCGGCTGGCCGGGCGGGAGCAGGCGGCGATCGATCGGTCCCTTCGCCATCGCATCGAAGGCGTTCAGCAGCGTGCCCAGCAGCCGCTTGCCTCCGAAGGGCGGCTCGAACCAGCGCGAGCGGACGAAGCGCTCGAGCTTGTGGCGGACCTCCTGGCGGGCGCCGACCTCGACCGTCTCGTCGATGGTCTTGCTGCGATTGGCGAAGAACCAGGCGATCGGCGTCGCCCAGATCTTGGCGAAGCGGTGCGCGGGGGCGTGGCCGGGGTCGAGCAGCGCCTCGACATCGGCATGCTCCATCCAGAGATTGGTCAGCGGGTCGAGCGACTGGCCACTGGCGATCGCCTGGGCGAGGAACACTGCATTGATCCCGCCGGCGCTGGCGCCCGAGACGATGTCGACGAGCACGCGCAGGTTGATGCCGGCGGTGTCGCGGATCTCCTCGAGCAGCTCGCGATAGACGCCGCCCGGGCCTTCGCCGTCGCGGGCCGCGCAGCTCGCGCGGGCGAGGCGCCAGATCTCCTTGGTGATGCCGTGCATGTAGACGGCGAGGCTGATGCCGCCATAGCAGACCAGCGCGAGGCGCAGCTCCTTGTCGCGGATCTGGCTCAACGCGGCGCGACCGTCGCCCAGATGGGCAGATGATCGGACGCCGTGCGCGACGCCGGTGTGTCATGGACACCCGCGCCGCTGACCAGCAGGTCGTGCGAGGCCATGATCCGATCGAGCCGCGCGATCGGACGGCGGGCGTGGAAGCTCTTGCCGGTCGGGGCGAACTGGAAGTGCGCTGCGAAGTCGCGCAGGCAGCCGGAGCCGGCGCTCCATTCGTTGAGGTCGCCCATCATCACCGTGGGATATTGGTGCGTGCTCGCGCCGAGATGCGCGAGGATCGCATGTGCCTGGCGGCGGCGCCAGAGACCGGAGAGATCGAGATGCATGCCGACGACGCGTAGCATCTCTCCGCGGATGCGCACATCGGCCATTACCGCGCCGCGCGGCTCGAGCGCGGGCAGGTGGATCGCCTCGCTGTCGATCACCTGCGCGTCGCGGCGGACCAGCAGCGCATTGCCGTGCCAGCCCATCGAGCGGGCGCGGGCGCCGAAGGGGATCGCCTTCCACGGACTGTGCTCGGACAGGAGGTGGCCGGTGAGCACCGCCTCGCGCGTGCCGAAGCGGCGATCGGCTTCCTGCAGCGCCACGATATCGGCATCGATCTCGCACAGCACCTGGAGCGTACGCTCGGGGCGCCTGCGCCGATCGGTGCCGATCGACTTGCGCATGTTGTAACTCGCGACCTTTATCATCGACGCCCCTTATCGCGGGCGCTTGGGGCTTCGGGCAAGGGGACGACTCAGCTGGGGTGCGCTTCGGCGTCGCGCTGGTGGGCGGCTTCCTCGGCCGCGTTGAGCAGGCTGCGCGCGGTTTCCTGCGCGGCTTCCGGCGTCATCGCGACCGCGACACCGTTGGGACCGTCGAGGATCACCTGGCCCTCCTCGGCCGCGGCAATCCCTGCCTTGGTCTCGGGTAGGTGCGGGGAGGGTTCTTCTTCCATCATCGCGCTCTCCCAGTCGGGCGGCGCCGTCGGCCGCAAACGCTTGGGAAACTCAACTCGGGAAGCAGGCAAAATATCCCCAGGGATAAAAGGAGATGCGTCCCCGATCGGGCGGTCAGCGCCCGCCGGCCTCCAGCAGGCGGCGCGGGGCGGCGAGTTCCCAGCTCCGCGCGATGCGGTCGCCGGCATGCGCCCAGTCGGTATCGGGCCCACCGATCGCGAGGCCGACCCAGCCGCGGCTGAAATAGGCGACGCGCGAATAGAGTTCGGGCGCGGCCTCGATCAGCGCGAGATCCTCCTCGTCGGCGGTTTTGACCGCGACGATCGTGCGGCCGTCGCCGTGATGGTCGTGGCGGAACTGGGCGAACATCTTGCCGGCGACGAAGAAGGTCGGCTGGCCGTGCGACAGCTTCTCGCTGGTCTCGGGCAGGTCGAGCGCGAACTCGCGCACCTTGGCGAGGGGATCATCGGGTTCGGTGCTCATCGCGACAGCCATTTCGCTACTACCTTCGGATAGAGGCGATGTTCCTCCGCCAGAACGCGTTCGGCAAGGCTTTCCGGCGTGTCGCCGGGAAGGATCGCGACCTCGGCCTGGCCGAGCACTTCGCCGCCGTCCAGTTCCTCGGTGACGACATGCACCGAGGTGCCGGCATGGCTGTCGCCCGCCTCGATCGCCCGGGCATGGGTGTCGAGCCCCTTGTACTTGGGCAGGAGCGAGGGGTGGATATTGACGATCCGCCCGCGCCACCTGGCGACGAAATCGTCCGAGAGCAGCCGCATATAGCCGGCAAGGGCGATGGCCTCGACTCCGGCGTCGCGGAGTGCCGCGTCGATCCGCGCCTCATATTCGGGCTTGGGCATGCCCTTGGGAGACTGGGCGAAGACCGTCACGCCCCTGTCGCGGGCCCAGGCGAGGCCCGGCGCTTCGGGCTTGTCGCTGGCGACCAGGGCGACTTCGTAGGGACAATCCCGGGCCTGCGAGGCTTCGACCAGTGCGGCCATGTTCGAGCCACGGCCCGAGATCAGGATGCCGAGCCGGCGTCTCACTTATCCCCCTCCCGCCTGTAGGAGGGGTTAGGGGAGGGGCTGTCGGGTGCGGAGGATATCAGGCCCTCCCCCGACCCCTCCCGCAAGCGGGAGGGGAGGCATTCACCCATTATGCGTGGCGCTCCAGTCCGCACGCGCGCTCCAGGTCTCTGCGGGGCCGAACACCGTGCAGCCGCGCTCGCCCGCCTCGATCGCGCCGATGCGGTGGACGGTCTCGCCGGCGGCACTGAGCTCCGCCGCGACCGCGTCCGCATTCCCGGCTGCGACCACCGCGACCATGCCGATGCCGCAGTTGAAGGTGCGCGCCATTTCCTCGGGCTCGATATTCCCCTGTGCCTGGAGGAAGGCCATCAGCCGCGGCAGCGGCCAGGCGCCGGCGTCGATGCGGGCGTGGCAATCCTTCGGGAGCACGCGGGGGACATTCTCGAGCAAACCGCCGCCGGTGATGTGCGCCAGGCCGTGGATCGCGCCCTTGCGCACCTGCGGGAGCAGGCTCTTCACATAGATGCGGGTCGGCGCCATCAGCGCGTCGATCAGCAGCACGTCCTGGTCGAACACCGCCGGGCGATCGAGCTTCCAGCCCTTGTCGGCGGCGAGCCGGCGGACCAGCGAGAATCCGTTCGAGTGGACGCCGGTGGAGGCGAGGCCGAGGATCACGTCGCCGGGGCGAATCGCGCTGCCGTCGAGCAGCTGGGTGCGCTCGACCGCGCCGACGCAGAAGCCGGCAAGGTCATAATCGCCCGCGGCATACATGCCCGGCATCTCGGCCGTCTCGCCGCCGATCAGCGCGCAGCCGGCCTGGCGGCACCCTTCGGCGATCGAGGCGATGACGCGCTCGGCGACGGCATTGTCGAGCTTTCCGCTCGCATAATAGTCGAGGAAGAATAGCGGCTCGGCGCCCTGGACGACCAGGTCGTTGGCGCACATCGCGACGAGATCGATGCCGACGCCGTCATGCGCGCTGGCGTCGATCGCCAGCTTGAGCTTGGTGCCGACGCCGTCGTTCGCGGCCACGAGCAGCGGATCGGTGAAGCCCGCCGCCTTCAGGTCGAAGATGCCGCCAAAGCCGCCCAGATCGGCGTCCGCGCCGGGGCGTCGTGTCGAGCGCGCAAGCGGGCCGATCGCGCGCACCAACGCATTGCCTGCGGCAATCGAAACGCCCGCCTGGGCATAGGTGTAGGGGCCTTCGCCCGGTTCATTCTCGCTCATGGAGGCAGGCCCTAGCTACAACGCGCTTGGATTTCCACGCCCGGTTCGCCAAAAGGGCGGCCGCATGCAGTTTCGCCGCCCATTCCTCGCCATTGCTATCGCATCGCTGCTCGCCCTTGGCGGAGTTGCCGGGGTAATGGCGCAAGCGCCGGGCAACGGCGCCAGCGCAGTCCCGATCGATGCATCGGGCAGCTTCGAGGTTTCGGGCGTAACCGTCGACGTCAGTGGCAAGGATGCCGATACCGCACGGATGGGCGGCTGGCGGATCGCGCAGCGCAAGGGCTGGGCGATTCTCGCCCGGCGGCTCACCGGCAAGGAATCGAGCCTTTCCGATTCGACGCTCGATTCGCTGGTCACCGGCATCGTCGTCGAACGCGAGCAGATCGGGCCGACGCGCTACATCGCCAAGCTGGGCGTGCTGTTCGACCGCAATCGCGCCGGCCAGATGCTCGGCGTCTCGGTCGCGCTCACCCGCTCGCCGCCGATGCTGCTGGTACCGCTGCAATTCTCGGGCGGCACTGGCCAGGTGTTCGAGCACGAGACTGCCTGGTCGCGCGCCTGGAACCGCTTCCGCGCCGGCGGCAGCACGATCGATTATGTCCGGCTGCGCGGCACCGGCCCCGATTCGCTGCTGATCAATGCCGGGCAGACGCTGCGGCGCGGGCGCAACTGGTGGCGCACCGTGCTCGACCAATATGGCGCGTCGGACGTGCTCGTCGCCGAGGTGCAGTTGCGCCGCGACTATCCGGGCGGGCCGATCGTCGGCATCTTCTCGGCAATGCACGGACCCGATCGCCGGCCGGTGACCAGCTTCGCGCTGCGCGTCGACAATGGCGACGCGATCGACACCTTGCTCGACACGGGCATCCAGCGGATCGACACGGCCTATCAGCAGGCGCTGGCGAGCGGCGCGCTGCACACCGATTCGCTGCTCGCCACACGGCCGCCTTCGGCCCAGGCTCCGGAAGAGGTGACCGCCGAAGAAGCGACGCCGACGCCGACGCCCACCGCCGAATCGGCTGCCACCACCAACCTGACCGTGCAGGTCGAGACGCCGAGCGCGGCCTCGCTTACCGCGTCCGAAGCGGCGGTGCGCGCGCTGCCGGGCATACGCTCGGCCAACACGACCAGCCTGGCGCTGGGCGGGATTTCGGTGATGCGCGTCGCCTATGACGGATCGCAGGCGAGCCTGCGCGCGGCGCTGGAGGCGCGTGGCTGGAGCGTGCAGGAAGGGCCGGGCGTGCTGCGCATCCGGCGAGGCGGTCCGGCGGCGCCCGCCGCGACGCCTTCGCCCCAGGCGACGGCGACACCGAGGAGCGGCCCGACGCCCCGGGCAACGGCGACGCCACGAGATCGATGACGCAGCAGCTACGCCTGCCACTCGGCCTGCCCGAGGCGAGCGAGACGGAGTTCCTGGTCGGCGAATCGAACCTGCGCGCGGTCCAACAGCTCGAACGCTGGGCGACCTGGCCGGTGATGGCGGCCCTGCTCGTCGGTCCGCGCAAATCGGGGCGGAGCCTGCTCGCTCGGATCTTCGCGGCGAAGACCGGCGCGACGATCATCGACGATGCCGAGCGAGTGCGCGAGACCGACATCTTCCACGCCTGGAACCAGGCGCAGGCCGATCACCGCCCGCTGCTGATCGTCGCCGATGCGGCACCTCCCGCCTGGGCGGTCCGGCTTCCCGACCTGCGCTCGCGCCTCGCGGCGTCGCCGCTGCTCGAGATCGGTCCGCCCGACGATTCGCTGATCCCGCAGCTGCTGGAGCGTGCATTCGCGCGCCATCTGCTGCATGCGAAGCCCGATGTGATCGCGTGGATCGCCAAGCGAGTCGAACGCAGCCATGTCGCGGTGCTGCGGGTGGCGGACGCCCTCGAAACCGAAGGCACCCAGCGCTTGTCGATCCCGATGGTGCGCGCCACATTGGAGGCTGCAAGCCTTTTGACGCAATCGGACGCTAGCGAGATCGAATGACCAAGGCTGCCACCGCACCACGACAATTGCAGGATACGCCGCGCACCGCGCCGGCGGACGCGCGCCAGCGCTTCTTCAACCGCGAGCTTTCGTGGCTCGCCTTCAACCGCCGCGTGATGGAGGAGGCGCTCAATCCTGCGCACCCGATGCTCGAACGGCTGCGCTTCCTGTCGATCTCGGGGAGCAATTTCGACGAGTTCTTCATGGTCCGCGTCGCTGGCCTGATGGGACAGCAGCTCCAGAACATCGAGGCGCATTCGGCCGACGGGCTGACCCCGGCGCAGCAGCTCGCCGCGATCTCGGCCGAGGCGGAGATCCTCGCGGACAGCCAGCAGGGCGTGTGGAACGACCTCCGCGCCGAACTCGCCGAGACCGGCATCACCGTGCTCGAGCCGGACGCGATCGAGGGCGAGACCGAGGAATGGCTCGCCAATCATTTCCGCGAGCAGATCTTCCCGATCCTGACGCCGCAGGCGCTCGATCCGGCGCATCCGTTCCCGTTCATCCCCAACCAGGGATCGAGCGTGATCTTCGACCTGGTCCGCCGTTCGGACCATGAGCCGATCCGCGAGCTGGTGCTGCTGCCGACGACGATGAAGCGCTTCGTCCGGCTTCCCGGCACGCCGGCGCGCTACGTGACGGTCGAGACGATGCTCAAGCATTTCTCGCCGGTGCTGTTCCCCGGCTATGACGTGCTGGGATCGGCGGCGTTCCGCGTGCTGCGCGACAGCGATATCGAGATCGAGGAAGAGGCCGAGGATCTGGTCATGACCTTCCGCTCCGCGATCAAGCGGCGGCGGCGGGGCAGGGTGATCCGTCTCGAGATGGAGGACGGCATCGCCCCCGAGCTGGAGGCGGTGCTCAAGGAGGAGCTGGGCGGCAGCGAGGCGCTGCTGACCGAGACCGGCGGCTTCCTCGGCGTCGGCGACCTCGCCACCCTGGTCGAGGAAGATCGGCCCGACCTGAAGTTCTCGCCCTATTCGGCGCGCTTTCCGGAGCGGATCCGCGAATATGGCGGTGATTGCTTCGCGGCGATCAAGGCCAAGGACATCGTCGTCCACCACCCCTATGAGAGCTTCGACGTCGTGCTCTCGTTCCTGGGCCAGGCCGCGGCCGACCCGGACGTGGTCGCGATCAAGCAGACGCTCTACCGCGCAGGCAAGCAGCCCGCCGTGATCAACGCGCTGATCGCCGCTGCCGAGGCCGGCAAGTCGGTGACCGCGGTGGTCGAGCTCAAGGCCCGGTTCGACGAGGAGCAGAATCTCTATTGGGCGACCGCGCTGGAGCGCGCGGGCGTGCAGGTCGTCTACGGCTTCATCGACTGGAAGACCCATGCCAAGGTCTCGATGGTGGTGCGGCGCGAGGGCAACGGCTTTCGCACCTACTGCCATTTCGGCACGGGCAATTATCACCCGATCACGGCGCGCATCTATACCGATCTGAGCTTCTTCACCGCCGATCCGCGGATCGGCAGCGATGCCGCGCAGATCTTCAACTACGTCACCGGCTATGTCGAGCCGCACGGCCTGCAGCTGCTCGGCATCTCGCCCCGCGACCTGCGCAACCGGCTGGTCGAGCTGATCGACGAGGAGATCGCGCATGCCCAGAAGGGCCGACCCGGCGCGATCTGGGCCAAGATGAACTCGGTCGTCGATCCGGCGATCATCGAGAAGCTCTACGAGGCGAGCAATGCCGGGGTGGAGATCGATCTGATCATCCGCGGCATCTGCTGCCTGCGCCCCGGCGTGCCCGGCATGTCGGAGAATATCCGGGTCAAGTCGATCGTCGGG
Organism: uncultured Sphingomonas sp.; assembly: GCA_966211615.1. GTDB lineage: Bacteria > Pseudomonadota > Alphaproteobacteria > Sphingomonadales > Sphingomonadaceae > Sphingomonas. The sequence continues at coordinate 13,835 of CBIHNZ010000024.1, forward strand.
CGCTTCCTCGAGCACAGCCGCATCTGGGCGTTCGGCAACGGCAAGGGGCTGCCGAGCGACGGCGCCAAGCTCTATATCTCCTCGGCCGACTGGATGCCGCGTAATTTCGACCGGCGCGTCGAGTTCATGCTGCCGATCCTCAACAAGACGGTGCACGATCAGGTGCTCGACCAGGTGATGGTCGCCAATCTGCTCGACAACGAGCAGAGCTGGGCGCTCCAGTCCGACGGCCGCTATCTTCGCATCGAGCCGACCGAGGAAGGCAGTTTCAACCTGCACCGCTATTTCATGACCAACCCTTCGCTCTCGGGCCGCGGCGCTGCGCTCGAGTCGCGCAAGCCCGTGCCGAAACTATCGCTACGGAAGCGACGTTCTCCCAAGAAGGAGAGCTGACGCGGTGGCCACGACTCTTTTTCTACGCAAGCCGCGCCAGGACAGCGCGTCGGCGACTCCGCGCATCGCGATCATCGATATCGGCTCCAATTCGGTGCGCCTGGTCGTCTATGAAGGCGCCGCGCGGCTGCCGGCGATCCTGTTCAACGAAAAGGTGATGGCCGGGCTCGGCCGCGGGCTGAGCGAGACCGGGACGATCGAGGCATCGAGCCTGGCGATGGCGCGGGCGGCGCTTGCCCGGTTCGCGCTGCTGGCGCGCGAGATGCAGGTGACCGAGCTTCGGACGGTCGCGACGGCGGCGGTGCGCGACGCCTCCAACGGCGCCGAGCTGATGGACGCGGCCGAAGCGCTGGGGCTCGATGTCGAACTGCTCTCGGGCGAGGAAGAGGCGACCGCCTCGGGCATGGGCGTGCTTTCGGGCATTCCCGATGCCGACGGGATCGTCGGCGATCTGGGCGGCGGCTCGCTCGAGCTGGTGCGCGTGGTGGCGGGCACCGTCACCGGCCGCGTGTCGTTCCCGCTCGGCGTGCTGCGGCTCGAGGCGATCCGCGCCCAGGGCAAGCTCGCGCTCGACCGCGAGGTGGGCCGACTGATCGCCGAGGCGGGCTGGAAGGGGCTGGGCAAGGAGCTGCCCTTCTATCTGGTCGGCGGATCGTGGCGCTCGCTTGCCAAGCTCGACATGCATCTGTCGGGCTATCCGCTGCCGATCATCCACCAATATCCGCTCTCGGTCGATCGCGTCGCCGAGCTGGGACGCACCCTGGGCCTGGTCTCCAAGTCCGATCTCAAGGCGATCCCCGATCTCTCCAGCGCGCGCGTGCCGACCCTGGGCAACGCGACCGCCCTGCTGGTGAGCGTGCTCAAGCATCTCGGCAGCAACGGGACGGTGGTTTCGGCCTATGGCTTGCGCGAGGGGCTGCTGTTCCAGCGCCTGTCGATCCAGCAGCGCCAGGAGGATCCGCTGATCGTCGCCGCGCGCGACGAGGGCCAGCGACTGGGCCGCTTCGCCGAGCATGGCGACCTGCTCGAGGCATGGGTGCGGCCGCTGTTCGAGGATGATTCGGAAGAGCTTGCCCGGCTGCGCCACGCGGCCTGCCTGCTCGCCGATGTCGGCTGGCGCGCCAACCCGGAATTCCGCGCCGAGCGCGGCATGGAGATCGGCCTGCACGGCAATTGGGTGGGCATCGACTCGACCGGTCGCGCGATCATCGCCCAGGCGCTGTTCAGCTCGCTGGGCGGGACGATGGAGACACCCGAGCCGCTGAGCCGGCTCGCCGGGCCCGAAGTGCTGTACCGCGCCAAGCTGTGGGGATTGGCGATGCGGCTGGGCCAGCGGCTGAGCGGCGGCGTCGCGGCGCCGCTCAAGCGCTCGCATGTCCGGCTCGACCTGGACGAGCTGGCCCTGTGCCTCGAGCCCTTCGACGAGGCGCTGTACGGCGAGGCGGTGGAGAAGCGCCACAAGGCACTCGCCGCCGCCTTTGGCAGGACGCCGGTGCTCGAGGCTTAATTCATTTTTGAGAACGGACCGAGGCCAAGCTCTCCACGCCGTCACCCCTTCCTTGTGCCGGGGGCCACCAGGCATCTGGACGATGCGATCGAGCCTGAAGTGGCTCGCTCCGGGCACGGTGGGCCCCGGCACAGGTCCGGGGTGACGAAATGGGTGATTACCCGCAGCGTGCGCTGGTGATCCGGCCGCGCTTGTCGAGGTTGATGTTGAGCCGGTCCGGGCGGAAATCCATCGTCATCATCGCGCCCGGCTCGAGCCAGCGGACGATCCGTGCGCCCGACATGCGCTTGGCGCGCATCTCGATACGAGGGCTGCGCGGCTGGCCGATAAGGCGGCCAAGGCCGTTGGCATCGCACTGGACGCCGGGGGCGGGCATTTCGGGACGGCCGTCATGCATGCAGCCGGCAGCGGCGAGTGCGACCAGCGGGATGGCGAAGCGGATCATGGCTGTTCCTCCGTTCGGGTCATCTTGAGCTTGCCGTTGCGGACGGTAAAGCCCAGTTCGCCCTCGACCAGCGCCACGGCGTCGCGTCCGAACTGCTCGTAGCGCCAGCCCTCGAGAATCGGCAGCTTGTCGCGCTGGCCGGCGGCGAGCGATTCCAGGTCCTCCGAGCGGGCAAGCAGGCGCGCCGCGACGTTGATCTCCTTGGCGCGGATCTTGAGCAGCAGCTTGAGCAGATCGGCGACGAGCGCGCCGTCCTTGCCGAGCGAGGGCTTGCGGTCGTCGCGCGGCGGCAGCTCGGCACCCGACATCGGCGTCGCGCCGTCCAGCGCCGCCATCAGCCGCCCGCCGATATCGTTGCCCGCCCAGGCCGCGGACAGCCCGCGCACGCGGCCGAGATCGGCCTGCTTCTTGGGCGGATTGCCGGCGAGGTCGGCGAGCGTCTCGTCCTTGATGATGCGGCCGCGCGGCAGGTCCTTGCCCTGCGCCTCGATCTCGCGCCAGCGCGCCAGCGCCTTGAGGCGGCCGAGCACTTCGGGCTTGCGGCTGGAGACACGGACGCGCTGCCAGGCCTGATCGGGATCGTTGCGGTAATTCTCGGGATCGGCGAGCCGCTCCATCTCCTGGTCGAGCCAGGCGCCGCGGCCGGTCTTGCGCAGCTTGTCGAGCATCCGCGGGAAGATCTCGGAGAGATAGGTGACGTCGCAGATCGCATAGTCGATCTGGCGCTTGTCGAGCGGACGGCGCGCCCAGTCGGTGAAGCGCGCGCCCTTGTCGACGGTGATGCCTAGATAGGTATCGACCAGGTTCGAATAGCCGATCTGCTCGCCTTGCCCCAGCGCCATCGCGGCGACCTGGGTGTCGAACAGCGGATGCGGGGTCTTGCCGGTCAGGTTGTAGACGATCTCGATGTCCTGCCCGCCGGCATGGAAGACCTTCAGCACATCCTCGTTGTTGACCAGCAGGTCGAGCAGCGGCTGCATGTCGATTCCGCCCATCGGATCGATCGCGGCGGCCTCTTCATCGTCGGCGATCTGGATCAGGCAGAGCTCGGGCCAATAGCTGTTTTCCCGCATGAACTCGGTGTCCACGCAGATATAGGGCTTGGTGGCGAAGCGGGAGCAGAGATTGGCGAGGGCGGCGGAGTCCTCGATCAGGCCGTGTATATGCATCTGTGGCCCATAGACCGGTCTTCGGGTTGACAAAAGAGGGTGGGGCGGAGATGCGCCCGGCCTATCAATTTTTAGTTGTCATCCCGGCGAAGGCCGGGATCCAGAGCCAGGCAGGACAATGCTTCGTGACCCTGGACCCCGGCCTTCGCCGGGGTGACGAAACAGCGAGAGAAGACCGAATGCACGCCTATCGTACCCACAATTGCGCAGAACTCCGCGCCGAACATGTCGGCCAGGAGGTTCGCCTGTCCGGCTGGGTGCACCGCAAGCGCGACCATGGCGACCTGGTCTTCATCGACCTGCGCGACCATTACGGCATCACCCAGATCGTCACCGATGTCAGCGGACCGGCCTTTGCCGCCATCGAGTCGCTGCGCAGCGAGTCGGTGGTGACGGTCACCGGCAACGTGATCGCGCGCGATCCGGCCGCGGTGAACCCGAACCTGCCGACCGGCGCGATCGAAGTGCGCGCGGCGCAGGTCTCGGTCCAGTCGGCGGCGCACGAGCTGCCGATGCCGGTGTTCGGCGACTCCGAATATCCGGAGGAGATCCGGCTGCGCTATCGCTATCTCGACCTGCGCCGCGAGCGGCTGCACAAGAACATCCTGCTGCGCTCGAACGTGATCGCGTCGCTCCGCCGCCGGATGATCGGCCAGGGCTTCACCGAGTTCCAGACCCCGATCCTGACCGCGTCGTCGCCCGAAGGCGCGCGCGACTATCTGGTGCCGAGCCGCGTCCATCCGGGCAAGTTCTACGCGCTCCCGCAGGCGCCGCAGATGTTCAAGCAGCTGCTGATGGTCGCCGGCTTCGACAAATATTTCCAGATCGCGCCATGCTTCCGCGACGAGGACGCGCGCGCCGATCGCTCGCCGGGCGAATTCTACCAGCTCGATTTCGAGATGAGCTTCGTCACCCAGGACGATGTGTTCGCGGCGATCGAACCGGTGCTCCACGGCGTGTTCGAGGAATTCGCGGACTGGGAAGGCAAGGGCCGCAGCGTCTCGCCGCTGCCGTTCAAGCGGATCCCCTACCGGGAATCGATGCTGAAATACGGCAATGACAAGCCCGACCTGCGCAACCCGATCCTGATCACCGACGTCTCCGAGCATTTCAAGGGCTCGGGTTTCAGCCGTTTCGCCTCGATGGTCGAGGGCGGCGACGTGGTCCGCGCGATCCCCGCGCCGAACACGCATGAGAAGAGCCGCAAATTCTTCGACGACATGAATGCCTGGGCCCAGTCCGAGGGTTTTCCGGGCCTCGGCTATGCGACGCAGAAGGACGGCGTGTTCGGCGGCCCGATCGCCAACAACCATGGCCAGGAAGGCATGAAGGCGATTGCCGACGCGCTCGGCCTGGGCCCGAACGACGGCATCTTCTTCGCCGCGGGCAAGGAAGCGCAGGCGGCCAAGCTGGCCGGTCTGGCGCGCACCCGCGCGGGCGATCAGCTCGAGCTCATTGACCAGAAGCGCTTCGAATTTTGCTGGATCGTCGACTTCCCGATGTTCGAGGCCGACGAGGACACCGGCAAGATCGATTTCAGCCACAACCCGTTCAGCATGCCGCAGGGCGAGCTGGAGGCGCTGACGACCAAGAACCCGCTCGATATCCTGGCGTATCAGTACGACATCGTCTGCAACGGCGTCGAACTGAGCTCGGGCGCGATCCGGAACCACCGTCCGGAGATCATGTACAAGGCGTTCGAGATCGCCGGCTACACCCAGCATGACGTGGACACGAACTTCGCGGGTATGATCAACGCCTTCAAGTTCGGCGCCCCGCCGCACGGCGGATCGGCGCCGGGGGTCGACCGTATCGTGATGCTGCTGGCCGACGAGCCGAACATCCGCGAGGTGATCGTCTTCCCGATGACCCAGAAGGCCGAGGACCTGATGATGCAGGCGCCCTCGTTCGTCACCGAGAAGCAGCTCAAGGAGCTCAACATCCGCCTGGCACCGCAGGTCGCCGCCGACCTCAAGGCGAAGGGCGTTGACGGCGTGGTCGATCCCGCCGCGGGCTGAGCACGCCACGGACGAGAAACGCCCGCGCGGGGAAGGCCTCGCGCGGGCGTTTTCGTATTTGCGTATCGGTATCAGGCGAGGCGCAAGCCTGGCTGGCGACGTCGCATCCGCATCGCGCCGCCGATCCCGCCGACACCGATCAGCATCATTCCCCAGGTCGCCGGCTCGGGCACGCCCGAGGCGAAGTTGATGACGATCTTGTCACCCAGATTGTACTTCGCGCCGGCGAGGTTGACCGCCAGGCGGCTGCCCGTGTTGGTGACGCGCGAGCCCGCGATCCCGGTGATCGACTCGATATCGGTGAACAGGCCGCCATTCTGCTGGTCGAAGACGATGCCGTTGAACGCGTAGGTCGAGTAGATCGCATTGGTCAGGAAGGTGAAGGTCACCGAACGGTCGGCGAAGTCGACCAGGAACGACGTCGTGTTGAGCTCGGCCTGACCCTCGACGCCATTGCCGATGACGAAGGTCTTGTTGGGCGAGAAGTTGAAGGCGAACGCCGTGTTCTCGTTGGGCAGCCGCCAGCCGGCCTTGACCGTCTGGCCGAGCAGGGTCGCGGCATCGGCCGAGACGGTGGAGAGGGCGAAGGCGAGCATGGCCGCCGACGCTTTCAGGAATTTGGACTTCATATGCGCTCCTCTTGGGGAGGCAGGCGGATACGTGTCCCAATCGCGTCGCCGCGTGCGAAGGGCATGACCCATCGCCCGCACCCGATGTGATCGAGACGGCATCCCCCTGCCAGGTTTCAAATTGCGACGACGCACCCCCGCCGACCGGGGCTGGTTAAGATTTTCGTTACGCTATCGTCAATTAGCGCGGGTTTCTCCGGTCGCATCCTTGTCGCACGCTCGTCGCCGCGTGCAATTGTTCAATCGCGTGGGCGTGGCGGACCGCGTCGCCGGCGGCGCGCTTCGGGCGGAGTCGGGTCGTCGCCATAGCGATTGGGGCCCTCGGTTCCCTCGCCGGCCAGCAGAACGACCAGCAAGCCGAGCGAAGCCAGATAGAGGATGTTGTTGCCGAAGAGCAGGAAAAAGCTGGACAGGTCCATTGTCGGCGCGCTCATCACCCGCGGCATCAGTATGAGGCCGAGTGCGAGAAAGATGATGGGCGGCAACCCCCAGGCGCCGCTCTTGCCGCGATCGTGCAACCGCCGCGCTACCGCAGCCGCGGCGAGCAATAGGAAGGCTCCGGCCATGATCGCCATACCGGCCATTGCGGGGCGCATGTCGGGGATCAATTCGGGGTGGCTCCCCTGGATCTGGATCGAATAGGAGCCGGGTCCCTGCTGGACCGTGGCGAGTTCGGGATGCTCCAGCGCGAAGCGCTGCATCCGGGCCATGGATCCTGCGATCGTCGGCACCATGACAAGCCCGCAACCGACAAAAGCGAGCGCGAACAGCAGCAGCGCATAAGGCCAGAAGGTCTCCCGGGTGTCGCGTCCCGAAAAGCGCGTCAGCCTCGCAAGATTGTGTCCGATCGCCTTGAGCATTTGCGTTCTTTCTCCGGTCCGGTGCCTAGCTAGCGGCACGCGTGCCCGCTTGCCAGCGGGACCGACAAGGCGGATCGTGCGTTCGGCGCGCAGGGAGGCAGCATGACGATAAAATTGAGCGACTATGAAGCGGGCAAGCACCTCGATGGCGACTATGACGACGAACTCGCCAAGCTGCAGAAGCGGTTGAGCCACATCCAGACCGCGCACATCATCCATCGGCGCCGCGCCGTGATCCTGTTCGAGGGCTGGGACGCAGCAGGGAAGGGCGGGGTGATCAAGCGCCTCACCGGCGAATGGGATCCGCGCTATTTCGAGGTCTGGCCGATCTCCGCGCCGACCGAGGAGGAGAAGGCGCATCACTTCCTCTGGCGCTTCTGGCGGCGGCTCCCCGCGCAGCACAGCATCGCGGTGTTCGACCGGAGCTGGTACGGTCGCGTGCTGGTCGAGCGGGTCGAGGGCTTTGCCAGCGAGGCCGAGTGGACACGCGGCTATGCCGAGATCAACGATTTCGAGAAACAGCAGGCGGGGACCGCCACGACCCTGGTCAAGGTCTTCATCCATGTGACGCAGGAGACGCAGGACAAGCGCCTGCGCGACCGGCTGGACCATCCCTGGAAGCGCTGGAAGACCGGGCTCGAGGATTATCGCAACCGGGCGAAGCGCGGCGAATATCTCGACGCGATGCACGAGATGTTCCGCGAGACCGATACCAAGCAGGCGCCCTGGATCGTGATCGACGGCAACAACAAGAAGGCGGCGCGCATCGCCGCGCTGACCGCGATCGCCGATCGGCTGGAGAAGCATGTGCCGATGGAGCCGCCGCCGCTCGATCCCGAGGTGGAGAAGGTCGCACGCAAGGCGCTCGGCTGAGTTTCTGCAGTTTCGTCGCGCCAGGCGACGCGTCGGCAGCATCTTGGTAGCAGCGTGGTTGTGGTGCGGGGCGGCACCGGGTCTCTGCTTCGGGCAAGCAAGGATCGGGAGTTAGTCATGCTTACACAGATTTATCGCGGCGCCCTCGTGACGTCGGTTCCGGCGATGGAAGCGGCCAAGCGCGATCTTCCCGCCGGCGCAGCCGCACGGGCGGTCGATGCGCTGATCATGGCGGCGGCCGGAGACGATCGCCTGAAAGCAGTGCTGCGCGCCGAACGATCGCGCCTTGTGGCGATCCGCAGCCGCGCGCTGCTGGCAGCGGCGCTCGGCGAGCTGCTCGGCCGTACCGATATCGATCCGCTGGAGCCGGCGCGGGCAGCCGCCTAGCGCCGCCGGTCCCATATCGATACGCATGCGTTATGAAAACTGGTTGATAAACCCTTGCCGTCGCGCCAGCAGCAAGCTGCACGAACAGCGCATCAAGGGGGAATCGATGAAGCTTCTCAGTCTGCTCGCGGCATCCGCCGCCCTCGTCGTCGCGGTCCCGGCCCAGGCCGCGACGCTGCTCTTCAAGCTGACCGGGGCCTTCAACGGCGAATTCCTGCTCGATTCGGAGCCCGTGCCCAATACGGTCACCATCGGCGGGTTCCGTGTGTCGCTCACCGGTCCCTATGAATCGGCGTTCTTCTGGAACAGCAATTTCGGCGGCGGGCTGAGCCTGTACTCGACCGGAAACAACGTCGTGCTCGATTCCTATGGCCCGCGGCTCTATGGCGGCAGCGAGAGCGCGCCCTCGTTCGGGCCGGGCACCTATGGGCTCGGCGGCGGCACCGTCCTCACTATCTCGACCGTCACCAGCGCCGTGCCGGAAAGCGCCGCCTGGGCGATGATGATCGGCGGCTTCGGTCTGGTCGGCGGCGCGATGCGCCTGCGCTCGCGCAAGGTTTCCTTCAAAACCGCCTGAAATCTTTCCCGGCGCCCCTCTGTCAGGGACGGGCGCCGGATCAGGCCGGGGCGAAATTGCCCCGCTCGTCCATGACGTGCAGCAGCCCGTCGGCGATGGCGAAATAGGCGCCGTGCAGCCGGAGCGTGCCTTCGGCCTCGCGCTCCGGGATGCAGGGGAAGGTACGCAGGTTGGCGATCGAGACGCGCACCGTCTCGAGCTCGAGCGCGTGCACCGCTTCGGGGCCCGTGCCCAGCTCGCCGACGATCCGGTCGCGCGCCTCGTCGAGCATGTCGACCCAGTGCGCGATGAAGCCGCCCGCGCCCGGGGGCTTGCCCTCGAACCGGCGCGAGAGCGCCGCGCTGACGCCGCCGCACGCGCCGTGCCCCAATATGATGATGTCGCTCACCTCGAGCTGCGTGACCGCGAATTCGAGCGCCGCCGAGACACCATGGCGCTGGCCGTCGAGCTCGAACGGCGGCACGAGATTGGCGACGTTGCGCACCACGAAGATCTCGCCCGGCGAGGTATCGAAGATCTGTGCCGGATCGACCCGGCTGTCCGAGCAGGCGATCACCATCGCGCGCGGGCTCTGCCCCTCGGACAGTTCGGCCCATCGGGCGCGCTGGGAGCTCCAGCCAGTTTCGCGGAAGCGGTGATAGCCGGAGAGAAGCGCGTCGAAGCCTGCCATGCGGGCGAATTAGCCGCAGGCCGGCCGCTTGTCACGCCAGCCGGGCGTATCGGGAGAAGAAACCGGAAAATAGATCCGGATCAAGAAAATATGCCTCAAATTGAGACTGGAACGCAGATGAAAGCTTCCTGAATGCTTAAAAATATATTAAACGATGCAGGACTTGCCGGGCTTGTCCTTCGTTGTCACTGATTCGTCACGCCGACTTCGTGGACTTTGTCACGACCTGTTCTTGCTCATACGGCGGGGGATCGCTCCTTCTTCGTGTGTGAGAAGTAAAAAATAAAACATTGAATCAGGTCGCAAAAAGCCGCTGCCTTCGGGCAGCTCGAGTTAGGTCAATGAGGGGAATCCACATGAAATTTGCTCTTGCTCTTGCGGGCACGCTGCTTGCTGTCGCGGCCGCAACGCCGGCGAGCGCCCAGTCGCTCAACTTCGCCGGTCTCAACGGCAATGCCCAGGAACTCGTCCTGGAATATTACAATGGCGGCACCGGCAGCCTCGGCTCGGGTCCCGGCACCAATTACGGCATCAGCTTCTCGAACAACGCGATCGCATGCAGCGTCCAGCCGGGCGGTTCGTGCAATTCGGGCGGGCTGCCGACGGGCGGCAACCTGCTGTTCTTCCTGACCGGTGCGGCATCGACGATGAACGTGGCGGGCGGCTTCAACACCGGCTTCTCGTTCTTCTACAGCGCGGTCAACAACCCGGCGTTCGTCAACGTCTATTCGGGCCTGAACGGCACGGGCACGCTGCTCGCGACGCTCAACCTGCCCGTGACGCCCAGCACGCCGGGTGATCCGGCTTGCGGTGGCGGCGGCTTCTGCCCGTTCGTGCCGATCGGCGTGACCTTCGCAGGCACCGCCCTGTCGGTCGATTTCGGTGGTTCGGCCAATCAGGTCGCGTTCGCCGCGATCACGATCAACTCGGCAACCCCGGGTGGCGTGCCCGAGCCGGCGGCCTGGGGCATGCTGATCGGCGGCTTCGGCCTGGCCGGCGCAGCGATGCGCACGCGCCGCACCAAGGTTGCCTTCGCGGGCTGACGTCTCCTCTCCCATCGGGGACGGCCAAAAGGGGGCGGAGTCGGCAATGCCGGCTCCGCCTCTTTCGTTTTCGGGCATCGCAGTTGCATGAGGAGGGCTGGCGAAATCGGCCGCACGGCTCTATCTGCCCCTGCATGAACGATCTTACTCCGCTCCCGCGGCCGGAACGCCAGCGCAAGCCCGACTGGATCCGCGTCAAGGCGCCAACCTCCGCCGGCTTCGCCGCCACCCGCGAGCTGATGCGCTCGAAAAGCCTCACCACGGTGTGCGAGGAGGCGGCCTGCCCGAATATCGGCGAGTGCTGGTCGAAGAAGCACGCGACGGTGATGATCCTGGGCGACACCTGCACGCGCGCCTGTGCCTTCTGCAACGTCAAGACCGGCATGCCGCGCGCCGTCGATCCGATGGAGCCGCAGAATGTCGCCGACGCCGCGGCGCAGATGGGCCTCGAGCACATCGTCATCACCTCGGTCGATCGCGACGATCTGCCCGATGGCGGCGCGAAGCAGTTCGTCAAGGTGATCGAGGCGATCCGCCGTTCGAACCCCACGACGACGATCGAGATCCTGACCCCCGATTTCCGCAACAAGCACGAAGCAGCGGTCGAGATGATCGTCGCGGCGCGGCCCGACGTCTACAACCACAATCTCGAAACCGTCCCGCGGCTCTATCCGACGATCCGCCCGGGCGCACGCTATTATGCCTCGATCCGGCTGCTGGAGACGGTGAAGAAGCTCGATCCGTCGATCTTCACCAAGTCGGGCATCATGCTGGGGCTGGGCGAGCAGCGGCTCGAAGTCCACCAGGTGATGGACGACATGCGCTCGGCCGACATCGATTTCCTGACGATGGGCCAGTATCTCCAGCCGACCCCGCGCCACGCCAAGGTCGAGGAGTTCGTGCCGCCCGCGGGCTTCCAGGCCTATGGCGCGATCGCCCGCGCGAAGGGCTTCCTGCTGGTCGCGTCCTCGCCGCTGACGCGGTCGAGCTATCACGCCGGCGACGATTTCGCGAAGATGCGCGAGGCCCGCGCGGCCAAGCTGGCCAAGGCTGCCGTCACCGCCTGATGCCCAAGCACGTCGAGACGCGGCATCTGCCCTACACCCCCGAACAGATGTTCGATCTGGTGGCGGATGTCGCGCGCTATCCCGAATTCCTGCCCTGGATCAGCGCGATCCGGGTACGCTCGAACAGCGACACCGCGATGGTCGCGGACATGATCGTCGGCTTCAAGGGACTGCGCGAGACCTTCACCTCGAAGGTGGGGAAGGAGCGGCCTGGGCACATCCATGTCGATTATCTCGAAGGGCCGCTCAAGCACCTCAACAACGACTGGAAGTTCCGGTCCGACGGCAAGGGCGGCTGCCTCGTCGATTTCTGCGTCGATTTCGCGTTCAAGAACCGGGTGTTCGAGATGCTGGCAGGCCAGGTGTTCGATCGCGCGCTCAGGAAGATGATCGGCGCGTTCGAGGAACGCGCCGCGAAGCTCTACGCCGATTCCTCGACCGCATCGTCGGACGAGGGCTCGCCCGGCATCAACAGCTCGAGCGCGCACAGCGCCGCCTGAAGGCGCACGCCGCCGCGGCCGTTATTCTCCAGGTGCCGGGCGTCTGCCACGATGTGCTGCGGATCGGCGCCGCGCTCGGCCTGGGCGAACACCACGGTGCCGACCGGCTTCTTCTCGCTGCCGCCATCGGGGCCGGCGATGCCGGTGATCGCCACCGCGACATCGGCATGGGTGGCGTTGAGCGCGCCCTGCGCCATGCTCCAGGCGACGGCGATCGACACCGAGCCGAAGGTCTCCAGCACGTCGGTGCTGACCTTGAGCACGGCGTTCTTGGCTTCGTTCGAATAGGTGACGAACCCGGCCTCGAACACGTCGGAGGAGCCGGGTATTTCGGTGAGTGCCGCGCTGACCAGCCCGCCGGTGCAGCTCTCGGCCACCGCGATGCGGCGGCCCGCAGCGCGATTGGCGTCGAGCACCTTGCGGGCGGCTTCGATCAGCTCGGACGGGAGAATCGTGTCCATGGTGGACGCGCCTTTGCCACCGACGTGTGAACGAAGCGAGTCAGTTCATGTCCGGTATTCGCACAGGTGGCGATTGCCGGCTCAGGCCCCGGCCTTGCAGATCGGCAACCTGCTGTCCTTCTTGCCCTTGGCCGCGAGCTCGACCAGCAGCACGACCAGCGCGCTGAGATTGGCGGCGGGCAGCGGATCGAGGAGCTCGGCCACGCGATCGATCGTCGGGCAGGTGTCGGGCTTGATGTCGGCGCTCAGCATGCTGGCCACCATGGGTGCCGCCATCGCGTCGAACAGCTCGGGGGTCATCATGCCCTTGGCCTCGGGGCCGACGATCTTGCCGAAAGCGGCAGCCGCCGCCGGCTTGGCCGGCCCGGCCCGCAGCGCATAGCGAGCGATCAGCGCGTCCCCGTGTTCGACCAGATAGGCGTTGCCGGGCAGTTCCTTCACGCAGGCAGTGCGCACCGCCTGCAGCATCGACGGCGCCAGCGCGGTGAACACCGCATCGGCCTCGGCCGGCGTGATGCAGGGCTTGTCCTGCGCCACCACGCCTGCGGCGTGCGCGCCGCTCGCGCACAATGCCAGCCATGCGGCCGCGGCCGTGCCAAATCGCTTCTTCATTCCGCCGACTCCGCAATCCTGACCGTGGCGATGGCCTGCGCGGCAATGCCTTCACTGCGTCCTGTGAACCCCAGCCTCTCGGTCGTGGTCGCCTTGACGCTAATCCGGCCCGGCGGCAGCCGCAACAGCGCCGCGATGCTCGCGCGCATCGTTTCGCGGTGCGGACCGATCTTGGGCGCCTCGCAGATGATCGTGAGGTCGATGAAATCGATCACGCCACCCTCTACGCGGACCAGGTCGGCGGCATGTTCGAGGAAACGGGCTGAAGCGGCGCCGCGCCATCTCGGGTCGCTGGGCGGGAAATGCATGCCGATATCGCCCGCGCCGATCGTGCCGAGCAGGGCATCGGTGATCGCGTGGAGCGCGACATCGGCGTCGCTATGGCCTGACAGGCCCTTGGAGTGCGGGATGCGGATGCCGCCGAGCCAGAGCTCTTCGCCCTCGGCGAAACGGTGGACGTCGAAGCCCTGGGCGGTGCGGACGCGCAGCGTGGCGGCGTGGCGCGCCTCTGCGGCGGCGAAATCGGCGGGGTGGGTGATCTTCTCGAGCATCGGGTCTCCGGCAACGATCGCGACGTCATGACCCAGCGCACGGACCATCTGGGCGTCGTCGGTCGCCTCCCGGTCCTCGGGCCAGGCGCGATGGGCCTCGAGGATCGTCGCATGGCGAAAGGCCTGGGGGGTCTGGACCCGCAGCAGGCCGTCGCGGGATACCGTCTCGCCGAGCCTGTCGGAGCCCCTCGCCAGCGTGTCCGCGACGGGGAGCGCGGGCAGGGCGCCGTCATGATCGTCGAGCGCGCGGGAGAGCGCGTCGATCACCGCGGGGCTGAGGAACGGCCGCGCGGCGTCGTGGATCAGCACGCGGTCGAAGCCGTCCAGCGCCTCCAGGCCATTGCGCACCGACTCGCGCCGGGTGGCACCGCCGATCACGAAGCGCACCGGTCCGAGCGCGGCTTCGAGCGCGGCCCCCTGGCCCTCGCCGATCACGACCAGAACTGCGTCGATTGCCGGATGCGCCGCCAGCGCGGCATGGCTGTGCGCCAGCATCGGCTTGCCGGCGAGCAGGGCGAACTGCTTGGGAACATCGCCGCCCGCGCGCAGGCCTTGCCCGGCGGCAACGATGAGCGCGGCGGTTCTCGGTTTCGTCATGGTCCGCGCCTAGCCCAACCTTCGGAGCGAGGGTAGGGGCGGCGACTTCCCCTCCACGCTCTCGCACTTCCCTCGCCACCCCGGCGTTCGCCGGAATGACGTCTTGGGCTGTACATGTAGGAATTGGTCCCGCACCCTTTTCCCGTCGTCCATCAGGACGACATCGCTCTTTGACAGTGTGGAACCGATAGAAAGCACCTGTTTTCGGACAGCGCTTCAATCACATCCCGAGGTTCGGCGCGAACCGGTGCCAACTTTCGCGGATGGTTCGTCCACTGGAGCAGCGGCGACTCCACGGCAAAGCCTGGGATGCCCGCTGCGTCGGACGCGATAATCGATCGCCTCGCGACACGAGCTGCCCGTTACTCTCGCCAACTTCGCCGTTGGGAACGTAAACTCCCCTGTCTTGCCAATCGCCGCTTGTGAAGCTAGGCGCCATTGCCTATTTTTCAGGCAGATCATGACGACACTCGCCCCCATTCAGATCGGTCCGGTGCGGATCGACGAGCCGGTGCTGCTCGCGCCCATGACGGGCGTGACCGACCTGCCGTTCCGCCGCGTCGTGCGCCGCTATGGCTCGGGCCTAAACGTCACCGAGATGGTCGCCAGCCAGGCAGCGATCCGCGAGACGCGCCAGTCGATGCAGAAATTCGCCTGGGATCCGATCGAGGACCCGGTGTCGATGCAGCTGGTCGGCTGCACGCCGCACGAGATGGGCGAGGCCGCGAAGCTGAGCGAGGAGCGCGGCGCCGCGATCGTCGACATCAACATGGGTTGCCCGGTGCGCAAGGTCACGAGCGGTGATGCGGGGTCCGCGCTGATGCGCGACCTCAAGGTCGCCGCGGCGCTGATCGAAGCCTGCGTCAAGGCGGTCAAGGTGCCGGTCACCGTCAAGATGCGGATGGGCTGGGACCATGACAGCCTCAACGCCCCCGAACTGGCCCGCATCGCCGAGGATCTCGGCTGCAAGATGGTCACCGTGCACGGCCGCACGCGCAACCAGATGTACAAGGGCTCGGCCGACTGGGCGTTCATCCGCCGGGTCAAGGACGCCGTGTCGATCCCGGTGATCGCCAATGGCGACATCTGCACGATCGACGATGCGTGCGAGGCGCTGCGCCAATCGGGCGCCGATGGCGTCATGATCGGGCGGGGTGCCTATGGCCGGCCGTGGATCCTCCGGCAGATGATGGACGCGCTCACCGGCAAGAGCGAGCGCCCCGATCCTACGCTTGAAGAACAATATCGCCTGATTACAGAACATTATATCGATACCCTCGCTCATTATGGGAACGAGGTTGGCGTCAACATGATGCGCAAGCATATCGGCTGGTACACCAAGGGCATCCATGGCTCGGCCGAGTTCCGCAACAAGGTGAACCAGCAGGCCGATCCCAAGGTCGTGCTCGACATGCTCGCCGAATTCTACGCGCCATGGCTTTCCCGCGCGGCGGCCTGACCGCCGCCCTGCGGCGCACCAAGGCCGAGGCAATCACGGGTCCCGGTTTTGCAGAGCTGTTCGGCGCGCTGCCGGTCGCGGTGCTGGTGATCGATCCCGACGGGCGCATCGCCCGCGCCAACGCTGCCTGCGAGCTGCTGCTCAACCATAGCGAGAAGACGATGGTGGGGCAGCCCTATGACGCGGTGCTGCTTCCGCCCGCCGATTATGCCGCTCGGCGCGACGGGCACGGTTTCGCCGCCTTCGATACCGAGATCGAGGCGATCCGCGGCCCGCGCATCCGCGTCGATTTCGTCGAGACGCTGGTGGCCGATCATCCCGGCTGGCGGATCGTGACGCTGCATCACGCCCCCCAGTCGCGCCGTATCGCCCAGGGTGCCGATCGCACCGCCGGCGCCCGCGCCGCGATCGGCGCCGCGGCAATGCTCGCGCACGAGATCAAGAACCCGCTCTCGGGCATCCGCGGCGCGGCGCAGCTGCTCGGCAGCAGCGGCGATGAGAGCCGGGCCGAGCTGACCGAGCTCATCACCACCGAGGTCGACCGCATCGTCGCGCTGATCGACCGGATGCAGGATTTCACCGACACGCGGCCGCTCAAGCTCGCGCCCACCAATGTCTATCCGCTGCTCGACCATGCCCGGCGCGTGGCGCTGGCCGGGTTTGCCCGGGGCATGGTGATCGAGGAGCGGTTCGATCCCTCGCTGCCGCAGGTCCTGGTCGATCCCGACGCCTTCCTCCAGGTGCTGCTCAACCTGCTCAAGAACGCCGCCGAGGCGCTGTCGGGGCTGGCCCAGCCGCGGATCACCCTCTCGACCGCCTATCGCCACGGCATGTCGATCAGCACCACGCCCGGCCGTCCGCGCCAGCCGCTGCCGATCGAGATCCTCGTCGTCGACAACGGCCCCGGTGCGCCGCAGGACATCGCCGAGCATCTGTTCGAGCCGTTCGTCTCGGGCAAGCCCGAGGGGAAGGGACTGGGTCTGCCGCTGGTCGAGAAGCTGGTCCGCGACATGGGCGGCATCGTTCAATATGCGCGCGAGCGCGAACCGGAGGTCACGGTGTTCCGTATTCTGCTCCCCAGGGCCAGCGCATGAACGCGCCGGGTTCGGTCCTGGTCGTCGACGACGACAGCGCGATCCGCACGGTCGTCGCCGCGGCCTTGAAGCGCGAGGGGCACCGCGTGACCACCGCCGCCAGCGTCGCCGAGCTGCGCCGAGCGCTGCTGGGCGGGCTGCCCGATGTGCTGGTGACCGATGTGGTGCTCCCCGATGGCAACGGGCTCGATCTCGTCGCCGCGCTGATGGCCGAGCATCCCGCGCTGCCGGTGATCATCTTCTCCGCGCAGAACACGCTGGCGACGGCGGTGCGCGCAACCGAGGTGGGCGCGTTCGACTATCTGCCCAAGCCATTCGATCTCGACGTGCTGGCGCAGGCGGTGCGCGGGGCGATGGCGAAGGGGCGTCGCCAGCCCATGGATCAGCCCGAGGCCGATGTCGGCGCGGGCACCTCGCTGATCGGCCGCTCCCCCGCGATGCAGGAAGTGTATCGCGTGATCGCGCGGGTCGTCTCGAACGACCTGACCGTGCTGATCTCGGGCGAGTCTGGCACCGGCAAGGAGCTGGTGGCGAGCGCGATCCATGATCTCGGGCCGCGCCGCCGCGCGCCCTTCGTGGCGCTCAACATGGCAGCGATCCCCCGCGAGCTGATCGAGGCCGAGCTGTTCGGGCATGAGCGCGGCGCCTTCACCGGCGCGGCCGCGCGGGTGGCGGGCAAGTTCGAGCAGGCGGCCGGCGGCACCCTGTTCCTCGACGAGATCGGCGACATGCCGATGGACGCCCAGACGCGTCTGCTGCGCGTGCTGCAATCGGGCGAGTTCACCACCGTGGGCGGGGCTCGGACGATCCGCGCGGACGTGCGCATCGTCGCCGCGACCAACAAGGATCTGGGCCAGCTCGTCCAGGTCGGCCAGTTCCGCGAGGATCTTTTCTATCGCCTCAACGTCGTGCCGATCGCGCTGCCCGCACTGCGCGAGCGGCGCCAGGATGTGGCGCTGCTCGCACGTCATTTCCTCGATCGGGCCGCGGAGGACGGGCTACCGCGCAAGCAGCTCGATCGCGATGCGGTAGCGGTGCTGGAGGCGTTCGACTGGCCGGGCAATGTCCGCCAGCTCGAGAATCTGATGCGGCGGATCGCCGCGCTTTCGCGCGACGAGTGGATCGACGCCGCAACGATCCGGCGATCGCTGGGTGAGGCAGGGGCCTATACCCCGTCGGTGGGCGATGCCGGAATCGAGGCCGCAGTGCGCGCGCGACTCGATCGGATCGCGATCGAGGAACCCGCCGCGCTCGACGACGGCACGCTCTACGACCGCATCATCGGCGAGGTGGAGCGCCCGCTGATCGAGGCGATGCTGGCGCGGCACCAGCACAACCAGCTTCGTGCCGCGCGCGCGCTGGGCATCAACCGCAATACGCTGCGCAAACGGCTCGATACGTTGGGGATTGATCTCGGCAGCCGCCAGGACGACGCCGAATAGCGACAAGTTGACACATATTATGTGTTTTCTGGGCAACGGTTGCGTTGTATTCCAGCAACGATGGACGCCGTTTCTGAGCCGATTACCGAACTGACGCCCTCTGGGCGCAGGTTCGGTGTGACGCCCGCGATGGAACTCGGCGTATTGGCGCTCGCC
Organism: uncultured Sphingomonas sp.; assembly: GCA_966211615.1. Lineage (GTDB taxonomy): Bacteria > Pseudomonadota > Alphaproteobacteria > Sphingomonadales > Sphingomonadaceae > Sphingomonas. Next base: position 32,345 of record CBIHNZ010000024.1, read on the forward strand.
GTCGCGATCGCCATCGGCACCTACCTCCTGGTCAGCGGGCGCGACTCGCCGGAACGGCTGCTTACGCCTCCGCTGGTCGCGTTGCTGCTCGTCGCCAATCTGCTCGCCTGCGGTGCGCTGATCGTGCTGCTCGGCCGGCGCGTGGCGAAGCGCAGGGCGGCGCGGTCGCCCGCGGGCGGCGAGGGGCAACTCCACGTCAGGCTGGTGGCGATCTTCTCGACTCTGGCCAGCGTGCCGACGGTGCTGCTCGCGGTGATCGCCTCACTACTGTTCCAATATGGGGCAGAATTCTGGTTCTCGCCGCGCACCCGCGCGATGATCGACAATTCGCAGCAGCTCGCGAAGGAATCCTATGCGCAGATGATGAGCTATGTCGACAACGAGAATGTCGCCATGGCCAACGACGTCCGCCGCATGCTCCTGGAGTATCGCTGGGAGCCGGACAGCGCCGAATTCACCAACACGTTCGTGCGCGACGTCTTCCAGCGCAGCCTGTCCAATGCCGTGCTGTTCACCGTGGCGACGAACGGTGAGATCCACACCATCGCCATCGTCAAGAATTCGGACCGCAATCCGATGCAGGACATCGAATATAGCGATATCCGCAAGCTTCAGGGCACCTCGCAGAGCGTGATCGGCACCAACGCGCAGCGCACCTACTCGCTGACCCGGGTGCTGGGGACCGACCTGCTCCTCTATTCCACCCGCGAAGTGGGTGCGAAGGAGATGTCCCAGCGTATGGATCGCGCGCGGGCGGTGCTCAGCGACTATGGCTCGCTGCTCAGCCGCACCCGGGCGCTGCAGATCCGTTTCAACATAGCGCTGCTGGTGATCTCGCTGATCGTGATCGGCGTGGTCGTGTTCATTGCGATCACCGTCGCCGATCGCCTGGTGCGGCCGTTGAACGAGCTTGTCGCGGCGGCGCGGCAGGTTTCGGGCGGCGACCTTTCGGTGCGCGTGCCGGTGGCGAAGTCGCGCGACGAGGTGGCCGCGCTCGGCAGCACCTTCAATTTCATGACCGCGCGGCTGGAGGCACAGAACAACGCGCTGGTCAGCGCCAACGCGCAGATCGAGAGCCGTCGCGCGCTGATCGAGGCGGTGATGTCGGGCGTCTCCGCCGGCGTCATCTCGACCGCGAGCGATCATACCGTGCGGTTGATGAACGCCTCGGCGATGGCGCTGCTGCGGCGGAGCGACGAGGATCCGGCAGGCCGGCCGCTGGCGGAGATCGCGCCCGAGCTCGACGCGCTGCTCGATGGCAGTGACCGCGAGGCGGTGGTCCAGATCACCACCAATGGCGAGGCGCGGACGCTCGCAGTCAAGATCACCTCGGACGAAGGGGGCAAGGTGCTGACCTTCGACGATATCACCCAGCAGCTGCTCGACCAGCGCCGCGCGGCATGGTCCGACGTAGCGCGGCGGATCGCGCACGAGATCAAGAACCCGCTTACCCCGATCCAGCTCGCCGCCGAGCGGCTCCAGCGCCGCTATGGCAAGCAGATCGACGCGAACGACGGCGTGTTCGCGCGGCTGACCGACACGATCGTACGCCAGGTCGGCGACCTCAGGCGGATGGTCGACGAATTCTCGTCCTTCGCGCGTATGCCAAAGCCGCTGTTCCGCCGCGAGTCGCTGATGGACATCGCACGGCAGGCGATGTTCCTCCACGAGGTCGCGCATCCGGCGATCCGCTTCGAATTCAACGCGCCCGATCCTGCGCCGACGCTGATCTGCGACCGCCGCCAGATCGGCCAGGCACTGACCAATGTCATCAAGAACGCCGTCGAGGCGATCGAGGCCCGCGGGGAAGGGGAGGCGCTGCCGCATGGCGACGTCGTCATGACGATCGAGCCCGAGAGCGAGCACCGCGTGATATTGACCGTCGGCGACAATGGTGTGGGCCTGCCGGTCGAGCGCGACCGGATCGTCGAGCCCTATATGACCACGCGCAGCCGCGGCACCGGGCTGGGCCTGGCGATCGTCAAGAAGATCATCGAGGAGCATTTCGGCACGATCAGCTTCGGCGACAGGCCGGGCGGCGGCACGCTGGTGACGATCTGCTTCGACACCCAGGCGCTCGACCATCTCGCCACCGACGCCACCGATCAAGACAGCAGCGACCCGCGGCCCGCGGCGCTTACACGAACCGGAAGTACATCATGAGCCTCGATATCCTGGTCGTCGACGACGAGCGCGACATCCGCGAGCTGGTCGCGGGAGTTCTCGAGGACGAGGGCTATGCCACCCGCGGCGCCGCGGACAGCACCTCCGCGCTGGAAGCCATTGCCGAACGCCGGCCGAGCCTGGTTCTGCTCGACGTGTGGCTGCAGGGATCGCGGCTCGACGGGCTCGAACTGCTCGACGAGATCAAGCGGCGCGATTCCTCGATTCCCGTGCTGGTGATCTCGGGTCACGGCAATCTAGACACCGCGGTGGCGGCGATCCGGCGCGGCGCTTCCGATTTCATCGAGAAGCCGTTCGAAGCCGAGCGGCTGCTCTTGCTCGTCGAGCGCGCGACCGAGACCGATCGGCTGCGCCAGGAGGTCAAATCGCTCCGCGCCTCGGTGGGCCGCGAGAACGACCTGACCGGCGGCTCGGGCGCGATCAACGCGGTTCGCGCAACCCTGAAGCGCGTCGCCTCCACCGGCAGCCGCGTGCTGATCACCGGCGGGCCGGGCGTCGGCAAGGAAGTCGCGGCGCGGCTGCTCCACGGCTGGAGCCAGCGCACCACCGCGCCCTTCGTCATCGTCAGCGCGGCGCGGATGACGCCCGAGCGCGTCGAGGAGGAGCTGTTCGGCGTCGAGGAAGGCGGAGACCTGGTCCGCACCGGACTGCTCGAACAGGCGCATGGCGGCACCTTGTTCCTCGACGAGATCGCCGACATGCCGGTCGCCACCCAGGCGCGCATCCTGCGCGTGCTGACCGACCAGAGCTTCAGCCGGGTAGGGGGCACGCGCACCGTCAAGGTCGATGTCCGCGTCGTCTCCGCCACCGCGCGCGACCTGATGGCGGAGATCGAAGCAGGGCGCTTCCGCGAGGATCTATACTATCGGCTCAACGTGGTTCCCGTGGCGATCCCGCCGCTGACCGACCGGCGCGAGGACATTCCCGTGCTCGTCGAGCATTTCGTCGCGCATTATGCCAGCGAGCGCCGCGTACCGACGCCGGAGATCGCGCCCGACGCGATGGTCGCGCTGCAGAGCTATGAATGGCCGGGCAATGTCCGCCAGCTGCGTAATGTCGTCGAGCGCACCGTGATCCTGGCGCCGGGCGACCGGATCGGGCGGATCGACATCGATCTGCTGCCCCCCGAGGTTCTCGGCCGGCAGAATGAGAGCGCGGGCGGCGTAGGATCGAACGCGATCATGGGATCGCCGCTCAAGGAGGCGCGGGAGAGCTTCGAGCGCGAATATCTGCGCGTCCAGATCCGCCGCTTCTCGGGCAATATCTCGCGCACCGCGAGCTTCATCGGGATGGAGCGATCCGCGCTGCACAGGAAGCTCAAGCTGCTCGGCATCACCGACACGCGCGACGAATAGCCGCGCTATGGACGGGAACGCGCCAAACCTTTAAAACGCCGCCTGCGCGCCGAGGTGGCGTGCAGCCTCCGACGCCGGGAACCGGCGCGACGCGGGACAGGATCCCGCCAAGAATAGAAGGACCATAAGCATGGCAGAGAAGCAGACCTCGCTTCAGGATCTTTTCCTCAATTCGCTGCGCCGCTCCAAGGTCCCTGTGACCATGTTCCTGGTCAAGGGCGTGAAGCTTCAGGGCATCGTCACCTGGTTCGACAATTTCTCGGTGCTGCTGCGCCGCGACGGCCAGTCGCAGCTCATCTACAAGCACGCGATCTCGACGATCATGCCGGCGGGTCCGGTAGATCTTTCCGCGCTCCTCGAAGCGGCGGGAGAATATCAGCACAAAAACCCGGTTTTGCAGGAAATCTTCCTCAACGCCGTGCGCAAGGCGCAGGAAAATGTGACGATGTTCCTGGTCAACGGCGTGATGCTCCAGGGCAATATCGCCGCGTTCGACCTGTTCTGCATGCTGCTCCAGCGCGAAGGCATGGCGCAGCTCGTCTACAAGCACGCCGTCTCGACGATCCAGCCCGCACACCCGCTGAACCTCGCCGAGGAAACCAACGGTTCCGACGCAGATTGATGTGACCTTATGACCACCGGTTTCGAGCGCGACCCCGACGAATTTGCTCGCGGGGCAAGGGCGCTCGTCGTCTATCCCGACATGGGCGCAAGCTCGCGCGATTCCGAGGCGCGGCTGGAGGAGACGGCTGGCCTGGCGGCGGCGATCGGCGTCGAGGTGCGCGAGAAGGTCGCGGTGAAGCTCCGCCAACCCAAGCCGGGCACGCTGATCGGCTCGGGCCAGGTCGACGCGCTGGCCGAGACGGTGCGTGATGAGGAACTGCAGCTCGCGGTGTTCGACGCGGCGCTGACGCCGGTGCAGCAGCGCAACCTCGAGACCGCGCTCGGCTGCAAGGTGATCGACCGGACCGGGCTGATCCTCGAGATCTTCGGCGAGCGTGCCCGTACCGCCGAAGGCCGGCTCCAGGTCGAGCTGGCGCATCTCGACTATCAGGCGGGTCGACTGGTGCGCAGCTGGACCCATCTCGAGCGTCAGCGCGGCGGCTTCGGCTTTCTCGGTGGCCCGGGCGAGACCCAGATCGAGGCCGACCGCCGGCTGATCCGCGACCGCATGGCGCGGCTGCGCAAGGAGCTCGACCAGGTCAGCCGCACGCGGACGCTGCACCGCGACCGCAGACAGCGTGCGCCCTGGCCGGTAATCGCGCTGGTTGGTTATACCAACGCCGGAAAATCCACGCTTTTCAACCGCCTGACCGGCGCTGACGTCATGGCGGAGAATCTGCTCTTCGCGACGCTCGATCCCACGCTCCGGCAGATCCAGCTGCCAGGCATCGACAAGGCTATCCTGTCCGACACGGTGGGTTTCGTCTCCGATCTGCCGACCCAGCTCGTCGCGGCGTTCAAGGCGACGCTGGAGGAAGTGGTTTCGGCGGATTTGCTGATCCATGTCCGCGACATCGCGCATCCCGACAGCGAAGCGCAGCGCGCCGATGTCGAAAAGGTGTTGAGCGAGATCGGCGTCGCGCCGGAAACCCCGCGCTTCGAGGCGTGGAACAAGCTCGACCTGCTCGACGACGAGCGCCGCACGACCTTGCTGGAGGACGCTGCCAAGCGTGAGGATGTCATGCCGATCTCCGCGGTGACCGGGGAAGGGGTGGACACGCTGATCGAGACCGTAGCCGCCCGCCTTACCGAGGGCCATCGGCGCTACACGGTCCAGCTCGATCCGGCCGACGGCGCGGGCGCAGCCTGGCTGCATCAGCATGGTGAGGTGCTGGACCAAAGCGTCGAGGATGACCGCGTGGTCTATGAGGTGCGAATGGCGCCGCGCGACTTCGAACGGTTTACCATGCGCAACGTATAATATCCTGTTCCAGCTACGAAAAGCCGCCGCCGCGAAGTGCGGCGACGGCCTTTCAGTTTCAGTGCCGAGCGGCGATCAGGCGAAGCGGAGGCTCATGCGGCGACGACGCACCGCCGCACCCGCGAAGCCGAAGCCGCCGATCATCAGGCCCCAGCTCGCCGGCTCGGGAACGGCCGTCACGCTGAGGTTGTCGATGATCGGCGATGCGGCGCTTGCCGAGAATTGCGACAGCGACAATGTCATGGTCGACGCGGTCGCGACGAAGATTGCGGCGACCGTGCTGCCGGCGTTCGAGCCCGCTGCGCCGACCACGCCCGTCAGATGGATCAGCGAGTTGCCGCCAACCGCGGCATCGAAGCCATAGGTCTGACCCGAGATGTTGTCGCCCGAGAGCAACAGGCTGAGCTGGTACTGCTGGCCGACGATCAGGCCGGTCAAGTCGTGCGACGCGGCGGCGCCGACGGGCACTTCGTTGAGCAGCAGTGCGCCGTCGCCCGGATTGGCATTGTTCACCGCCAGCATCGCGCCGGCGTTGAAGCTCCAGCTATTGGCCGGGTTTGCCTGATAATAGTTGGTCGACGCCCAGCGATCGCTGTCATCGTTCAGCAGGACCGACGCGCCGCGATAGGACGCATTGTTGAAATCGTCCGAGAAGACGACCTGGGCGGAGGCGGGAACGGCGGCGAGCGCCGAAGCGGCGGCGACCGCCGCGAGAATGAGCTTACGCATGAAGAACTCCATTTCGGATGCGAATCAATGCATGATCGCGAATGGCTTCCTGCCCCGCATCCTATGGTTAATAAAGTCCGAAAATTCTGACCGGTACGGCCGCTCGTTACCGAAAACGGGACATTGCAGCTTTTCGCGGCCGCGGCGATGTTTGGAATGCGCGATTTCGGCCGGCGTGCATGCTAAACTCCCAGGTCCTGATAGTCGGGCTCGGGGTTAGGCAATGTTCTTCCAGCAGGTCTCGGATGGCGGATGCCAATCCTATGTCATAGGCTGCGAGGCGACCTGCAGCGCCGTGATCGTCGATCCGGCGCTCGGCCAGGCGGACCGTTATGTCGGGATCGCCAATCGCGAGGGGCTGCGGGTCCGCTACATCCTCGAGACGCACACCCATGCGGACCATTTCTCGGCCGCACAGCAGCTTCGCGAACGGTTCGGCGCGCTGATCGTCATGCACCGCGACAGCGGCGCGCCCTATGTCGATATGCGCGTCGAGGACGGGCACCTCATCGCGGTCGGCGACCTGCGCTTCCGCGTGATGCACACGCCCGGCCACACGCGCGATTCGATGTGCGTGCAAGTGGAGGACCGTGTCTTTACCGGCGACACGCTGCTGATCGGCGGGACGGGCCGGACCGACCTTCCGACCGGCGATCCGGATCAGCTCTACGACAGCCTGTTCGGCAAGCTGCTGCGCCTCGATCCCGAGACCAAGGTCTTTCCCGCGCACGACTATAAGGGCCAGGGCAGCACGACGATCGGGGCGGAGCTCGCCGCCAATCCGCGGCTCCAGAAGACCGATCGCGCCGAATTCGTCGAGATGATGCGCAACCTCAACCTGTCCGCGCCGACGCATCTGACCGAAGCGCTGCGCACCAACATGACCGGCGGCAAGACGGTGCGCCAGATGCTCGCCGAAGCCGCGGCGGGAACACCCTTCATGTCGCTGGACGAACTCGCGGGAAGGATCGGCGAGCGGCGTAACGATTTCGTGGTGCTCGATGTGCGGGAACGCGATGCCTATGCGCGCGGGCATATCCCGGGGGCGCGCCATCTCGCGCGCGGCCAGCTCGAGATGAAGGTCGACGAGAACTTCCCCGATCCGACGCTGGAGATCCTGGCTGTTTGCGAGTTCGGCAAGATCTCGACCCTGGCAGCGGCGACCTTGCGCCAGCTCGGCTTCCGGCGCGCAGTGGCGCTGGATGGCGGGATGAAGTCGTGGCGCGACGCCGGGCATCCGATCGACAGCGGCGAGGATCCGGCGCTGCTGATCTGACGGTCAGGCCTGCGCCTTGACCTTCTGCCACAGCGCTTCCTGGGCATCGAGGCCGAGCGTTGCAAACGCGTCGCCGGCTTCCTGCTCCATCGCCTTGAAACGGCCCTCGAACTTACTGTTAGCGGCGCGCAGCGCAGTTTCCGGGTCGACACCCAGCTTGCGCGCCCAGTTGACCACTGCGAAGAGCAGGTCGCCGACTTCCTCCTCGCGATGCTCCGGCGTGCGAGCGGCTTCGACCTCGGCCAGCTCCTCGTCGATCTTGGCGCGGGCGCCGCTGGGATCGGGCCAGTCGAAACCGGTACGCGCCGCGCGCTTCTGGAGCTTCTCGGCGCGGAGCAAGGCGGGCAAGCCAAGTGCGACGCCGTCCAGCGCGCCCGAATTGCCCGCCTTGGCACCCCGCTCGGCGGCTTTGATCTGTTCCCACAGATGATGGCCACCCTCGGTTTGCCCAAGGAAGATATGCGGGTGGCGGCGCTCCATCTTGTCGCTGATCGCGCCGGCAACGTCGGACAGGTCGAACAGGCCGGCTTCCTCGGCCATGCGGCTGTGGAAGATCACCTGGAGCAGCAGGTCTCCGAGTTCGTCCTTGAGATCGGTCATGTCGCCGCGCTGGATCGCGTCGGCGACCTCATAGGCTTCCTCGATCGTGTAGGGCGCGATCGTCTCGAAGGTCTGGACGGTATCCCATTCGCAACCCGTCTTCGGATCGCGGAGGCGCTCCATGATACGGACCAGGCGCTCGATGTTGGAGAAAGTCATGCGGAGAGGGTTTCCGTGGTGAGGGACACAGTCTCATAGCGCTTCCGGTCTCCCGATGAATAGCGGGCGGGGATGAAACCAACGCTCATGTAAAACGCTCGATGATGCTGCATAGCCGGTCGCACGAGCTGGCGAGATGCTTCCCCGGGGCAGTCGCGATCCCGAGAAGGAGCCCAGATTTCGGACCGGCCGGCGATGCATACCAGGCTGACAGCGGCGAAGGTGCCATGCCAAACGAAAGGCACTCTCGGGCTATGGCGATATCGGGCGTTCCGTCGGGCAAGCGCAGCAGCGCGGCCAAACCCGCTACGGCGACGCCGGCCGCCACAGCGTGCGGCTGAAGGCATTCGATCAGCGCGTCGCGCTTGGCCGAATAGGCACGCTTTGTACGCCGAAGATGGCGCATATAATGCCCCTCCCGCATAAACTCCGCGATCGCCAGCTGCACGGAGGGGCCGGGAGGCGGCGCGAGGCATGCCGCGACCTCGTTGAACCGGGATAACAAGGGCGCGGGCGCGGCGAGAAACCCCAACCGCAACGTGGGGCTGATCGTCTTGCTGAAAGAGCCGATATGAACGACGCGCCCGTCGCGATCCAGGGATGCGAGTGCCGGCGCCGCTCGACCGTTCAATTGCAGTTCGCTCAGATAATCGTCTTCGATCACCCAGGCGCCCTGTTGAACCGCCCAGTCGAGCAGGCGCAGGCGCCGCTCCAGCGAGAGCGTGCCCCCCAGGGGCGCCTGCTGCCCGGGGGTCACCACGACCAGTTTTGCTTCCGGGAAGTTGCGAAGCCCATAGTCGACATCGATGCCGCTGGCATCGACCGGTATCGGGGCAAGCGACAATCGCGCGAGTTCCAGCCCATGCCGGGTGAATAGGAAGGCCGGATCCTCGATCCAGGCCACCTGTCCTTCAAGGCCCAGCACCCGGAGCGCCAACCCCAGGCCGCTGGCATAGCCTCCGGTGATGAGTATCTGCGAAGGCGAACATTCGATGCCGCGCGCGACGGCCAGATAGCCCGCAACTTCCCGCCGCAGTTCGAGCTCGCCACGCGGGTCCGGATAGAGTGGCGGCGCCGACACTTCGGCACGAACGGCGTTTGCGCGGATCCGCGCGAGCAACGTGGCAGGGAAGGTGTCGGTCGCAGGCACGCCCATCTGGAACAGGGCGGGCCCCTGAGTCATCTCCTGATAGGTTGCCATGAACGAGCCGGGATCGGGTTGCCGATCGGAGCGGGTGTCTGCGCGGGGCCTCTCGGCAACATGGGTTCCGCTCGCCCGCGACGCCACGATGAGCTGCGCCGCTGCCAGCTTCTCGTAGGCGACGCGCACCGTGCCGCGAGCGACACCGAGCTGTGCCGCGAGGTCCTGCCAGGACGGCAGGCGTGCACCCGGGACAAGCACGCCACTTTCGATCGCCGTGCCGATCGCGCTTCGGATCTGTTCGGCGAGAGGCGTCTTCGCCGAACGGTCGAGGTTCAATTGGAATGGGTCGGCCATGCATTCGTAGTACATAATTCTTGTGCGTTCTTGGTGCTTTTTTATGACCCATGAAAACCACACCTAGGGGTACGAAAGGAGCACCACCATGAAGATACGATCCCTTATCGTCGGCGCCTGCGCCACCATCACCCTCGGCGTGGCAGCTGCCGCTTTCGCCCATTCGGGTGACGAAAAGATCACTGTCAACTTCCAGCGGGAAATCCCGAATATTCCCGGAAAATCGATGGTTTCGCTGGTCGTCGATTACCCGCCGGGCGGCGCGTCGGTCGCGCACACCCATGCGAAATCGGCCTTCATCTACGCCTATGTCCTCTCCGGCGCGATCGAGTCGAAGGTCAATGACGGCGCAACCCGCGTCTTCAAGGCCGGCGAGAGCTGGTACGAACCGCCCAATTCCAGCCATCCCATCAGTCGCAATGCGAGCAAGACCGAACCGGCCAGGCTGCTCGCGGTCTTTGTCGTCGACACCGACGACAAAGCACTGACCACACCCATCAACTAATCTCTTTGGAAGAATGACCATGAGCCAGCGTCTCAACTATAACGAAATCGCCCCCAGCGGGGCAAAAGCCCTTGGCGGGGTCTACGCCTATGTCGTGCAGAGCGGCCTTCCCGCCGACCTGGTCGAACTCGTCTATCTGCGCGTCTCGCAGATCAACAACTGCGCCTATTGCCTCGACATGCACACCCGCGACCTGATCAAGAAGGGCGTGCCGATCGAAAAGCTGGCCCTGGTACAGGCCTGGGCCGAAGGCGGTGCCCTGTTCAGCGAACGCGAACGCGCGGCGCTGGCCTGGGCCGAAACGGTAACGCGCGTGGCCGAGACCGGCGTGCCGGACGAAGCCTTCACGGCGGCCCGCTCCGTCTTCGAGGAGAAGGAGTTGGTCGATCTCACGGTCGCGATCAGCCTGATGAACAGCTACAATCGGATGGCGATCAGCTTCCGGAGCACGCCACAGGCCGCAATCGAGAAATAGTGCCCAAGCGCATGCGCCGGGAGCGCCAGCAGCCAGGGAGATTGACATGAGGATCTTTGTTGCCGGCGCCACCGGTGCGGTCGGCCTTCCGCTCGTGCGGGCGCTTTGCACCCAGGGCCATCAGGTAACCGGCATGACGCGTACGGGGCCGGGCGCCAACCTTCTCCGGGAGGTTGGCGCCGCGGTTTCAACCAGCGATGCCTTCGATGCGCGCGCGGTTCGCGACGCGATCGAAGCGGCGGCGCCGGACGTGGTGATCGACCAGCTGACCTGGCTTCCCGCCAATCCCGCAGACATCATCAAGTCCATGCCCGACGATACCCGTCTTCATCGCGAGGGCGGCGGCAATCTGCTTGCCGCTGGCCGGGAGCTCGGCGTGAAGCGCTATATCCTGCAATCGCGCGGCTTCTTCCTCGATGCCGCCGAGGGAGAGCTTGCCGACGAGACCGCCAGGCTTCGATACGACGCGCCCGGCGTGGTCGGCGAGAGCACGCGTGTCATCGGCGCCTATGAGGATGCGGCGCTGGGTTCGGCAACGCTGAACGGCATCATACTGCGCTACGGCTTCTTCTACGGCCCCGGCACCTGGTATCGTCCCGACGGAGCGATCGCCGAGCAACTGCGCCGGCGCGAGGCGGTGATTGCCGGCGACGGAAGCGCCGTCTGGTCGTTCGTCCATATCGACGATGCCGTTGCCGCGACGGTTGCCGCATTGACGGCAGAACCGGGGATTTACAATGTCGTGGACGACGATCCGCTGCCTGTGTCGGAATGGTTGCCGGCGTTTGCGCGCTGGGCCGATGCACCCGAGCCGTCGCGCCTCAGCGTCGACGAGGCGCTCAAGGTCGCGGGCGAGGAACTGGTCTATTACCACACCAAGCTGACCGGGGCTTCCAACGGCCGCGCAAAGGCGCAGCTCGACTTTGCGCCGCGGGCGCTGCTCTGGAAACACAGCAGGGATTGATCAGGGCACTGTCCGCCACGGCTTACCTTCGGGCGCGCCGCGGCCAAGCTTGTCGGGCAGGGGTTGATCCGCCGCCGTGAACTCGAGCGATCCCGAGTTGATGCAGTAGCGCTGACCGGTGGGTGGCGGTCCGTCGGGAAAGACATGGCCTTCGTGTGCGCCGCAACGGGCGCAGACGATCTCCGTTCGCACCATGCCGAAGCTGGTATCGCGAACGTTGCGGAGATGCGCCTCGGCGAAGGGTGCGGTGAAGCTTGGCCAACCGGTTCCGCTTTCGAACTTCGCGCCGGCCTTGAACAAGGGCAACCCGCAAAGGCGACAGCAATAGGTTCCCGCGCGCTTCTCGGCGAGGAACACGCCGCAGAACGGCGCCTCCTCGCCGTGATCCAGCAAGAGGTGCCGCTCCTCGACGGTGAGATCGGCGACCAGCGCGCGAAACTGCTCCGGGCTGGGTGGCGTCAGGTCGAACGCCGTCTGGATGATGTCGTTCATGGTTAGCTCCGATCCGGCGGTTCATGGCGCAGGCTCGACGATGAGCCTGCGCCCGGGATGAACCCAGTTAGATGGCGTGATCGGATGTTATATGCCGTGAGCCACGCCACCAATCCTCCGGTCAGCGAAGCGCGGAGCGTATCTCCTCGATGGTATGCTTCGGATCCTGGAGATGCGGATAGTGCCCGATGCCGGGGAGCACGGTCAGCTCGGCGTTTGCGCGCCTGGCGAATTCGACCCCCATCTCCTTGTTGATGTAGAGATCGCTTGCACCCCAGACCACCTTCACCGGGGTCTTCAGACGGGAGAAATTCGCCTCGAAATAATCCTGATCGCGGGTGAAGTGTGAGTAATAGTGGTAGAAGGCATCCGCCGAGGTCATCTCGCCATGGTTCCATCCCTGGAACATGTCATCCTTATAGGCCTGGGAAACCTCGAACCGCGCTTCCTTGGGCAGACCCCTACGGAAGGCGTTTTCCAGGATTTCGTCGCGGGCCTTGTTCATATAGGCGCGGGTCTGTTCGGCCCCGGGTGCCGACTTCAGGCTCTGCAGGCTCTCGTACATATATTGTGGCCGATCGAAGGGCGCGAAATCACCGACGATGATCGTCCGGGCGATGTCGGGATCTTCCAGGGCAAGGAGCAGCGCCGGCAGGGCACCGATGTCGGTTGCGTAGATGGTAAGCTTCGACCGGTCGATTCCCGCCTTGGCGATATACGCCTTCAGGACGCGCGCATAATCCCTGGGCGCATAGGCGAAACGCCCGGGTGCCGGACGCGACGATTGCCCGAAACCGGGCCAGTCGATGGCGTGGACCTCATACTCGTCGGCAAGGGCGAGCGAGATGTCCTTCCACGCATACAGGGTCTCGGGGAAGCCATGCAGGAGGAGCACGGTCCCTTTCGGCTTCGGATTGTGCACGACCATGTGCCGGAGCGTGATGTCCGGGTCGATCGCGATATCGGCGATATCAACCTTGGGTTCCGGCCCCTGGGTGGATTGGGCGTTTGCTGCCTCGACCGGCGCGCCGAGCAGGAGCGCAGCGCCGAGCAGCTTGGCAATGGTTTGCTTCGACATGTCATCATTCCTCTGTCTTGAACGATTGTTGCGGACCGGCTTGCGCGATGGGTCGCTTGGCGATCGGCCTTGTGCGGAAGATGCGCTGCCGGGTGGACGGCCGGTAGACCGCCAATGCGGGAGCCAGCCTCTTGATTCCGGCAATGCCCGCGGGCCTCAGGGATGCGGATGATGCCCGTTGCCGGTCTACGGCACGACGAAATCGACTGCCTGGCCGGCGATGACGCGATGCTCGGGCGTGGCGAGCTCGATCCGGATCCGGTGCAGGCCTGCGGGAAGCCCAGCGAGGATGATGGCGCCCGTGTTGCCGGCGTCGGCCCAATGCCAGGGCAGGTCATCGATGGTGACGTGCAGATGGCCGGCGCGCGGAGATACGGCCGCCGCGGCCGAACCGAAGATCGGCAGGATGCGGAAATTCTCGAGCCGGTAGGGAATGATCGCGGTGGCGCGCGCCGCGAGCGGCTGTGCCAGCGGCGGGTCGACATACAGCTTCGCGGCAGGCTCGTTCTGGATCGGCAGGAAGGGCGTGGGGCTGGGAGCGGCCATCTGTGCGGCGGCGGGCGCCGCCGCGAGTGCCAGCCCGGCGGAAAGAAGGGCTGCGTACAGTATCTTGCGCATGACTTGTCCTTTTGATTGCCCGAGCGCTGGTGGCGCCGGGCGAAGCCGCCGTGCCGGCCGTGACGGCTCGACGCGGCGGATCGGGTTCAGTTCAGACGGATGTCGACGGCGATGTTGCCGCGGGTCGCCTTGGAATAGGGGCAGAGCTGGTGGGCGCGCGCAGCGAGCGCTTCGCCCAGTTCGCGATCGATGCCGGGAAGGGTAACGTTGAGCCGGGCGATCAGCGAATAGCCCTCGCCGTCGAGTGCGAGGTCGATCTCGGCATCGACCGCGGCATCGGCGGGGAGGCGAAGCTGGCGCTCGAGCGCCGCCTTGCCGATCGCGCCGAGGAAGCACGCCGACCAGCCGGCGCCGAACAGCTGCTCCGGATTGGTGCCGGGACGCGACGAGCCCGGCGTAGACAGCCGGACGTCGAGCTCACCGTCAGAGCTGCGCGACGCGCCCTCGCGGCCGCCGGTGGTGTGGGTCTTGCCGGTATAAACGATAGTCTGGGACATGATTTCACTCCTGTTGCCGGGGCGCCGGCATGGCGCCCGTGCGGACGGAGAGCGATTTAGGTGGGGGTGCGAACGCCGGTAGCGCGGCGGAACGGGAGCCACCCTCTCGCGCACGGCAAGGGTGATCAGGTGTCGGCGGGCCCGCTGCAGGCGGCGCGCAGGTGCGGCGCGGCAAAGTCGATAAAGGCGCGGACCTTCAGCGGCATCAGGCCCTGGCGCGGATAGACGATATGCACCGGCCGTGGCTCGCCGTCATATTCGGTGAGGATCGGTACGAGCGCGCCCGACCGGAATTCTTCGCCCAGCTGATAGTCGAACAGGCGCGCGACCCCGATACCGCCGAGTGCAGCCGCCAGATTGCTTGCCGCGGTGCTGACCGAGAGGCGCGTCCGCGGCGTGGCGACCAGCTCCGCACCGTCAATATGATAGGTCCAGAATATCGAAGGATTGCCGAACAATATGCCGTCATGATCGCGGAGCTCGTCCGGCTGCGTCGGTATTCCCCGCCGCGCGAGATATTCGGGGCTGGCGCAGGTCAGCATGCGATATTCGCCGGCCTTGACGGCATAGAGCGTGCTGTCGGCCAGAGGCCCGAGGCGAATGGCGATGTCGACCTGTTCCTCGATCAGATGCACCATACGGTTGGCGGTGATGAGCTTTACCGTGATCTCCGGATATTCCTCCATGAAGGAAAGCACGATCGGCAGGACACGCTGGGCGCCGAACTCGACCGACATGGTGATCGTCAATTCGCCGCGGGGCGCCTGATACTCGCCCGACGCGCGCCGCTCGGTCTCGTCGAGATCGGCGATGATCCGCCGTGCCGCCTCGACATAGTCGCGCCCGGCATCGGTCAGCTGGATATTGCGGCTGGTGCGGACGAGGAGAGTGGTGCCGAGATGCCGTTCGAGCTCGGCGACCTTGCGGCTGACGCTGGGGAGGGGAGCGTTGAGCTTGCGGCTGCCGGCTGAAAGACTGCCGGCGTCGACCACCGCCAGAATGACGCGCATCGCATCGAGACGATCCATCCGTCCGTCCCCTCATTACCCTCAACCGCCGGTTCTCCGGGTATCAGGGCTGGCACAGGGAGGCATTTTAGCATTCATCCGGCACTGGAACGAGGGCGGACGCGCGCAGGAGACGTGCCTCGCCAAGATCGCGCTCTACCGGCCTCGGGACCTCGGGAGCGGTGAAGAATTCAGCGGCCAGCACGGTCAGCGGCAAATCGGCTGGCAGACCGCGCTCCGCCAATGCCGCGACGATATCGTCCCTTGCGAAGAGCGCGACGCCCTTCATGGCGTTTTCGGTCATCGTCCAGAGCAGATCGAAGCGGTCATTGGGCTGCATCTCGGCGCGCAGGATCAGCAGGTTTCGGAACGACGTACCGTCCGCCTGCGACACACGCGCATAGAGCAGCGCCCATAACCTGGTGCGCGGATGCCTTGGCTGGATCTGCTTTCCGGCCAGGACCGGGATGGCGAAGGGCGCGACGACCAGGACGCCTTCGCGCAACCGCACGGCTTCGCAGCGCAGCGGCGGGGGCGGGTGCTGCACACCGGCAAGGCGCAGCGCCGGCCCCCATCTGCCATGGGCGGTGCACCAGCGCGTATCGCCATGTCCTCCCCT
This sequence comes from uncultured Sphingomonas sp., assembly GCA_966211615.1. Lineage (GTDB taxonomy): Bacteria > Pseudomonadota > Alphaproteobacteria > Sphingomonadales > Sphingomonadaceae > Sphingomonas. Next base: position 48,325 of record CBIHNZ010000024.1, read on the forward strand.
TAGTTCGTCGGTGAACTGGCCGTTCAACTCGTGCGACTCCGGGTACAAGCCGTCGGGATGCGGAACCAGCACATGTCGACGGTCCGGACCGTCGCCGAGCCTGGTCGGCATGGCCGAGCCACCGTCGGCGTCCCGCGACTGGCCGGGAAGGATGCGCCGCATCCAGTCCGCATCCAAGGGCAATGGCGGTTCGACCACCTTCGGAACGCCGGCATCGACTCCGACCAGGAGAGGATCAGGTGCAACCGCGAGAACCCGCGCGAAATAGGCGTCGCCGGGGTCCGCCGGCGGTTCTTCGAATTCAAGCCAGAGCTGCCGCTTCCGTTCCCCGGTCGAACTATAGTCGTCTGCCGCCTCGAATGGTGCGAGCGCGATACCGGCCGACACCAGGCGAGGCGTCTGCCGGGGGGGCGTTACGACCGGCAGGCGGGTTGCAACCGGCTCCGGATCAGGCACCTGCGCTATGTCCGGCGGGAACGGGGTCACGATGCGATACGCCAGCTCGATTTCGACGGGAAAGCCGCCCGGCGTGCTGATCTCGAGTGGACTGAGCGAGTCGAAGAAAATGACCCGGCAAGATTGCCGGGCAGGATCGCGCGCCATGTCGGAGGCGGGCAGCGCCGCGGCGGCGATGCTTGCCGGGATCGAGATCGTTCCCACCGGCTTCCAGCTGTCCGGACCTTCGATCGGCCCCACCGCCCGCTCGATCGTCAACGCCGCCTCGGCAAGGCCGCGCCAGCTCCAGTCCCGCTCGACATCGAACGTCACGACATTGATCCAGCGCTGGTGGAGGTCGGCATCGGACGAGAACCGGACGGCGTGGCGTTCGGGGGACGGCGTGTGCCGCAGCGCCGAGCCGCAACCGAGAACGATACGACGGTCCACCCCGCCACTCAGAACCAGTCCGTCATTGGGAAGTCCTAGGCTCCGGGCAATTAGATCGAGCGGGCGCGGCGCGGCCTCGCCCGGACCCGGCGCGCGTAGGAAGAAGCTCATCAGCGGCTCTACTGCCATCGTCAGGAGCGATCCCTCGGCGCGCGCATTGGCCTTGAGCGGGATAATCGTGGGCAGACCGTTGCGCGCGGCGTCACTCGCAAAATAGCCGGGGTCGGATCTGCCCAAGGCGGTCAGCACCAGTCGAAGTTCGCGCTGGGCCGGGATGGGCAGGGGATCGGCCGCTTCGACATCCGGGAACGCGTCCAGCCGCGGAACGTCAACAATATCCAACGCGAGCGGGAGCTCGTCGGCGGGGAAGTCGCGATCGAACTCATAGAGTTCCTGCCATTCAACGCGTTCGCCGGCCGAGGCGCGAACCTCGAGGCGAATGCGCAGGCCGGTGACGTCGGGGTCGGGCTTGCCCTTGAGGATCGCGTCGGCATCGCCGTCAAGCAGCCCGTCGCCGGCAAAGCGTAGCTCTGGAAAGCGCAAAGTCGGGCGCCGGACGACAAGCTTCGGGTCTTCCGGCATGGGCAGCGACTTGACCTCGACGGCGCCCGGCCGCCTGTGCCGCTGGAACAGAATTTCGGCCGCAAGTCCTTCCCTGTCATCTTCGTCGGCGGGAAGGACCGCGTCCGCCGACGGGCCGCCATGAGTCAGATCGGCCAGGCGGACCCGGAACGCGTAGCGGCGCCCATAGCGCAACGACACCGCGTCATGCGCCACCGGCTCGAAGGTCTTTTCGCGATCGAGCATGAACGTCTTGAACTCTACCTCCGACGGCTTCTCCGGCTGCGCGGCCGCACGCTGCAGGCGGATGAAGTCCGGATCCGACAGAACGAGCGACGATCCGCGCCAGGTCGCGAAATAGGCCGGCAGCCAATAATCGTTCCGCGGCTTCGGCATGCGGCGAGCCGGCACGATCTCCACGGCGCGCTCGCCCTGCCAGGTGCCAAGGTCAAGCGCGCCGAGCGACAGATTGCCGATGCTCGACACAATTTGCAGCGATTGCCAGGGACCGCCATCGGTCAGGTCGCGGACATCGACGCGATAGCCGATCGTCCCCATGGGGGTGCCCGCATCGGGATCGGCTTGCCGATTCAGCCACTCGGCGACCTGCGCATCGTCCCATGCGAGGCGGATGCAGTCGCCATCGCCTCGCCCGTCGTCCTTCTCCCCCTCGCGATCTGTGAAGGATTGCGTGGCATGGACCCGCCGGGCGAATCCGTCGCCATAGGTCATCGCTTCGCCGATCGCGTCGTCCGCCGAAAAATCGTCCTGATCGACCGGGAAGAGGGCCGCCGCGTAGATGGAGCGGCTCTCGCCCAGCGCGGGGATCCTGGCCGCTTGCAGGTTCACAAGGGCTGCGTCGGACGCATAGTCGCTCGAGGCGTGGAGCCCCAGGAACAGCCAGCCGCCCCGTGCCAATACCCCATCGGGGATCGGGACCGATACTTCACCGACCAGCCCGAGAGTCTCCGCGAGCGGCTGGGTCCGCAACGCCAGCGCCATGGCTTCGCCCCAGCGCAGGAACGCGGGCGGCCGCTGCGGCTTGTCCGGTTGCGCGGTGATGGCTTCGTGCAAAGCGCATTCGACGGCTTCCTTGCCGATCAGGAAGCGGCTGCTCCGTCGATCGCCGACCAGCGCGCGCCAGCTTTCGGTTTCAGGCTTGAGGATGCGCCGCGCCGCGCGCGGAGCCGCCGGAATTCCGGGAGGTCGCGGCTGAATGTCGAGCGCCGCCCGCAAGGCTTCATAGGCATCGGCCTTCGGAGCGGGCGGGGGTGGCACGTCCAGGCCGCTGCCAGGCGCGCCGCCGCCGATGACGATCGTGACGTCGCCACTTTGGGGCAGTCGAGCAAGCGAGGATATGATCCGCGCCTCGAACGCCATCGTAGCATCCGCAAAGGCCGGGTGTCCGTCCGCGAGCGGAATGTCGGGATCGACGCGCGGAAAACAGAGGAAACGGACCGTCATGACGCCAGACTGGGCGTCCCAGCGCTGGGGGAATGTCAGGAGATTGAGCGGGGCGGTGCGGATTGCCATCGCGTTCTCCTCACAACACCGTAGCAGCGAGCAGGAGCGGGTTCCCGGTCGCGATCGCCGCAACCGCCCCCAGCGGAAGCGTCTGTTCGAACTCGGTGTGCAGTTCCTCCTCTTCGTCGGCGAGGCCCCACAGCACCTCGATGGTCGCGATCACGCGCAATTCGGCAAAGATGGTGACGGTGAGATTGTCAGGTGGAAGGCCCAGCCGCTTGACGCGCGCCATCGCGTCGACGCCGAAGGAGACGCCGAGCAAGCCCGACAGCAGCTTGGCGCGCGCCTCGAGCCCGAGCAGGACACCTGGCTCCAGTGTCAGCGGGATGAGCGTGTAGCCGTAGCGGACCGTTATCTCGACCTCGATCAACCCCTTGATCAGATCGCCGCCGATCGAGGCCGTCGTCGCGAGCGCGAGCTCCACCACGGGATCCGCGGAATCCGAAATGGTGATGGCGAAGCGGAAATGGCCGCCGGCATAGAGCGCGGGCGGGATGATACCCTGCTGAACATCACCTTCGAACGCAAGCCGCAGCTGTCCGCTTGCCGGCCCGCCCAGCGCCGCGCGAAGCTGGCCGTTGACGTCGAACTGCCCCATGAATTTGCCAATACCGATGTCGACCCGTTCATGCTGCTTGGCGGGAATGCGCAGGCGGAGATGGAAGAGCACGTCGAAGGCCGGGGTAGGGCCGGGGACCGCGCGCACGTCGATATCGAACGGCAGAGGCAGATCGACGAACTCTTTCAGCGAATCGAGCACCGATTTGAGCTCGTCCAGCGCAGGACCGAAGACCACATCCGGCTTTTGCGTGTGCGTACCTTCTCCGTGCCTGGCGACGAAAGTGCCCACCAGGCTGAAGATATGCGGAATGGGGAGGTCCGGCAGCTTCAGGTCGAGGACGTCCTGCCCGGCGCGCTCGATCGCCCAGGGCACTGTGTCGGCAGCGTCGCCGAGAACCAGCTTCAGCCCCTGAGCACCAGCCTCCAGCCCGCGATCCAGCTGCCATTTCACCGCGCCGGCCAGGGCCTTGTCAGGCGCTTGCACGGTGAAGTCGGAGTTCAGCAGCGACCAGTCGCCCTGTCCGGTCACCGCAAACTCGGCGACCTGATCGCAGAGCAGGCGCCGTGCGCGCGAGGGAAGCAGTCCGGTCGCCTGTGACAGGGCGTAGGCGTCCGCAAGTTCGGGCGGTGCGGAGCGGACCTTGCCGGGAGCGCCGGGATGGACCTCCGGGCGCGGGAACAGGACGCGGCTGCCTTCGGTGGTCATCATGAAACCGAACTGATCGCCGGTGCTGACATACGCATCGGCCGCCGCGCGGAAGCGATAGGCTGTTCCCGACGGCGCCTGGATAACGGGCACGCCTGTCCGGCTGTCGACCGGCGCAGCCTCGCCATCCGGTCCGACGCGGACGCAGTTCCATTGCCCGACCCGCGGCAGGGACGGGGTGCCGTTGACCGCAACGACGAAATTCGGGTTCGGCGCCGGCGCCGGCGCAAGCGCGCGGTCGGCATAGATGCCGGTGACGTGGAAGGGGAGCGTGTCAGCCAGATTCAACTGCGCGTCGACCGGGCCGCCAATCGGTGTTCCCAGCATCTGGAACAGTTCGCTGAGACGGGCAGGGACCAGTTCGTCGGGAGGCGGGGTCGGTCCGTTCGGAAGGGTCACCGGCAGAGTTGGGATATAGCCCGAATGGCCGCGGATCGGCACGACCGTCTCTCTGCCCGGCTCACCCAGATGCGCGTCCGCGTCGTACTCGACTGCCTGCCAGCGCCATGGGCTGATGTCGACGAACGGCCGATCGAGGATCCGGATGTTGCGGATGTTCGAAAAGCGCCTGACCAGACCCGTGTCGAATGTCAGGTAACGCTGGAAAGTCCCGTCCTCGATTGCCTTCCAGCCGCTGTCGAACCGCTCGACCACCCCCGAATTGGCTCGATCCAGGATGATCGTCCGCACCACCCGACACTGGCAGGCAATCAGGTATGACCGCATCTCGATCACCTGATAGGCGGTCCTGCCCATCATCACGTCGAAACGAACCTGCGTGATGCCCTTGAAATCCTTCTTCGGATCGGGGTCTTCGCGCCAGCGGCTGAAACAGCTCAGGCCATAGCCGGAAAGATCCAGGCGATGCACGGGAACGCCGTCGGTGAACCTGATGAAAGCGTCGCGAAATTCCTTGCTCAGAACATGTGGCGGACCGCCCGGCTGCGGTTCGACCGCAGACATCGCCCCCGCCATCATCCGGGCTTCAGGTTTAGGTTGCTCGCCAGGGAGCATCCGATCGAGTGCCTCAAGCCTGATCTGCGTGGCCGCCGCGAACCTGCCGTTGAACTCGGGCGCATGGAATGCCACGCGTGCCGGCGGCGGCTTTAGACCCTCCTCATCGGGGCCGAAGGACGTGAAGGCGCGGATTCCAAAGGGGAGCGAGAACAAGGCCCCGGCTGGAATACCCGTCTCGGGCGCCTCGACGATCCGCGTGGCGACATGTTCGGGCAGCGCGAGAACGGGTTTCCGATCGATCGCGCCTGCCCATCCCGGCTTGCCCTGGCTTGTCGATTCGATGATCGAATTCGGCGGGGGCGGCTTGGCGAGGTTCCTGACCGGCTCCCAATGCACCTGGGGCTGAAGGAACAGACGCGCGCTCGTCATCGGCAGCGACAGTCGCGAGTCCCGCTCCAGACGCGCCTCGGCCAATCCCTCTTGATCGATAGCGATGCCGAACAGCTGGGCGTTCGATGACAGGTCCAGCAACTTCAGGCTTTGCCGGGCTTGATCGCCGCCGATATCGAGATGCCTCCGAAACCTGGCGTCGGCCAAAGTGTCGCGCTCGGCGGCGGGATCCGCACCACGTGGCTCGGGCCAGGGGAGCGGGCTGGCGAACCCGGCTCGGACGGAGGGCGGGGCTCCTTGATCCCAGTCGAGCAGTATGTCGAGCGCCGAGGTGGCACGCGCGTCGCTGCGTTCGCGGCTCCAGCTCGCCGCATAGGGGTCGGGCAGCATCGGTTCGGCCATGCGAGCGTCGAGCTTCAGCCACGCAAAGCCATTGTCGATCGTCAGGAAGCGGCCACGCCCACCGGCGGCGAGGCGGCGCGGACCATGGACAGGAAGGTAGAGATTGGGCAGCGTCAGGCCACGAGCCGGCAGTACGGCTGCGTCCGCGTCCGGCACATTGGCAGACAGCGTCGTCAGCCAGACCCCGTCGGCGGACCGGTTAATTCCCAGGCTTGCGACATTGGGCGTCGGCAACTGCAAGGGCGTGTCGTCCGCGGCACGCGGCAAGTCCCACGCATTGGATAGTTCGCCGGGACCGAGCAGCAGCGACCACGCACCATCCCGGTTCCAGGACAGGCTGACCAACCGGCGGCCCTTGCCGATCCGGAACTGGCTATCGGCGCCGCGCCAGGTCGAAACCTTGACCGCACCACGACCTTCGGCCGCTGCCGTGACCAGACTGAAGGCCGATCCCGCAAATCTCAGCCGGGACTTGGTCCAGCTCAGGATTGTCGTCGTGCCCCCGATCTCCGCGACGGTTTCCCCGCCGGCCAGCTCGAGCTCGACCAGACCGCCATGCCGCGCCGCGCCGAATGCGCTTCCTTCGATGGCGAAGGGAAGCAGCAAGCCCGCCGATCCGATCCTTGGACGCCCGCGCCAGCCGATAGGAGCGGGTGCGATCGTATCCATCCCGAATTCGGCGGGTTCGACGGCAAGCGGGAACCGGATTCCCCCGAAAACCTTGACCGGCGCCCCACCCGGCGAGAGCAGCTTCTCGCCCTCCGGATCCGTCAGCCTTACCACCCCGTCGAACAGCACCGCGCCGGTTTGGGAAATCTCCAGCCGCGCAGGCAGTTCGAAAGCGAGCCCGTCCGCGGCGCCCGGGCCGGGCTGCTGCGGTTCCAGCGTCAGGATCCAGGGCGCCGTCCGGCCGACGACCCAGCGGCCTCCGGGTGGCGGCGCGGCAAGCGGCGTCGTGACCGCGATCCGTCCGGCATTGATCCTGAGTCCGACAAAGCCGGTCGTGCCGGGCACGAGCAGCGGCGCCGATATCCAGATCGTACCCGAGGGCAGATCCAGCGTCAGGGCGTCGGCGGAAAGCGTGCTCGCGGCGGAGAGTACGAACAGCGGTTCCACCCTGCCAACCGCGATGGTGCGCCGGGTGAACGAAATCCAATCCGCGCGGCGCGTCCGGAAGACGTCGAAGCGCACCAGTCCCTGGTCGTCCGTCCAGAAGGGGCCGATTTGCTCGACGGGAAGGTTCGCCGTCTGTTCCGTCTCGTAATAGGGCGCCTCCACCACTGCGACTGTTTCGCCAATGGCGAGAAGTTCGGCGGCCAGGGCTTCGCCGTCCTCCGCCGCCACCACCAGGTCACCGTCGAATCCTCCCTTGTCGAAGGGCAGGAGGCCGGGATTTTCGATAATCAGGCGCGCTGCCAGCCAGACCCGCAGCCGGTGGAGCTCCAGATGTTCTCCGGCAACGCATCGGAGCATTTCAGTGAGAGCCTGCAGCTGTGCGAGCAGGCCGAGCATTTCAGCAGCGCTGCGCCATCGAGGATCCGCATGGGCAGTGGAAACGCATAACTGGACTCCGAATCGGCCGAATGCGGACCCGCGTTGTAATAGTAAAAACGGTACGGGACCAGATAGCGGCACCCCAGAACGAAAGGATCGGTTCCGACGCAGTCTAATAGAGCTGACAAAACAGGGTGATCACACGCAAATCTGAAAAGATCACGCCTTTGAAGAGAGGACGGTCAATTGCGCTTCGTAACCGCTGACAGACAATGTGAAAGCGCGAATTTTCCGACACTTGAGCCGGATCATGCGCTCAGCGCCGAGTCCATTGCAAATCTCGATCCGGCGACGGTGCTCAACGGCGATCCGAGAGGGGCCGTCTTCCTTGGAAGTGGGGAACCGGCTTATCTCGGGTCAACGCACAGGCTTCCATCAAGACGATAATATACATTATGTAAAATCATCGCCCGCATCAGGGCCTCGTGATTCAGCACCCTTCTGCGTATCGGGTTGTCGGTTTCGGGCTCCGGGACGGCCATTCGGGCCGGCTGCGGCCGGATCGGTGGTCGCGTCGCTGCCGTCATCGTCCGCCTGGGCCTTGGGCTCGAGGATCAGGACATTACCCTCGACGCGCCAACTGTGCAGTCGCGACAGGAAGTTCATGCCGAGCACGTCGAGATCGCCGAAGCTCTCCGCGACGACAACGCCGAGGTCCTGGGTCTTGAGCGGCCCCACGGCGAGCTCGTCGATCGTGCCGCGGCGCGCGGCGACCGATCCGTTGGCGGTCTCGATGATTGCCGGCATGCCGTTATGGACACTGATGTTTGCGGCCTGGGCGGTGCGGTCCGATATCGCGGTGATTGTCGCGCCGCTGTCGACCAGCATGCGCCGCTCGACGCCGTTCAGCGTGACGCGCGCCCAGAAATGCCCGTCGGGGCTCATGCGGATGCGCACCGTCTTGCCCTGGACCTGCTGATCATCGAGGCCCAGCGTGGCGCTCGCTGCCGCGAATATCGCGCCGATCCGCGCCCGGTGCGCGACGGCAACTACAGCAACCAGGATGATCAGCGCCCAGATGGCGATCGACCGAGCGATGAAACCGAACGACATGCGCCGCACCGACAGCGCGCTGATCACCAATACCAGAACGCCCAGCAGCCAGATCAGGTTGACGCTGTCGCTCGAATTCATGCCGTCATCTCCAGGCCGTCATAGCCCGGCTCGACCCCCGCGGGCAATTCTGCCATGAGCCTCGCATAATCCATGCTGTTGTCCATATGAACTAGTACCGAACGCCGCGGTGTCAGCTCCCCTATCCAGCCCAGCACCGAATCGAGATTGGGATGCGTGGGGTGCGGTGCGCGGCGCAACGCATCGACCACCCAGAGATCGAGCCCCTGGTAGAGCGTGCGCATCTCGTTCGTCATTGCATGGAAGTCTGTAGCATAACCAATTGATTTTCCGTTACATTCAAAACGGAGTCCAGCGGAGGTTATGCCGCCATGCGGTTGATCGACGACGCGGACCTGGATGTCGCCGATCCGGAAGCTGTCGCGCATCTCCTCGATCGCCACGGTCGCGCGATAGCCGGTGCGGCCGTAAAAGGCATAGGCGAAGCGCAGCTGGAGCTGCTCCATCGCGAACGGCCGCGCGAGCCCGCGCACCGGCTCGCCGTGACGGACGTGCATAACCTGGCGGAGATCGTCGAGGCCATGGCAATGATCGGCATGATCGTGCGTCCACAGCACCGCGTCGAAATTGCTGACATCGGCAGCAAGCAGCTGCTCGCGCATGTCCGGGCTGGTATCAACCAGGATCGTCGTCGTCTCGCTGCTGACGAGCATCGAGGCCCGCATCCGGCGGTTGCGCGGTTCGGCGGGGTCGCAGGCGCCCCAGTCATTGCCGATCCGCGGCACACCGGACGAGGTGCCGGAGCCGAGAATACGGATTTTCACGCGGCTCAGCCCTGGGTCTTCGCGAAGAGCGTGTGGAAATTCTGCCGGGTCGCTTCGGCAAGTTCGTCGGCGTCCTGCCCGCGCAGACCCGCCAGGAAGCGGCAGGTGTCGGCGACAAAGGCCGGCTCCCCCGTCTTCCCCCGGTGCGGCACGGGCGCAAGGAAGGGGGCGTCGGTCTCGATCAGCAGCCGGTCGAGCGGCAGCCGCGCCGCAGTCTCCTGAAGCGCCAGCGCGTTCTTGAACGTCACGATGCCCGAGATCGAGATGTAGAAGCCGAGGTCGAGCGCGATATCGGCGAACTCGCCGCTGGCGGTGAAGCAATGGATCACGCCGGGAAAGGCGCCCTTCCCCATCTCGTCGCGCAATATCTCGGCGGTATCGGCCTCGGCGTCGCGGGTGTGGACGATGATCGGGAGCTGGGTCTCGCGCGAAGCGGCCAGATGCGCACGGAAGCTGGCACGCTGGCGATCACGATCGCTGTGATCGTAATAATAGTCGAGACCGCTCTCGCCGATGCCGACGACGCGCGGATGGCGCGCGCGCTCGACCAGCTTGGCGGTATCGACATGTTCGTGTGTGTCGGCCTCATGCGGATGGATGCCGACGCTTGCCCAGACGTCGCTCTCGCGCTCGGCGACATGGATGACCTCATCCCATTCGCGCTCGCGGGTCGAGATGTTGAGCATCGCGACCACGCCGGCACCACGCGCACGGGCGAGCACCTCGGGCTGCTGCTCGCCCAGGCCCTTGTAGATCAGATGGCAGTGGCTGTCGGCCAGTTTCACGCTTCTTCCTTCAACTCCAGTCGAGGGAAGATGGGGGTCGGCGGAGCGATGCGGAAGTCCGCGGCGTCTTCCGGGCCAAGCTGTTCGAGCAGTTTTGCCGCCGAAGTTGGCACGACGGGCTGGATCGTGACCGCGAGCCGGCGGATCGCCTTGAGCAAGGTGCCGAGCACGGCATGCATCCGCTCGGGGTCGGTCTTGCGGAGCGCCCAGGGCGCCTGGACGTCGATATACTGGTTGCAGGCGAAGACGCCGGCCATCCAGCTCTCCAGCCCCTGGCTGAGCGCCAGATCGCCGAACGCCGTGGCAAAGCCCTCGCACGCAGTGTTAACTTCGGCGAGCAGCGTGTCGTCGGACGGATCCGCCCTCCCCGCTTCCACCACACCGTCAAGATTCTTGGCGATGAAGGCCAGCGTGCGCTGGGCGAGATTACCGAAGCTGTTCGAGAGATCGGCATTGGCGCGGGTGACGATCGCCTCGTCGCTGAACGTGCCGTCATTGCCGAAGCTGACGTCACGCAGCAGGAAATAGCGCAGCGCGTCGACGCCGTAGAGCCTGGCCAGCGCCATCGGATCGACGACATTGCCGACCGACTTGGACATCTTCTCCCCGCGATTGAGCAGGAAGCCATGGCCGAACACTTGCTTGGGCAGCGCGATCTTCGCCGACATCAGGAAGGCCGGCCAATAGACCGCGTGGAAGCGGACGATGTCCTTGCCGATCAGGTGGAGATCGGCCGGCCAGTATTTCGCGAAGCGCTCCGGATCGTCCGGATAGCCGGCGCCGGTGATATAGTTGGTCAGCGCATCGACCCAGACATACATGACATGCCCTGGCGAACCGGGCACCGGCACGCCCCAATCGAAGCTGGTGCGCGACACCGAGAGATCGACCAGCCCGCCCTCGACGAAGCGCATCACCTCGTTGCGGCGCGATTCCGGGCGGATGAAGTCGGGACTGGCGGCGTAGAGATCGAGCAAGGGCTGCTGATATTTCGAGAGCTTGAAGAACCAGGTCTCCTCGGCGGTCCACTCGACCGGCGTGCCCTGGGGTGAGAGCTTGATGCCCCCTTCCCCTTCGGTCAGCTCCTTCTCTTCGTAAAAGGCTTCGTCGCGAACCGAATACCAGCCCTCATAGCGATCGAGATACAGATCGCCGGCGTCGGCCATCGCCTGCCAGATCGCCTGGCTGGCGGCATAATGCCCGGGCTCGGAGGTGCGGATGAAACGATCACATGAAATGTGGAGTTCTTCCGCCATTTCACTGAAATAAGAAGACATTTCATCCGCGAGTTCGCGCGCGGTCATGTCGCGGGCGCGCGCGGTCTGAACCATCTTTAGGCCGTGCTCGTCGGTGCCGGTCTGGAAGAAGACGTCGCGACCCTGCTGGCGCTGGAAGCGCGCGATCGCGTCGGCGGCGATCATCTCATAGGCATGGCCGATATGCGGGCGGCCATTGGGATAGTGGATCGCGGTGGTGATGTAATAGGGTTCGGCCATGCGGCGGCTTTAGGGCCGGGCGCAGGGGACGGCAACACGCCCCGGTGGTTCAGCCGCCGCAAACCATGCAGATCAACCCAGCAGCCTGTCGGTCGAGGCCTGGGCCGACGACGGCATGACGCCGGTCTGGGCCTGGGTGACCTTCTTCACAGCCTCGACGATCTCGCGGTCGATCGCGTCGCGATCCTTGGCCGGCAGCTTCTGGTAGTCCGCCTCGCTCAGATTGTGCTTCTTGAGCACCTGGTCCCGAGCGCGCTCGGCAGGGGTCTCGAACGCCGCCTTGCGGAAATTGTCGAGCAGGGCTGCGAAATCGGTCGAGGCGTCCGCCGGCTTGGGCGCGCCCGCCCCCCAATTTCCGCGGGCCGTTCCGGTGATGCCGGCGATGTCCATGACGTCTCCTCTTTTTCGGAGATGCCTATGCCGGCCCGGCGCTAAAGCGTGGTTAACGGTGCGCCAACCGCGCGATCAGACCCGACATCTCGAACACGGTGGCACCGGCATCGAGCGACAGGCCGATCGCGGCGCTGCCAAGCTCGCGGGCGGCTGCATAGGCGTCGAGCGCGGTGCGGAGCGCTTCGCCGCTCAGGTTGCGGGCGCGCTCGGCGATGAAGGTCGGTGCGCGCTCCAGGAACGCCTCGTAGCGCGGCTGAGCGGCCTTGGCGCCGAGCAGCTTCGCCAGGCGGCTGCGGATCGCATTGTCGGGATCGCCGCTGTTCGCCAACCGCGCCATGTCCGCCTCCAGCGCAGCGATGTCGAGCCCGGCAAAGCCCAGCGCGCGTCCGGGAGACCCCTCCCCAGCCCGCACCAGCGCATCGATCTCGGCAGCGCTGGCCTGCGGAAGTTCCTCACGCAGCACCGTGGCGACTTCGTTCGCCGGCAACGGCTCGAAGCGGAGCAGGCGGCAGCGCGAGCGGATCGTGGGGAGCAGCCGGCCCGGTGCGTGGCTGACGAGCAAGAAGATCGTGCCCGCGGGCGGCTCCTCGAGATTCTTAAGCAACGCATTGGCGCCGCCGCGCTCGAGATCGTCAATCGCGTCGATGATGACGACGCGGCGGGAGGACAAGGAGGGCTTGGTCGCGAACAGCGGCTGTAGGCTGCGGACCTGCGCGATGGTGATCGAGCGAGCGAGCGCCTCGTCGGGCTTTTCGGGATCCTTGGGCAGGCGGGCGAGCACGCGGAAATCGGGATGCGAACCGGCCTGGGCAAGGTGCCAAGTCCGCGTGGTCTCGGGCGTGTCCCAGCCGGGACGGAGCTTTTCGGGCTCGGCAGCCTCGGCGAGCATGCGCAGCGCCGCCATCCGGGCAAAACGGCCCTTCCCCACCCCCTCGGGCCCGGCGATCAGCCAGGCATGGTGCAGCGAGCCGCTCGCCATGGCGGCGGCAAGCGCCTCACGGGCGGGAATATTGCCGATCAGATCCGCCACTGCCTCGCCCCCGCCCTGCTCCACCCACTGGGCGGAGGGGAGATTATGCCCCGAACAGCGACCAGAAGCCCAGCCAGGCGCGGCGGAAGAAGCCGGCCTGGCCGACATCCTTCTCGGCGACCAGCGGCAGCATCTGCGCGGGCATGCCGGGCGACTCGATCACCAAGTCGGCGATATGGTCGCCCGCCTTGAAACCAGCCTTGACCGGGCCCTGATAGACGATCTTGCCCTTCATCTCGGGCGTGGTGCCTGCCGGAATGGTAACGCTGAGGTCGCGCGGCGCGATGACGCCGACTTCGCTCGAATCGCCGCCCTGGACGACGACCTCGCCGACCTTGCGGCCCTTGGAAACGATCGGCCTGGCCTTCCAGGCGCCGAAGCCCCAGTTCATGAAGCGAATCGATTCGGTGGCGCGGCCGTTATAGGTGTCGAGCCCGGCGACCACCATCACGAGGCGGCGCCCGCCCTGCTCAGCCGAGCCGGTGAAGCCATAGCCGGCCTCGTCGGTATGACCGGTCTTCAGGCCATCTGCGCCCTGGACGTGGCCCAGCAGCGGATCGCGATTGGTCTGGCTGATGTCCGCGCCCGCGCCCAGCGTCTTGCCCCAGGTGAAGTTCGGCAGCGAGTAATACTGCTTGTAGAGGTCCGGGAAGTCACGGATCGTCGCGGCGGCGAGATGCGCCAGGTCGCGCGCGGTCACATAGGTGCGGCCCTCGTCGGGCCAGCCGTTCGAATTGCCGAAATTGCTGTTGGTCAGGCCGAGCTTCTTGGCCTGCTGGTTCATGAGGTTGGCGAAGCCTTCCTCGTTGCCCGCGACGCCTTCCGCCAGCACGACGCACGCGTCATTGCCCGAAAGCGTGACGATGCCCTTGAGCAGATCGGAGACGGTCGGCTTCTCTCCGACGGCGAGGAACATGGTCGAGCCCTGCGAATGCCACTTCTTCCAGGTCTCGGGCATCACCTCGATCTGCTTGTCGAGCTTGAGCTCGCCCTTCTTGATCAGGTCGAAGGCGACATAGACCGTCATCATCTTCGCCATCGAAGCGGGCGGGATGCGGCGATCGGCGTCCTTCTCGTACAGCACGGCGCCCGACGAGAGATCCTCCATATAGGCGATCGGCGCGGGCGTATCGAACGTCGGGTTCGCGGCGGTGAGCGGCGTGGCGATGGCCAGCGCCAGCAAGGAAACGGCAGCGAACTTCTTCATGATTCAGGTCCCGACGCGGTGTGTACCCTCACCGGACCGTGAATATGCGCGCATCCCCATATCCTGCCCGGGCGGCCCTGCCCCGCGCCGCCTGGGCTTCGCCGGCGGTGGCGAAGGGTCCGAGCTGGACGCGGTAAAGCCCGCCTCCTGCCTTTACGAACCCGCCCATGGATTGGGCAAGCGTTTGCGCGCGTCCGGCGGCAGAAAGTGCGGCAACCTGAACGAAATAGCGCCCCGTAGCGGCCGGGCGGGCTGATGGCGCCGCTCGTGGGGGTGGCGGACGGCGCGCGGTGACGGACGCCCGGGCGGCGACTGGCGGGTTCTCGACCCGATCCAGTACCGGCGGCGCAGTCAGGCGCTTGCGCAGCGCGTTGACGAGCACCGGCGGCGCATCGGCGCGCGCATCGGCGGCACGGCCGGAACGGAGCGCGACCTGATCCTGCGGTGACGCCATGACGGCGCGAACGCGGACGGGAATGTTGCCGGGCTTGTCATAGCCAAGCTGGCGCGCGGCGCCGGGCGAGAGATCGATCACATGGCCGGAGCCGCCGGTGCCGGTGACGACGACCAGGATCGTGCGGCCGTTGTCGAGCGAGGTCACCTCGACATAGGAATTCGCGGGCAGGCTGGGATGGACCGCGGCTACCGCCTCGTCGCGCGGGCCGCCGCCGGCAACGCTGCGCACGCCGGCATAGCCGACCTCGTCATAGCGGCGCTCGCCGGGCCCGGGCTGCGAGGAACCGCGTGGGCCGGTGGCGCCGACCGTCGGGTCGCCGGCCATCGGCGCGGCGCTCTGGGGCGCGTCATAGGCAGCGCCAGGCCCGGGAGGCGGCGCATCGGGCACGGCTCCGTCCAAGGTCTGGCCGGCGGGCGCACCCTGAGACGCGGCGGTTTCGGGGCCGTAATCGGCATGTCCCCGTCCCCCGCCGCATCCGGCGAGGAGGAGAAGGCTGGCAGCGGCTAGGCTAATTTTCGACTTCATCGGCAAGCAGACCTACCGACAAAGCGTAAAAATTCGAGCAATTATAATCGAGGATCACGCGGTAGTTGCCGGTGAGCAGATAGGCAGTCTTTCCCGGGCCGTCGGGCTCGAGCAACGTCGCCTGGACGCTGTCGCCGGGCCAGGCGCGCCTGAGCGGCACGATCCCGAGCGCGCGCCACTCCGCCATGGTCTTCCAGCGGCTGTGGCGGTCATGGACGCGGGGGCAACGTGGGCTGGCGGTACGGCTGGTGATCGCGGCGCGGTTCAGGTCCGCAGGCACGCTCACCGCGAAGCCCCAGGGCTGGCCGGGGCGCCACCCTGCATTGGTGAAATAATTGGCGATCGAGGCGAGCGTATCCGCCTCGCTGTTCCAGATATCGACCCTGCCGTCGCCGTCGCCGTCGCGGGCGAGGCGGAGATAGACCGACGGGAGGAATTGCGGACCGCCGAACGCCCCGGCCCAGCTCCCGACCAGCTTCTCGCGCGGCACGCCGCGATCGATCATCTTGAGCGTGGCGATGAATTCCATCGAGAACAGATCGCGGCGGCGCCCTTCATAGGCGAGCGTGGCGAGCGCGCGGGGCAAATCGAAGCCGCCCATCACCTTGCCGTAGCTGGTCTCGTGCCCCCAGATCGCGACCATGATCGATTCGGGCACGCCCGTCTCACGCTCGATCGCGGCGAGACGCGGGCGCTCGCGCTGATAGGCGGCGCGGCCCTGCGCGATCAGCGCGGCGCTCAGATGCTGGCGGCGATAGGGCTCGAAGGCGGGGATCGGCGCGTTGGGCCGGGTCTCGGGCTGCTGCCGGTCGAGCTCGATCACGCGGGGGTTCAAGGTGAGCGTGGGCATCACCGCGTCGACGGTGCGGCTGGTCACACCCTGCGCCAGCGCCTGGCGGCCGAGCGTATCGAGATAGGCCTGGAAGCCGGTTTCGTCCTGCGCCACCGCCGGTGCGCCTGCCGGCGCCGCCACGATCACCGCGCCCGCCAGCATCGCTGCCCTACTGAATACCCAATGCAAACCCCGCATCGGCATTTTGTGGCACAGCCGGAGCGCGGCATGAAGCCCCTCCCCGGCTTTCACGACGAAATTGCGCCGGATCGACAGCCCGGGCGGGCGGACAAGAAAAAACGCCGGCACCCCGAGGGGCACCGGCGCCAAATCTTTCGATGCGTAACCGGCTTAGGCGGCCGAGTAGGATACCTTGACCTGCGCACGGCGGCGCACCGCCATGCCGGCGAAGCCGAAGCCGCCGATCAGCATTGCCCAGGCGGCGGGCTCGGGAACCGGAGCGAAGACGCCCTGGCCGCCATAGGAGCCGTTGCCGCGCGACAAGCCGTTGATGATGATCTCGTTCAACTGGCCGCCGATGACCGGTACCGAGTTGGCGAACACCACTTCGTTCTGCGCGCCGGTGATGCCGGTGAGCTGAACGCCGTTGAAGAAGACGGAGACCAGATCCAGGTCGTCCACGCCATGGAAACGCACCGCGCTGGTCGTGATCGAGCCGCTGGCGGCGCCGCTCTGCGGCAGGGTGAACTGATAGATGTGCTGGAACATGCCGGCGACGATGCCCGTCTGGCCGAAGCTGGCCGAGATCGAACCGTCGGGACCGAACGAGATGTTCATGTCGGCCGGACCGAAATAGGTCTGAGCCTGGGCCGGAGCGACGGCGAGGGCCATGGCGGCACCCGCGATAGCAAGAAATGTACGCATCGATTTTCCCCTCTCTCCACACGTGGTGGATGTTTTGACTTCAAAGCGAAACATACGCATCGATCGCAGGATCGACAACGGGAAATTAATGAAATTTTAGTCATGATTCCCGCTAGTTCCCTTTTTGGGACGGATTTTCGGGCTCGGTTTTTCGGGAAGTTGGGCGCGCGGCACTAGCAACCGCCTGATACTGTTGATCGAGATCAAGTATAACCTGCCCCTGCACTGCTCGGGGAATGCCGCCATACTGGACGAACATTTGCGGCATCCGACGAGTCGTTTTCAGGTCGCGCCGAGTCGCGGCCAGGCACAAATTCCCGATCGCCCGGATTGATCCGCCCGCCCGCAGGCGATAGCGGGAGCCTGCGGAGAGGTGGCCGAGTGGTTTAAGGCAGCGGTCTTGAAAACCGCCGTGGGTGCAAGCTCACCGTGGGTTCGAATCCCACCCTCTCCGCCAACATTGGCGATATGGCTTTCCCGCATGCGGTCGGGGCGACCACTCGCCGCGAAGAAGCCCGGCTTTCCGAGGAAATTTGGGAGCATCGCTGTCGTTCCTCACCGATTCTTGTCGGAACGCTCCCGTTGCACGGTTCGTTTGGTCGGCAGGAGAACCACCATGCGTATCATGAGAACGATAGTTGCCCTGGCGCTCGCGGGCGTCGTGTTGAGCGGTTGCTATCAGAATGGCCGGCCTGGGCATGCCAGCGACCATCATGGACATGGACATCACCATGACCGGGATCACGATCACCGCGATTGACGCCGCGCCGATCGATTGTTCGCATTCTCCCTCACCGGACAACCTGACCTCTCGGCGCTCCGTCTTTGCCCCGGCAAAGCAGAAAGGCCCGGCGCAATGGCCGAGCCTTTCCGGGGGAATCCCCACACAGGGTCGCTGGCAACTACCAGCCGACCAACGGCCTAGGCGAAGCTGACAGTCGTCCTGCGGCGGCGCATCGCGGCGCCCGCCAGGCCGAAGCCGCCGATCAGCATGGCCCAGGCGGACGGCTCGGGAACGCCACCCGGCGGGGTGACCGCACCGAAGCCGTCGAGATAGACATAGCCCGCATGGCCGGTCGGCTGGCAGTCGGAGCCGAGCACGGAGAGCAGGAAGTCATGACCGGACAGGCTGGCATCGATCGCCAGCTGCTCGATCTGCCAGACCGGCGTGTAGTAGTAGTTATTCGCCGACAGGGTGAAGCGCGGATCGACGCCGCTGCCACCCGAAGCCGCATTATACTGGCGGCGGATCAGCTCGGTGCCGGTCGTCAGATCGGTGAGCGTGATCAGCATCGTCGCGGCGTCGTTGGTGCCATGGGCACCCTCGAGCACAGCCTTCCAAGCGAAGAAGATATTGGCGTCGGTGTAGTTGTTGACTTGCTGCGCCACCACCGATGCATAGCCGCCGAACGTGGTGTCTTCGACGCGATAGGAATGCTGGCCACTATAGACCGTCGTTCCGATAACACTGCCGACATTGGGATCGACATACCCAGTCGAGATCACCGCCGAACGCCCACCGGGGAGCGTGAACTGCGACGGCGACAAGGTGCTGTTTGGTATGCTGGCCCGATAACCGCCCGTTTCGGTCCAGCCGGTGGCCGAACCGTCTTCGAACCCGCCATTGACGAAGCCCTGCGCTTGGGCAGCAGTCGGAAGGACTGCCACACATGCACAGGCACAAGATATCCCCAAGACATATTTTTTCATTGAAAGGTGCTCCCATAGTCAATGGCAGGCGGCTTTTAACCTTGCATGCCATGTCAACGTTATCGCGGTTATGGTGCGCCCGAACGCTGTAAACGTTAACCGTCTTTTAGAGCCACGCAATTGCGATTAGGGATTAGATAGACGTACATGTACTTGATCCATGCTAAACGATACTTCGCATCATCAATGCCCCCGGCCACGGCACGATGATCGGAAAATCCGTTGAATATACGTCGGATATGGATCTTTCTGCCCATGCCAGCCTGAGCCGGCCGCAGCCGCGCGCCGGCTTTCCCTACGGAGCGAGCCAGCAAATGTGCCCCGCCGGGACGGCAACCGTCCAGGTCGGCCATGTTTCCATTCGGGAGTATGCCGGGAATGGCGAAAGCGGAACGCGGTGGCTCCCGCCACCTAGATCATGGAACCACCGGATCCGTGATGGAAGATCGGAGCCGACTTATGCAGCGCGCCGACGGTCCTAGCGGGTAGCCCCGGCCTTCCACATGGCGCCTGCGACGCCGCCACCCACGCTGAGCGGCGGGCTGTCGTTGCTGCCGTCGATGCGGAAAACCAGCATCGCATCCAGCGCCGAGCGTGGCGGTCCTACCCTGCGATGATCGGCCAGCGCGTCGCCGACGGCGTACCGTGCGCCGGCGCGAGCGGTGACTTCCGGAAATTTCGCGGTGAGCCGCCATGCCGGCTGCGGCCGCGGGTCGGTCAGCGCGAAGGGCGACACGGCGGTGATTTCCGGCCGTGCATAATCGGTCGCCGTAAGATGCGCGGCTGCCGATGGCGCGCCGAGGTCATATACCGCCGGCGTAGCGCGGTCGCGGCGGGGCAGATTGAAAGTGCTGACCTTATGGATGACTGTCGACCCGGAGCCTGCTTCGGCGGCCGGAACGATGCGTGCCGGAACCGGGCGGACCGGAATGGCGCGCGCGGGGATGACTCGATGCGGAATGGCCCTGAGACCGGGAGGAGCGACGCTCCGCTCACCCGCGAAAGCGGGCATGGACGTACTGCACGCAACTGCGCAGACAAGCATCGCCTTCAACATCACCGTTCCCCAGCCAGTGAAGCAATGATCATGCCGTAATACGCCACATGGCGCAACGTGAATGATGTCGGCCTGGCGCGCCGCGCACTCATTGTGCCGCGAGCGCCCGCATCGTCCTGGAACTAAGCTGGTTCCGGAATTCGATCCCGACCTCGAAATTGCGCACCCAGACCACGGTAGCGGCACAACGGCCCACGCCCGGCAGCGCAAGCCAGATCATCGCGCCGCGCTCAAGCTCGGAATAGGTCTGGAGGCGAGCCCCGCGGGTCGAGAAATCGAGGACGCGACAAAGCGCCCTGCCGGCACCGGCGATCGCGAGTTCCGCGTCGAGCGTGGTGGAGGCGCGCGGTTCGCGGCGGCGGCGCTGGCCGTCTGCCGTTTCGAACTCCGCTGCGAACATGGTGCCTCTCCCCGTAAGCGCAGGAGAAAGGCTAACATCCCGTGGCTAATGGCGAGTTAAGCGCCTGTCCGGGAGATACCGGAGGCGCGGAGAGGCACAGGCCCGCTCCGCGCCTGCCGCGAATTACTTCTTGCCGAGCGAGAGGCCGCCGAAGCGCTTGTTGAAGCGCGCGACCTGGCCGCCCTGATCGAGCATCTGGCCACGGCCACCGATCCAGGCGGGGTGGGCCAGCGGATCGATTTCGAGCTGCATCAGATCGCCTTCCTTGCCCCAGGTGGAGCGCGTCTCGTAGGTCGAGCCGTCGGTCATCTGCACCTTGATCATGTGGTAATCGGGGTGAGTGTCTTTCTTCACGTCGAATTCCTTGGAGATGCCGCTGGTTACCGACCAGCAGCGGACGGGCGCGCCTAGCAGAGACCAGGGCCGAGCGCAACCGAGACCGCTTGCGGCCGGGCGGGCGGCTGGCTAGCCCGTGCCGATGGCCGAAGCCCCGCATGTCAGCATAATCATCCCGACCTACAACCGGGTCGCGCTGCTCGGTGAGGCGATCCGATCGGTGCAGGCCCAGACCATCGCCGGCTGGGAATTGATCATCGTCGACGACGGCTCGACCGACGACACGCAGGAACGGACCGCAGCGCTCTCAGATCCTCGAATTCGGCTGATCGCGGCACCGCATAGCGGCAATCTCTCCCGCGTCCGCAACCTGGGTGCCGCTGAGGCGACAGGTATCTGGATCGCTTTTCTCGATTCGGACGATCTCTGGGTGCCCGAGAAGCTCGCGCTCCAGCTCGATGCGCTCAGCAGAAGTGGCGCGCGCTGGTGTTATGGCGCCCATGGGCTGATCGACGGGGCCGGAAGGCTGAAACCGCTGCGCGCGGGCAGTTTCGCGCCCCATGCCGGGCGTATCCTCGGCAACCTCCTGCGCGAGGAGACATCCGCCTTTATCGGCACGCTGCTGATCGAGCGAGCCCTGTTCGAAGAGACCGGCGGGTTCGACGAGACGCTGCGCATGCGCGGCGATCTCGACCTCGTGCTGCGGCTCGCTGCCAGGGCCGAGGCAGCGGTGGTGCCGGAGATACTGGCGCTGGTCCGTGAACATGCGACGCGCACGACGCACGAACTCGCCGAGCCGCATTTGGCCAGCGCGGCGGTGTTCGAGCGCGCGATCGCTCGCGAACGGGACCCGGAAATCCTAGCGCTCGCCAAAGCGAAGCACGCAGCGCTGATCGAGGCCGCGGCGCGGAAACGCCGACGGCCCCTGTTCAGGTCGTTACTGGCGGGTCTGCGATCATCGCGGTGAATTCGCACTCGGTGGCGACTTCGCCGTTGAGCGTCGCCCTGCCCGCGAACTTGCAGACGCGCGAACGCTTCTGGACGAATTCGACCTCGAGCTTCAGCAATACGCCGGGCTCGACGGGCTTGCGGAACTTCACGCCGTCGATCGACATGAAATAGACCAGCTTGCCCGAGCCGGCGAGACCGAGGCTCTCCACCGCGAGGACGCCGGCCGCCTGGGCCAGCGCCTCGACCTGGAGCACTCCGGGCATGATCGGACGCCCGGGGAAATGCCCCTGGAAGAATTCCTCGTTGATCGTCACCGCCTTGATCGCGACGATCGACTTGTCGAGGATCAGCTCCTCGACACGGTCGACCAGCAGCATCGGATAGCGATGCGGCAGCGCGGCCATGACCCGCCCGATATCGAGCGGGCCGATGTTCGTGCCGCTGGCTTCGTCGCTCACCGCGGTTCGGCGGGCTTCGCGCCGGGCTTGGGAGCCGTCGGCGCCGGGGCGGCCGGACGGGTGCCCGCTGCTGCCGGTGCCGCGCCACCCTGCTGCGCCTGCTGTGCGGCCTGATAGGCGCGCATCTGGGCGAGCTGGACGAGCTGCTGCTGGATGCTCATCGTGTCGCGCGAGGGCTGCCAGTCGGCCGGCGGCTGGATCGAGACGGTCGGCGTGGTCTTGTCGATCTCGGCAGTGATCGCGCTGCTGATATCGGCCGAATCAGGCGCGTACATGAAGACCTCGGGCGAGAGCACGACGTTGATCTTCTTCGCGGTGACGACGCGGAGCTGTGCCGCCTCATACTGGCGCAGGATCGATTCGATCGCGAACAGCTCGGCGCGCGCTGCTGGATTGGTCAGCTTGGCGATATCGGCATCGGCCGCGTCCTGCGCGGTCTTGAGCTTGTCGATGACCGGGCTCTTGGCATTCTGCGCCGCCTTGATCTCGTCCTGGCTGAGCTTGCCGTCCTTGTTGGTGTCGAGCTGATTCAGCAGCGGCTCGGCTTCCTTCTGGGCAGCGGTGCGGCGGGCCTCGATCTGGTCGAACGACGCCTTGTAGGTCGTCGAGATCTGCTGACGCGCGGCGGCGAACGCCTTGGAGGTGGCGACGACACTGGTCGGGTTCGCATAGGCGATGCCCGCGACCTGGGCCTGAGCGGGCGCAGCGAAGGCGAGCGCCGCGGGAGCAGCGAGCAGTGCTGCGAGAAGACGCGTCTTGGTAGTCATTAGAACTGAGTCCCTACGTTGAATGTGACAAGCTTGGTATCGTCGCCCTTTTCGTGAAGCAGCGCCTTGGCAACGTCGATGCGCAGCGGCCCGAAGGGTGAATTCCAGTTTACGCCGAAACCGATCGACAGGCGCGGCCGGGCAGAATCGCCGAGGAAGCGCTCGAGAAAGGGCGCGACCGGCCGGTTGTCGATGCCGTTGATCGAGGTACCCACGCAGTTGGTGGGCGTCGTGCCGAAGCCGACCTTGCACGGCGTCTGGGCTGCAACGCCAGTCGCCGGATCAGTGCCGATATAGAGCAGGTTGCCGTTGGCATCCTTCTGGAAATTGTCCTGCTGGAGCAATGTCGGCGAG
The DNA here is from genome assembly GCA_966211615.1 of uncultured Sphingomonas sp. Taxonomy (GTDB): domain Bacteria; phylum Pseudomonadota; class Alphaproteobacteria; order Sphingomonadales; family Sphingomonadaceae; genus Sphingomonas. Next base: position 71,406 of record CBIHNZ010000024.1, read on the forward strand.
CCGTCCTGGTTGAACAACAGTTTGCCGGCACTGTCCTTGGCCTGCTCGAAATTGACCGTCTTGCCCGGGCGGGTAATGCCGAACAGGCCACCCATCTGGACGAAGATCGAAGGACGCAGGCCCATTTCCGCCGCACCCGCGCCAAGCGGAATCTCGAGCTCGGCCTTGGTCAGGTAATAGGCCGTGCCGCCGAGCGCGTCGTCGATGATCTGGTCCTTGTCGGTGATCAGCAACTGCGTGCCCGCGAGCGGATCGCCGGTATAGGCGATGCGCTGGACGCGCGGCCCGACGCCGCGAATGTCGAAGCCACGGAACTGCGGCTCGCCCAGATAGAAGCGATCGGTGATGCGCACCGGATCCGAGCCCGGCCCGCTCGACTTCTCGAGGCTGTGGATATAGCCGCCCTCGGCCGAGAGCGAGAAGATGAAGCCGCCGCCGACGTTCCAGTATTTGTCGGCGTCGACGCGTCCGCGCAGATAGCGGACATCGCCGCCGAGACCCGCGAAATCGCCGCCGACCGACAGGCGCGTGCCACGCGTCGGCCGCAAGCGGCTGTTGAGGCTGTCATAGATCAGCGAGAGGCCCACCAGCGAGGTCAGGCGATTGCCCACCGCCTCGCAATAATAGCGGCCGGCGATCGTCACGTCGCAGGTATCGGGGATGCCGTCGCCGTTGGTGTCCTTGTAGAAGCTGTTCTTGTCCAGCGACACATCGTCCTTGGACAGCTGATAGCGGCCCGACAGCGTCCAATATTCGGTGAGCGGCACGCCGGCGACGAGCTGGAAGCCGGTCGAAATCTGGCTGTAGGTCGTCGAGCGATCGGTGCCGATATAGTTGAACGCGTTATAGTCGCGGCGGAAGATCGTACCGCCGAGCGCGATGTTCTGGTCGAACAGATAGGGCTCGGTGAAGCCCAGCTCGACCGACTTCGAATAGCTCGAATAATCGACCGAAGCGCTGACCGTCTGACCCTTGCCGCGGAAGTTGCGCTGGCGGATCGACGCCTGGAGGATGAAGCGCTCGAGGCTCGAGAAGCCTGCCGACAGCGTCAGCTCGCCGTTCGGCTTCTCCTCGACGTTCGCCGCGAGCACGATGCGGTCCGGCGCCGAGCCGTCCTTGCGCTCGATCTCGAACTTGTCCTGGAAATAACCGAGCGAATTGATACGGTCCTGCGAACGCTTGACCAGGAAGGTGTTGAACGCGTCACCCTCGGCCACGCGCATTTCGCGACGGATGACCTTGTCCTGGGTCTGGCGATTGCCGGTGATGTCGATGCGCTCGATATAGGTGCGGTTCGCCTCGCCGATGCGGAAGTTCATCGACATGGTCAGCGTGTCCTTGTCACGCTGGAACTCGGGGCGGACATCGGCAAAGGCGTAGCCGAAGAGGCCGGCGGTCTCGCTCAGCTGCTCGACCGTGTCCTCGACCGCCTTGGCGTTGTACCAATCGCCCTTCTTGATCGAGAGGTGCTCGGCCAGCTTCTTGTCGTCGAAGTCGCGGATCGCGCTGTCGACGGTGACGTCGCCGAATTTGTAGCGCGGGCCTTCCTCCACCACATAGGTGATGATGAAGTCCTTCTTGTCCGGCGTCAGCTCGGCGACGGCGGAGATCACGCGGAAATCGGCATAGCCGTTGGTCAGGTAGAACTGGCGCAGCTTCTGCTGGTCATAGGCCAGGCGATCCTGGTCATAGCTCGTGTTCGAGCTCATCAGGTGCAGCAGGCTGGACGTCTTGGTCGCCATCTCGCCGCGCAGCTTGCCGTCGGAGAACACCTCGTTGCCGATGATGTTGATCTGGCGGACCTTCGACTTGGCGCCTTCGTGGATCTCGAAGATCACGTCGACGCGGTTCTGGTCGAGGCTGACCATCTTCGGCTCGACCGAGGCGGCGAAGCGGCCCTGACGACGATAGAGTTCGACGATGCGTGCGATATCGGCGCGAACCGCGGTGCGCGTGAAGATCTGACGCGGCTTGAGCTTGATCTCCTTGTCGATCTTGTCCTGCTTGAGCCGCTTGTTGCCCTCGAAGACGACGCGGTTGATCACGGGATTCTCGCGGATGCGGATCACCAGGTCGCCGGTCGAGACGCCCTCGATGGCAACATCGGCGAGCAGATCGGACGCGAGCAGATCCTTGATCGCCTGGTCGACGGTCTCGTTGGTGTAGGTGTCACCGGCGCGCAGGCGGGTGTAGGACAGAACCGTCTCCGGCTCGATGCGCTGCGAACCCTCGACGCGCAGCGAGCGAATCGTGCGGACCTGCTGCGGCACCGTGATGGGCGCGGGCGCGGGCACGGCCTGCGTGGTGGGCGCGGCCGGGGGAGCCGTCTGGGGTGCGGGCGCAGTCTGCGCGCTCGCGATCCCCGAAAGGACCGTTCCCGCGAGAAGCGTCGCCGAAGCGCGCACGCCGAATTTCGTTGCCTTGATCGCAGTCACCATCCCACCCCAGTCGGAATCCATAATAATAAGCCGGTCGGCACCGCGGCGTTGCACGCCCTGCCCGAACCGCATCAGCCGATCAACCCGGCCAGATTTCTCCACACGCCGAACGCGTCGAGATCGTTGAGCGTCACGAACAGCATCAGCGCCAAAATCGCCAATAATCCGCCGCGGAACGCCCATTCCATTACCTGTGGCTCGACCGGACGACGCCGGACGGCCTCGACTGCGTAGAACAGCAGATGACCGCCATCCAGCACCGGGACTGGCAACAGGTTGATGAATCCGAGATTAATGGAGATCAGCGCGATCAAGCCGACGAAATCGACCGGCCCCATGGCCAGGCTCTCGCCCGAAATCTGCGCGATCTTCAAGGGGCCGCCAAGCTCGCTGACCGGAATGCGACCCATGATGATCTGGCCGAGCCCGTCGACCGTGGTCTCGACGATTTCCCAGGTCCGCCGCGCGCCAACCAACGGCGCTTCCCAAAGGCTTACCGGCGTGAACACCTGCGGCCCCGGCCCGATGCCGAGCACGCCGCGGCGCGATATGTTCCCGAAGCGATCCTTCACCGCCAGGGTGCCGATCACGGCATCGGCCTGCATCGCGCGGCCGCCGCGTTCGAATTCGATCTGCACCTGCGCGCCGGCGCGCATCACGGTGAAGGTCCGGAGATCGTTGAAATCGCCGATTGCGCGCCCACCGAGCGTGACGATCTTGTCGCCGGGCTGCAGTCCGGCCGTTGCCGCCGCGCTGGCGGGCTGGACACTGCCGACCACCGCGGATGTGGTGTTCTGCCCATAAGCGAGCGCGAAGCCCGCAAGGATCACGATCGCGACGAGGAAGTTCGAGATGGGCCCTGCCGCGACGATGATCGCGCGCTGCCAGAGCGGCTTCGACTGGAAGGTCCTGGCGCGCTCGTGCGCCGGGAGCGAGAGCCATTCGGGCGAAGGCTGGCTGGCCGGGTTCATGTCGCCGGCGAAGCAGACATAGCCGCCCAGCGGCAGCCAGCCGAACTTCCAGCGCGTACCCTGCCGATCGGTGAAACCCACTACCTCGCGGCCGAAGCCGATCGAAAATTCCTCGGCCTTCACGCCGAACCACCGTCCGGCGAGATAGTGACCGAGCTCATGGAGGAAGACGAGCGGCCCGATCATCAGCGCGAACGCCAATATGGTGAGCAGGATGCCGGGGGTCTCGATCAAACGACGCAATCCTTCACACGCTCGACCGCATAGCGCCGTGCTTCCGCATCGATGGCCAGCACGGCATCAAGCGAGTCCGGGGCGGCCGGGTCATAGCGTTCGAGCGTATCGGCAGAGATTGCGGCAATTTCAAGAAAGTTGAGCCGGCCCGACAGGAACGCGGCCACCGCTACCTCGTTCGCGGCATTGAGAATCGCCGGGCGCGCACCGCCCGCGTCCAGCGCTTCGCGCGCCAGGCGCAGCGCCGGGAAGCGCTCGGGGTCGGGTTCGGCAAAATCGAGGCGGCCCAAAGCCGCGAAATCGAGGGGCGCCATCGGCGTTTCCATCCGGTCCGGCCAGGCCAAGGTGTGCGCAATCGGGACACGCATGTCCGACGGGCCGAGCTGGGCAAGGATCGATCCGTCGACATATTCGACCATCGAATGGATCACCGACTGGCGATGGACGATGATCTCCAGCGCGGAGTGCGCCACCGGGAACAGCCGGGCGGCCTCGATCAGCTCGAGCCCCTTGTTCATCATCGTCGCCGAATCGACCGAGATCTTGGAACCCATCGTCCAATTAGGGTGCGCGACAGCCTGTTCGGGCGTGACGCCGCGCATCGCCGCCAGGTCCCAGTCGCGGAACGGACCGCCGCTGGCGGTGAGGATGATCCGCCGGACGCGTTCGGGCCGGGTGAAATCGAAGCATTGATAGATCGCGTTGTGCTCGGAATCGGCGGGCAGCAACGTCGCGCCGTGCCGGGCGGCCGCGGCGAGAACGATCTCGCCGGCGGAAACCAGCGGCTCCTTGTTGGCGAGCACCACCGTGCCGCCGCCTTCGAGCGCGGCCATGACGGACGCAAGACCGGCGAGCCCGACGATCGCGGCCATCGTCCAATCGGCGCCCATCCGGGCTGCCTCGCAGATTTCCTGGGGTCCTCCCCTCGCCTCGATGCCCGTTCCCGCCAACGCGTCGCGCAGATCGGCCAGGCAGCCGGCGTCGGCGACGACGGCACGGCGGGCATTGGTGCGGATCGCGGCGGCGGCAAGCTTGGCGACGTCGCAATTGGCGGTGAGTGCCAACACTTCGAAACGCTCGGGTTCGCGCTCGATCAGGTCGAGCGTTGAAGTGCCCACCGATCCGGTAGCGCCCAGTATCGTGACGGTCTTCATCGCGGCAACGCCAGTACCAGCAGAGCGGCGACGGGCGCGACCGCAACCAGCCCGTCGAGCCGGTCCATGATACCACCATGCCCGGGCAGAAGATTGCCCGAATCCTTCACGCCCGCGCGGCGCTTGAGGTTGCTCTCGTAGAGATCGCCGAGCTGCGCGAGGACGGCGAGCCCGGGTGTCGCCACCGCGAGCAGCACCGGCAAGCCGAACAGCGCGACCAGGATATAGGCGAAGAGGGCGGCGGCGAGCAGGCCGCCCAGGAACCCCGCCCAGGTCTTGTTGGGGCTGATCGCCGGCGCGAGCTTCGGGCCGCCGATCGCGCGGCCGGCGAAAAAGGCACCGCTGTCGCAGGCCCAGACCAGCGCCATCGCCCAGAAGGTGAGCAACAGGCCCTGGGACTGTTCGCGCAGCACGAGCAGCGCCAGCACCGGCAGCCCGACATAGAGCGCGCCACCGGCAAGGCGGGGGTTCCGCGTCACGGCTGCGAGGAAGAAGGCGGCGCCGACGACTAGGCCAAGCGCAAGGAAGCCGGGGCCGGCGGCGAGGCCGGGCGCCATGATCGCCAGCGGTATCGACAGAGCATATTGGGCCAGCCGCCTCTGGCGTTCATCGGCCCCCATGAGCATCGCCCACTCGCCGATCATCAAGATGCCCGCGACGCTGAGCACGAGCCAGAAGCCAAGCCCACCAGCCCAAAGCGCCACGAAAGCGAGGGCGATGAGCGCGAGGGCCACCACCAGGCGTTTGCCGAGATCGGCGTTCTTGCTCACAGGCCTCCGAAGCGGCGCTGGCGGCGGCCGAACTGGCCGATTGCCTGCGTCAGCGTTTCCTCGTCAAAATCGGGCCAGAGCGTGTCGACGAACAGCAACTCGGCATAGGCCGCCTGCCAGAGCAGGAAGTTCGAAAGGCGCTGCTCACCGGAGGTGCGGATCAGCAGGTCGAGCGGGGGCAGATCGGCCGTTTCCAGCGTCGCCTCGAACTTTGCCTCGTCGATCGCGGCCGGATCGAGCGCGCCATCGCGCGCCTGTTCGGCGAGCTTGCGCGCCGCCGCCAGTATCTCCGCCTGAGCGCCGTAATTGAGCGCGATCACCAGGGTCGGGCCCGGATTGTTCACGGTGCGGGCTATCGCGCCGTCGATCATCGCCACGAGATCGGGCGAAAGCCGGCGCCAATCGCCGATCACGCGCAGCTTCACGCCCTCGGACACCAGCTCGTCGAGCTCGCTCCCCAGGAAATGGCGCAGCAGGCCCATCAGATCGCGCACCTCCTCTTCGGGGCGGCGCCAATTCTCCGATGAGAAGGCGTAGAGCGTCAGGACCTCGATGCCGAGCTTGCGCGCGGCGCGGCTGACCCTACGCACGGCTTCGACGCCCTGCTTATGGCCGGCGATGCGGGGCAGGAAGCGCGCCTTTGCCCAGCGGCCATTGCCATCCATGATGATGGCGACATGGCGTGGCGGCGGTGCCTGCGGCCCGCCGGACTTTCCCCGGGGCGCAGCAAGCGGCTTCACTTGCCCAGGATTTCCTTTTCCTTGGCCGAAGCAGCGGCGTCGAGATCGGCGATCGTCGCGTCGGTCAGCTTCTGCACCTCGGTCTCGTGACGCTTGCGCTCGTCCTCGGAGAAGACGCCCTTCTTCTCGTCGGCCTTGAGGCTGTCATTGCCGTCGCGGCGGACATTCCTCACCGCGATACGGGCCTTTTCGGCATATTGGCCGGCAAGCTTGGCGAGTTCCTTGCGCCGTTCCTCGGTCAGGTCGGGGATCGGCAGGCGCAGCGTCTGGCCGTCGACAATCGGGTTGAGGCCGAGGCCGGCCGAACGGATCGCCTTGTCGGCCGGTCCGACGTTCGACTTGTCCCACACCTGCACCGAAAGCATCCGCGGCTCGGGCGCCGAAACGGTAGCGATCGTGTTGAGCGGCATCTGCGCGCCATAGACTTCGACCGTCACCGGATCGAGCAGTGTAATCGATGCGCGGCCCGTACGCAGGCCCTGCAGATCGTGCTTGAGCGCCTCGACCGCGCCGGCCATGCGGCGCTCGAGGTCTGCCTTGTCATATGCGGCCATTGCCGGCTCCTCTATGCGTATTGCTGTTCGTTCTGAACGATCGTCGACGTGCCTTCGCCCCTGAGGACGGCAGCGAGATTGCCTTCGCCGCGAATGTTGAAGACGACGATCGGGATATTGTTGTCGCGGCACAACGCGACGGCAGAGGCGTCCATCACTTTGAGATTATCTGCGAGCACGCGATTATAACTCAATGTATCGTAACGTTTTGCCGTCGGCACCACCTTCGGATCGGCGTCATAGACACCGTCGACGCTGGTGCCTTTGAACAGTGCGTCGCAGGCCATCTCGGCGGCGCGCAGCGCTGCGGTGGTGTCGGTGGTGAAGAATGGCAGGCCGGTGCCTGCCGCGAAGATCACGACGCGGCCCTTCTCCATGTGCCGCTCGGCACGGCGACGGATGTAGGGCTCGCAGACCGAAGCCATCGGGATCGCCGACTGGACGCGGGTCTCAACCCCGATCTTCTCGAGCGCGTTCTGCATCGCGAGCGCGTTCATCACGGTGGCGAGCATGCCCATATAATCGGCGCTGGCGCGGTCGAAGCCCTGCGCGGCCCCTGCAAGCCCGCGGAAGATGTTGCCGCCGCCAACGACCATGCAGATCTCTAGGCCGCTCTCCTTGGCATCCTTCACCTCGGCCGCGACGCGGTCGCAGGTGGCGGGATCGATGCCGAACTGCCCCTGCCCCATCAGGACTTCGCCCGAGAGCTTGAGAAGGATGCGATTGAAGCGGGGAGAAGTCATCAGAACCTTGGGTTTGCGGCGGATAGCGGAGCGGCGCGGACCTTAGAGGCGCCGCGCAGCAGGGACAAGCGGAGAAGCTGTGCAGAAGGCGCGCCCGTTCCCGCCCGGGAACCGCTCCGGCGCGCCGAAACGACAGCGGGCGCGGCCACCGAGGTGATCGCGCCCGCCTTGTCGGTCCGGGAAGACCTTACTTGGTGAGACCGGCGGTCGCGGCGACTTCGGCAGCGAAGTCGCTCTCTTCCTTCTCGATGCCTTCGCCGAGCTGGAAGCGGACATAATCCTTCAGCACGATCGATGCGCCTGCATCCTTCGCGACCTTGGCGACGACGTCCGAGATCGGGGTCTTGCCGTCTATCACGAAGAGCTGGCTGAGGAGAGCATTCTCCTTGGCGAACTTCTTGACCGCGCCTTCGACCATCTTGGCGATGATGTCGGCGGGCTTGCCGCTCTCGGCAGCCTTTTCGGTCGCGATCTGGCGCTCGCGCTCCAGCACGTCCTGATCGAGGCCGGTATCGTCCAGCGCCAGCGGGAAAGCCGCGGCGATGTGCATCGCCAGCTGCTTGCCGAGCGGCTCGAGCACATCGACGCCGGCATCCGATTCGAGCGCGACGAGCACGCCGATCTTGCCGAGGCCCTGGGCCGCCGCATTGTGGACGTACGGGATCACCGCGCCCTGCGACACTTCGACCCGCTTGGCGCGGCGGAGAACCTGGTTCTCGCCGATCGTCGCGATGTTCGCGGTCAGCACCTGCTCGACGGTGCCGGTCGGCAGCGGCGCAGCCTTGAGCGCGTCGATATCGTCGCCGATCTCGAGCGCCATCGCGGTCACGTCACGGACGAAGTTCTGGAAGATGTCGTTCTTGGCGACGAAGTCGGTCTGCGAATTGACTTCGACGGCAACGCCCTTGGTGCCGGCGACGGCAACGCCGACCAGGCCCTCAGCCGCGGTGCGGCTCGACTTCTTGGCGGCGGCGGCAAGGCCCTTGGCGCGCAGCCAGTCGGCGGCGGCTTCCATGTCGCCGTTGTTCTCGGTCAGCGCCTTCTTGCAATCCATCATGCCGGCGCCCGAGCGCTCGCGCAGTTCCTTAACAGAAGCGGCAGTGATCTCGGCCATGTTCTATTCCTCAGATTAAAAGTCGGGCGGAGCAGTGCGTATCGCCCTGCCCCGCCCCGATTACGTGTTCGTGACGGCGCTTACGCGTCGAGCTGGCGCTCGGTCTCCGCAGCGGCTTCCGCCTCAGGCGAAGCGGCGGGAGCGGCGAACTCCTCCGCAGTGACCGAGATGTCGGCAGGCGTCGTGTCCTCGGCAACCGAAGGCGATGCCTCGACGGTCAGCGCTTCCTCGACCGGCGGCCGCTCGGCGGCGCCGAAGTCATAGCCGCTGCGCTGCATCGCGTCCTGGCCGCCACGGGTCGCGGCGATCGCCACGGCCTCGCAGTAGAGACGGATCGCGCGGCTGGCGTCGTCGTTCGCCGGAACCGGGAAAGCGATGCCGTCCGGGCTGACGTTCGAATCCAAGATCGCGACGACGGGGATGCCGAGCGTGTTGGCTTCCTTGATCGCCAGCTCTTCCTTGTTGGCGTCGATCACGAACAT
>CBIHNZ010000025.1:0-77153 GCA_966211615.1 uncultured Sphingomonas sp.
GGGGGCGGCGGCGGTGCCCCCGGGTGGCCCGCGACTGGATCAGCGATTCACGTGCGTGGCGGAGGCGGGTGACCGCCGGCGCCACGTCGAGATTGTTCGCCTGCGCCCGCTCGACCAGCGAGGCCAGCATCGGGTCGTCGAACCGGGTCCACCATTTGCTCAGGTCCTCGCGCGCCTTCTGGTCGGCCGGGACCGAATAGGCGTCGGGAACGCCGAGCTCGGCGGGGGCATGGGGGCGATAGTCTGGGCCGACTGCGCAGGCCGAAAGCGGCAGCGCGACCGTCAGGATCAAGGCGAGGGGGCGTTTGATCATCCGGGCTAGATGGTTTGGGAACGCAACGAGTTCCATCGAAATATTGTCGCAACTTGTATCGGAGCCGTTACGGCTCCGCAAAGACGCGCTGCGTTGCTGGCCCGAACGGCCGCTCAATACATCGGCCGGCCGCAATTATAGGCGGGTACGCGCCCGGTCCCGGCACCGACCATTCCCGAATAGCGGACATCGTCCTGGGCGAGCGCGTTCAGATATTCCTCGATATTCGGATAGCCGTCGCCATCCGCGTCGGCATTGGCGTCCCAGACGTTCGGATTGGTGTTGTGGAAGCGGCGCTCCCATTCGTCGGGCATGCCGTCATTGTCGCTGTCGGTCTTGGCGGGCCCCTGGGTCAGGTTCGCCCAGCCGCCGGACTGGGCAACGGTCGACGTCCAGGCGGACTCGAACAGATAGGGCGCCATGTCGCAGGTGCGGACATCGTCGACATAGAGGGCGTCGACATTGTCGCGGCACGGCCCGTCGCGGCAGAGATTGGCGCCGGCGAAGGTGAGCACGTCGCGCACAGCCTGCTCGGGCGCGGTGATGCGCGCGGGATCGAAGGTCAGCGACCGACCGGGCGCGAGCGCATAGGCGCTGTTCTGGATGACAGCGAGGCCCGAGCGCGAACAGTCTGCCGCGCCTACGGCGGTCACGCCGCAGATCGTCGAGGGCACGACATGGTCGATGAAGCCGGCGACATTCGCGAACGGATCGGTGACCGACGAGCCGAACTGGCCGGCGATGCGGGTGCGCGGGGTCACATTGTCGCGGGCATAGATGTTGAACCCGAAGGTGGAGGCGCCACCGGGGGTGTAGAGCCCGATCAGGTAATTGCCGTCGCTGCCATTGTAGCGCGGGCCGCGCAGCGCCGCGTTGCCGATATAATTGGCATAGACACTGCCGAACTGGTTCGAGACCAGCCCGGTCTCGGCGATGAAATCGTAGAGTACGTTGTTGAAGATGTCGGCCTGGCCGAGATTGCCCGGGGTCGGCGGATTGGTGCCGGGCGCGATGTTGATGCCGCGCTGCTCGCCATGCTGCGACAGATTGTGCGCGATCGTCACGTTCGATGCGGGCTTGAGGAAGAAGGTCTTGCAGTGCAGTGACGAGCTGTGCCCCGAGTTCAGGCAGATATTGGGCCCGATGATCGACCATTGGATCGTGCAGTTCTGGCAGGCCGTGTCGAGGCTCTCGTCGGTGCCGAACATCGACGAGACATGGTCGATGATCTGGTAGCTCGTCTCCTGCAGCCGGATCGGGTCGCCATTGTCGGAGGAGCGGCCCGGATGCTCGCCGAGCCGCACGCGGACATGGCGCAGGATCATGTGGTCGCCGCCGCGCCGCGTGTCGATCAGCGAATCGACGGGATTATAGTTGGCGCCGAGCCGGAACTCGATGCCGCCGGGTGAGGTCTGGCCGGCGATGTAGATCTTCGGAATGGTGATCCGCGCCGGCGACTGAAGGATGATCGCGCCGGCGACATCGAACACGCAATAGCGCGGGCGTCCGGCGGGTATCGCGTAGGGCGTGTTAACGGCGAGCGCGAGCGCGCACTCCCGGTAACTGATCTTGCCATCGTTCGGGTCGGCGACGTCCTCGAGCGTGTTGATCTTGTAGACGACGGCATTGGCGGCGCGGACGCTGGTCGCCCGGCCGAAGCCGGTGGCGGTCGGGAAGGCGAGTGGATGCAGCGGTCGATCGGGAATCGCGCCATTGTCGGGATCGGCGAAGGCGGTGGCGGGGCCGGACGGCGGCGGCGCGCCCTGTACCGTGACGGTCACCGCGGCCGGCTGCGCCCCACTCGGGAAGGCGCAGCTCAGCGCATAATTGGTGGTCGCGGCCGGGCTGACCGTGACGCTTCCGTTCGCCGGCTGGGCGCCGCTGAACTGCGCGTCGCCGCTGGCGGTGCAGCCGGTCGCGCCCGCGGAGGTCGTCCAGCTGAGCGTGCTCGAAGCGCCGGGCGCGATCGTGGTGGGCGCCGCGCTCAGCGTGACGGTCGGCGTCGGCGAGGGGGCGGGTGTCGGGGTGGGAGTCGGCACAGGCGTCACCACGCCGCCGGCGGTGCTCTGTCCGCCGCCGCTGCAGCCCGACAGGAGCAAGGCGCACGCCAGCGCCGCGCGCAGACGCGCGGTCCGATCCCGATGCCGACCGGCTAGCGTCATGTGTCTTCTCTTCCCCAAGATGCGCGCCGAGCCATAGGCGAACGCTCAGCTGCTCCGCCAGTTGGCCAAAGGGACAGGAAGTCGCTTGCCCGCGCCGCCGACTTTGACCAAACAGCCGCCACAAAACAGGAGACATAGGATGACCGGCCAGGATCTCTTCCCGGTGCCGCGCGAATGGGCGGAAAAAGCGCGCATCGATGCGGCCGGCTATGAGAAGCTCTATGGCCGCTCGATCGCCGATCCCGGCAGCTTCTGGCTGGAGACCGCGCGCCGTCTCGACTGGATCAAGCGCCCCGAGATCGCGGGCGACTGGTCGTTCGACGAGGAGGATTTCCGGATCCAGTGGTTCGCCGACGGCAAGCTCAACGTCGCGGCCAACTGCATCGATCGCCACCTCGCCAAGCGCGGTAACGACACCGCGATCCTCTGGGAGCCCGACGAGCCGAGCGAGGCGCCGCGCCGCTATACCTATCGCGAACTCCACGCCGAGGTCTGCCGCTTCGCCAATGTGCTGAAGGCCCAGGGCGTCCAGAAAGGCGACCGCGTCACCGTCTATCTGCCGATGATTCCCGAGGCGGCGTTTGCCCTGCTCGCCTGCGCGCGGATCGGCGCGATCCACTCGGTGGTGTTCGGCGGCTTCTCGCCCGAGGCGCTGGCCGGGCGCATCACCGATTGCGACAGCCGGATCGTGATCACCGCCGACGAGGGTCGGCGCGGCGGCAAGAAGGTGCCGCTCAAGGCCAATGTCGACGCGGCGGCGCAGCATGCGCCGGCGATGCAGACGGTGATCGTGGTCAAGGCGACCGGCGGCAATGTGACGATGCTGTCTGGCCGCGACATCTGGTATCACGAGGCGGCGGCACAGGTTTCCGCCGATTGCCCGCCCGAGCCGATGGGTGCCGAGGATCCGCTGTTCATCCTCTATACCTCGGGCTCGACCGGCAAGCCCAAGGGCGTGCTCCACTCGTCGGGCGGCTATCTGCTCTGGGCGAGCTACACCCATGAACTGGTGTTCGATTACCGGCCGGGCCAGGTCTATTGGTGCGCCGCCGATATCGGCTGGGTCACCGGCCACAGCTATATCGTCTACGGCCCGCTGGCGAATGGCGGCACGACCTTGATGTACGAAGGCGTGCCCAACTGGCCCGACGCCTCGCGCATCTGGCAGGTGGTGGACCGCCACAAGGTCGAGATCCTCTACACCGCGCCGACGGCGCTGCGTGCGCTGATGCGCGAGGGCGACGACTATGTGACCAAGACCTCGCGCAAGTCGCTCCGCCTGCTCGGCAGCGTCGGCGAGCCGATCAATCCCGAGGCGTGGCGCTGGTATCACGAAGTGGTGGGCGAGGGGCGCTGCCCGATCGTCGACACCTGGTGGCAGACCGAGACCGGTGGCCAGATGATCACCCCGCTGCCCGGCGCGACCGCGCTCAAGCCGGGATCGGCGACTTTGCCCTTCCCCGGGGTCGACCCGCAGATCGTCGATACCGAGGGCCAGGTGCTGCATGGCGCGACCGAAGGCAACCTCGTCATCGCGCGGAGCTGGCCGGGGCAGATGCGCACCGTCTGGGGCGATCATGCCCGCTTCTTCCAGACTTATTTCAGCACCTATCGCGGCAAATATTTCACCGGCGACGGCTGCCGCCGCGACGAGGACGGCTATTACTGGATCACCGGCCGGGTCGACGACGTGATCAACGTCTCGGGGCACCGCATGGGCACCGCCGAGGTCGAGAGCGCGCTGGTGCTGCATCCCAAGGTGGCGGAGGCCGCGGTCGTCGGCATGCCGCACGACATCAAGGGCCAGGGCATCTATGCCTATGTGACGCTCAACGCCGGCGAGGCGGCGTCGGAAGAACTGCGCGCCGAACTGCGCAACTGGGTACGCCACGAGATCGGCGCGATCGCGACGCCCGACGCGCTGCAGTTCGCACCCGGTCTTCCCAAGACGCGTTCAGGCAAGATCATGCGGCGCATTCTACGCAAGATCGCGGAGAACGACACGTCGAACCTGGGCGATACCAGCACGCTCGCCGATCCCGCGGTAGTGGAGGACCTGCTCGCCAATCGGATCCGATAGGCACTCGAAAGTACAGGCCGAATGGGACAGACTTCCCTTGCACGAAGCGAGGGAAGTCCGATGTCCAACATGTATTCGCGCATCTATCGTGACTTCACCAAGGACAGCGAAGGCGCCAAGCATTGTGCCGATCGCATCCTGAAGGTCCGCGCGCGGCTGGCGCCACTGCGCGACCGCAAGTGTGACGCGACGCTGCTGCTCGCGACCTGGAACATCCGCGACTTCGATTCGAACAAGTTCGGCTTCGGCCCGCGCCGCGCGGAGAGCTTCTACTATATCGCCGAGATGATCTCCTGTTTCGACCTGGTCGCCGTCCAGGAGGTCAGCCGCGACCTGCGCGCCCTGGAGCGCGTGGTGGCGATCCTGGGGCGCGAATGGGACTATATCGCCACCGACACGACCGAGGGGCCGGGCGGCAATGGCGAGCGCATGGCGTTCGTGTTCAACCGGGAGAAGGTCTTCTTCCGCAAGATCGCGGGCGAGATCGTGCTGCCCGAGGGGCAGCAGATCGTCGCGCGGAAGAAAGTGAAGACGCCCAAGGACCAGCCCGTGCCGGTGCCCGCGCCCGCGCTCGCGGAAAAGCGCGTCCAGTTTGCGCGCAGCCCGTTCCTCGTCGCCTTCCAGTCGGGCTGGTTCCGCTTCAGCCTGTGCACCGCGCATCTCTATTACGGGGCGGCTTCGGGGCCGGCGCTCGATCAGCGCATCGCCGAGATCGCGGGCCTGGTGAAGTTCTTCGCCGATCGCCAGGACGCGGCGAGCAAGCAGGAGAAGGACAGCCACGGCGCCGTCGAGAACTATATCATCCTGGGCGACTTCAACGTGGTCAGCCCCGAACACAAGACGATGAAGGCGCTGAAATCGAACGGCTTCGTCGTTCCCGAGGCGATCGACGGCGACAAGGTCCGCAAGCTGGGCGACCATTTCTACGACCAGATCGCGGTACGGATGAAGGACAGCCGCTTCAAGGTGCTCGGCGGCGGCATGATCGACATCTTCGAGGACGTGTTCACCGACACGGATCTTGCGCTCTACCAGGACGTGCTGCCCAAGAGCGATCCGGAGGGCGGCGCCTCCGCGGCCAAGACCCCGGCCGCGATCTACAAGAAATGGCGGACCTGGCAGATGTCCGACCATCATCCGCTCTGGATCGAGATCGCCACCGATTTCAGCGACGACTATCTCGCGAAGCTCGCTGCGAACGGCACGATCAGGCCCGATATTCCCGGCTGAAATCGGCATTGCGGGGGTGCGGGGAGGGCGTTATCCTCGGCTAATACACTAGCCGAGGGAAACCCCATGAAGACCAATCGCATCCTGCTGCTCGCCGGCAGCGCCACGCTGCTCGCGTTCGCCGCGCCGGCGTTCGCGCAGACCGCGGCCCCGAAATACGGCGCCTTCGGCGTCGATCTCACCGCGCAAAAGGCGGGCGTGAAGCCGGGTGACGATTTCTGGACCTATGCCAATGGCGGCTGGTCCGATCGGGTCCAGATCGCGCCCGACCGCGCCTCGGCAGGCTTCGGCGTCCTGCTCTCGATCGAGGCCGAGCAGAATGTCCGCAACATTCTCGACGACATGGCGAAGAACCCGGGCACCTATGGCGCGACCGGCAAGCAGGTCGGCGATTTCTATGCGAGCTGGATGGACGAGGCCGGCATCGAGGCGCGCGGCACCGCGCCGCTGCGGCCGTATCTGGCGAAGATCGCGGCGGTGCAGGACCTCGCCGCGCTGCAGACGCTGTTCGCCACCGTGGGCTATGCCACGCCGGTCGAGATCGGCGTGATGCCCGCGCTCGACGATCCCACGCGCTACACCGCGGTGGCGGGGCAGGGCGGGCTCGGCATGCCACGCGACTATTATCTGCTCCCGGGCGAGAAGTATGACGGCTATCGCGCCGCCTATCGCGCCTTCGTCCAGAAGATCCAGGAACTGGCCGGCATCCCCGACGCGGCGGCGAAGGCCGACGCGATCATCGCGCTCGAGACCGCCATGGCCAAGGACCAGTGGACCCCCGAGCAGAGCCGCAACATCGCCGCGCTCAACGATCCCGAGACGGTAGCGGGCCTGGAGGCCAAGGCGCCCGAGTTCGACTGGGCGCTGATGCTCAAGACCGCGGGCGTCGATTCCTCGCCCAAGGTGCTGATGACCCAGAACACCGCGATCGCGGCGATGGGCAAGATCCTGGTCGCGACGCCGCTCCAGACCTGGAAGGACTATCTCGCCTATCGCTTCGTGACCGATCACGCGATCTACCTGCCCAAGGCGTTCGACGATGCCTCGTTCGACTTCTTCTCGAAGACGCTGAACGGCGTCGAAGTGAAGCGCGATCGCTGGAAGCGCGGCGTGCAGCTGATGAACGGTTCGCTGGGCGAAGCGGTCGGCCAGATCTATGTCCAGAAATATTATCCGCCGGCCGCCGCGACCCAGATGGCGGAGCTGATCGAGAATCTGCGCGGCGCCTATCAGGAGCGGATCGAGGGCTCGACCTGGATGGACGCCGCGACCAAGAAGGCCGCGCTCGTCAAGCTCAAGGCGTTCGAGCCGCGCATCGGTCACCCGGACAAATATATCGACTATTCGTCGCTCGCCGTCGATCGCGGCGACCTGCTCGGCAATTCGATGCGCGCGGCCGAGTTCCAGCACCGGCTCGATCTGCAGCGCTTCCCCAAGCCGGTCGACCGGTCGCTCTGGGAAATGACCCCGCAGACGGTGAACGCCTATTATAATCCGCTGGCCAACCAGATCACCTTCCCGGCCGCGATTCTCCAGCCGCCCTTTTTCGATCCCAATGCCGATCCGGCGGTGAACTATGGCGCGATCGGCGCGATCATCGGCCATGAGATGGGCCATGGCTTCGACGACCAGGGCAGCGAGTTCGGCCCGACCGGCAAGGTCGAGAATTGGTGGACCGACGCCGCCAAGACCGCGTTCAAGGCGCGGACCAAGGCGCTCGGCGCGCAATATGATTCCTATGAGCCGCTGCCCGGCACGCACATCAAGGGCGACCTGACGATGGGTGAGAATATCGGCGATCTCGGCGGGGTCGAGGCGGCCTATTCGGCGTTCCAGAAATACCAGGCCAAGCACGGCAAGGCGAAGGTGATCGGCGGGCTGACCGGCGATCAGCGGTTCTTCCTGGCCTATGCCCAGGCCTGGCAGACCAAGCTGCGCGAAGGCGCGCTGCGCCAGCAGGTTCTGACCAATCCGCACTCGCCGGCGATGTTCCGCACCAACGGCGTCGTCCGCAATGTCGATGCCTGGTACAAGGCGTTCGACGTCAAGCCGGGTGATGCGCTCTACCTCCCGCCCGAGCAGCGGGTCCATATCTGGTAAGGCCTTCAGGATCGGCCCGGCAGCGATGCCGGGCCGATCGCTTTTGCGGGCTTGACGAATCGGTAAGCAAGAACTAACCGTTAGTGATGACTTACGGAAATTCCGCTGCTCTCGCGCTCGATGCGCTTGCCGATCCGACCCGGCGCGCCGTGTTCGAGCGCGTGGCGAAGGGGCCGGCGGCGGTCGGCGCGATCGCCGAGGAACTGCCGGTCTCGCGCCCGGCGGTGTCGCAGCATCTGAAGGTGCTGAAGGATGCCGGGCTCGTCAGCGAGACCGCGCAGGGCACCCGCCGCATCTACCGGATCGATCCGCGGGGACTGGGCGCGTTGCGCCAGTGGCTCGACGGGTTCTGGGCGGCGACGCTCGCGGATTTCCAGACCTATGCCGATAGCCAAGCGGAAGAGGATGCCGCCCCATGACCATCGCCCCCGTCGTCCAGAGCGTCGTCGTGAAGGTGCCGCCCGAGCGCGCCTTCTCGCTGTTCACCGCCGATATCGCGCGGTGGTGGGCGCCGAACATGAATGTCGCGAAGGGTCTGTTCGCCGATCTCGTGCTCGAGCCCAAGCCCGGCGGTCGCTGGTTCGAACGCGCCGAGGACGGCGCCGAATGCGACTGGGGCAAGGTGCTCGCCTGGGATCCGCCAGGCCGGCTGCTGCTCGGCTGGCAGCTCAACGCCGAGTTCAAGTTCGACCCCGATTTCGTGACCGAAGTCGAAGTGATCTTCGAACCCGAGGGCACGGGCACCCGCGTCACCCTCGAGCACCGCAATCTCGAACGCTTCGGCCCGAGCGCCGAGATCGTCCGGCAGAAGGTGGGCGGCGGCTGGCCGCGGATCGTCCAGCTCTTCAGCGACTATGTCAGCAGCAAGGAGGACAAGTGATGACTCAATTTACCGTCCACGGCATCCCCGGCAGCCCCTATGTCCGCACACCCTTGATCGTGCTCGAGGAGAAGGGGCTCGACTGGACGCTCGCCGCGATCCCCTTCGGCGGAAACCGCACCCCCGAATATCGCGCACGGCACCCGTTCTTTAAGATCCCGTCGCTGGAGCATGGAGATTTCCAGCTCTACGAGACGCAGGCGATCATCCGCTATATCGACCGGATCGCGCCCACTCCGCCGCTGACGCCCGCGGATCCACGCGCCGCGGCGCGGATGGACCAGCTGCTCAACATCACCGATTGCTATGTGGCGCAGCGCGTCAGCGGTGCGCTGGCATTCCCGCGGATGGTCGCGCCGCGCTTCGGCATGCCGGTCGACGAGGCGAAGATCGCGGCGGCGATGCCGGAGGCCGCCGAGGCCGTCGCCGAAGTCGCCAGGCTGCTGGGGAACAAGCCCTTCCTCGCCGGCGACGCGTTGTCGCTCGCCGATCTGCACCTCATCCCGCAGATGAGCTTCCTGCCGCATTTCGACGAGGGGCAGCTGCTCCTCTCGCCTTATCCCGAGCTCGCGACATGGATCGAGCGCATGGCGGCGCGGCCGAGCATGGCGGCGACGAGCTGGGAAGTGCTGATGGAGCGGGCGGGCATGCCGCTGCCGGCGATGCCCGAGACGGTTGCCGCCTGACGCTAGCCGGCGCTGGTCCGCGGATGCAGGGGCAGCGCCGGGTTCGACCGGATCCAGGAGAGGCGCTCGCCGGTCCAGATCTCCTTTGCGGGCGGGAAGAGCTCGGGATCGTCGAGCGTCGCGGTCGTCACGTCGAACAGCCCCGGCCGGCTCGCGCGGCGATAGGTGAGCGTCGTCCCGCAGCGCGCGCAGAAGCCCCATTCGACTCCCGGCGAGCTCTCGTAGATCGCGGTCTTTCCCGCGATGATCTCCACTCGGTCCTCGGGGAAGATCGCCCAGGCGAGCGTCGGTCCGCCGGTCACGCGGCGGCAGTCGCTGCAGTGGCAGTGCGACGTCGCGCTCGGCGCCCCCGTCACGTGATAGCGTATGGCGCCGCAATGGCAGCCGCCTTCGGCGACGGGTTCGGTCATGTCAGCCTATCCAGCGCCAGATGCCGGCGGCCATCGTGCCGCCGAGCGGCGTGTGCGCCCAGCTGGCGGCGAGCCACAGGATCGTGCCGCCCAGGATCGCGGTCGCGTTGCCGAGCGTCCAGGGCTTGTGCCCGGCGAACTGCGCGGCGAAGGGCACGAACGCGGTGCGCGCCTGCCAATCGGGCCAGGACTGTGGCTGGAGCTCCATCTTCTTGCGGTCCTGCAGCGCGGCGCCGACCAGCGCGAGGATCAGGATCGTCGCGGTGAGCACGGTGTTCGCGTCGGTCGGGAAGACCGCGAAATGGGCCAGCGCCCAGAGTGCGAAGCCCCACATCATCGGATGCCGCGTGATCCGGAAGACGCCGTGCGGCTCGCGGATGGTGGGTACCGCGCCGGTCGGGTTGGGCAGGGCCGGGTTGCCGATCAGCGAGCCGATGAAGAAGATGCTCGCGATCAGCATCGCGGCGCTGGCGATCGCCCAGCCGATATCGCCGGCGTCCCACCAGAGCGGCTCGGGCGGAATGGCGCGGAAGGCGACGGCCATCCAGCCGAAGGTCAGCAGCGCCACCAGCGAATAGAGACCGAGGAACGGGCCCTCGCCGATCGCGCCCACGATCGGTTTTCGCAACGGATGCGAGAGGAGGAAATGGAACCCGACAAACGCGACACAGGCGGCGATCAGCGACTCCATTTCCTCCTCCTTCGCGTCAGGTCATTTGACGCCGTGCATCCAGTATTTGAGCGGCCAGCTCAGCAGCAAAAGCAGCGCGCCGAGGATGATCGCCGCGATCGAGATGGTGGTGAACACGCCGACATAGGCATCGAGGCTCACCTTGAAATTGACCACCTGCCCGCCCACCGTGTCGATGCTGGCGAACTGCGCGATGATGCCGGCGAAATATTGCGCAACCGAGATCGACAGGAACCACACGCCCATCATCAGCCCGACGACCCGCGCGATCGAGAGCTTGGTGATCATCGAAAGGCCGACAGGGGAGATGCAGAGCTCGGCGAACGAGTGGATGAAATAAAGGCCTGCCAGCCACCAGATGCCCACCTGGAAGTTCGAATCGGCATAGTGTGAACCCCAGACGAGCAGCAGGAAGCCCACCGCCACGCCGATCAACGCGATGCCGAACTTCACCGGGATCGAAGGCTCGAGCCCGCGCCTGGCGAGCGCGGTCCACATTATCGACATGAACGGCGCGAGCAGCACGATGAAGGCGGCGTTGAAGAACTGGGTCTGGCCCGCGGTGATCGTGAACCAGCCGAAGACCGAGAGGTTGGTGTTGCGGTCTGCGAACAGGGTCAGCGACGAGCCAGCCTGCTCGAACAGCGTCCAGAACACGACGTTGAAGACGATGAGCACCATCGCCGCCAGCATCATCTGGAACTCGGTCCTGCTGCCCGCGACGAACGACCAGATCAGGATCGCCGGAACGCCGAGCAGGAACGCGCCGAACAGCAGCTTGCCCATCAGCGGCAGCGAGGCGACATAGCCGATGAAACCCGAACCCTCGGCGGGCGGGGCCGCGTGCATCAGATTGACGTAGAGCAGGTAGAAGAGCGGCACGACGCAGAGCGCGGCGGCATAGATGATCCATTGCTGGCTGTTGACGCCGGGCCTGGCCGGGGGCTCGCCATAGCCGTCGAGCTTGCCGGCGTTGAACTGGATCAGCGCCCAGGAGATCATCATGCCGATCGCGGCAAGGCCGAAGCCCCAGCTCCAGCCATAGGCGACGGCGAGCCAAGGGCATAGGATCTGCGAGAAGAGCGAGCCGGTGTTGATACCCATGTAGAAGATGGTGAAGCCACTGTCGCGGCGGCGGTCGCCCTGCTCGTAGAGCTCGCCGACCATGGTGGAGATGTTCGGCTTGAAGAAGCCGTTGCCGACCGAGACCATCGACAGCGCGATCAGCATCACCATCACATAAAAGGGGCTGCGGTCCGCATCGGATTCGAAGCCGCCCTTGGCGATCTTGCGCTCGACCGTCGTGCCGTTGAGCAGGTCGACGCTGCCGTCGTCCTTGCCCTTGATCTCGAGCTTCTTGGCGCCGTCGATGACGTAGCGGACTTCCTTGCCCTCCGCCGACTTGCCGATCGACACTTCGTAGCGCTGCCCGTCGATCGTCGCGTGCGGCGTCGCGGTGGGGCCGCCGAAGCAGAGGATCGCATAGCCCAGCGACATGATGATCGCGCCGAACTTCACCGCGCGCTTCGAGCCGAGATACTGATCCGCCAGATAGCCGCCGACGAGCGGAGTGAGATAGACCAATGCGGTGAACCCGCCATAGATGCCCGTCGCCTCGCGATCGCCGAACATGAAATGCTGGGTGAGGTAGAGCGTCAGCAGCGCCCGCATGCCGTAATAGCCGAAACGCTCCCACATCTCGGTGGTGAACATCCGCGCCAGCTGGCGCGGGTGGCCGAACCAGGTTTCTTCCTTGGCGGGGTTGATATGGGTGATGTCCGGCTCTGCCGGACTATCGGCCGTTGGAGTGTCGACCATGCTTTTTATTGCCCTTTTATATCGGTTTCCGGGCAGGCGCCCGGCGCATGGGCGGCCAGACTAGACGGAATGATGCCGCTGTAAAGAAGGGGCGTTGGCGCGGGCGCCCGGGCACCCTAGATGGCCGCCATGTTCAACGATACCAGCTCCCCGCTCTCGCTCCTCAAGACCCGCCGCTCGGGCAAGCCGCGCGATCTGGTCGCGCCCGGGCCCAGCCCCGACCAGCTCCGCGAGATGGTCGCGCTCGCGGCGCGCACGCCCGATCATGGCAAGCTCTTTCCCTGGCGCTTCGTGATCGTTCCCGACAATCAGCGCGCCGCGCTTGCCCAGAAGCTGGGTGATATCCTGATGGCGGAGAAGGATGGGTGCGGCCCGCGCGACGTGGAGGCGGCCGAGCAGTTCGCGACCCAGGCCCCCGCTTTGGTGGTGGTGCTTTCGGCGCCGGTCCATGATCACAAGATACCCGTCTGGGAACAGCAGCTGTCCGCGGGCGCCGCGACGATGAACCTGCTCCATGCCGCACATGCGATGGGCTTTGCCGGCGGCTGGCTCACCGGCTGGGCGGCCTATTCGGACGCGGTGCGCGACCTGTTCGGCAAGCCGGGCGAGCGCATCGCCGGCTTCGTCTTCATCGGTACGCCGGCGCGCGAACTCGAGGAACGGCCAAGACCTGAACTGTCCGAAATCGTACACTTTTGGGAGTCGCAGGGGTAGACTCTCCGCCCCAATGGTGTATTAAGGCAGCATGACAGCGCTAGAGCATGAGGACAGCCCGGTTTACCTCAAGCTTCGCGCCAGCATCGCCGCGGCGATCCTGCGCGGGCAATATCGGGCAGGGGATCAATTGCCGTCGGTACGCGCGCTCGCGGCCGAGCATGGCGCGAACCCGCTGACCGTCGCCAAGGCGTATCAGAGCTTCCAGGACGACGGCTATGTCGAGGTCCGCCGCGGCGTCGGCATGTTCGTGCTGCCCGGCGCGGTCGAGGCACTGCGCGTTGCCGAGCGCGAGCGTTTCCTCACCGGCTACTGGCCGCGCGTGAAGGATCATATCGCGCTGCTCGGCCTCGATGTGAACGAGCTTCTCGACCGCGAAACCGCCTGAATCGACGCTACGCGAGGGG
This sequence comes from uncultured Sphingomonas sp., assembly GCA_966211615.1. Classification (GTDB taxonomy): domain Bacteria; phylum Pseudomonadota; class Alphaproteobacteria; order Sphingomonadales; family Sphingomonadaceae; genus Sphingomonas. Next base: position 13,492 of record CBIHNZ010000025.1, read on the forward strand.
CGGCGCTTAAAGCGCGCGCCCTCCTGACATACCCAAAATCACGGAGACGAGCATGAAGGCGTGCTTCCCTGTGTTGGCGCTTGCCGCCCTTCTGTTTGGCGTAACCCCGGCCCAAGCGCAGCGCACGGCGGTCCGCACGCTCGACGGACGCACGCTGGCGCCCGCGGCGATCGATGCCGAGGTCCAGCGCCTGATGCAGGCGAACCGGGTCCATGGGCTCGCCGTCGCGCTGGTCCGCAAGGGGCAGGTGGCGTTCGTCGGCAGTTATGGTCAGCGCAACGCGGCGGGCGCGCCGCTGACCCCCGACACGGTGATGTACGGCGCGTCGCTCACCAAGGCGACCTTTGCCTATTTCGTCCTGCAGCTGGTCGGCGAGGGCAAGCTCGACCTCGACAGGTCGATCGCCGACTATCTGCCCAAGCCGCTGCCCGATTATCCCCGATATGCCGATCTGAAGGACGATCCGCGCTGGCGGAAGCTGACGCTCCGAATCCTGCTGAACCACTCGACCGGCTTCCCCAATTTCCGCTGGCTCGATCCGGACGAGAAGCTGCGCTTCCATCGTGATCCGGGCGCGCGCTACGGCTATTCGGGCGAAGGCATCAACCTCGCGCAGCTGGTGGTCGAGCAGGCGTTGGGGCTCGAGCTCAAGCCCGAGATGCAGCGCCGCGTGTTCGACCGGTTCGGGATGACGCGCACCTCGATGCAGTGGCGCGAGGATTTCGCCGGCAATCTGGCGGATGGCTTCACCGTCGAGGGCAAGCTGATCCCGCACGACCAGCGCGAGAATGTCCGCGCGGCCGGATCGATGGACACCACGATCACCGACTGGTCGCGCTTCCTGGCGGGAGCTGCGCGCGGCGAGGGGCTGAGCAAGGGCGCGCGGGCAGAGATGGTACGCCGCTCGATCGACATCGACAGCCCGGTGCAATTCCCGACCTTGCTGGACGCGAAGACCGATCGCTGGACGGCGATCAAGCTCGGCTATGCCGTTGGCTGGGGGACGTTTGAATCTCCCTTCGGGCACGCCTTCTTCAAGGAAGGCTATGACGACGGCACGTCGAACTATGCCTTGTGCATCGACGCGCGGCAGGACTGCATCGTGCTCCTCTCCAACGACAATCGCGCCGCGGGGATCTTCGTCGCCTTGGTCGACAAGCTGCTCGGACCGGTGAACCTTCCCTGGGAATGGGAAAGCTACCGGCCCTATGACCTGAAGCCCTGAGCGCGGCTCGGCCTCACCCGGGCGCCTGGGCGCGATCCTGCATGCCATAGTCGCGAAGGACGGTCGCGATGCGCAGCCGGTAGTCCGCGAAGATCGCCTCGCGTCCCTCGGCCTGCGCGGCGCGGTGATGTTCGGCGCCACGCCACGCCGCCACCGCGGCTTCGTCACGCCACCAGGAGAGCGAGAGCAGCTTGGTGGGATCGGCGAGGCTCTGGAAGCGCTCGATGCCCAGAAAGCCGTCGATCGAGTCTAATTCGGGCCGCAGCGCGGAGGCGATGTCGAAATAGCGGTCCGCCCGACCTTCGCGCGGCCAGGCCTCGAACAGCACCGCGATCATGGCCGTACCAGCGGTGCGTGCGGCGCCGAGACCTGGCGCAGAAAGATCCGGTCCTCGCGCCGGATGAACCGCTCGCGCGCCGCGAATGCGTAATTGGCGCGCCCGGCCGGATCGTCGCGCAGCCGCGCCCGATAGGCTTCGTAAGCGGCGAGCGATTCGATGGTGTAGACGCCGTACGCCGTCGTGGCCGAACCCTCGGCGGGACCGAAATAGCCGATCAGCTCGGCGCCGCAGCGCGGGATCGCCTGACCCCAGTTGTGGGCATATTCGGCGAAGGCGTCGGCGGCGAACGGATCGATCTCGTAGCGGATGAAGCAGGTCAGCATACATGGCTCCTTTCGTCCCCTCTCTGGCCCAATCAGCATGCGCAATGGTTCGGTCGCGACCGTAGCATCGCACGGCCGGGCGAGGCACAAAGGGCGGATGCAACGCATCACCGCCTTTGCCGAAACCACCGCGCTGATGGGCGATCCCTCGCGCGCCAACATGCTGTTCGCGCTGATGGACGGCCGCGCGCTGACCGCCGGCGAACTGGCGCGCTTCGCCGGGGTGACGCCGCAGACCGCGAGCGGGCACCTGGGCAAGCTGGCCGAGGCCGGGCTGGTCGTGCCGACGCCGCAGGGCCGACATCGCTATTTCCGCCTCGCCTCGCCTTCGGTCGCGCAGATGGTGGAGAGCGTGATGAGCGTCGCGGCGGAATTGTCCGGCCGGCCGCTGCCGGTCACCGGTCCGCGCGATGCAGCGCTCCGCCGGATACGCACCTGCTACGATCATCTCGCCGGCGAGATCGCGGTGGCCATTGCCGGGCGCATGGCCGAGCGCGGCCAGCTGGTGCTGAGCCATGACGGTGCCGCACTGACCGATACGGGATCGGCCCTGCTGATCGAAATGGGTGTCGCGGCCGGGAGCGGCCACGCCCCATGCCGCGCCTGCCTCGACTGGAGCGAGCGCCGTCCGCATCTTGCCGGGGCCGCGGGCACGGCGCTCTACCGCTGCTTCATCGACCATGGCTGGCTGCGTCAGCGCGAGGGAACGCGCGCGCTCGAAATCACCCGTGCGGGTGAGGCGGCATTGACGCGGTGGTTCGGCATCACGGCCTGAGTGCAACCAATTTGGCTGCGAAAGCTGCAGGATATCTCCCGGATTCGATTATGCTTCCGCCTGTCGAAGGACAGGGGGACATCATGGCCATTCTGGACGATCGCTTAAATCCCGCGCTCTTGTTGATTCCTTCCATCGCATTGCTTGCCGGCGTCGTCGCCTGCACAGGTCAGAGCAAGCCGCCGGAGGTGGCGGGCGGTGCGCCCCAGGTCTGCGTCAATCCCGCACCGATTCCGGCCGGGTTCGATTATCCGCAGCCGGCGGGCGCGATCCCGAAATGGGTGGCGATGCGCGACGAGGCGCGGGCGCGCACGCATGGCTGGTATCTCTGGGCGGCGCTCAACACCCAGGGCGGCGGCGAGCCGGTGTGGCGCAGCTGGTGCACCTCGACCCAGGCCTATGCCGGCAACACGCCCACGCCCAGCCCTTCGGCCAGCGCGGCGCCGATCGTCGCGGACGACGGCACGCAGCTGATCGGCGGCACGCTCGCCGGTCCGCCGACGCTGCCGCTGCGACAGCGCAAGATGCTGAACGGCGCCGACCCGATCAATTTCCCGGTCGCGCCGCAATATCCGCTGCCGGCGGAGGTGGTGAAGCGCTACGCCAAGACGCAGTGCATCCAGGGGAGTGGCACGAACCTGAGCCTCGTCGACGGTCCCAGCTTCGAGAATAATGGCGACATCATGGTTGCCGGCGTCACCTACAACAAGGCGGCGTTCGACTGGATCCGCAGCAAGGGACTCTATCAAACTGCCACGCTGCAGGCGATGCTGCCCAAAGGATCCGGGACCACGCAGATTCCGGCGATGCCGCCCCAGTCGATCGTGCTCAAACCGATGATGTGGCCGGTGCCCAAGGGCGGCTTCTCGGCGTTGCCGGTGTGGGACGACCAGAAGTCCGATGGCGGCAGCTATGCCGGCTACGAGATCCAGAAGATGTGGCCGCGCGCCGTGGCGGTGACCACGACGCCGCAGGCGCAGGTGGTGCCCGCCTCCGTTACCTTCCTCCACGGCGTGACGATGAACGGCGCGCCGCTGGGCCCCAATACCTATCAGAAGCCGCAGGTGGTGGGGACCGACCAATTCTATCGCTACCGGCCCGACATCGCGAAGATGGATGCGTGCGACCGCGCGATCCTCGATGCCTCGGCCTATTGGGCCTATGGCCGCATGTTCCAGGCGGGCGACGAGCTGGTGATGGTGGCGATGCACATCATCACCAAGGAACAGGGGGCCTGGACCTTCCAGTCGGTCTGGTGGCACGACCGGCCCGATCAGGGGCCCTATGCCGCCAACCGGCCCAACCTCCCGCCAAGCCAGGCGCCGGGCCCGTGGCGCCACTATCTGATGACCTCGACCTACGGCATCCCCACGGTGCCCGGGGGTAAGACCTGGCCGGTGGCCTATAACCCCTATATCGAGCTGGCGGCCGATCACCCGATCCAGACCAACTGCATGAACTGCCACCATCGCGCGTCGGCGCCCAACGCGAAGTCGAGCTATCTCGCCAAGGGCGTGAACTATCCCGGCGCGCTCGACATCTTCGAACAGACCAGCCCGATCTTCAACGGCCTGCTCCAGGTCGATTCGATGTGGGCGATCAGCGATCGCGTGCCGGTACCGGTGCCTAGCCCGTCACCGACGGGCGGGCCGGTCGGGACGCGCTAAAAGGGGGAAGCTCTACGCGGCGAAGGCTTCGGCGTTCACCGCGTAGAGCATTTCCGCCTTGGCGATTGCCGCGGCCTTCAGCCCCATCGCCTCGGGCACGATCTGCTCGACATAGAAGCGCGCGGCGGCCTGTTTCATCTTGAGGAATGCCGGATCGCCCTCGCTGCGCGCGGCGATGCGGCCCTGTGCCTCCATCAGCCAGCCGCATACCGCGACCGACAGCATCGTCAGGAACGGATAGCTCGCCGCCAGCCGGTCGTCGGTCTCGCTCGCCAGCAGGTTGCGCGCGACCTCCTCGCAGGCGTCGATCAGCCGGACCAATTCGCCATCCTCGGCGTCGCCGCGCATCTCGGCGAGCAGCGCCAGCAGGGTTCCGCCATTGTCCATCGAGAGCTTGCGGCCGACCAGGTCGGCGGCCTGGATGCCGTTGGTGCCCTCGTAGATCGGGGTGATCCGCGCGTCGCGGAAATGCTGGGCGGCGCCGGTCTCCTCGATATAGCCCATGCCGCCATGGACCTGGATGCCGAGGCTGGCGACCTCGTTGCCCAGATCGGTGCCGTGTGCCTTGGCGAGGGGGGTGAGCAGCTCGACCCGCAGGTTCGCCGCCGCATCGCCCGCGCGGGCGCGGTCGAGCTGGGCAAAGGCGTAATAGACAAGGGCGCGCGCCGCCTGGGTCTGCGCCTTCATCCGCATCAGCATGCGGCGGACGTCGGGGTGCTCGATGATCGCCACCGGCTCGCGGCTGGGCGAGCCCGCGCGCGCCGACTGGATGCGTTCGCGGGCATAGGCGACCGCGCGCTGCGTCGCCCGCTCGGCAACCTGCACGCCCTGCAGACCGACGTTCAGTCGCGCATTGTTCATCATCGTGAACATTGCGCGGATGCCGCCCAGCTCGCCGCCGATCAACTCGCCGATGCAATCGTCATGGTCGCCGAACGACAGCACGCAGGTGGGCGAGGCGTGCAGCCCCATCTTGTGCTCGATCGAGACGGCGCGGACGTCGTTGAAGTCGCCCGGCGTGCCATCCGCCTTCAGCCGGTATTTGGGCACCAGGAACAGCGATAGCCCCTTGGTCCCGGCCGGTGCGTCGGGCGTGCGGGCGAGGACGAGATGGACGATGTTGTCGGTCATGTCGTGGTCGCCGAACGAGATGAAGATCTTGGTGCCCTTGATGCGGAAGGTGCCGTCGCCGACCGGCTCGGCCTTGGTCCGGAGCGCGCCGACGTCCGAGCCGGCCTGGGGCTCGGTGAGGTTCATCGTGCCGGTCCAGGCGCCCGTGGCGAGGTGCGGCAGATAGAGCGCCTGCTGCTCGGGCGTGCCGTGATGCATCAGTGCCTCGATCGCGCCGACCGTCAGGATCGGGGCCAGCGCGAAGCCCATGTTCGCGGTGCCGAGCGTCTCCAGCACGGCGATCGACAGGCTGACCGGCAGGCCCTGGCCGCCATATTCCTGTGGAGACCCGATCGTGCCCCAGCCGCCCTCGACATAGGCCTGGTAGGCGTCGGCGAACCCGGCGGGCATCCTGACGCCCTGCTCGGTCCATTTCGGCCCGTCGGTATCGCCCGGCCGCTCGAGCGGCGCCCATTCGCCCGTCGCGAACTGCCCCGCGCCTTCCAGCACCGCCTCGACCAGGTCGGGCGTCGCCTCTGCGGAGATTTCGGCCAGGCGGACGACATGCTCGAGCACGAAGCGCTGCTCGGTGACGGCGGGAGTGAACATGGAGCCTCTCTTGTATGCTTGTTCCCTGCGCTATAGCTCGCGGCGAATGCGCCCGACAAATCCCCGCATCTTACCCTACGGCGAGGCCGCGATCGCCGAGGCCGCGGCGCTGATCGCCGCGGGCGCGTGCGTCGCGGTGCCCACCGAGACCGTCTACGGGCTCGCCGCCGACGCCACCGATTCGGCCGCGGTGGCGGGCATCTATGCGGCCAAGGGGCGGCCTTCGTTCAACCCTCTGATCGTCCATGTCCGCGATCTCGCTGCGGCGGAGGGCATCGCGACATTCGATCCGGCGGAGCGCGATCTGGCGGAGCGCTTCTGGCCCGGACCGCTCACGCTGGTCCTGCCGCTTCGCGCCGATGCCGGGATCGCGTCGCTCGTGACCGCCGGGCTCTCGACCATCGCGATCCGCGTGCCCGCCCACCGGGCGATGCAGGCGCTGCTGGCGGCGACGGCCAAGCCGCTCGCCGCGCCCTCCGCCAACGCCAGCGGGGCGATCAGCCCGACGCGTGCGGCGCATGTCGCCGCCAGCCTGGCCGGGCGCATCCCGCTGGTGATCGACGACGGGGCCACCCCCGCCGGGCTCGAATCGACGATCGTGATGGACGGCCAGGTCCTGCGACCCGGCCCGCTGACCGCCGCCGACCTCGGCTTGCCCGAAGCGGCAGCGGGGCAAGGCGCGATCACCGCTCCCGGCCAGCTGGCCAGCCATTATGCCCCGGCCAAGCCGTTGCGGCTGGATGCGGTGGAGCGGAACGGCGACGAATGGCTGATCGGCTTCGGCGACATTGCAGGCGACGATAATCTGTCATCTTCGGGGGATATGATCGAAGCTGCTGCTCGGCTGTTCGATGCGCTCCACCGGGCCGATTCGGCGCGGCCTAGGGCAATCGCTGTCGCGCCGGTACCGCACGCCGGGATCGGCGCCGCCATCAACGATCGCCTGCGCCGCGCTGCGCATCCACGCTAGTCCCTCTCAAATCGGGTAGGTTGGATTCGACGCCTTTCTTTACACCGATGAAACGATTCATAGACTTCGAAAACGTCGCACTAGGGGCACGGGGCGTGCACCGCCCGGCGACAGGAGGGGCCTGTATGAGCAGTGCGCAGCGGGGATTCGCCGAGCTGATCGGCACCTTCTGGTTGGTGTTCGGAGGATGCGGCAGCGCGGTTCTCGCGGCGGCCTTTCCCGATGTCGGGATCGGCCTGCTGGGCGTGTCGCTCGCCTTCGGACTCACTGTCCTCACCATGGCCTATTCGATCGGCCATATCTCGGGATGCCATCTCAATCCCGCAGTGACGATCGGGCTCTGGGCCGGCGGACGCTTCGCCGCCAAGGACATCCCGCTCTATGTGCTGGCCCAGGTCGCCGGTGCGCTGATCGCGGCGCTGCTCCTCTATTATGTCGCCAGCGGCGCACCCGGCTATACGGGCGGCCTCGCGTCGAACGGCTTTGGCGAGCATTCGCCCGGCCATTACAGCTTCCAGGCGGGCATGGTGATCGAGGTCGTGCTGACCTTCATCTTCCTGCTCGTCATCATGGGCTCGACCGATGCACGCGCTCCGGCCGGCTTCGCGCCGATCGCGATCGGCCTCGCGCTCACGCTCATCCACCTGATCAGCATCCCGGTCACCAACACCTCGGTGAACCCGGCGCGCAGCACCGGGCCTGCGGTGATCGAGGGCGGCATCGCGCTCACCCAGCTTGCCTGGTTCTGGATCGCACCGATCGTCGGCGGCGTGCTGGGCGGCTTCGCCTATCGCGCGCTTGGCGCCGAAGCAAAGAAGCGCCCGCCGATCGAAGGCGAGGCGCTTCCCTAGAGTTTCCCCCCGTGGAGGGCGCGGTAAGAGCCTAAGCCGCCGCGCCCTCAGTTACCCGGTTGGCGAAGCTCTTCCGCAGCTTGCGAAGCTTGGGCGGGATGACCGCGAGGCAATAGGGATTGCGCTGGCCCTCGCCCTGCCAATAGTCCTGATGATATTCCTCGGCGGACCACCATTCACCCAGCGTCTCGATCGCCGTGACGATCGGCTGCGGCCAGTCGGGCCGCGCGCGCTCGATTGCGGCTTCCGCCTCGGCGGCCTGCTCGACCGAATGCGGGAAGATCGCCGAGCGATACTGGGTGCCGACATCGTTGCCCTGGCGGTTGAGCTGGGTGGGATCGTGCGTCGCCAGGAAGATGTCCAGAATCTCGCCATAGCTGATCTGATCGGTGTCGAAGCTCACCCGGATCGCCTCGGCATGCCCGGTCTCGCCGGCGCAGACCTGCTTGTAGGTCGGGTTCTCGACCGATCCGCCGATATAGCCGCTCTCGACCGACTGGACGCCGATCACGTCCTTGAACACCGCTTCGGTGCACCAGAAACACCCGCCCGCCAGCGTCGCCGTTTCGATCGTCATAAAAAACTCCTCGGTTCGTCGCCAGGAGATAGGGTCGCCATGGCGCGCTGCAATCCGCCCGTGTAGCGCTGCTGCGTCAAATGGAGGACGGAATGCGCGACGGAACGGTGCTGGTTACGGGTGGAGCGGGCTATATCGGCAGCCATGCGGTGCTCGCCTTGCTCGATGCAGGCTGGCGCGTCGTCGTGGTCGACAATCTCGTCACCGGGTTCGACTGGGCGGTCGACAAGCGCGCCGCCCTTGTCGTCGCCGATATCCAGGACGATGCCGCCGTCCGCGCCGCGATGGCCGCACATGGCGTGATCGCGGTGATGCACTTCGCCGGATCGGTGGTGGTGCCCGAATCGGTGACCGACCCGCTCAAATATTACCGCAACAACACCGCGGCGAGCCGGTCGCTGATCGAGAGCGCGGTGGCCGAAGGGGTGAAGCATTTCATCTTCTCCTCGACCGCCGCGACCTATGGCATCCCCGAGGTCGTGCCGGTGCGCGAGGACAGCCCCAAACTGCCGATCAATCCCTATGGCATGTCCAAGCTGATGACCGAGATCATGCTCAGGGACGTCGCCGCGGCGCACCCGATCAACTATGCCGCGCTGCGCTATTTCAACGTCGCCGGCGCCGATCCGCAGGGCCGTTCGGGCCAGTCGACCGCGGGCGCCACGCACCTGATCAAGGTCGCGGTCGAGGCGGCGACCGGCAAGCGCGGCCATGTCTCGGTGTTCGGCACCGACTTCGCGACCGGGGACGGCACCGGCGTGCGCGACTATATCCATGTCACCGATCTGGCGGCCGCGCATGTCGATGCGCTCGACCTGCTGATCTCGCGGCCGGAGGAGAACCATACGCTCAATGCCGGCTATGGCCGCGGCTTCTCGGTGCTCGAGGTGCTCGATGCGGTCGACCGGGTCACCAACCTGAAGATCGAGCGCAGGCTGGAAGGCCGCCGCGCCGGCGACCCCGACGCGCTGGTGGCGGACAACAGCGCGATCCTCGCCGCGCTGCCGTGGCGGCCGAAACACGACGATCTCGACGGGATCGTGCAGGATGCGCTCGCCTGGGAGCGCAAGCTGGCGGAGCGCTAGCGCCGGGTCGATGGCTTGTTCAACCACCCGGTTGACCTTCCAGTCGCTCAACCATCCTGTTGAATGACCAAGTGGTTGTAATATCAGGACGTCCGGAGCTTCTGGCCGGAAATCACCTGACTCGTCGGTTAACGAAGTTGACTCGGCAAGGACGTCGTCGCGGGTGCGCGCCGACACCTTTGCGCTGCTTCAACGATGAGAAAGAGCCATTCTCCGATCGGTCCTGAAATCCTACATTGCAAGCGCCGGGATCAGCCCGCGCCGCGCATCAGCCGCAGCTCGATCCGCCACCAGAGCAGCGCCCATAGGCTGCCGAACGCCCAGCCGGCGATCACGTCGCTGGGCCAATGGACGCCCAGATAGACGCGGCTGACGCCGATCGCGCCGACCAGCACCAGCGCCACGCCGATCACGAACGCGCGCATCCGCGGCTCGCGCACGACCGGGAAGAGCAGGGTCGCCAGCGTCAGATAGACGATCGCGCTCGACGCTGCATGGCCGCTGGGGAAGCTGTTCGAGCTTTCCTGCATCAGCCGGTCGATCAGGTCTGGGCGCGACCGGCCGACCAGTGCCTTGATGAGATCCACCGCGGCCGAGCCGAGCATGGTCGATACGAGCACGAGCAGCGCGGTTTTCCCACGTCCGCGCAGCCAGAGAAACAGGGTCGCCGCCAGCACCACGAAACCCAGCACCGTCGCGCTGCCGAGCGCGGTCACGTCCCGCACCGCAGAAGGCAGCCAGGCCGGTCCGCGCGGGATATCGGGATGCCCCGGCACGCGCGTCGCCAGCATCACCGCGCGATCGAACGCGGCGCCATCGCCTTCGTTGAGCTCGTGCCCGAGCCATAACAGGATCGCGAACACCGCCGCGAAGCCCGCGGCCACGACGACGACCCAGGGCACGCGCCGCGACGCCGCACCGTCCGGGACGAGCGAAACCAGGGGTTCGGCGGGGGTGGGCGGCTGTTCCATGGCGACTGGATCGCCCAACTGTCCGCGCGCCGCAACGATCCCTGTTGAGGCCATCTGCATGCGACATACGCACTCCCTTTCCTGCTTTGCAGGGAGGGCTGGGGGTGGGTGCGTGCGTCTGGGCGCAGCGGAGGAAATAGATGCGCGGCGCAAGGGGGCATCGGAAGGGGCATCGAGCCCCGTCCGATGCCAAAACCACCCGCTGATCCCCTCCCTTTCAGGGAGGGGAAATGGAATTGGATTCTTAGATCTGCACCCGTGCGGTGATGCGGATGTCGCGGCCGGCGAGCGGGGCATAGTCCTTGAGCACGCTGGCGGCGCGGCGCGCGTCGACGTCGAAGATGTTGTTCGCCGACAGCGTCAGGCTCGTGCCGTTCTCGCCCCAGGGCTTCCACGCCAGCGAGGCGTTGACCAGCGTGTTCGCCGGCGTCGTCGTCTCGAACGCGGTGACGCGGTCCTGGGCGAAGCTGTGCTCGACTTCGACCCGGGCGTTGATCCTGTCCGACTGCGCCTCGAGCCCGCCCAGCAGACGCAGCGGCGGGATGCGCGGCACGGGGCCGGTGTCGACCACTTCGGCATGGACATAGTCGGCCAGCGCATCGGCGTTCAGCGTATACTTGCCGAGCGTGGCGATCCGTGCCGAACCTTCGGCCTCGAAGCCGTAATAGCGCGCATCGGCCTGATAGGTCTGGAAGACCGGCAAATCGTCCTGCACCGCGCCGGTCGGCGCGTCGTAGATATAGCCGGTGAACCAGGTGTAATAGGCGGCGGTCGAGAAGTTGAAGCCGTCGCCCGAGCCCTTGAGCGTCGCCTCGACGCCCCAGGCCTTTTCGGCGCCGAAATTGGGGTTGCCGATCTCGAACGCCTGGGTGCCGGCATGCGGCCCCTTGGCGAACAGCTCCTCGGGGGTCGGCGCGCGCTCACTGCGCGAGACGTTGACGCCGAAGCGGATATGGTCGGCCAGCGCATAGCTCGCGCCGAGCGAGCCGGAGAAGGTGTCGAAGGTCCGCTGATAGGCCGGGTTGCCGATGTCACTGTCGGCCTGGGCGCTGATCTCGTTATGCTCGAAGCGCGCCGCGGCCTCGGCCTTGATCGGGCCGACGTCGAGCGACTGCAGCGTGAACAGGCCGAACTGGGTGCTCGAATTCTGGGGCAGGAACTTTTCGTCGCCGACGACATGCATGTCGCGCACCGAGGCCTGCCCGCCGAACATGCCTTCCCAGCCGCCCTGGGCCTTCTGGACGAATTCGAGCCGCGACTCGAAGCCCTGGCTGAAGAAGGTGGTGCCGACCGCGCCGGTATCCTCGATCTCGCTGTGGCGATAATCGGCGGCGGCGGCGCGCAGGCGGATCTGCTTGAGGAAACCGTCGCCGGTGTTCACCTCGCCGCGCAGGTCGAACCGGTCCTGCTGCGCATGCAGCCGCACCTGCTCGGCCTCGATCGAGGGATCGAGCGAATAGCGGATCGGTACGCCGTAGAAGGTGTCGAAATGCGAGGCCGAGAAGCCGAGATTACCGTTGTCGTCGATGATCGCCGCGCCGCCCGCGACGTTCCAGGTCTCCGCGGCGGTGTTGGGCAACGTGCCCTTGAGGTCGGCCAGCGCCTGCACGCCCGGGTCGGCGCTCGCCAGCGCTTGCGCACGGAGCGCGGGGCTGAGGACATAGCCGCCAATCCGCTCATCGCCGGTCTTCGAATAGCTGCCGTCTGCATGCAGCACGAGCTTGCTCGCGATCGGCACGTCGATCGCGCCCGAGATGGAGCGCTCGTCGGCGGCGCTGCCATAGCTGGCGATCGCGTCGGCATGCACCGGCTCGTCGGGGATGTGGCGCGGGATGCGGCTATCGATCACGTTGACGACGCCGCCGATCGCCGAGGGACCGAAGATCAACGCCGTCGGCCCGCGCAGGACCTCGATACGGTCGGCGGTCAGCGGATTGATGATCGGCGCGTGATCGGCCGAGGTGTTCGACACGTCGATGCTGCCGATGCCGTCGGTGAGCAAAGGCGCGCGCGCGCCGATGAAACCGCGCAGTACCGGGCGCGACGCGTTGGGGCCGAACGAGGTGGCGGAGACGCCGGGCTGCTTGGTCAGCGTCTCGCCGATCGTCGGCCGCATCTCGCGCGTCAGTTCCTCGGTCGCGAGCACGCTCGTCCCGCCCAACACATCGGCAGTGTTGCGTGCGCGCGTGCCGGTGACGACGATTTCCTGACTGGGCTGGACATGGTCCTGTGCGTCGTCGTCCTCCGCAGCAGGTGCGGCCGGCGTGCTGGTGTCCGTGTTCGCGGGAGTCGGCTTGTCCTCGGCATGGGCGGGGAGGACGAACAGAGCGGCGGAAGCGAGCAACAGGGTACGCAGCATCTTGTGGGGGACTCCGGCGGGAACGTGCTGCACCGCGGTAACTGCGATGATATAAAGTATCAATAGTCAAATCGTCGCAGCGGAAAAAAGCCGTGCCGGCGGGGCGCTAGGCCGTCCAAGCTGAACGGCGTTTGAATGCGCGCGGTACGGATCGGGGATGCCGCCAACCGTTGTGCCCGCCACATCTTGTTCGATCATTCACTCATAAGAGAATTAGTATTGCAAGCAACCCCGCTTTGCTGCAGCTTGGCTATGGGCGCCGCAGAGCGCCGCGGAGATCGTGGGGAGGATTTATGAAGCCCAATGCACTGTGGCTGAGCGCGTCCGCGCTCGCATTCGCTTGCTGCGGCACCGCCGCCGCGCAGACGCAGCCGGGGGACCAGGACAGCGCGGCCAGCGCGTCCGCGACGGACAATGACGAGATCGTGGTCACGGCACAGCGCCGCAGCGAGAATCTGATGACGACCGCGGTCTCGGCGTCGGTGCTGTCCGGCACCCAGCTCGAGAACAAGGGCGTCGCCAATGTCGACGCGCTGCAGTTCGCGATGCCGAGCGTCGTGGTCAACAATTTCGGCCAGGGCAATGATTTCAACGTGCGCGGCATCGGCAAGGCCGAGCACAATACCCAGACGACCACCGGCGTGATCACCTATCGCGACGGCGTGCCGACCTTCCCGGGTTACGTTCAGGGCGAGCCCTATTACGACGTCGGCAACATCCAGGTGCTGCGCGGTCCGCAGGGCACGATCGTCGGCCAGAACGCGACCGGCGGCGCGGTGTTCGTCAACACCAACGATCCGATCATCGGCGGCGGCGTACACGGCTATGTCGCCGCCAATTACGGCAACTACAACGATGCCGGCGCGCAGGGCGCGGTCAATCTGCCCGTGAGCGACAAGTTTGCGGCGCGTATCGCCCTTTTCGGCGAGCGTCGTGACGGCTTCTGGAACATCACCGGCCCGGGCGGCGCGCCCTATACCGGCAATAATGGCGACCTGAAGATGGCCGCTGGCCGGATCAGCTTCCTGTGGAAGCCGACCGACCGGCTCTCGATCCTGTCGAAGACCGATATCGGCTATCTCGACTTCGGCGCCTATCCGGCCAGCCCCTATGCGAACAGCTTCAAGACGCTACCGGGCACGAGTACGCCGAACCCCAATTATAGCGACCTGTTCGACATCACCGCGAACGCGCCGATGGAGGCCCGCGACGAGTTCGTGCGTTCGATCCTGAAGCTCGAGTACGAGCTCGCCGGGGGCATCAAGCTCCGCTCGGTCTCGAGCTACCAGAAGGCCAATACCAGGTACCGCACCGACCTCGACGGGACCGCCACGGGCATCAGCACTTTCTTCGACAGTGTCGACGAGCGCCAGATCACCCAGGAATTCAACATCATATCGCCGGACAACCGGCGTTTCACCTGGCTGGCCGGCGCCTTTGGCGTGTGGAATGACTATCATTTCCTCGAGCCCTATCAGTTCGTGATCGACCTCGCCGATCCGTTCAATCTGCCGGCGGCCCAGTACAAGCTCCAGGGTACCAATCCGACGCATTCGCTCGCGGTGTTCGGTCAGCTCGGATTCGCCATCTCCGACAATCTGAAGATCGAGGCGGGTGGCCGCTATACCTCCAGCAAGACGACCAACCGTGTCGATGTGCTGCAGTACGGCACCTATATTCGCGACGATCAGAGCGCCAAGTCGGACAATTTCTCCTACAAGGTCTCGCTCGGCTGGAAGGTGAGCCCGGACCAGTATCTCTATGGCTTCGTTGCGACGGGTTTCCGTCCGGGCGGCCTGAACGTCCCGGTCGGCTTCGGCCTCCCCGCCCCGTTCGAGCCCGAGGAAGTGACCTCCTACGAGGCGGGCTGGAAGGGCAATTTCGCCGGCGGCAAGATCCGCACGACGATCACCGGCTTCTACAACGACTACAAGAACTTCCAGGTGATCATCGGCTACCCGACCTTCCCGACCTTCGGGATCGAGCTCAACGTGCCGCACAGCACCAAGATCTATGGCGGCGAGGCCGAAGCCGAGTTCCGTTTCGGCGGCTTCTCGCTCGATGCCGGCATCAACATCCTGCACAGCGAGCTGGGCACCTTCTACGCGACCGATCCGCGCGCCGCCGCCGCGCTGGCGTGCGACCCGCGCACCGGCCCGGCCAGCGTGTCGTGCATCAATCTGGCCGGCCGTCGCCAGACCTATGCGCCCGACTTCACCTTCAACATCGGCGCGCAGTACGAGATCCGGGTCGGCGACAAGGACAAGATCATCCCGCGCGCCAATTTCGGCCATGTCGGATCGCAATGGGCGACGCTTTTCGAGAACGCCGCCCGCGGCGATCTGCTCGAAGATCGCAACGTCCTGAATGCCCAGCTGGCATGGGAACATGGCAGCTGGACGGTGACCGCCTATGCCACCAACCTCACCGACCAGCATTATCCGGGCGCGCTGAACAGCGGACTCTACTTCGCCGGCCCGCCGCGCCAATACGGTATCAAGCTGTTCAAGACCTTCTGACCTCTGACGGGCCGGTGGGCCCCGCCACACGAGGGGGGGCGACCCGCCCCCCCCGTCCTCCTGCTCCGTCGTCCTCGAGCGCCTCCGGGGGGCGGGGGGGCCGCGCGCCCCCCCCGCGGCCCGCCCCCCCCCCCCCGCCCCTCTGTTCCTCGTACCCCCCAAGGTGTCATGCAATCCTACGGCCTGACGGTAGACAAATTCCTGGATCATGCCGCCAAATGGTTCGGTGACCGCGAGATCGTAGGAGGGGAGGCGGGCCGCGCGGCGACGCGGATCGACTATGCCGCGCTGCGGTCGCGCAGCAATCGCATGTCGGGCGCGCTGCTCGCGCTGGGCATGGCCGAGGGCGACCGGGTCGGCACGCTGGCCTGGAACACCCAGCACCATCTCGAGATCTACTATGCCGCGATGGGCGTGGGGCTGGTCTGCCATACGCTCAACCCGCGGCTGACCACGGCGCATCTCGCCGCGATGATCGACGAGGCCGGGAACCGCGTGCTGGCGGTGGCGGCGGACCTGCTGCCGCTGGCGCGCGATCTCGTGCCGCTCTGCCCCTCGATCGAGCATGTCGTCGTGCTCGATGCCGCGGCTTCCGACACGGATACCCTCGGGTCGCATCCGGTCCATGTCTGGAGCTACGAGGCCCTGCTCGAGGGACGGGGCGGCGCATGCGCCTGGGGCGAATTCGACGAGAATGCGCCGGCGGGGCTCTGCTACACCTCGGGCACCACGGGCAGCCCCAAGGGCGTCGTCTACACCCACCGCTCCAACTATCTCCACACGCTGCGCGCGCTCCAGGCCGACGCGATCGCGCTGACCGCGCGCGACGTGCTGCTGCTCGCGGTGCCGATGTTTCATGCCAATGGCTGGGGACTGCCCTTCGCGGCGCCCGCGGCGGGCACCAAGCTGGTGCTGCCCGGCCGCGCGATCGACGGCGCGAGCCTCGCGCAGCTCATCCGTGACGAGGGGGTGACCGTCGCGGTGGGGGTGCAGACCGTCTGGCTCGGGCTGGCGGATCATCTCGATGCGACCGGCGGCACGCTGCCCACGCTGGAGCGCGTGCTGATCGGCGGGTCGAGCTGCCCCGATGCGCTGATCCGGCGGCTCGAGGACCGGCTGGGCGCCGAGGTGCAGACGAGCTGGGGGATGACCGAACTCTCGCCGGTGGGCACGATCGCGCCGCCGGGTACCGGCGGGGAGGGGCGCGGATCGGGCCGCCCGCCGATGGGAATCGACCTCAAGCTCACCGATGCCGAAGGCAATATGCTGCCCGAGCAGCGCGGCGTGCTGGGCCATCTCAAGGTGAGGGGGCATAGCGTGCTCGACCGCTATTTCCTGACCGAGAGCGATGCGCTGGACGCGGAGGGCTTTTTCGACACCGGCGATCTCGCGACGATCGACGCGGACGGCAACCTCACCATCGGCGGGCGCGCCAAGGACCTGATCAAGTCGGGCGGCGAATGGATCAACCCGGCCGAGATCGAGGCGATCATCGGCACGCATCCGGCGGTGCGCCACGTCGCGGTGATCGGACGGCCCGATGTCAAATGGGGCGAGCGGCCCGTGCTGATCGTCGAGACCGAGGGCGACGGCCAGGATCCCGAGGCGCTGATCGCCCTGCTGCGCGGCAAGGTTGCCGACTGGTGGATCCCGGACCGGATTGCGAATGTCGCATCGATGCCGCTCGCCGCATCGGGCAAGATCGACAAGAACCGCCTGCGTATGGACTATGCCGAGGGCAGGATCGCGGCGAGCGCGGTGACGCGATAACCTTTCCATCTGCGCTCCCCTCCCGTGTACGGGAGGGGAGCAAAGGGCGTCAGCTTAGGGCCTTACTCGCACCTTGCCACCTTGGGCGGCAGCTTGGGCGCGGCGAGGCCGACATTCCAGTTCCATGCGATCCCCGCGGCGCGGCGGCGGCAGACCACCGCTTCATACTGGTCGTACATGCCCGGCATCAGCCCGGCCTCGGGCCGCGGCGTATCGGCGAAGTGCATATAGTTGCCGGCCTTGCCCCAGGCGGCCCAGGCCGGGGCGCCGGATGCGCCCGGCACGCCGCTCTTGGCGAAGCCGGTCCAGTAGCCGATCATCGTGTCCGAGAGCGGCCGGTCGCCCTCGGGCATCTTCGGCCAGCGCGGCGGCAGCGGATCGAAGGTACCGAACACATAGGGCAACTCGCTGGCATGGAAGGCGTGGAGTCCGGCCTGGTCCATTGCCGGATAGCCATGGTCCCACAGATAGACATAGGCCGGCTGGCCGAGCGCGGTCTGCCTGCGGGCGAGGCGCTCGGCGGTCCAGCCATAGAGCGCATCGCGCGTCGTCGCGAGGATGCTCTCCTTATAGTCGGCGGCCGGATAGAGCTTCAGAAACGCATCGGCGAGATCGCCATAGCGTTCGCGGATCGTCTTCTCATACGCCTCGGCGGTGGCGGGCGGCTTGGGCGCCAGCACCGTCAGCGAGCGGATCTCGCCCTGGTTGAACCCGGCGAGGAGCGGCACGGGCGCCTGCTTGCCCTTGTCGAACGTATCGACCATCTGTTCGGGCAGGACGAGACCATCGACCACGCCGAACGGGAAGAAGCCCAGAGCGCCGGCCTTGTCGGTGATCTCCTGCGCCTTCATCCCGCGCAGCGCGGCGAGATCGGGCGCCTGCACGCCGGCGGAGAGCATCTGGCCCACCGCCTCGGCCGAAGGCGCGCCATAGGCGCTCTTCTTGAGCTCGGGCATCGCGACCATGTAAGCGCTCTGCGCGATGGCCTTGGCGAAGGTGCCGCGCGCGAGCGGCGACTCGAGGAGGAACATCACGCTGAGCCCGCCTGCGGATTCGCCGGCGATGGTCACATTGGCGGGATCGCCGCCGAACGCCGCGATATTGTGGCGGACCCAGGCGAGCGCCGCCATCTGGTCGAGCAGGCCGTAATTGCCCGAGACCTTCTGGGGTGACTCCGCCGAGAGCGCCGGATGCGCCAGCCAGCCGAGCACGCCGAGGCGATAGTTGATCGAGACGACGATCACGCCCTGCTCGGCGAGCTTCTTGCCGTCGTACATCGCCTCGCGGCTCGAGCCCGACAGGAGCGCGCCGCCGTGGATCCAGAAGAAGACGGGCGCATTCTTCGCGTTCTTGGGCGCCCAGATGTTGAGCGTCAGGCAGTCCTCGCTCACCGGCAGCGGCGCGGCGGGCGCATAGACCGAGTCCGACTTGCCCTGCGGCTGGACGCAGGCCGGCCCGAATTCGGTCGCGGCGCGCACCTCCTTCCAGGGCTGCATCGGCGCGGGCGGGCGCCAGCGCATCGCGCCCACCGGGGGCACCGCATAGGGAATGCCCTTGAACACCCGCAGGTCGCCCTCGGTACTGCCCTGCACCGTGCCCGACGGTGCGGCGACCATAGGTCCGGATTGCGCGATCGCGGGGCCGGCGAGCGCCAGGGTGCCGAGAGCCAGGAGACGGTGCAGTGCGTTCATGCGCGATTTCCTTCGGCCCGGAGGATGCGGGCCAGCCAGAGAAACAGGAGGATGGCGACCAGATAGGAGGGAGTGAGCGTGTAGAGCGCGGTCTGGAGCGAATGTGCGTCGCCCTGCGCTTTGAACCAGTCGCTCGCCGCGCCGACATAGGTCGGCCCGAGGCCGAGCCCGATGAAGTTCATCACCAGCAGCAGCAGGGCGCCCGACAGCACGCGCTGGTCGGGCCGTACCTCTTCCTGGACGAGCGCGACCGAGGAGGAGAGGTAGAAATAGTTGAAGAACATCACGACGGTGAGCAGCGCCAGCGCGAGCGGCCAGCCCGGCGCCCAGAGGAACGCGACGTAGAAGGGCAGCGAGATCGCGAGCGAGATCGCCGGCGCGATTGCGTAGACGGTGCGCGAGCGGCGGGTGAAGCGGTCGATAACGCGGCCCGAGACCAGCATGCCGCCGCCCATGCCGATCAGCACGGCCAGCGCGTACCAGATCGCGATCTCCGGGAGAGTCATCCCCTTTTCACGGATCAGGAACAGCACGGCGAAATTGCCGAGGCCATAGGTGATGAACTGGGTGGCACCGCTGCCCAGCGCGGCGAGCATCAGCACGGGATGCGTGAAGAACATGCCTACCGTCTCGGCAAACCCGGCCTTGGCGCCGAGCGTCTTGACGCCCGACCCGTCGAGCCCGCCGCGCACCGGCTCGCGCATGAAGAGCCGCAGGAGGATCGCGGTGATCACGCCGATGATCCCGATCGCCACGAACGCGTCGCGCCAGTCGAACATCGCCGCGATCGAGGCACCGAAGGCGATTCCCAGCGCCGCGCCGATCGGCGGCCCGAGATTGAAGATCCCGAACGCGACGCCGCGGCGGCCTGGGGGAAACGTGTCGGTGATCAGCGCATAGGAAGGCGGCACGCCCCCCGCCTCGCCGAAACCGACGACCATGCGCGCCGCGACGAGCTGCGGATAATTGGCCGCGAGCCCGCAGGCCGTGGTCGCACCGCTCCAGATCGCACAGGCGAGCGACAGCACGGTCACGCGATTGGTGCGGTCGGCGAACCAGCCGACCGGGATCGCGATGAAGCAATAGAAGAAGGCGAAATAGAGCCCGCCGATCAGCCCGAGCTGGCCATCGGTGATGTGGAGCGAGTCCTGGATCGGCTTGGCGAGAATGCCGAGCAGCTGGCGGTCGAGGAAGTTCAGCACATAGACGAAGGTGAGCGCGGCCAGCATGATCCAGGCGCGCGGACGGGTTGGGGGCGGTGCCTCGGGCGCGACGGCGGCGGTTGCAGCCACCGGTCAGCGCGTCCGGATGCCGGAGAAAGCCGCAAGGCGCCGGTCCGCGGCCCCGCGCAATGCGCCTCGAACGGTGGCGCGGCCGGCGGCCTCGATCCCCACGCTTCCCTCTCTCTCGGTCTTTTATCGTATCGTTGCCAGCATCATGCGGCGAAGCCGCGGACGGTGTCAATGCACACTATCGCGTGTGTGAATATCTTCGTGCCAATGGGTTGAATAGCTTGACGCTCGACGGCGCAGGCTCGAAGGACGGGGCTGTGACAGAGAGTGTGAAACCCAAGCGCATCTCCCGCAAGGCCGAGCAACGCGCCGAGACGATGGAGCAGATCCTCGACGCCGCCGAGGACCTGTTCTCGCAGCACGGGCTGTATGGCGTCACGCTGAAGGACGTCGCCAAGCAGGTGGGCGTGCACCACACGCTGCTCAACTATTATTTCGCCGACAAGAAGGCGCTGTTCGACACGGTGTTCGCGCGCCGCGCGGTGGTGACCAGCGAACGCCGCATGAAGGCGCTCGACGAATATGATGCGGCCTGCGGCGGCAAGCCCAGCGTCGAGGGGGCGCTGCACGCCTTTCTCGACACCGACCTCGACACCTATATCAACGGCGGCGAGGGCTGGAAGAACTATGCCAAGCTCGGCGCGCAGGTCGCCAATACGCCCGAATGGGGTGCCGACCTGATGGACCAGCATTTCGATCCCGTGGTGCTGCGCCTGATCGAGCTGCTCAAAAAGGCGCTGCCCGATTGCGCGCCCGAGGACATCTTCTGGGGCTATCACTTCGTCACCGGCGCGCTGATGCTGACGCTCGCGCGCACCGGCCGCATCGACAAGCTTTCGGGCGGCCTCGCGCATTCGGACGATTTCGTCGCCGTGAAGGAGCGTATGGCGACCTTCATGGCCGCGGGCTTCCGCGCCATCTGCCGCTGAACGTCCGCACGGGACGGTGTTCCCGCAGGTGCGAGAAATTCGCTATCTTGCTAGTGAATATTCATGAAGCTAGACATCCCTCGTTACACCATAAGGGGAGAGGGTGATGTCGCTTGAGGGTCGCGTCGCGATTGTTACCGGGGCTGGCGGCGGGCTGGGGCGCGCGCATGCGCTGTATCTGGCGCGCCAGGGCGCCCGGGTGGTCGTCAACGATCTTGGGCTGGAGGCGGCCGAGCGCGTCGCCGCGGAGATCGTCACGGCGGGCGGCGAGGCGATCGCGATCGCCGCGTCGGTCACCGACGAAGCCGTGATCGCCGCGATGGTGTCCGAAGTGCTGCACCAATGGGGCCGGATCGACGTGCTGGTGAACAATGCCGGCATCCTGCGCGACAAGAGCTTCGCCAAGATGAGCATCGAGGATTTCCGCCTGGTGGTCGACGTCCACCTGATGGGCGCGGCGATCTGCAGCAAGGCGGTGTGGGAGGCCATGCGCGCACAGGGGCATGGCCGCATCGTCATGACCACCTCCTCGTCGGGCCTGTACGGCAATTTCGGCCAGGCGAATTACGGCGCGGCCAAGATGGCGCTGGTCGGGCTGATGCAGACCTTGGCGATCGAGGGCGAGAAATACGGCATCCGCGTCAATTGCCTCGCCCCGACCGCGGCGACGGGAATGACCGAAGGCGTGCTCTCCGACGAGAGCCTGCGCCTGCTCGATCCCGCGCTGGTGAGTCCGGGGCTGCTCGCGCTGGTCGGTGACGGAGCGCCGACGCGGGCGATCCTGTGCGCCGGTGCCGGCCATTTCGCCGCGGCGCATGTGACGCTGACCGAGGGCCTGTATGTTGGCGGCGGCGAGGATTCCGGCCAGCAGGTCGCCTCCGGCTGGAAGACGGTTGCGGCGCGCGACGGGGAGATCGTTCCCGCTTATGGCTTCACCCAGGCGGAGCGCGAGCTGGCCAGTGCAGGCTACGCTGCCCCGGTGGCGGTGACGGTGCGGTAGCCGGCCGCGGGGACGGGCCAAGCCGCGGGCTGCGCCCGCGCCGAGTCACAAAAGCGTCAAGCGACGTCGATAGGGCGCTCCCCGGCCATGGGGGGTATCGTGAGCTGGTCTCGTCCGATCGACATTTGGTTCTCGACCCAGGTCCTGCCGCACGAGTCGCATTATCTCCGGCAGGGGCGGCGCTGGTCCAAGAATCCCGAGGAAGCCGCCGATCTGGTGCAGGAAGCCTATCTGAAGCTCCTGCAGATGGAGAATTGGGCGGCGATCCGCGATCCGCGTTCCTACACGGTGACGATGATCCGGAATCTGGTTCTCCAGCGCGTGCGCCGCGATCAGGTCGTCGCCATCACCGACATTCCGGGCCCCGGCCTGGCTGAGGTGCGTGACGAAGCGCCCGGGGTGTTCGAGACCGTCGCCGCGCGGGAGGCGCTGCTGGACCTGCTCGCCGATGTCGAGCGGCTTCCGCCGGTCTGCCGGCGCGTCATCCGGATGCGCAAGTTCGAGGAGCGCTCGCCGCGAGAGATCGCGCTCGCCCTGGATATTCGCGTCTCGACCGTCGAGACGCACCTCGCCCGCGGCATGCAGCAGCTGATGAAATGGCGTCGCGCGTCGCAAGCTCCGAGGCCGTCCGGGGAGCTCATCGCGCCAGATGAAGCCATGGGCGAGGAAATGCTCGCCTAGTTGCAAAGGCGCAAATCGCTTCGGCAAGACAATCGCCAATAGCGGTTTTGCCCGTGCCATGTATCTTTCCCCGATATATGGAACCGGCCGTGATGAGCAGAGCGGAAAGCAGACAGGACCGGATTGACGCCGAAGCGGCCGACTGGCTGGCAGCGATCGAGTGTGGATCGGCCGACCGCCAGGCGTTCGAGCAGTGGCGCGCCGCCGATCCCGCGCACGCGCTTGCGTTCATCCGCCTGTCGCAGGTCAGCCGGGACCTGGATTCGCTGCGCGAGACCGGGCTGAGCGACAAGGTTGCGGCACCGGAAGAGGCTCCGGCCCCGTCCACCAATCGCAGGAAATTGCTGATGCTCGGCGCGGCGGGCGCCTTTGCGGCGGGCCTTGGCGGACTGGGCTGGACGTTCGCGGCGGCGGCGCACGAGGCCGAGACGGCGGTGGGCGAGCGGCGGCGCATCGTGATCGACGATGGTATCGCGCTCGAGCTCAACACCGACAGCCAGGTCAAATGGCGCCGGCGCGAAAGCGGCTACGACATCGATCTGCTGCGCGGCGAAGTGATGCTGGAGCGCCAGCCCGGCAGCGCCCCGTGCCGCCTCCATTGCGGGCAGTCGCAGATCGAACTGACCGGCGGCGGACGGATCAATGCCAGGTCCGGCCCGCGCGGCGTCGATCTCTCGGTGCTCGACGGCGACGCCACTCTGCGGACTCCGACCGCGCCCGCGCCGGTCCGTGTCGGCATGCTGCGCAAGGCGAAGCTCGTCACCGGAGCGGTCCCCGCGCTCATCGCCATTTCGCCTATCGAGGCGGGTGCGGTCTCGGCCTGGCAGCAGGGCCAGCTGCGCTTCAACGGCGAAAACCTGGAGAACGCCGTCGCCGAATATAACCGCTATCTGTCGCGTCCGCTCGAGATAGCGGACCCGTCGATCCGCCAGCTCCGGCTGGGCGGCCGGTTCTCGGCCACGGATCCCGCCGATTTCTGCAGGGCGCTCAAGCAGATCTACGGCGTTTCGGCGCATTTCGAGCCGGGCCGCATCCGCCTGATACGCAGCTGACCAAAAAAATTTGATCCGGCTTTAGCGGTTTCCCCCTGCCGGCGCATCCGGACTGTCGAACGGTCCAGCATTCGCGGCGGACTGCCATCGACGATCTTCAGGGGGAATATACATGTCCGTGCTTCGTCACGTCCTTTTGGGCGCAACCATCCTGGCATCCTCCGCGATGCTCGCATCTCCCGCCCATGCGCAACAGACCGCGGCCGCCGAGCAGCAGGCGGTCGATTTCAACATTCCCGCCCAGGATCTCGGCGCGGCGCTCAACGAGCTCGCGCGGCAGGCGGACATCAACATCGCCTTTCCGGTCGAGGCCGTGTCGGGGCGCAGGAGCCCGGCCTTGCGCGGCAGATTCACCCCTGCCGAAGCCGCACGGCGGCTGGCATCCGGAACCGGTCTGCGCGTGACCGAATCCGCCCGCGGCGCGCTCGTCCTGGTCCGCAGCAGGGCGGATTCGGACGCGGCGCAGGAGAGCGTCGCCGGCGTGCCCGCGGACGAGATCGTCGTGACCGGGGCCAGCTTTCGCGAAGGCCTGGCGAATGCGCGCGACGTCGCGCGCAAGGCCGACAATATCGTCAACGTGCTGTCGGCCGACGATGTCGGCAAGCTGCCCGACACCAACATCGCCGAAGCGCTGCGCCGCCTGCCTTCGGTCTACCTGATCCGCGACCAGGGCGAAGGCCGTTACGTGTCGATCCGCGGCGCCGATCCGATCCTCAACAATGTGACGATGAACGGCCAGACCATCGCGGTCTCGGACACGGACGGGGAATCGGGCCGCGCGGCGCCGCTCGACGTGCTGAGCTCGAGCGCCTTGTCGCGGGTCGAGATCAGCAAGGTCACCTTGCCCTATATGGACGGCCAGTCGATCGGCGGCACGATCAACATCGTCACGCCCACCGGCTTTGATCACAAGGGTGCCTATCTCAACGTCAACGCCGAAGCCGGCTACAATGATTTCGGCAAGGACAACCGGATCTTCGCCGGCAACATCGCCTTCTCGCGCCGCTTCTTCGACGACAAGCTCGCGGTGTTCGCGAGCGGCGAATATTGGTTCAAGCAATATACGTCGCAGAGCTACACCACCTCCTCGCCGGTGACCGCCCCGGGCTATCCCGCGCATTATTACTTCCCGACCAGCGTGGTGCTCGCCGAATCGATCGGCGAGAAGCATCGCTATGGCGGCTCGGTGAACCTCGAATATCGGCCGGACGATGCCACGCGGGCCTGGGTCCGCTATTATTTCACGCAATATGACGACGACCGGACGCGTCCGCAGATCACGATCCGCGGGCTCCAGGGGCGTGCCGTCGCCGCCCCGGCGGTGCGCCGCCCGATCGTCAACCCGACTTCGGCGACCGAATTCGGCTATGCCGGCTACCGAGCCCAGATGGAGAATCGCGTCGAGGTCCAGCAGCGGCCGGTGCAGCAGCTCGTCTTCGGCGGCGAGAAGCAGTTCGGGAGCCAGTGGACGGTCACGGGCAACCTCAACTACACGACTGCCAAGGAGCTCAATCCCTACCAGCGCTATTTCGAATCGATCACCGATACGCAGGGCGCGCTGCCCAACGAGGCCCCGGCGATCACCTTCGCGCTCGACGACCAGGGCCTGGCGCATCCGACAGGGTTCAACACGGCGCTCGGCGGTGGCCGGACCTTTCTCGATCCCGGCTTCAACAATGTCTATCGCCTGCGCGGCGTCACTTCGACGGTGATCGAGCGGACCTATACCAGCAACCTCGACGTGAAGTGGAACGGCGAGCTGGGCGATCACGACCTCGAGCTGCGCGCCGGCGGCAAGGTCATCCTGCGGACCAAGTCGGTCGACGACAGCGACTATCGCTACCAGTTCACCGGCCCGGTGACGTCGCTGGCGGGGTTCGACGGTCTCTCCGCGAGCTTCGCCGATGGGCGCGGCGAGCCCTATCGGCCGCTTTCCGGCTTCAACCTGATCGCGCCCAACCGCGCCGGCTATGAAGCCTTTTTCGCGGCGCATCCGGAATATTTCACCTATGACGCGGTCGGTGCGGCGTCGAACTCGATCGAGAACGACTATCACCTCCAGGAAGACATATACGCCGGCTATGCGATGGCCGACTTCCACATCACGCCCAAGCTCAACGTGATCGCCGGCGCGCGCATCGAGCACACCAATTCCGACATCTCGGCGCAGGGTTTCGTCGCCGCGGTCACCTCCAACCCGGGGATCCCGGCGGGCCGTTCGCGCCTGGGCGAAGTGCCGTTCAAGACGAGCGACATCATCGATATCTCGCGCACCCACGCCTATACCAATGTGCTGCCCGCGCTGGTGGCGCGCTGGGAGCTGGGCAGGAACTGGCTGCTGCGCGGTTCGGTGACCACCAATATCGGTCGCCCCGACTATACCGACATCGCGCCGATCTCGACCGTCGTGGTGAGCGAATCCTACGATGCCGCCAATGACGTCGTGAACCTCGATGCCTCGGTCGAGATCGGCAATCCCAATCTCAAGCCGTACAAGGGCCTGAACTTCGACGCGTCGCTCGACTATTATTTCCCGGACAAGTCGGGCTCGATCTCGATCGGCGGCTTTTACAAGCGCGTCGACAATGCGGTCTACAGCATCGTCAACGACTATCGCGACTACACCTTCCAGGGCGTGAAGTACGACTCCTATGTCGAGGAGACCGTCGCCAACGCGAACCCGGGCCATATCCGCGGCATCGAGCTCAGCGTGCAGAAGGACTTTGTCGAGCTGCCCGCGCCGCTCAACGGGTTCGGCATCTATGCCAATGCCGCTTTCATCAGCTCGGACGTCGTGATCGACGTGCCCGGCCGTCCGGACGGCCATGTGCCCTTCTTCAACCAGGCGGACCGGATCTACAACGCGCAGCTCTATTATGAGCGCGGCGGTTTCGCCGGGCGCGTCGCCTATTCCTATCAGGGGCCCGCGACCAGCAGCTCGTTCGGCGCCAATCCGGATCTCGACACCTATCGCGCGGCACGCAAGACCGTCGATGCGCAGCTGAGCTATACCTTCGACAGCGGGTTGAAATTCTCGCTGACCGGCTCGAACCTGAACAATCCGGCGTTCATCAGCTACCGCAACAACAGCAAGTTCTTCGTCTCCAGCTACGAGCTCTTCGGGCGGGAATTCCGCCTGTCGGTCTCCAAGAGCTGGTAAGTCCCCGCAACGTCGGGTCGCACCCCCTGGGAGGGCGCCGCGCCGCCCTCCCGCCTTCTTCCGAACGGGTCCCATGAAGAACTCACGCCGTAGCTTTCTCGCCAACGCCACCGTTGCGGCCGCCGGGGTCGTCGCGCCCTTGCCCGTCTGGGCCGAGGCCAATCCCGAGGGCTCGCCGCGCGTCATGCTCGGGCCGATGGTGGGTGCGGTGACGCAAAGCAGCGTGCCGGTCTGGATGCAGCTGAGCGGCGACTATTTCGACGCGCTCGTCGAGTACACGACCGATCCCGCGGCCGGTGCCTGGAAGCGCACCCCGCCGCAGCGCGCCCGGGCGCGGGACAATTGCACTCTCGTCATCCCCATCGAGGGCCTGCAGCCGGACACGACCTATTATTACCGCGTCCTCGTCAACGGGAAGCAGGACAAATATCTGCGCGACACGCCGCCGCAGCGGGTGCGTACGGCGCCCGCCGCGCCGGCACGCTTCCGTGTCGCGTTCGGCTCGTGTGCGCGGATCCAGAGCGATCCGGAGCAGCCGATCTGGCGGGCGCTGGCAGGGTACCGCCCCGATCTCTTCTTCTGGCTCGGGGACAATATCTATGGCGACTCGCTGACGCCCGCCACGCTCGTCGCCGAATATCAGCGGCAGCGCTTCGTGCCGTCCTTCCAGCCGATCGGACGCAGCGTCCCACAGCTCGCGATCTGGGACGACCATGATTACGGGCTCGACAATTTCGACCGGACCAACCCCATCCGGCGCGAGGCGCTGGAGATCTTCCGACAGTTCTGGGCCAATCCCGCGTCCGGCCTGCCCGACACGCCGGGCGTGTTCTTCGACTATTCCTATGGCGGCGTGGACTTCATCTTCCTCGACGACCGCTACCATCGCGCGCCCGATGCCGACGAGGATACGCCCGAGAAGGAGTTTCTCGGGAAGGGCCAGTTCGAATGGCTGCAGCAGCGGCTGCTGGCGAGCCGCGCGCCGTTCAAGATTCTCGCCTGCGGCAGCGGCTGGTCGCGCCTCAAGGGGCCGGGCGGCGACAGCTGGTCGGCCTATCAGCACGAGCGCACGCGGCTGTTCAACTTCATCCGCGACCACGCGATCAGCGGTGTCGTGCTGCTGTCGGGCGACACCCATTTCCCCTATGTCGCCTGTGCGCCCTGGTCCGAGCAGGGCGGCTATGATCTCTACGACCTGGTGAGCTCGGCGCTCGCCCAGATCCTCGCGGAATCGTCCGACGGGATGGAGCAGCGCATCGCGGCGCGCATGCTGCCGGACCGGATGATCCGCCCGGCGCTGCTGGGGGTCAACAATGCCGGCATCCTCGACTTCGACATGACCGGCGAGGTGCCGACCCTGCGCTTCAACGTGATCGATATCCGCGGCCGCGAGCTCTACGCGCCCGTCACGCTGCGCACCGATGAGCTGGTCAACGGGGTTTCCTCCTGGCGCAGCAAGATCGGTCGGTGAGATCGTTCGGCTAATTTTGTGAAAAATGCTTTGTAAAATTAGAGGGATAAGTAGAAAATTGTAACCGGCCTCCGAGAGGTGCCCGCAAGATGGTCAATCTCGATCCCCTGTGTCTCGCGCCGGGCGAAGCCGTCCGAGCTGGCGATAGGCCCGCATCTTCCACACATTGGCGATCTCCCGAAAATTCAGGTGATCGAACGTCCCGAGTTCATCGACGAACTGACGAACGCGCGGCAGCATGCCATCGGCCCACATATAGCGTTCGGTCCAGGACCAGCGGCCGACACGGTGGGCGGAAGCGGCAGAATGCGTTTCGATCAGTTTCCGCACCTTGGACGGCGCGGCCTTGCGAGATCGCAGCAGGATCGGAGCGGGTATGAGGCCCGTCGAAAGATGCTCCGCGCAGAGCAGCGCGGGATAGAGGAAGGGCCATAGATCGGCGCGGTCGCAGAGCTCGGTAAAGGCGGGCCAGTCGAACGCCTCGGAGCCGCCATTGCCGCGGATCACCAGGCCGATCTCATATAGGCGCTGCAGCGTCAGGCTCTCGAAGGAGCAGCTCGTGTGGATCAGGAGATGCACCAGAAGAAGCGGCGGCGGAAAGACGAGGCCGGCCTTCGATACTTGCCAGCTATCGAATGGGGTGGTCGCCACGAGAACATCCATGTCGGCCATGCGCGAGCCGCCGGCGAGCTTGCGGGCTATGCTTTCGTGGAGGTCGATCGACCATGGATCGTCGCGATGGACATGTGTGAGCGTGATGGGTTGCGTCGCGCTGTCGGGCATCGCCCAACTGCGTTGGCGGAATGCGCCCCTTTTGGGTTCATAGCCCAGGCCGGCAAGGATCTCGGCTGCGATCGGTACTTCGTCCGGACGCAGCAGCAGATCGATGTCGGATGCGATCCGCTGGCCGGGTTCATCGAAATAATGATGGGCGGTGTGCATCCCCTTCATCACGATCGGTGTGGTTCCGCCTGCCGACAAGGCGTTGACGGCTTCCGACGCGTGCGCGGTCAGCCGCGCCATTCGCGTGCGATTGTGATCCAGATGAAGCTGCAGAATTTCGGCGTTCGCCGCGGTCGTCGTCAATGTCCCGCGTTCGATCCACGAGCCGAGCAGCGGGCCGGTACCCGAGGTGTAGCAGGCGATGCTGAGCGCGACGGGGTCGTCGATGAGCTTGTCGTCGCTGCGGCCGGCTACGAGCATTTCCCGCAACACGGTTTCGATCGTCGCGACGGCTTCCGCCCAGCGCGTTTCCGGCACCTCGAACCACAGCCATTCGGGGCGCCCCGCATGCGTCGCATCCCGAAGACGCTGTTCGACATCGATGCTCGGCAGAGGGGAGGCGATCATGCGGCTTTCCTGGAGCGGATGGCGCGTTCGTACAGGTCGAGAAATGCGGCGGCGGTGAAGTCCGCGTCCTCGGCGAGCGCACGCGCCTGCGCGGCCCCGGCCATTCGCAGACGGAGATCCTCATCACCGGCGAGCCGGAGTATCCCCGCCGCAAGGGCTGCCGCATCGCGCTTCGGTACGGCGATCGCGGCTTCGGGCGCGTATTCCGCGATGTGACCGACCGCGGTTCCCACTGTCGGCACGCCGGCGACTGCGCCTTCTAGCATGGCGATCGGCGCCCCCTCGCTGAGCGAGCTGAAGACCATCAGGTCGGCCCGCTCGACCCAGTCCCGCAGCTCGGCTTGTGGCTGGAATCCCTGCAGTCGCACCTGATCCTCCAGCTCCAGCCGGGATATCGCCGCATGGATTTCCCCGCCCAGCGTATCCTCGCCGACAATGTCGAGCGTGAAGGGCAGGCGCATATCGCGCAGACGGACCGCCGCGGCCAACAGCGTGGGCTGATCCTTGACGCGGTTGAGGCTGGCGATCTGGAGGAGCCGGATCGGCTTTGCTGGATCGCGGCGCCGAGGGAGTGCGGCGGGCCAGCGATCGAGTGCGACGCCCAGGGGCACCCGCAACGCGTCGACGCCGACCGAGCGGGCATGCGCGCGCATGGTCTCGCTTGGCACGGTGACGAAAGACGCGGCGCGGAGCGACAACGCGGTGATCGCCCGTGACTGCATCGTCAGGTACCCGCCATAGCGGATTTCGGGCAGGCGCATGATGTCGCCCCCCGGCAAGGTCAGCACCATCGGGATGCCGGCCAGAGTCCGCCCGCCTCCGCCCACCAGCCCCGGTATCCCCGCCCAGAAGGCGTGGACGATATCGAAGGGCTGCGCGCGATGCAGAGCCAAGAGCTTGGTGATCCCGCGCAGCGACCGGGGACGCGACCCGATATTGTGGACATCGGCATCGAGGAGCCGCCACCGGTCGGGGCGTGGCTCCTGCTGCAGCGCGATGATCTGCACGTCGTGCCCGGCCCGGGTCAGCCGCTCGATCAGCCAGAGCATGCACGGGATGACCCGGTGGCTTCCGGTGCGATCGACTCCGCCCGGCGTGATCAGCGCGATCCTCATTGCCCCGCCCCCCGTGCGAGGACGGCCTCGTAGATATCGACGAGCCGGCGGCCAACGACCGGGAAGGCGAGATGCGCGTCGAAGTGTCGGCGAACCGCGGCGCGGCCCTGATCGCCCGGCTGCCGTGCCAGGGATACCAGGCCTTTGGCGAGCGCCGGGGCGTCGCCGGCCGCTGCCAGGCGACTCTCGGCCAGATCGCCGACGAGCGCGCGAAACGGCGCGATGTCGCTGGCCACCGGCGGCAGGCCACAGGCCAGCGCTTCCATCAGCGCATAGCCGGAACCCTCCCGGTGGCTCGTCGCCAGAAAGAGATCGCAGGCACGGCAGAGCTGCTCGATATGCGCATGCGGCACGCGTCCGAGCAGATGCACATGAAGCGCCAGCGACGGGTCGCCCGCAAGACGCTGTTCCAGCGCGGGAAGAAGCGCGTCGGTGCCATGGACGCACCACAGCTCCGCCTCCGGCAGCTGCGCGCGCACCAGCCGAAAGGCTTCGATCGCCGTCAGGGGATCCTTGTTGGTATCGAGCCGGCCGATCCAGAGGATCGCGGGATTGCCATATATGCCGGTTCTCGAGCGCGCCTGGGTTCGGCTGCCGGGATTGAAGGCGCTGGAGCTCTCCGGCACGGCGAAGATCGGCGTGCCCGTCGGCAATTGGCGCGTTGCAAGGAACGGTTCCGCCTGCATTTCGGCGGTGAACAGCGCGGCTGCGGCACGGGCATGGCCCCAGCGGCGCAGTCGCGACCGGCGCGAACTCGCCCGGCTGGCGTGATCCTGGAGGATCATCGGAATGCCGGTCTGCCCGATGGCACGTGCGTGGAAAGGAAAGTCCAGGCCGTTGAGATGGGCGACGTCCGGCGCTGCTTCCTGCACGGCGCTCCGCATATGCCAGGGCGCAAGCGCGCGCGCGGCCGCGACCGGAACGAAATGGTAGTGCACGCCGCGCCGTGTGAACCGGGCCCTGGCGTGGCTTGCCTGCACCACCACGATATCCGCACCCGCGCCGGCAGCGGCCTCGGCGATTGCCGGCAGGGTCGGCCAGGCGGCCAGCAGCGCTTCGGGCTCGCGCCGCTCGGGATCCAGGACGCAATTCACCTGAGCGATGCGCAGAGTCATGAGGCCGCATGATCCGTCAGCCGGGACAGATTCGCGGCGAGGAGCGCGATCGCTTCTTTCGGCTCCGCACTGAGCGTCAGGCGCCACGCTCCGCGCCGGGTGATCCGGCGCAGACCGGCGGCGATATCGGCCGCGAGAAGATCGAACCCAGGCTCGAGCGGGCCGAGTTCCGCAAGCGCCGCCGAAGGGTCCAGCGGCTCGAGCGATACCCGGTCCCCGCGCCGGAGGACGCACAAGGTCGCGGCATCCGCCGTGACCGGCCGTAGCGGAGCGGGCAGGGCGATGGCGCGCTTGCGCTTGCCGTTGCGCAGGCGGATCGGCGCGTCCTCCTGTTGCGGTGCGTCTTCGGGGAAGAGATGCACCGGGCGGGGAATGCCCCAGACGCGGAATTTCCGCTCGGCTTCGAGATAGACGGTGTCGTCGGAAAGCAGCGGAAAGCCCGCGGAATGCGCGGCCAGCGCAAGGCAGCTCTTCCCCGACCCGCTGCGCCCCGCGAGCAGGATCGCCGTCGACCCCGCGGCAAAGGCCGAGGCATGGATCGGCGTGCGTCCGTTGCGGGTGAGCAGCCACAGGATCAGGCAGTCGAGCACCTGTTCGCGAAACCCCGCATCGTCGAAGGCGTCCGCATTGGCGACGCGGCACCAGGCATGGCCCCGCCCGGCATCGGCGCCGGCTTCGGTATCGCCGCGGATCGAGAGGTGGAGCCCATTGGTGGCCACTACCGGTCCGGTACCATCGACCGGAACCGGACCCACTTTCAACTGGAGGTGCAGCGTCGGCCCGTGCGGATCGGCCGGCGCCTCCCAGCCGCGACACGCCATTGCCACCGCTTCGATCAGCCGCGGGTGGCTGGCCTTCACGCACAGCATCACGCCGAGCGGCGAGAAATACGCGATTGCGCGGCCACCCGTCGACAGGTTGCCCGTTGCTGATTCCGGTCCGATTGCCGCGCTCATTGTCCCGGGCCCCGCTTGCTCCACCTCTTGAGTGGAAGCGGCGCACGGGAAGGTTCAATCGAGCTTCGTCGCTTTCGCCGGCCCCGCGTTGAACCTCGGCAGGTTGCGTCGCCACTAACCCAAAACGGTGTGCAAAATGGGGTGGCAATGTGATTCTAGTCGCTCACTCGTTCTATCTGCGGCGCGATCGCAAGCAATTCGAACGATCAAAACCCTATGCGCCGCTTGCCACCTTGCTCGCCGCGGCGATCCTTCGCGACCGGGGCCATCCGGTCGCGCTGTTCGATGCGACCTTCCAGCCCTGCGCCGACGCGTTCGGGCCGCGGCTTGCCGCGCTCGACCCGAAGATCGTCCTGCTGATCGAGGACAATTTCAACTATCTGACCAAGATGTGCACCGAGGATCGGCGTGCCGATGCGCTGCACATGGTCGCGGCCGCGCGCAGTGCCGGCGCCCGGGTCGCGGTCAACGGACCGGACGCCTCCGACAATCCGCGCCTGTATCTCGAAGCGGGTGCCGATGCGGTGATAGCCGGCGAAGGCGAGCTCGGGGCGGCGGCGATCGTCGATGCCTTCCGAAGCGGCGCGCCGCTCGACAAGGTACCGGGGCTGATCCTGCCCGGTGCGGGCGAAAAGCTGCGCCACACGCCGCCGCGTCGGCAGGAACAGGCGCTGGATGCGTTGCCCTTTCCCGCCTGGGACCTGGTCGATGCCGATGCCTATCGCGAGACCTGGACGCGGGCGCACGGCCATTTCTCCTGGAACATGGCGGCGTCGCGCGGCTGTCCCTATTCGTGCAACTGGTGTGCCAAGCCGACCTTCGGGCGGCGTTACACCCAGCGATCGGCAGCCTCGGTCGCGGAAGAGATGGCGCGGCTGAAGCGCGACGTCGCGCCGGGCCATATCTGGTTCGCCGACGATATTTTCGGAATGACCGCGGAATGGGTCGCCAGGTTCGCCGAAGAGGTGCTGCGGCGCGACGCGCGCATCCCGTTCACGATGCAGTCGCGCACCAATCTGATCACTGCGCCGGTAGCCGCGGCGCTGGCCGCCGCGGGTGCGGCGGAGGTCTGGCTGGGGGTCGAATCGGGTTCGCAGCGGATTCTCGATGCGATGGACAAGGGCACTCGCATCGAATCGGTGCGTACCGCCACGCGGACCTTGCGCCGGCACGGGATCCGTTCGGGCTGGTTCCTCCAGCTCGGCTATCCGCCGGAAGATTGGGACGACATCCTTCTCACCCGCGATCTGCTCCGCGACGAGCGGCCGGACGAGATCGGCGTCTCGGTTTCCTATCCGTTGCCGGGTACGGTGTTCCACGATCGCGTGGTCGCGGAGCTCGGCACGCACCGCAACTGGCGGGACACCGATGAGCTTGCGATGCTCTTCCAGGGCACGTTCGACACGGCCTTCTACCGGATGGTGCGCGACGCGCTGCACGCGGATGTCGATGCCGGAATCGTCGACGAGCTGCGCTGGCACGACCTTGCCCGGCGGGCGGACGCGCATCGGTCCTCCAATCCGCTCCGCATGGAGCTTCGCGCATGAGCACGGCCGCGGAATTGCTGCCCGCGGGCGCCGCCTTCGATGCGATCGCCGGCAATTTCGAGGCGCGGTTTGGCGACTGGCGGAGCGTCGAGGCGCAGCGGCGCGCGGTACGGCGTCAGCTTGTCGACCTGTTTCCCATGGGATCGCGCCTGCTGGAGATCGGCGGAGGGACGGGTATCGACGCGGCCTGGTTGAAGGCGCGCGGGCGGGAGGTGCTGCTTACCGATGCCTCGCCGGCGATGGTAGCGGAAGCCGCACGCAAGCTGGGGCCGGACGCGGCCGAAGTCGTTGCGGCAGAGCAGCTGGATCGCCTCGCCGAACGCGGCGAGCGTTTCGACGGCGTCTTCTCCAATTTCGCAGGCCTCAACTGCGTCTCGGACCTCGCGCCCGTGGGCCGGAGCCTGGCGCGGCTCGTGCGGCCGGGCGGGCATGTCGCGCTGGTGGTCTTCGGCTGCTGCTGCCCCGGCGAGATGATCGTCGAGGCGGTGCGCGGGCGGTTCCGCAACGTGCTGCGCCGCGCGCGCCGGGATGAGGTGCCGGCCTCGCTTGGCGGGCGCCACTTCCGCGTGCGCTATCATCGCCGGGCCGAGATCGTCGCGGCAATGGCGCCAGGGTTCCGCTATGACGGGCGCACCGCGATCGGCCTGTTCGTCCCGCCAAGCGCCGCCGAGCCCTGGATTTCGCGCCATCCCCGCCTCCTGGCCGGCCTGGAGGCTGTCGACGGGATCGCGGCGGACCGGCTTGCGCGGTTCGGCGATCACATCCTCTATCGCTTCGAACGTCGTCCTGCGGGGGA
Organism: uncultured Sphingomonas sp.; assembly: GCA_966211615.1. Classification (GTDB taxonomy): domain Bacteria; phylum Pseudomonadota; class Alphaproteobacteria; order Sphingomonadales; family Sphingomonadaceae; genus Sphingomonas. The sequence goes on from CBIHNZ010000025.1 coordinate 48,798, forward strand.
CGGCGCATGAGCGCCGCGCTCCCCGAAACCCTTGATCGCTTCCGCACCGATTATGCCGCGCACCGCGCGGCCGAGGGGCGAGGCCTCGAGGAAGAGGCATTGCTCGAACTCCCATGGCTCCAAAAGGGGCCACTGGCGCGGCAATGGGGAGTACGCGCGCGTACCTTCGACGCCTTTCTCAAGCATGTGGCCGATCCGATGGCGCGAAGTGCTGGCCGGCCGCTGCGCATTCTCGATCTCGGCGCCGGCAATGGCTGGCTTTCCTATCGGCTCGCGCTGCGCGGGCATGACTGCATCGCCGTCGATATCCGCGAGGACCGGGTGGACGGCCTAGGTGCGGCGGATGCCTTTCTTTCCCGCGTGCGGTTCGATTGCCTGGTCGCATCGTTCGACGCGCTGCCGGTGGCCGACAGTCTCGCCGATCTCACGGTATTCAACGCCGCGCTGCACTATGCCACCAGCCTCGGCGCGACCCTGGCCGAAGCGGTGCGGGCGACGCGGCGCGGCGGAACGCTCGTCATCCTCGATTCCCCTTTCTACGCGCGGGACGCGCAGGGCGCGGCGATGGTCGCGGAAAAGCATGCGCATGCCGCCGAGCGCTTCGGCGATCGTGCGCAGAGCCTGCTCGCGCTGCCGCATATCGAATATCTCACCGCCGAGCGGCTGCGTCGGGCCTCGGCGGCGCTCGGCCTCGCCTGGCAGCGCCGCCGCGTCAGGTATCCGCTCTGGTACGAGCTGCGCCCGCTCGCGGCACGCCTGCGCCGCAAACGCATGCCCTCCCGCTTCGACATCTGGACCGCGCAAGTTCCATGATCCTGCTGATCAATCCCCGCGCCACCCGGCCCAAGAACCGCCGCTTCCCGCTGAGCCTGATGGCGATCGGCGCCGCGCTGCCCAAGGGCACCGACTGGGAGATACTGGACGGCAACCTGCCCGGCATGGATCTGTTCGCCGGCGCGACCGCGATGATCGATGCGCGCGCCGCCACGCCGGATCCGGTCCAGGTCATTGCGCTCACGGTGATGCCGGGTCCGCAGCTGGTCAGCGCGGTACCGCTGTCGAAGGCGCTCAAGGCCCGGTATCCCGGCATCCCGATCATCTGGGGCGGCTATTTCGGCAGCCTCTATCCCGCCCCCGTCCTCAACGCGCCCTATGTCGACTGGGTCATCCGCGGGCAGGGCGAGCAGACCTTTCTCGAACTGCTGGAGGTGATCGAGGGGCGGCGGGATCCCGCCACGGTGATGGGGCTCGCCTTCCGCCAGGCCGACGGATCGCACTGGATCGGCGCCGAGCGCAAATGGGTTGGCCCCGACGAGCTGCGCGACCCGCCCTACCACAAGATCGATATCGGCACCTATCTGCACCCGACCATCATCGGCCGCCGCTCGGGCGTCTATCAGGCGTCGATCGGCTGCCCCTTCGGATGCAGCTTCTGCGGCGTGATCTCGGTGTTCGGGCGCAAGGAGAAGGTGCAGGCGGCGGATCGGGTGGCGGCGAACCTTGCCTTTCTGGTGCGCGAGCACGGCATGGATTCGGTCCATTTCTACGACAACAACTTCTTCCTCAACGAGAAGCATGCCCGCGCGATCGGGGAGGCGTTCCTGCCGCTCGGGATACGCTGGTGGTGCGAGGCGCGGGTCGACACGCTCTCCCGCTTCTCCGACGACACCTGGGACCTGCTGCGGCGGGCGGGCCTCAAGATGGTGTTCTGCGGCGCCGAGTCCGGATCGGACGAAGTGCTCAAGAAAATGTCGAAGGGCACCACGACCGACCAGATCCTGATGGTCGCGGCGAAGACGCGCGAGCACCGCATCATCCCCGAATTCTCGTTCGTGTTCGGCGATCCGGACGAACCCGAGCGCGAGACCGACAACACGCTCCGCTTCATCCGGCGCCTGAAGCAGATCAATCCCGAGATGGAGCTGATCACCTATTTCTACACGCCGACCCCGCAGCGCGCCGCCACCTATGGCGATGTCGACGCGCTCACCGGCACGCCGACCGATCTTGAGGAGTGGATCCAGCCCGACTGGGTCAACTGGATGACGCACGAGGATCCGCACCTCCCGTGGATGGATCGGCGCATCAAGGCACGGGTCGAGAATTTCGAACTGGTGCTCAAGAGCCGCTTCCCTTCGGTCCATGACGGCAAGACGCGCGCGTGGGGCAAGCTGGTCGGCCGCATCCTTGCGCTGCGCAGCTGGGCGCGCGAGGATTATGGCAACCCGGTTCTGCTGCGCAGCGTCCGGCGACTGGCCCAGCGGGCGAGCGACGACAGGCAGGCCTATGGCCATCTTCGTCAAGGGGCCGACGAGCTGGAGGTGGCGGCGTGACCGCGCTGCCCGTCCGCGAGGGGTACCGGCTGTGGGCGCCGACCTACACTGCCGAGAATGCGGTCTCGCAGCTCGAGGCGGCGCTGGTCTCCGAAATGACGCCGCCGCTCGCAGGGCTGCGCCTGCTCGACGCGGGCTGCGGCACCGGCCGGCGCCTGCGCGGGTGCGGCGCGGCCATGGCGACCGGGATCGACCTGAGCCCCGAGATGATCGCGATCGGCCGCCTGGAGCTCGGTCCGGGGGCTCGCCTGCTGGTCGGCGACGTCCGGGCGCTGCCCTTTGCCGATGCGGAATTCGACATGGTCTGGTGCCGGCTGGTGATCGGCCATCTCCCCGAATGCCGGTCGATCTATGCGGAGCTGGGGCGCGTCACCGCCCGCGGCGGGGAGGTGATCGTCACCGATTTCCATCCCGCCGCGCATATCGCCGGGCACCGCCGCACCTTTCGCCACGGCGATACGGTCCATGAAGTGGAACACCATGTGCATTTGCCGGCGGCGCATCGTGAAGCTGCCGCCGAGGCGGGATTGCGGCTGACCGCCATCCGCCGGGCCGAAATCGGGCCGTCGGTCCGATCCTTCTACGAAAGCGCAGGCCGGATCACGCTCTACGACCAGCATTGCGGACTGCCGGTGGTGCTGGCGCTGACCTTCGTGAAGGGTGCGTGATGCGGATCCTGATCCGCACCCCCGATCGCGACGTCGCGATCGAAGGCGCGACGCTTGTCGAGCCGTCGGGCGATTTCGACATCCGACTCGACCTTCCCGAGGGTTATGTCCGCCCCGGCCTGATCAACGCGCACGACCATCTGCACCGCAATCATTATGGCCGCCTGGGCAAGCCGCCCTATCCGGACGCCTATGCCTGGGCGCGGGATATCCAGTTTCGGCATGCGGATCTGATCGCCCGGCGCCACGCCCTGGCGCGCCGCGAGGCTCTGCTTGCCGGCGCATGGAAGAACCTGTTCGCGGGCGTCACTACGGTGGTCCACCATGATCGCTGGGAACCCGATTTCGAGCACGACTTCCCCCTGCGCGTGGCGCGCATTGCCAGCGTCGACTCGCTGGGCATGGTGCCCGATCTCGCGGTCCCCGCAGCGACGCCGCGCTTCTGCGTGCATCTTGCGGAGGGCGTCGGCGCGGCCGCCGCAAGTGAAGTCGACACGCTGGACCGTATGGGATTGCTCTCGTCCCGGCTGATCGCCGTGCACGGGGTGGGTATGGATCATGACGCCATCGCGCGCTTCCGCGCATCGGGTGCGGCTTTGGTCTGGTGCCCGACGTCGAATCTATTCCTGCTCGGGCGGACTGCGCCACCGGCGTTGCTCGATGATGTCGATGTGCTGCTTGGAAGCGACTCGCTGCTCACCGGTGACGGTGATCTGCTCGACGAGTTGCAGGTCGCCCGCCGCCTTGGCCTTGTGTCCGACGAACGGCTGACCGGGGCGGTCGGCGCGACCGCCGCGCGTCGGTTGGGCCTGGCAACTCCGTCGCTCGACTCCGGCGCCGTGGCCGACGTCATCGTACTGACCAAGCCGTTGCTGGAAGCGCGGGCGGAAGATGTCGCGCTGGTTATCGTCGGTGGCATCCCGCGCCTCGCCCGGCTCGATATGGTGCCGGCGCTGGGCGCGCTGGCGATCGCCGGTCGCGTTCGGCGGCGCGGGGGCATCAGCCGGTGGACGGGCGCGTCGGCGGCCGATTCCGCCCCTGCCATTCCGCCGGGCGGCGAAAAAATTCTTTCAAAAGTGGGGATGTTCCGATGATTCTTGCTCCCAGAATTTCCATTCTAGCCGCATTGCTGATGGCTGGGACGGGCACGGCCCGGGCGCAGACCCAGACGGCGCCCACGCCCGTACCTGTGCCCACGCCTCAATCGGCTCCAGCGCCCGACGCGACAACGGCCTCCGAACCGGCGCAGGAGGAAGTGCCCGCAGACACGCCGCCGCCTCCGACCACCGACATTATTTCGGGCCGGACGCTTTCGATCCTGCTCGACGCCAGGCTGGTCGCCGCCAATGGGCATAAGAGCTTCACCGATGGCGGCCTGGGCATCACGCGGTTTTCCGGCGCCAAGGATGGCGATTTCCGCGTCGATCCACTGCCGATCGAGGCGGACCTGATCTGGACGCCGCGTTTCACGAACTCGTTGTCCGGCAACGTCTCGGTCGCGTGGCAGCGCGACCAGGAGAATGCGGTCGACGTGATGGAGGCGTTCGTCACCTTCCTCCCGGCGCGCTCCGGCAATGTCAGCGTCTCGGCCAAGGCCGGGCTCTACTGGCCGGAAATCTCGCTCGAACATGCCACGGGCGGCGCGTGGAGCACGGTGCACACCATCACGCCGTCGGCGATCAATTCCTGGGTTGGCGAGGAAGTGAAGGTCGTCGGTGCGGAGGCCTCGCTGATGGCGACGATCGGCAAGAGCGACTTTTCGGCGACTGCCGGCCTGTTCGGGTTCAACGACACCTCGGGCACCTTGCTCTCGTTCCGCGGCTGGGCGCTGCAGGACATCAAGGCTACGGCGTTCGGCCATTTCCCGCTGCCGCCGCTCAATAGCTTCATTGTCCATCTTCAGGAGGATCAGACGCGGTCGCTGATCGAGCTCGATAACCGCGTCGGCTTTTATGGTCGCCTCGAATGGCGGCCGCCCGCGCCGGTCACGGTCAATGCCTTCTATTACGACAATCGCGGCAATCCGGCGGCGTTCGAGCCGACGGGGCAATGGGGATGGCGCACGCGCTTCGTGAACCTGGGACTCACCGCCGAGCTGGCGCCGGGGACGCGGCTGCTGGCACAGGCGATGGAGGGTACGACGCAGATGGGATTCAAGACGAATGGCGTCGTATGGGTCGATACGCGCTACCGCTCTGCTTATGCGCTGCTCGCGCACGAGATCGGCAAGGGCGAGGTCTCGGGTCGGGTCGAGGCCTTCGATACCAGCGAACATGGCAGCAGGATGTCGCATTCCGACGAGAGTCAGCGTGGCTGGGCGCTCACGGCAGCGGGGCGCTGGACATTCAATCCCCTGCTGACCGGCTTCCTCGAAGTGTTGCATGTGCACAGCACCCGGGGCACGCGTACCGTCTATTTCGGCCTGCCGCCGACTGAATCGCAGACGGTGATACAGGCCTCGCTGCGCGTTCGCCTATGACTCCCGCCGTTTTTCCTCCGGGACTGCGCTATCATTCCCGGAAGGGCGCCCTCATCCGGCGGCTTCTTGCGCGACGGGGCGCGGTGCTGGCGCGTCTGCCCGCGCAGGCGCGTGATGATCTCGCGCTCGTGCACGAGACGCGGTCCCGGACTGCATTGCTGATGACCGATGCGGCTGCGCTGCACCTCATCGCCTGCGCGCGCGCCGCTTCCGCACTAGAGGGCGGGATGGCGGAGGCCGGGGTGCTGATGGGGGGCAGTGCCCGCCTTGTCGCGGCGGTCAAGGGCGGGGCGCCGCTGCACCTTTTCGACGTGTTCGAGACGTTGCAGGCGCGCGATGCACCCGAGACCGCGGTGGGTGCGCATTTCGGCAGCGTCCATGGGACGCTCGCCGCCGTCGAGGAGCTGCTGGCGCCCTTTGCGGGCGTCTCCTGCCATCCCGGCATATTCCCGCACTCGGCGGCGGGGCTGGAGGATTTGCGCTTCTCCTTCGTGCATCTCGATCTGGACCTGCCGGAAGGCACGCGCGCCGCGCTCGAATTCTTCCATCCGCGGCTGGTACCCGGCGGCATCCTGCTCGGCGACGACTATGCCGATCCCGGGGTGCGCGGAACCTTCGAGGATTTCTTCGCGGAAAGAGGCGAGACCTTGATCGCGCTGCCGTGGAGCCAGGGGATGATCGTCAAGCGCTGAAGCGGGCGCGCGTGTTCACGCGCGGCCGCTTACGATGCCTATTGCGCGGCGACGGTCAGGGTGCCGCGCATCCCGGGATGGTAGATGCAATAGAAGGCGACATTGCCCGCCTTCTTGACGACCATGCTGACGCTCTGACCCTGCTGGACTCGAACGTCGAAGCTCTTGTCGCGGGCGGTGGCGGTGTGCGGCACGGTGTCGCGATTGACCCACGTAATCGTGTCGCCGACTTTCACGCCGCCGGGAAGCTTGCCATAGCTCATATTCGCCATCACGACCGTGTATTTCTGCGGTGGCGCCGCCGGTCGCGCGGATGTGGCGCTGGCCAGGGTGAGTGCCAGCAGCGCCGCGGCGCCCGAAAACCGCAGCAGGCTGCGGCGAGACGGATGGGCTTTCCTTGAATCCAGCATGTGCGGTCAATTCCCTTCAATGGCGCGCCGACGCGAACGGAAGCCGGCCAGGCAACGGGCGCAAGCGAGCACCGAAGGGCTTGCGGCCGAAACCGGCGCCCGTTCGCGCCGACAACACTTGAGTGCCGTCCGAAGGCCGCCGGGTTCAAAATCCGATGACCAAAAGGGAAGCGAGGTCCGACCTTCTCCGCCATATCGACCGCTGCAAAGCGGGGCCGCCTACAAGCGTGCTTTCGCGATCAAATGGCGCCTTCACCGGGGACATCGCGGTCGCGTCGGTCGGATTCCTGATGCTGACCGGCCGGATCAACTGGCGTTGCGGAGCCACCGTCATCATCGGCTGCTTCATCCTGTTCGGTACCGCTTCGATCGTTGCTGGCATCCAGTCCACCGCTGCCCTAGGCCATTGAGCCATGGCGGGGGGCTCGATCGGGATCCATTGTTTGTCGCGCTGACGCGGCCGCAAATGTTTGCCGGCGTCACCTATAGCTATTTCGTCGTCAACGGCGTGATTGCGACCGAGCAGTTCCTGATTTTTCATTCGGTCTGGGCGCTCGCCGCGGCGGTCGTCATCCACCTTGTCGGCATGGTGCTATGCGTGCGCGAGCCGCGCTTCTTCGATCTCTGGTTGACCAAGGCTGACGGTGCGTTGAATCAATGCGGCCAATCCGAAGGATTGAGAGCGCGGCGTTTCTGGAACGCCGCGCTCTTCTCATTTGATGGCTCCCGTTTTGCCCGGTCGTTGCTGCTGTTTCCCACGCTTGGCGCATCGCTCATCAGCATGTTGCATTCCATGGGCCGACCCTACAATCGGTCGATCAGAACGGCATGTTGAGTTACGCTGGTGGGATGTCCCGGAGCCGAAATGCGGATTCTGAAATATCGTATTCGCCCAGCTTGCGCGGCCGCACGGACGTGACCGCCGTCTGGCGCGATTGTCTGGGTTTCGCGATCGCCGTTGCGCGCTTCACCGGGGCGCGGGGCATCCTGGCTTCGCTCTTGGTGATGCTTGGGGCGATCGCCGAAAGCATAGGCGTGATCATGCTGGTGCCCCTGCTCGGGACCTTGTTCCACGGCGCATCGGGCAATGGCGGAGCGCTGACCGCCGGTTGGATCGGGCGATTTGCGTCCGGGCTGGCGCCGTTCGATCGCCTGTCGCTGATCCTGGCGGTGTTTGCGGCAGTGATGGGACTTCGTGCGCTGGTCCTTTGGAAGCGCGACACGATGTTGGGCGGGTTGCAGATCGCGTTCGTCGAAGCGCAGCGCGCCTTGATCGCGCGTCGTCTGGCGAGCGCGCAATGGCCCGTTCTGGTGCGGCTCGGGCACGGGCGGGTGACCCATTTGATGGGCGGCGACATTCAGCGCTGCGGGACGGGCGTGTATTTTCTGCTGCAGAGTGCCGCGGCGGTGGTGATGGTGCTGGCGCAGGCCGTGCTGGCATTTGCCCTGGCGCCATTGCTGGCCTCGCTCGCGCTTGCACTGATCCTGCTTTGTGTATTGGCGCTCTCGGGCTTGCTCCGCCAATCGCAGGATGTCGGCAAGATCGTCACCGATACAAACCTGTCGCTGATGATCGGCATCGGGCGCTTTCTTGGCGGCATGAAGATGGCCATGAGCGAGAATCTCCAGCATCGTTTCGTTGCGGCTTTCGAGCAGGATCTCGACAGGAGTGCGCGCTGGCAGCGGAAATTCGTGAGCCAACAGGCGCTGACCCGCGGCCTGTGGGGTTTTCTCGCGGGATGCGTTGCGGGGATAACGACCCTTGTGGGCTATGGTGTGCTGCACTTGCCGGCGCCGATATTGCTGGCGATCCTCGTTCTGCTTGCGCGGATCAGCGGTCCTGCGGCGCAGATCCATACCGGGCTGCAGCAAATCGCCTACAGTCTGCCAGCCTGGAATGCCGTACGAACGATGGAGCGCGAGCTCGCGGTTGCTGAAAAAGTGCAGGATGGGTCAGCGGATCCGGCTCGCAGCGGGCCAGCGGGAACGATCAAGCTGCAGGCCGTCCGGCACCTTCATCATGACACCGCGGGCGCAGAAGCCGGAATCCGGCACCTTACGGTCGTGCTGAAACCGGGTGAAATGGTCGGGGTGACCGGACCGTCCGGCGCCGGAAAGACGACGTTCGCTGATCTCCTGACCGGATTGTTGTTGCCGCAATCCGGGTCAATCCTGGTGAACGACATGGCCTTGACGGAGGATGGCGCCCGGCAGCTGCGTGACCGGATCGCCTATGTCACGCAGGATCCGGTCCTCTTCAACGACACCATACGGCGCAATCTCGCCTGGGTCGCGCCGGAGGCCGACGACGCCAGCCTCATGGAAGCAATCGCGGTCGCGGGCGCGGCTCCGCTCATCGCGCGGTTGCCGGACGGGCTCGAGACGATCGTCGGTGAAGGGGGCACGCTCATTTCGGGCGGAGAGCGTCAGCGGCTGGCACTGGCGCGCGCGCTGCTGCGCAAACCCGACTTGCTCATTCTCGACGAAGCAACCAGCGCGATCGACATAGCCGGCGAACGGGAAGTGCTGCTCCGCTTGCGCGCCCTCGATCCGCGACCGACCATCGTCCTGATCGCGCATCGCAACGAAAGTCTCGTCGCCTGCGACCGCATTCTGCGGTTTGCCGGAGGCACGATCGAGAGCGACACGATGGTAGACGTGACAGCGCGGGCGGAGCGCAACCAGGCGGTTCAGGGCTGACCAAATCGGTTTCACCCGAGCTCGCGCTGGTCGCGGCGTGCTGCCAGTGGCCGCGATCGCCGGCTCGGAACGCTGCAATTCAACGGGCGGCGAATGCCGCGATAGACTGGTCGCGGTTCGAACGGGTGATTGACCGCTACCGCGTCGTGGGACTTGTCCGTGATGGCATGCAGCAGGCGGGGATAGCCGCGCCCGCGGAGGTCGATCGGCGCATCGCGGCACACGCCATGGAAGCCGCGCGTGTCGCCCTCGACATGGAGCGCGAGACCCTGCACCTGCAAAGCGCGTTCGACGATGCCGACCTGCCAGCCTTCTTCGTGAAGGGATCGGCTTTGGCGGTGCTCGCTTTCGGTGAGCTGGGCGTCAAGCAATCCTGGGATATCGATCTGGTCAAGGCGCAGCCGTGAAATCCGAGGGCGCTGAGCGCCCGCCCGTGAAACCAGTCGTCAAGGGCGTCGAACATGGCGAGCATCCGCTCGCGCGGGTCGCTGGCGGCCTGCTCCATTGCACCCATCAGCGAACCTCATAGAGTTCGCTGTTGCCGTTCTCCCAGATCCGCACCAGTCGGCTGTCGTGGGGCCCGGCGGATAGCCGAAGGCCCACCAGCCAGAGATAATCTACCTGTGCCAGTGGCAATCGCGGCATGGTTTCGGCCAGGTCGCGCCGCTCGCGTCCGGCGAAAGATATGCGGTAGTCGACGCAGCGGCTGGGCCGGACAAGTTGAGATGGATCGCGCGCATAATCGCCCGGCACATAGCGAACCTGCAACATGTGGATCACCGGCAACGCCCAGTGCGCATTGGTCCAGGCGTTGCGCAGCGGTGTCGCAAGATTGGCGAGATGCTCGGTCCGTGGCGATCGCCAGCCAGCGATGCCGCAGTCGATCGAACTAAGATTCAGCACGCGCGAGCCCGGCCGAACATGATCGAGTGCCGCCAGTTCCCGATCATAATTGCGTTGATAGCCGACGAACGAGACGGTGGTGATCCCCAGCCGCGTCGCCAACAGCAACGCGCCCGCCACTATCACTCGGCGCCGAAGCCGGGGATCGACCTTGTTCCAGTCGAGCAGCGCGAGCGCCAACATCGCGGCGAATGGCGCGAGGCGCAGATCGACATTGTCCGTGCCCGAAAGACGGGCGGGCGTGATGAAGAACAATATGGCGGTGCTGATAACCGGCCCCGCGCTGCCGTGCGCGAACCGTGCGCCGCGGCGAAGCCCGATCACCACGACGAGCAAGGCCGCGATCACCGTGGAAATGTCCAGAACGGCATTCTGGTCGTGCAGCATCGAGATGATCTCGTCGAACTTGCGCAGTACCGGAAAGGTCGTCGGCCCGTCCCCCGACGCACTGGCCAGGATGGGAAGCACTGCTGTCGCGAGAGGCCAGAGGCGCGATGTCACGTGACCCAGCCTGGCCAGACGCCATTGGCTGGGGCGCCACCCATCCACGCGCCACAATTCCCAGCTGGCGATCCATATCACCAGCAGCGCGCCTCCCTCGGCATGGCCGACCAGCAACGCCGGCGTAAGCGGTAGAAACAGTGCCGCGCGCAGCCAGGGGCGTGTTCCCAGCGCCATCCATGCCGCGAACGCGCAAAGCGCCATGCCAGCGCTCAGCGCATAGTTGAGGAAACCGGTCAGGAAAGCGATATTGTAGACGAACAGGAGCGCCCAGGGCAGGGAGGCGGGCGTCTCCGGATTGAGCCGTCGCGTCACCGTCAGTAACCCCGCGACGGTGATAGTCGGGACCATGGCGCAGAGCAGCCACGTCGCTCCGAACAGTCCCAAAGGCCGATACAGCAGCTCGATGGCCAGTTCGCTCGCCATGTTGAGTGTGAGCTTCCAGTCGAAACCGAAATACTGGCGCAACGGGCTTCCGGACGGCGCCACCTGCACAGCAAAGGCGCCGATATGACCGGGAATATCGGTCAGCGGCGGGATACGCACGAACAGGAATGGCAGCATCGCCCCGAGTGCCAGCACGAAGATTCCCTGCCGGCGCAAAGTCCAGGGCAACCGCGCCGACAAAGGGGGGGAGGTCACGGCGAGGCCCTATTGCCACTTTCCGGACCTGTCACCACCTTTATAAGCAACTAAGAAGAATCAATTGATATAATTATATATTATTACGACAATCGCGATTCGCGGACCCCGCCGCCTCCTTGCGCCATCCGACCGCGGGGGAACCGTAGCGCGGGCTCAGGAACGCGCCGCCTTACCCATGAACTGGCGGGTATCGCGCCCGCTTGTGGCGGCTGGTGCAATTGAGCGCATAGAGTGGACCGCCGCGCGGCCGTCGCGGAACGGTGATGGAGAGGCGTTCCTGGTCGCCCAGGCGATCGGCAAAATGACAATGCCAGCTTGTGCCAGTGCGAGAGGCTTTGGTGGGTCCGCCGGCTACCATGGCGACAGTTAAAAACGCCCGAAATCTGCGGATTTTTCGTCAACTCGTCGTCTAAATGCCCCCAAGGATGCCCCCAATTTCTGGAAATAAGAACGATCTAAATCGGACCTTTTTATAAGATTTCGGCCCTGATCGCGAAGGCTGGGTGGCAAAAAGCGCGCGCAAGCCTGCAGCGAATCCTGAAGGGCGTCCGAAGTTGGCCGTCCTCGATGCGAGGAAGCGATTTCCACTTTCTCCACGCCGATGAAGGTTTTGATCGATCGGTCCGAAGACATCGCGCACTTGCTCCTCGGAGAATGCTTGTCGGCAAGCCTCCGCGCCGCCGTTCGCGACGACGCCGCAGAAGGTGCCATGATGGCCCTCCGCCCAACGTGCAGGCTGGCGATCATATCCTGATCGGCGGATCCAGGCCCACACTTACATGAATGTAAATTACCATATTTTTCAGTCGACTGCGAGATGAAGTAAATATGTTTGAAACGATCGATTTGTAATGATTTGATAATGATCGCCGCGCAAGAACATAGCGATGGGATCGTATTTGATGGCCTGCTATCGACCGGCTTTGCGCAGCGCGATAGGGCGCTGGGTCACGCGAAACGACCCCACTGAAAACGGCAAACTGTCGGCGACGGCAGGACGCAAAGCTTCCGGACTCTATCGAGTTAGCGGGGCTGCCAGTGAAAGGGCGTATGAATATGCGGCGCGATCTGCGGCCACCTGCCGAAACACCTGCTCGATTTGAGCCCGTCCGGGCTCTCAGCACCAAGTCTTCCTGACACCGATTTCCTACCATGCTCGGCGCTTGCCGGGCGAGGCCGTTCCATGCGTTCTGGAGAGTATTGAATGAGCATCGCGACCAATCGAGCGAGCCTTAAGAAGCGCGCCAGAGTCACTTCCAGGCGCCTGCTTTGCGGCACCTCGCTCGCGGTGATGATGCTGATCGGCCTGCCGTCGGTCGCCTATGCGCAACAGGACAGGAACTGGGATCCCAACGGCACAGCGGCCAACACCGGCGGCAGCGGCACCTGGAACACGAGCACCTCCACCTGGAGCCCCAATGGCGATGGCGTCAGCGGCCCCTATACTCCGTGGAACAATGCGGGCATCGACAACGCCATCTTCGGCGGCCCCATCGGGGCGACCGCCACGGTAACGTTGGGCACGCCGATCACCGTGCACAACCTCACCTTCAACACCAACTCCACCTACACGCTCACCGGAAGCACGCTGACCCTCGCCGGCGCCACGCCGACGATCACCACCAATGGCACCGCCACCATCAATTCGATCCTTGCCGGCAATGCAGATCTGACCAAGGCGGGCGCCGGCGCCCTGACTCTCACTGGCGCCAACACCTTCATCGGCGGCGTCAATGTGGCCGCGGGGACGTTGAGCGTCAGTGGCGATTCGGCGCTGGGGGCCGCGAGCAACACGATCAATCTGTCCTCGGGGGCAATCTTGCGGAGCACGGGCGCGCTGGCCAGCAGCCGCGTCGTCACGCTTCTCTCCGGCTCCTCCAGCATTGGTGGGGGCGTCGGCTCGGCGCATATAACCGGCGCCGGCGGCTTCAATCTTGTCGCGCAAACGACGCTTACCGACGACACCAATGATTTCACCGGGGGGGTGGGCACCGACGGCTTCAATCTCTACTTCACATCGATCGGTAATCTGGGCGAGGCGAGCGCCCTGGGCGCGGCGACCACGGTTGCCAACGGTACGATCTTCGTTCGCAATGCGGCCGCCGTCTATGTCGGTAGCGGCGCGACATCGAATCGCAGCTGGGGCATGGCTCCCCAGACGGGCTCCTCCATCCTGAGAAATCAGGGAAGCGGCACGCTCACCGTCACCGGAGACATAAATGCCGGGGGAGGGTATACATCATCGGTCATTCTAGACGCGCAGACCGCAGACCTGGCGCTGCTGGGCGTCATCAGCAGCAACCTTGCAACTCGGCCGTTTATTTTCATGGGCGGCGGGACGAATCGCAGCATTACGTTGAATGACGCCAACACCTTTGGCGGTGCCATCACGATCCAGGCCGTCACCGTAAGGGCAAACTCGCTAGCCGACCAGGGCACCGCCAGTTCGCTGGGGACGGGTGCCGGTGTCGGGACCATCTCGCTCAACGGCGGCACGCTATCCTATACCGGCACCGGGAGCAGCACCAATCGCGCGCTGCTCCTCAACGGCGCCAGCAGCATTCTCAATGACGGTACGGGCACGCTCGCCCTTACCGGCGCGGCCGCCTTCAATCCCGCAAGCCCGGGCGACACCTTCATTCTTGGCGGCAGCTTCGCAGGCACAAACACCCTCTCCGGCGTGATTTCCGGCAACGGCAATCTGGCCGTGAACGGCGCCGCGGGAAACATCTGGCTGCTCAGCGGCGCCAATACATATAACGGAACGACCACTGTCGCGGGCGGGACCCTGCAGGCCGGCAGCGACCAGGCCTTCGGCACGCCGAACGCGGTGACCGTCAATGGCGGCACGCTGGACCTCAATACCCATGATGTCGAGGTCACCTCGCTTGCGGGAACGGGCGGCAGCGTGGCGCTCACTGGTGCCGACCTGACGGTCAACGGCACCACCAGCACGACCTATGCGGGCAGCATCACCGGCACCGGCGGCCTGTCGAAGCGCGGTACCGGCACGCTCACGCTGGCGGGACAGAACAGCTATAGCGGCGACACGACGATCAACGGGGGCACGCTGGCGCTGAATTTCTCCGCCGCAGGGGCGCCGACCACCAACATCCTGTCGAGTGCGTCCGTGCTCAATATGACTGGCGGTACGCTCACGCTCACCGGCGCGGCGGGAGCGGCGAATGGCCAGACCTTCAGCGGGCTCAACCTTGGCCTTGGCAACAACCGGATCGTCATGGCCGCCGGCGCCGGCGGCACGATGCTGCTGGACCTCGGCGCGCTCAACCATACGGGCGGCCTGCTCGATTTCGCGACGTCCGCGGGCAGCGACATCACGACGAGCAATGCCGACGGCGCGCTCGGCTGGGCGACGATCAACGGCACCGACTATGCGCAGGTCACCAGCGGCCATGTCGTCGCCTTCACCACCTATGCCGAGAAGGATAATGCCAGCACCTGGCTGAGCGGCGACGTCGTCGCCGATACCGGCGGAGCGGCCAACACGCCCTTCGCCAACACTGTCTCGGGCAACGTCCAGCTCGGCGGCCTCAAATATACTGCCGCGGCCGGTTCGATAGTCACGGTCGGCGCCGGCAACACGCTCGGCGTCGACGGCACGATCATCGTCGCCTCCAGCGTCAACAATGCCAGCGAGACGATTACCGGCGGCTCGATCACCGGCGCGGCCGGGGGCGGCACCTTGGGCGTGCTGGACAACAGCACGGGCACCGGTACCTTCACGGTCGCCTCAACGATCGTCGACAATGGCGGCGCTACCAGCTTTGCCAAGGGCGGAACCGGCAAGGTCGCGCTGACCGGGAGCAACAGCTATACCGGCGGAACGACGCTCAGCAGCGGCACGCTCGCCATCGACAGCGTCGCCAATGGTGGCGCCAACAGTGCGATCGGCGCATCGACGGCGGATTCCGCCAATCTGGTGATCGAGAGCGGCACGCTGCAATATACCGGCGTCGGCCCCGGGACGACCGATCGCGGCTTCACGCTGGTGAACGGCGGTCCGTCGCGCGCAATCCAGGTCGACAGCGGCAATCTGAGCTTCGGCGGCGTGGTCATCGGTTCGGACGATGCCGGCTTCGCCAAGACTGGCGCGGGCACGCTGACGCTGGCGAACGCCGCCAATACCTATACCGGCATCACCACCATTTCGGCCGGCACGCTGTCGGTCAACACGCTGGCGAACGGCGGCACGGCGAGCGGCATCGGCGCGTCGTCGTCGGATTCCGCCAATCTCGTGATCCAGACCGGCGGCACGCTGCAATATACCGGGGCGACGACCAGCACCGATCGTGGCTTTACGCTCAGCGGGATCGCGGGCGGCGCGGTGGATGTCGCCAATGCCGGTACGACCCTGACCGTCGGCGGCACGATAGTGGGCGCCGTGCCGTTCCATAAGGCCGGCGCCGGCGTCTTGGTCCTGTCGGGTGCCAATACCAATACCGGCCCGACCACGATCGACGCCGGCACGTTGCGCGCCGGGTCGACCCAGGCGTTCGGCGGTCCCGCCGCCATGACGCTGGCGGATGCTGCCGGCGTGACGCTCGATCTCAATGGCTTCAACAACAAGGTCGGCGGGTTGTCGGGTGGTGGCGCGAATGGCGGCACTGTACGCCTCGGCGGAGCGACGCTCACGGTGGGTGGGACGAACGTCAGTTTCAGCGGTACCATCACCGGCGTCGGCGGACTCACCAAGGACAATAGCAGCGCGCAGACCCTGCTCGGCTGCAACAACAACTATACCGGCGCGACCAGCGTCATCGGCGGCACGCTCAGCGTGGATTGCCTTGCCAATGGCGGCCAGGCGAGCGGCATCGGCGCCTCGACCAGTGCCTCCGCCAACCTCGTCCTGAGCGGAGGCGTCCTCGCCTATGCCGGTGGCAGCACGAGCATCAACCGCGGGATCACGGTGGGCGGTACCGGCGCCATCAATGTGGCCAACGCCGCCACCGTGCTCGGGATCAGCGGTCCGATCGTGGGCGCCGGCGCCTTCCGCAAGGATGGCGCGGGCACGCTGGTCCTGTCCGGCAACAACACATTCACCGGCGGGCTGACCGTCAATGGCGGCACCGTGCGCGCCGGAGCGGTCAATGCGCTCGGCACGCGCGCCGTGACGATGACGAATGCGGCAGGCGTGACGCTCGACCTCGCCAATTTCAGCTCCACCATCGCGGTTCTGAATGGCGGTGGCGCGGCGGGCGGCAACGTCACGCTTGGCACGGCGACGCTCACGCTCAACTGGGGCAGCGGCCCGGCGAGCTTTGCCGGCGCGATCAGCGGCAGCGGCGGGCTGGTCAAGATCGGCGGGTTCAGCCAGGCGCTCACCGGCTGCGGCAGCAGCTATACCGGCACCACCGTGATCAGCGGCGGCGTGCTCCAGGTTGGGTGCCTGGTCGATGGCGGCACCAACAGCGCGATCGGCGCATCGAGCAACGCGGCGGGCAACCTCGTCCTCAATGGCGGCACGCTCAGCTATATCGGAGCAGCCGGCAGCACCGATCGCCTGTTCACGCTCGGCGGCTCGGCCGGAAGCCGGCTCGAATCCTCGGGCACGGGTGCCATCGCCTTCACCAACACTGGCGCGGTCGCCTTCTCGGCCCCCGGCACCAACCAGACGATTGCGCTCGGCGGCACCAATACCGGCAACAATAGCCTCGCCGCGCAGCTCACCGACAATGGCGCGGGCGTGACCTCGCTGACCAAGGACGGCGCGGGCACCTGGATCCTCAACAATCCGAACAGCCTCTATACCGGCATCACCACGATCAATGGCGGCGTGCTCGGCGTCGACAAGCTGAGCGACGGCGGGCTGGCGAGCAGCATCGGCGCGTCATCGGCCGCCGCGGCCAACCTGGTGATCGGCAACGGATCGACGCTGCGCTATACCGGCACGGGCGACACGACCAACCGGCTGTTCACGCTCTCGGCTGGCACGACCTTTATCGAATCCTCGGGCACCGGCGCCATCGTCTTCACCGACACGGGGTTCGTGACCTTGGCGGGCGCGAACCAGGCGCGCACCATCGCGCTCGGCGGCACCAACAGCGGCAACAACACGCTCGCCGGTTCGATCGGCAATGCCGGCAGCGGCGTCACCACATTGGCCAAGAACGACAGCGGCACCTGGCTGCTGACCGGCACCAACACGTATAGCGGCCCGACCAACATCAACGCGGGCACGCTCATCCTCGGCAATGGCGGCGTGTCGGGCTCGATCGCGAGCGCCACTGTCAACAATCTCGGGATCCTCGGCTTCAACCGGTCCGACACGCTGACCTATGGCGGTGTCATAACGCAGACGGGTTCGGTCCAGCAGCTCGGTGCGGGCACCACGATCCTGACCGGTGCCAACACCTATACCGGCGGCACCACGATCAGCGCCGGCACGCTGCAGCTCGGCAATGGCGGGACGATGGGCAGCATCACCGGCAACGTCCTTGATGATGGCGTGCTGGCCTTCAACCGGTCGGATATCCTCACCTTCAATGGCGTGATCTCCGGCACCGGTTCGGTGCGGCAGGACGGCGCAGGCACCACGATCCTGACGGGCATCAACAGCTATGCCGGCGGGACGGCGATCAATGCAGGGACGCTACAGGTCTCCAGCGATGCCAATCTGGGTGCAGCCGCGGGCCCGCTCAGCTTCAACAACGGCACATTGCGTACGACCGCGAACATCACCAGCGTGCGCGCTGCGACGCTGGTCGGCGCGGGCACCGTGCTGACCGATGGCGGAACCAGCTTCACCCTTAGCGGCGTTGTTTCCGGGGTAGGCGGACTTGCCAAGTCGGGCACAGGCACGCTGATCCTGACCGCCGCGAACGGCTATGCCGGCGGCACGACGATCTCAGGCGGCACGCTGGCCCTTGGCAATGGCGGGACCTCCGGTTCGATCCTCGGCAATGTGACGAACAACGGGTCGCTGGTCTTTGATCGCTCGGACAATATCGGCTTTGGCGGCCTTGTCTCGGGAACGGGGTCGGTCACGCAAAAGGGCGCCGGCGTGGTCACGCTGACCGGGAACAACAGCTATGCCGGCATTACAGCGGTGAATGCCGGCACGCTGCTGATCAACGGTGACCAGTCGGCCGCGACCGGCCTCACCAGCATTGCCTCCGGCGCGACGCTCGGTGGCAACGGGATCATTGGCGGCAATGTGAACGTGGCCAATGGCGGCGTCCTCGCCCCGGGCAATAGTCCGGGTACGATGACGATCAACGGCAACCTGTCGCTGGCGAGCGGTTCCGTCCTCAACTTTGAGTTCGGCCAGGCAGACGTCGCGGGCGGCCCGCTCAACGATCTCGTCAATGTCGGCGGCAACCTGGTGCTCGACGGCACGATCAACGTCAACGTATCGGCGGGCGGCGCCTTCGGCGGCGGCATCTACCGCGTCTTCAACTATGGCGGCGCGCTCACCGACAATGGCCTCACGCTTGGCCTGATGCCGGGCGGCAGCAGCGTCACCGTTCAGACGTCGGTGGCCGGCCAGGTCAATCTGGTCAATTCCGTCGGGCTTTCGCTGAGCTTCTGGGACGGCAATGCCGGGCCGAAGTTCAACAATGTGATCGATGGCGGCAACGGCACCTGGCACCTTGGTGGCGCCGACAACAACTGGGCCAATGCCGATGGCAGCGTGAATGCTGCTTATGATGATGGCACGCTCGCCATCTTCGCCGGAACCGGCGGCACCGTGGCGGTGGACAATAGCGGCGGCGCGGTGACTGCGTCCGGACTGCAGTTCGCGAGCAACGGCTATCTCGTCAACGGTGCCCCGCTGACGCTGATCGGCCCGCAATCGATGATCCGCGTCGGCGACGGCACGGCTGTCGGCGCGGGCTACACCGCCACGATCGCCGCCGCGCTCACCGGCACGACCCGGCTCGTCAAGACCGACCTGGGCACGCTGATCCTGTCCGGCGCGAACAGCTATACGGGCGGCACCGCCATCAATGGCGGTACGCTGCGTATCGCGAGCGATGCCAATCTCGGCGCCGCAGGTAGCGGGCTCGATTTCAACGGCGGCACACTCAACACGACCACGACACTGACGACCGTCAGGGCGATCACGCTAACCGGCGCGGGCACCATGCTCACGAATACCGGCACAACGCTTACATTGACCGGCGCCATCACAGGCGGCGGCATGCTCATCAAGAGCGGAACCGGCACGCTGGTCTTGACGGGCGATGCCATCCACAGTGGCGGCACCACCGTTAACGGTGGCGGGCTGAATATCGGCAATGGCGGCACCACCGGCTCGATCGCGGGTGACATTGTCGTCAATGCCGGTGCAGGCGTCTCCTTCAATCGGTCGGACAGCTACACCTACGGCGGATCGATCACCGGCGCCGGTGCGATTTCTGTCGACGAAGGGATATTGACGCTCACCGGCAACAGCAGTGTCGGCGGCAATATCACCGCCCAGCCCGGCACCACGATCATTATCAACGCGGGTAACACGGTTTCGACGGGTGCGGTCGCCAGTACTTCAGGCGGTGCGATCACGGTTTCCGGCATGGGGTCGACCCTCGTGGCGCAGCGCGTCAACGCTCTCACCACTGGTGGAGCGATGACAATCAACGTGACGAATGGCGGAACCATTCGGACGACTACGGGACCGATGGTGCTCGCGCCGACGGGAGCCGCGGGGCCAGCGACGCTCAACGTGGCGGGCACGGGTTCGCTTATCGACATCGGCGGTGCGCTGACGGCCGCGAATGGGTCGCTGACGGGCACGACCGCGACTGTTACGATCAGTGGCGGCGGGACGGTGCGATCGAGTGGCTTGAACGCGATCGGCAGCCTTAACGGCAACACGACCGCCCCCACCGTAACGATCACCGGCACCGGATCCAACTGGACGAGCACCGGCGTGTTGCTTCAGCGCGATGGCCAGTTCTCGGTGCTCGCCGGCGGCGCCGCGCGCTTCGATTCGGCGCAGATCGGAACGATCGCCGCGCAGGGCGCCAGCGCGCTGGTTTCGGGCGCCGGATCGACCTTCACGACGACCAACGAACTGGTGGTGGGATCGACCGCCGGCAGCGGCGTCCTGACGATCGCCGATGGCGCGCGGGTGACCGCCGGCAGCCTCACGATCGCCGACGATGCCGTCGGGGTAACCGGCGTCGTCAATATCGGCGGTGTCGAGGGCGGGCCGGCCGCGGCTGCGGGCTTCCTCGACGGCGCGATCACCTTCGGCCCCGGCACCGGACGGCTGAACTTCAACCATGTCGAGGCCGATTATTACTTCGCCAATACCATATCGGGTGCGGGCACGATCAACCAGGTGGCGGGCACCACCATCCTGACGGGTGGCAACAGCTATACGGGAGCGACGACGGTCTCGGGAGGCACCCTGCTCGTCAACGGCGATCAGACCGCCGCGACCGGACTGACCACAATTGCCTCGGGCGCCACGATCGGGGGCAAGGGAACGATTGGTGGAAGCGTCGTCGTGAACGGCGGCACGATCAATCCCGGCGATAGCGGCATCGCGCCGGGAGCGCTGACGATCAACGGCAATCTGAACATTGCGACCGGCTCGATCCTGAACGTCAATCTGGGTCAGGCGAATGTCGTGGGCGGAGCGCTCAACGACCTGGTCAATGTCAGTGGCAACCTGGTGCTCGACGGCACCCTCAACGTGCAGACATCGGTGGGCGGCAGCTTCGATCCGGGCATCTACCGCATCATCAACTATGCCGGAGCCCTCACCGACAACGGACTGACGATCGGCACGATTCCGTCGCCCGATTTCTATGTGCAGACCTCGATCGCCAATCAGGTGAACCTGGTGAACACCTCGGGCCTCCAATTCCGGTACTGGGACGGCACCGGCGTGAAAAATGACGGCATCGTCGATGGTGGCAATGGCGTGTGGCAGCGCTTCACCGGCAACGACAATTGGGTGGACGACGGCAGCATCCCCAATGCGCCGTTCGCCGACAGCGCCTTTGCCGTGTTCATGGGGGCTGCCGGCACCGTCGCGGTGGATGAGAGCCTCGGCGCGGTCAACGTGGCGGGCATGCAGTTCCTGACCGACGGCTATGTGATCCAGGGCGACGCCGTCACCCTCACCGGTTCGCAGGCGACGATCCGCGTCGGCGACGGCACGGCGGCGGGTGCAGGCACGACCGCGACGATCGCGGCCGAACTGACCGGAACGGCCCAGTTGCTGAAATCGGACCTGGGCACCCTCCTGCTCACCGGCACCAACAGCTACACCGGGGGCACTGCGATCAATGCCGGTGTGCTTCAGATTTCCAACGACACCAATCTGGGTGATGCGGCGGGCGGCCTTACCTTCAACGGCGGTACGCTCGAGACGACGGCGGACTTCGACAGCGGCCGCGCGGTGGCGCTCACGGGCAACGGCACCCTGCTAACCGATACCGGCACCAATTTCGGCCTGACGGGCGTGATCAATGGTACGGGCAATCTGGCCAAGAACGGTGCGGGCACGCTGATCCTGACCGGAGCCAACGCCTATTCAGGCGATACCGTGGTCAATGCGGGCGCACTATTCGTCAATGGCGACCAGACGGCCGCCACGGGCCTGACAAGTGTCGCCTCCGGCGCGGCGCTTGGCGGCACCGGCGTGATCGGTGGCGATGTCTCGATCGCGGATGGCGCGACGCTCAATCCGGGCGGCATCGACGGCTTGCCGGGCCTGCTGACGATCCACGGCAATCTGTCGCTCGCTTCCAACGCGACGCTGTCGATGCAGTTCGGCGAAGCGAATGTCGCAGGCGGCACGCACAACGATCTCGTCAATATCGACGGCAGCGTCACTCTCGATGGCACGCTCAATGTGTCGGTGTCGGCCGGGGGCAGCTTCGGCCCGGGTATCTACCGCGTGTTCAACTATGGCGGCGCGCTCACCGACAATGGTCTCATCCTCGGCACGATGCCGAGCGGCAGCACCGTGTCGGTGCAGACCGCGATCGCGGGACAGGTCAACCTCGTCAACACCGCCGGGCAGACGCTGACCTTCTGGGACGGCACGGCCGGCCCCAAGAACAACGGCCAGATCGACGGCGGAAACGGCATATGGCGCATCGGCGGCGGCTCGAACAACTGGACCGACAGCACCGGCGCGCTGAACGCCGACTACACCCCGGACAGCTTCGCGATCTTCTCGGCCGCGCCCGGGACGGTGAGCGTCGATAACGGCAGCGGCAACGTCCTCGCGTCCGGCATGCAGTTCGCGAGCACTGGCTATGTGATCGCCGGCGACGCGCTGACCCTCACCGGGGCGCAGGCGATCGTCCAGGTGGGCGACGGCAGTGCGGCGGGCGCGGGCTATAGCGCGACCATCGCGAGCGAGCTCGCGGGTCCGGCAGGCCTGGTCAAGACCGACCTCGGCACCCTCGTGCTCACCGGCACCAACAGCTATGCGGGCGGCACCACGGTGGACGGCGGCACGCTCCAGATTGGCAATGGCGGCGCGACGGGCAGCATCACCGGCGACATCGCCAACAATGGCGCACTGGTGGTCAACCGCTCGGGCACGATCGCGCTCGACGGCACGATCTCGGGCACGGGCTCGCTCACCAAGCTGGGCAGCAGCGTCCTGACGCTGACTGGCACCAATAGCTATTCGGGCGGTACCACCGTCGGCGGCGGCACGGTGCAGGTGTCGAGCGATGCCAATCTCGGCAATGTGGCGGGGACGCTGTCGCTCCAGGGCGGCACGCTCCAGGCCGGCGCCTCGTTCACCTCGGCGCGCGGCGTGCTGCTGGGTAGCCCAAACTCGAACAACATCGACACCCAGGGCTTCGATGTCACGCTCGCCGGCGTGATCGGCGACGGACCCAATAATTCGGCCGGAAACTTCGTCAACAAGCTCGGCTCGGGCACGCTGACGCTGACGGGCGCCAACACCTATAACAACCGGACCATCATCGCCGGCGGCACGCTGGCGCTCGCGGGCGCGGGCACCGTCGGCACCGGCAACCTCGTGGTCGGCGCAGGCACGGTCTTCGACATCTCCCAGACCAACACCGGCGCGCGCGTCATCCAGCTCAACAGCGGCCCCGCCGGCACCATCGCCCTGGGCTCCAAGGTCCTGACGCTGGGCTTCGGCAACTCGTTCAGCGACTGGTCGGGCACCATCGCCGATGGAGGCATTGCCGGGGGCACTGGCGGCAGCGTCGTGATTGCGGCCCCGAACGGCGCGGTGCGGCTCTTCCAGGCCAACAGCTATACCGGCGGCACCACGGTCGCGGGCGGGACCTTCGTGCTCGCCGGCAACGGTTCGCTCTATAGCGGCGGCGCGGTGGCGGTGAATGGCGGCGCGGCGTTCGACATCGGCGGCCTGGTGGGGACCGGCACGACGATCGGCGACCTCAGCGGCGCCGGCACGGTCGCACTCGGCAGCAAGACGCTCACCTTCGGCACCGCCAATAGCACCAGCTTCTCCGGCACGATCGCCGGTGCCGGGGGTGCACTGGTCAAGAACGGTACCGGCACCTTCACGCTCAGCGGCGCCAACAGCTATACCGGCACGACCGACGTCACTGCCGGCACGCTGCTGGTCAACGGCAACCAGTCGGCGGCAACCGGGCTCACCAGCGTCGCCTCGGGCGCCACGCTGGGCGGCCGCGGCACGATCGGCGGCGACGTCGTCGTGGCCAATGGCGCAACGCTCGCGCCCGGCGCGGGCGGCGCCGGCGCGCTCACGATCGACGGCAATCTCGCGCTCGGCGGAGGCTCGACGCTCGCCTATGAGTTCGGTCAGGCGAACAATCCGGGCGGTCCGCTCAACGATCTCGTCAATGTCGGCGGCAACCTCACCCTCGACGGCACGCTCAACGTTGCGGTCACGCCGGGCGGCGCGTTCGACATCGGCCTCTACCGCATCGCCAATTACGGCGGCACGCTGACCGACAACGGCCTTGCGCTCGGTGCGCTGCCGGCGGGCGCCGACGTGTTCCTGCAGACCTCGGTCGCCAACCAGGTCAACCTGATCAATGTCGGCGGTGCGACCCTCAACTTCTGGGACGGCGCAGCCGGGCCCAAGTTCAACGGCATCGTCAACGGCGGCAACGGCGTCTGGCAGAGCGGGGCAGGCAACGACAGCTGGGCGGATGCCAGCGGCGCGGTGAATGCCGGCTATGCCGACGGCGCCTTCGCGATCTTTACCGGTGCCGCCGGCACGGTGACGGTCGACAACAGCCTGGGCGTGGTCACGGCCTCGGGACTGCAGTTCGCGACCGACGGCTATACGATCGCCGGCGACGCGCTGGCGTTGACCGGGCCGCAATCGGTGATCCGGGTCGGCGACGGCACCGTGGGAGGAATGGGTTATACCGCCACGATCGCCGCCGATCTCACCGGCGCCACCCAGTTGGTCAAGACCGACCTCGGCACGCTCGTGCTCGCGGGCGCCAACAGCTACACCGGCGGCACGGCGATCAACGGCGGCACGCTCCGCATCGCGAGCGACGCCAATCTGGGCAATAGCGTGGGTGGTCTGAGCTTCGATGGAGGCACGCTCAACACCACCGCCGATCTGAACTCGGCCCGAGCAGTCGCGCTTGCCGGGGCAGGCACATTCAGCACCGATGCCGGCATGACCCTGACCCTGGCCGGCAGCGTGACTGGCGCAGGCAGCCTCACCAAGAACGGCACGGGAACCCTCGTGCTCGGCGGCACTGGCAGCTATGCGGGCGTCACCACCGTCGCCGCGGGCACTTTGCTGGTGAACGGCGACTATTCGGCCGCCATTGGCGCGACCAATGTCGTGGCAGGTGCCAGCCTGGGCGGTACCGGCATGGTCGGCGGCAATGTGGCACTTGCCGATGGCGCGGCCCTCACCCCTGGCGCGGGCGGCGCGGGCACGCTGACCATCGGCGGGAATCTGTCGCTGGCGACGGGCTCCCAGCTCGCCTATGAGTTCGGCCAGGCCAATGTCGCGGGCGGGACGCTCAACGACCTGGTCAAGGTCGGCGGCGACCTCACGCTCGACGGCACGATCAATGTGACGGTGCCCACCGGCGGCATGTTCGACGTCGGCGTGTACAGGGTATTCGACTATGGCGGCGCGCTCACGGACAACGGCCTGACGCTCGGCGCGCTGCCCGCGGGCAGCAACGTCACCGTGCAGACCTCGGTCGCGGGCCAGGTGAACTTGGTCAACAGCGCTGGGCTGACCCTGAACTTCTGGGACGGCGCGGCTGGCCCCAAGAACAATGGCGTGATCAATGGCGGCACCGGCGTCTGGCAGAACGGCACCGGCAGCGACAATTGGACCGACGCCAGCGGAGCGCTGAACGCCGCCTATTCCGATGGTGCGTTCGCGGTGTTCGGCGGCACCGCCGGCACGGTCACGGTCGACAACGGTTCCGGCCAGGTGACGGCTTCGGGCATGCAGTTCGCGACCGGCGGCTATACGATCACTGGTGGCGAGGTCGCGCTGACCGGACCCCAGACGACGATCCGCGTGGGAGACGGCAGCACAGGAGGCGCCGGGTTCACCGCGACAATCAACGCTGCGCTGTCGGGTGACACGCAACTGGTCAAGACCGATGCCGGCACGCTCGTGCTCGGCGGCACCAACAGCTACACCGGTGGCACCCTGATCAACGGCGGCACGGTCCAGATCGCGGCCGACGCCAATCTCGGCGCTGCAGCGGGTGGTGTGACGCTCGACGGCGGTACACTCGCGACTACGGCGAGCCTCGCCGGCAACCGCGCCGTCACGCTGGCAGGTGCGGGAACGATTTCGACCGCGGATGCGACCATGTTCACGCTCAATGGCCAGCTCTCGGGCACCGGCACGCTTACCAAGGCGGGAACGGGTACCTTGCTCCTCACCGGCGACAATGGCGGCTATACCGCAGCCACGACCGTCGCGGGCGGCACGCTCGCGGTCACCGGCACGCTCGGCGGCGCGGTTGCAGTCAACGGCGGTGCCCGTCTCGAAGGCACCGGGCGGGTCGGCAGTGTTACCAACGCCGGCATCGTGGCCCCGGGGCGCGACGGGTTCGGCACGCTGACCGTGGCAGGGTATACCGGCTCGGGCGGACGTCTCGAGATCGAGGCCGCCCTTGGCGGCGACGGTTCGCAGACCGATCTCCTCGTGGTGAACGGCGCAACCACGGGCAGCACCGCGATCGACGTCGTCAACCGCGGCGGGCTCGGCGCTCAGACGGTCACCGGCATCAAGATCGTCGACGTGACCGGCGCGTCCGACGGTCTATTCACGCTCAACGGCGACTATGTGTTCCAGGGCGACCAGGCGCTGATCGCGGGCGCCTATGGCTATCGCCTCTACAAGAACGGGGTCACCACCGCCGCCGATGGCGACTGGTATCTGCGCTCGAGCCTGCTGAACGGCGGCACGCCCGACACGCCCGACACGCCGGACCTCCCGCTCTACCAGCCCGGCGTCCCGATCTACGAAGCCTATGGCCAGACCCTGCTCACGCTCAACGACCTCGGCACGATGCAGGAGCGGATCGGCAACCGCCAATGGGCTCCGGAGAGTAACGGCAAGTCCTTCGGCATCTGGGGTCGCATGGAGAGCAAGCGGACGCGGCCGAACGCGACGCTCTCGACCAGCCTCGCCGACGTCAATATCGACAGTTGGAAAGTCGAGCTCGGCGCCGACCATGTACTGAGCGCGCGTGGCGATGGCGCGAGCCTCGTCCTTGGGGTCATCGGTGGCTATGGCGAAGCGAATGCCAGCATCGGCTCGCTGTTCGGCAACGGCAGCATCAAGACAAAGGGCTACAGCGCCGGCGCGACATTGAGCTGGTTCGGCCCGCAGGGCTTCTATGTCGACAGTCGCGCGCAGGTGACCTGGTTCGACAGCAAGCTGAAGTCCGCAGTGCTCGGAACGCTCGTCGACGGCAATGACGGTACCGGCCAAGCCTATAGCGTCGAGATCGGCAAGCGCGCGCCGATCGGGAAGACCCTCTCGGTAACGCCGCAGATCCAGATGGTCTATTCGACTGTCGGGTTCGACCGGTTCACAGATCCCAATGATGCGGTGGTCTCCTCCAAGCTCGGCGACAGCCTCAAGACCCGCTGGGGCATCGCGCTCGATCGGCAGGACGATCGCAGCCATCTCTATGCCGTGGGCAACCTCTCTTACGAATGGCTCGACGGCACGGTCACTGATGTCTCCGGTACGCCGATCGCCCGTGCCAATGATCGCCTCTGGGGCGAGCTGGGGCTGGGCGGCAGCGTGACGTTGGGCGACCGGCTCACTCTCTACTCCGAAGCCTCGGCCAACACCGCCATCAACGACTTCGGCAAGAGCTACAGCCTGAAGGGGACAGCGGGCCTCCGGCTTGCCTTCTGAGGTTCCGGCGGATCGGCTGCTTCCTGACGGGCAGCCGATCCGCCGGCACGCCTCCGCAGCAGATCGAACACCGCCAATGGGCACGACACATCCCGAAGGATCTCCACGGCTGCGGGGCCGATCCCGTTCAGCATGCGCGAGCGGCGCTCCGGCCAGCGGGGCATGGGCCGCTACGGTAGCTCGCAGGCTGAGGTTGCCCGCTATCTTGTCATCAGAGGCTTGGAGATCTGACCAGAAGTGGAGTTCCGCCGCCGGAGACAATCGCCGAATGATGTCATGCGCTTGCTGGCGTTTGGATCGAGCGTGCAGGGCATGATGCGGCCATCGCCGGAGAACATGCTCGGAAAGGCTCGGCACAGCGCCGGGCCTTTCTGCTATCGCGATGGAAGTGGTAGCCGAGCGCTCACGGCGTATCGGGGCGTGAGCGCTCAGCTAAAAAGTCCCGGAGCTGGATAGGTCGGGGCTTTCGACGTCCATTATGGACCTATTTCAGAAACAATCCAGACATCATTTGCTCAGCGGATGATCTCCACCTTTGCCTAATTCGGGCTTCTCCCCTGCACGGCCTACGCAGCCGGCGTCGTCGTGGCGAAGGCGACGAAGCAGGGGATGGCGAGCTTCGCGCGGTCAGCCCTGTTTGCTCCCTTAGGGTCAGGACCCATTGATGTGAGCGTTGCGATCTGATTCTGGCTCCGTGA